>NZ_FMUC01000020.1:0-98846 GCF_900100935.1 Pseudomonas sp. NFACC25
ACGTGCTGATCGTCGTAGCGATAAACCTCGCTTTCACCTACCGCATTGGTCGCCGAGACCAGTCGGCCAGCGTCGTCATAGGCGTAGGAAACGACGGTCTGCTCGGTAATCCAGACATACGGGCCACGGCCTTCGGCCCGCTGCACCTGGTAGTCCACCGCGACGATGCGTGCCGACGCATAGCGCAGGAACAGCGCACACCCCGCACCGTTATCCAGCCGCTCAATCCGCCCCAGAAAATCCCGAGAAATCCGCAGCCGGTTGTCGTACGCATCACTGATCGAGACCAGCACACCGTCGCGAAAGTGATAAAACCGCGACGCCTGGGCCAACACCAGTTCATCCGGCGACGCGCCCAAATAGATCGCGGCTTCGGCCAAACTATTGGTGATGGCGGGTCGAGCAACAGTCGGCAGTGGAAACCCAATCGAGCGGTTCTCATGGTCCGTCCACACCACCGAATCGCCCGACACCGCAAGCCGATGCGCCAGCGAATGACTCCAGCCAAACCCCAACCCGCCATCCACTTCCACCGCACTGGTGCGGTACAACCGTGTCCACTCGAACGGCAAGATTCCATCCAACGTGCCGTCGGTGAGGGTGAGCAATTCCTCCCCGGTAACCATCGACACCGGGCAGCCGTTGGTGACGGTCTTATCCGAAGGGGCCGCCGCATCTCCGTTCGGGTTCTTCCCTGAAACCGGCACATCATCGACAGGCTCCTGCCTTACCAACGCGGTCTTCTGTGTCTTGTTACGAACCGCCGGCACCGGGTTCGAAACCACATGCTCCCCAGCCTTCAACGGCGCCACCGGAATGGTCTTGATCGACGTTTCAGGGCCACCCAGCAGAACCGGTCTGGCGAGCTCGACATGCTCATCCATGGGCGATTTTCCGAACTGCCCCGCCATGCGTTCCAACCATCGGCGCGCGCGTTGAGACTTGATGCCGCCCAGCACGTTGGTACTTATTCGAACCGCCATCCCCATCCCTGCAGTGGCGAGGCACAGCAACAAGTTGATCAATACGTCGGCGCTGATTTCCCCGAGCAACTCGTTCATATAGGGCGGCGGCAACAGGCGCATCCAGCT
The DNA here is from genome assembly GCF_900100935.1 of Pseudomonas sp. NFACC25. Lineage (NCBI taxonomy): Bacteria > Pseudomonadati > Pseudomonadota > Gammaproteobacteria > Pseudomonadales > Pseudomonadaceae > Pseudomonas > Pseudomonas sp. NFACC25. Next base: position 1,092 of record NZ_FMUC01000020.1, read on the forward strand.
GACCATTGCCGACAGATGGATGAACAGCAGCGGCTCGTCGCTGAGCACCAACAAGCCCTTGGCGAGGGTGTCGGCGCCGAGGCTCAGCAGCTTTTCAAGCTCGTCCGCTGACAGGTAGTGCAGCAGTTGTTCGGCATAGGCCAACGGTTCGCCAAGCCACTGGAACAGCTGCTTGACAGTGTCCCAGAGCGAGTAGAGCGCTTCGCCGAAGCCGCGGGCGTAGGCTTGATGCAGGGCGAGGTAACGCTTGGGGAGGCTGGCTTCGGCGTAACCCTTCCACAACGGTTCGAAGATGGTCTCCCATTCACTGCGCAACCAAGCGTCCAGCGGGGCGATAACCGACTGATAAGAGGCATACAGCGCCTTGAAATGGTCTTTGGAGACGTTGGGGTAGAAGCTGATCCGGTACTGTTGGTTGCGATCACACTCGGTGATTTCGAGGATGCCGCTGGGGCCGATGGTCCTGTGGATCGGCTCGCCCAGGGGACCGCCCTCTGGATCGATGCGTTGCACCATCACGGGCGTATTGCCAATGGGCACGAACCGAGCGCTCTGGAACATATGCACCAGGGTCAACGTGCCGTTTGCCTGGCACATTGCGGTCGTGCTGCTGGGAAGGATGGCGCGGTTGATCGGCGCGACGAGCGCCACGTCATCCCCGACCTTGAAGACCTGTTCGATATCCAGGGCCGAAAAGCTAAAGAAGCTTTCCGCCCAGGTCTCGTAGGTATTGAGGCAGCGCCCGAAGTCGCTGAGAACGGATTCGACGTCCCGCGTCTTTGAATCCATGGCGGCCAGCACCAGGTAGCCAATGGCTTGGCGGGTCACCTCGATCATGAAACAGCCCCGTCAACCGGGGCCTTAACGAAAACCACCATCTGCAATCCCTCGCACTGTGTATTCAGGCGAGGGACTTTGCAGCGGTTTTCAGGGCAGGGGAGTAGCGCTTATCCGGCGCTTACGTGGGGCGTTTCGACAATTTTTGTCTTCTCCCGCCCCAGCACCAGGCTGCACAGCGCCGGCAGAAACAACAGCGTCAACACCGTGCCCACCAGCACCCCGCCAATCAGCACGAATGCCAGGGACGACCAGAACACCGACAGCGTCAGCGGAATAAACGCCAGCGCCGCCGCCAGCGCGGTCAATATCACCGGCCGCGCGCGCCGCACCGTGGCCTCGACAATCGCCGCGTGGATCGCCATGCCATGTTCCTGGTTCTGGCGGATCTGGTCGGTAAAGACAACGTGTTGCGCATCAGGATCCCGCCGATCCCGATCAAGCCCAGGATCGCGTTGAACCCGAACGGCTGGTTGAACAGCAGCAAGGTCGGCACCGCGCCAATCAAGCCCAGCGGCGCGGTGGCGAAGACCATGAACATCACGCCGAAGGAACGCACCTGGAACATGATCACCGTGAGGGTCAGCAGGATCATGATCGGGAACAGCGCCGCCAGCGCCACGTTGGCCTTGGCGCTTTCTTCCACCGGGCCGCCGATGTCGATCCGGTAACCGGCCGGCAGCCGGGCGATCAGCGGTTGCAGGTCTTTGTACACGGCCATTTCCACGTCGGGCGGTTGCACGCCGTCGATGATGTCGGCACGCACTTCCACGGTGCTCGCGCGGTTGCGGCGCTTGAGGATCGGTTCCTCCATCACCGCCTGGAACTGCCCGACCTGGGCCAGGGGCACCGACGTGCCGGCGCTGTTGGTCAGGGTCATGTTGTTGAGGTTGCCGAGGTTCTCGCGCTGGTTGCCCTTGGCCCGGGCGACCACGGACACGGTGCGGTTGCCCTCACGCACTTCGGTGATCGGGTTGCCGCTGAGCAAGGCGTTGAGCTGGGATTTGACCTCGTTGGGGGTAAAGCCCAGCAGGCGCAGGCGGTCTTGATCCAGCACCAGGCGATAACCACTGGTGCGCTCGCCCCAATCGAGAAAGGCGTCCTTGGTCAGCGTGTTGGCGGCAACGACCTTGCGCACGTCCTCGGACACCCCGCGCAGCACCTCCACATTCGGGCCGGACACGCGGAACACCACCGGGAAGGGCACTGGCGGACCGAACAGCAGTTGGGTGACCCGCACCCGCGCCGCCGGAAACTCACCGGCCGCAATTCGCTCACGCATGCGCAGCTTCAAGGTGTCGCGGGCGTGAGAGTCCGGCGTCTGCACGATCAGCTTGGCAAACGCCGGGTCCGGCATTTCGGGGTTCAGCGACAGGAAGAAACGCGGTGCACCACCGCCCACATAGGTGTCGACCATGCTGGTCTGCGGCTCTTGCAGCAGCGCCTTTTCCAGCTGCGCCGCCACCGCCTCGGTGCTCTTGAAGGCACTGCCGGGCGGCATATACACCTCAAGAATCAGCTCGGACCGGTCGGAGTTGGGGAAGAACTGTTTCTTCACCACGGCCATGCCCAGTACGCACAGTACAAAGGCAGCGATCACCAACCCGGTCACCAGCCAACGCCTGCGTACGCAGGCTTCGACCAAATCACGCAGCTTCTGGTAATAGCGCCCGGCATAAATCGCGTCGTGGCCACCGGGCACCGGTTTGATCTGCGGCAGCAACTTCACGCCCAGGTACGGCGTGAACACCACCGCCACCAGCCAGGACGAGATCAGCGCAAAGCCGACGATCCAGAAGATATTGCCGGCGTATTCCCCCGCACCGGACCGTGCAAACCCCACCGGCAGAAAACCGATGATCGTCACCAGCGTACCGGTGAGCATCGGTGCCGCCGTGGAGCTCCAGGCGAAGGTGGCCGCATGAATCCGGTCAAAACCTTCCTCCAGTTTCACCACCATCATCTCAATGGCGATGATGGCGTCATCCACCAGCAGGCCCAGGGAAATGATCAGCGCGCCCAGGGTAATGCGGTCGAACTCACGCCCGGTGAGCAGCATGATCACAAACACCACCGACAAGGTCAGCGGCACCGCCGCCGCCACCACCAGGCCGACGCGAAAGCCCAGGGCCAACAGGCTGATGATCATCACCACCGCCAGGGCGACGAAGAATTTGAGCATGAATTCATTCACCGCCAGGCTGATGTTTTTCGCCTGGTCGGAGACTTTGGCGAAGTTCACGCCCAACGGCAGGTCCGCCTGGATCCGGGCTTCCTCGGCCTTGAGGCTTTTGTCCAGCTCCAGACCGTTCCAGTGCTTTTCCATGATCACGCCGAGCATCAGCGCCGGGTCGCCCTGGTGGCGGATGCGGTAGCTGGGCGGGTCTTCATAACCGCGGCTGACGCTGGCCACATCGGCAATGCGCAGCACGCGACCGTTGACTTCCAGGGGCACGTTTTCGATCAGCGCCAGGCTGTCGAAGGCACCGTCGATACGGATATAGGCGCGCGCGCCTGCGGTTTCGACAAAACCTGACGGGGCCACGGCGTTCTGTGCGGCGAGGGCGGCGAAGATCTGCTCCGGCTTGATCCCGAGGGTCGCCAGGCGCTCATAGGAGAACTCGACGAAGATCCGCTGCGCCTGCTCGCCGAGGATATTGACCTTCTTCACCCCCGGCAGGTTGAGCAAGCCCTGGCGCAACTCCTCGGCCATCTGCACCTGTTGCCGATGGGGCAAGTGCTCGGCCTCCAGGGCGTACAGGGCGAAGTACACATCGGAATATTCATCGTTGAAGAACGGCCCGATCACCCCGCTGGGCAGCCTCGCGGCTTCATCGCTGAGTTTTTTGCGCGTCTGGTAGAACAGCTCCTGGATTTCGCTGGGGCGCGTGGACTCCTTGTAGGTCATGCGCATCGACACAAAGCCCGGCTGGGCGATGGTCTCGACGCGGTCGTAGTAGTCCAGTTCCTGCAGGCGCTTCTCCAGGCGGTCGGCCACCTGCTCCTGCATCTCCTGGGCAGTGGCGCCGGGCCAGGCGGCGGTAATGGTCATGACCTTGACGGTAAACGAGGGGTCTTCGGCGCGTCCCAGTTTGCCGAACGAGAAGATCCCGGCGGCGAGGATCGCAATGATCAAAAACAGCGTGACTGCGCGGTGCTTGACCGCCAGTTCCGAGAGGTTGATACCGCGCATGCTCATTGGTCCTGTTTGCGGTTGAGGGCCAGCACCTGGGCGGGCAGCAGGCGCACCGCGTCGCCGCTGTGCAACAGGTGCGCACCGAGGGCGACGACGACCTGGCCGGGGTTCACGCCGCTGTCGAGCAGGGCGTCTTCCTGGCCGAGGCTGGCGACCTTGACGGCGGCGAAGCTGACCTTGTCATCCGCGCCGATCAACCACACACCGGTGCCTTGCCCTGCATCGTGCAAGGCGCCGATCGGTACGCGGGTTTGTTGTGCCTGGCCATTGCCTTGCAGGCGCACGGTGATGGTCGAGCCGAGGGCGAAGCGCTCGACGTTACCGTGCAGTACATAACGGGCGCGGTAGGTGCGGGTGGTGGGATCGGCGCTGGCCGACAGTTCGCGCAAGGTCGCCGTCACTGCCTGGTCCGGGGCGCCGAAGGGGAAGGCCAGGGCTTTTTGCGCGGCCTGGTCGCGCTGGTTTTCCGGCAGGTTGACGATGGCTTCGCGGGCGCCGTCATGGGCCAGGCGCGCGACGACTTGCCCTTCGGCGACCACTTGGCCGCGGTCCACCCGCACGTCGGTGATGATGCCGTCGCCATCGGCCTTGAGCACCGAATAAGTGCGGCGGTTCTCGATCTGGCTGGCGTCGGATTGCGCCGCGGCCAACTCGGCCTCGGCCACGCGCAGGTTGGTGGCCGACTGGTCGAAGATCTGCCGTGACACCGCACCGGTACTGGACAGGCGCTGGTAGCGGTTTTCATCGTCGCGGCGCTGACGCAGCTGGGCCTGGGCGGCGTTGACGCGGTTTTTCGCCGAACGCAGGGCGAGCTCGAAGTCGCCGATGTCCAGCACCAGCAGGGTGTCGCCACGGGAGACATGCTGGCCGGGGTCGACCTTGCGTTCGATGACCTTGCCGCCGACCCGGAAGCCCAGGTCGCTTTCCGTACGTGCAGCCACCACGCCGGTATAGGCGCTTTGCTGAGTTCCGGCGGCGTCGACCTTGGCGGCGAGTACCGGACGCGGTTGCGGCGCTTGGGCGGTGGTGTCGGCCTGGCTGTTGCAGCCGCTGAGGACGATCAACACGGCCAGGGGCGTGAGAAGGCGCGAGGGGAGAGGGATCATGTCGGGCTCCGGGGATGACCAGTGGGCAAAAAATTATGGACATAATTTTTCACGCATATTATGGTCGAAATATAAATAAAACCAGCCCCGGATAATCCCCATGTCGAACGCCCCGGCCCCATCGCGAAGCTTGTTGTTTTTACTGGTGGCCTTGACGGCGCTGGGTGAAGTCTCGACCCAATTGATCATTCCAGGCTTGGGTCTGATCGAGCATGCCCTGTTGGCGCCACCGGGTTCGGCGTTGATGGCACTGTCGGCGTTTGTCGCCGCCTTTGGCCTGGGGCAACTGCTGTTCGGCCCGCTGTCGGACCGTATCGGCCGCCGTCCGGTGCTGATCGGCGGGCTGCTGCTGTATGTGCTGGCGACCTTGTCGATGCTGCTGGTCAATGACATCCAGCAATTTATCGCCGCTCGCGTCGTACAAGGCCTCGGCGCCTGCGCTGCGCTGGTACTGGCGCGCACCGTGGTGCGTGACGTGTGGAAGGCCCAGGCGGGGCCGGCGCTGGCGCTGACCATGATCGGCATGCTGTACGCCATCGTCGTCGCACCGATGGTCGGCGGCCTGCTGATCAAGCTGCTGGGCTGGCGTGCGCCGATCCTGCTGGCACTGGCGATTGGCAGTGGGGTGTTGCTGCTGGCGCTGCTGTTCTTCCGCGAGAGCAACCACTTCCTCGACCCCAAGGCCGGCCACTGGCGCACCCTCGGCGGGCAATACCTGGACCTGCTCAAGGGCCGCCCGTACCGCGCGTTCGCCGTGGCGCTGGCGTGTACCTATGGCGCCATGTTCGCGGTGATCGCCGGTTCCTCGGCGGTGTATATCAATCTGCTGGGCTTGAGCAGCCTGGAGTACGGCATCAATTTTGGCCTGATCGTGTCGATGCTGATCATCGGTTCCACCTACACCCGACGCAACATCCAGCGCCTGGGGCCGCAACGGATTGTGGCGATGGGCGTGACGCTGGTGGCCATGGGCGGGATTGCCGCACTGGTGATTTATGCGCTGTTTGGCCTGTCGGTACTGGGCCTGGATATTCCCATTGCGCTGGCGACCCTCGGCGGCGGCCTGGTATTGCCCGGGTCGGTGACCGGAGGGGTCATGCCCAACGCTCACCGCGCCGGTTTGGCGGCGGGCTTGATGGGCTTTGCGCAGATGTTCGGCGCGACCTGCAGCGGCCTGTTACTGAGCCATCTGCGCGACGGCAGTGCCACACCGATGATCGTGATCCAGGCGTGTTTTGCCGTGACGGCCTTCGTGGCCTTCCATCTGTTGCGTGAGCGCCGTACCGCGGAGGTCGCGGCGGCTTGAGTTGTCACACTTTGTCCAAGTTATTCGGGGCTGGATGATTACGATTCTCTTTTGAGTCTAATCCGAAGGTCTTCGCCCATGCTGCCTGCTTTTCGTTTCTCGCCCCTGGCCCTGCTGGTGGCCGCCAGTCTTCATGCCCACGCCGATGAGCCTGTTGCACTGGAACTCAATGATGTAGTGGTGACTGCATCCGGTTTTGCGCAAAGCGTGGAAGACGCGCCGGCCTCGGTCACCGTGATCGATGGCGAGGCGCTGCGTCGCAAGTCCTACCGCGACCTCGGCGACGCGGTTAAAGACGTGGAAGGCGTCACCGTCAACGGCGGTGCGAATGAAACCGACATCTCCATCCGTGGCATGCCGGCCGACTACACCCTGATCATGGTCGACGGCAAGCGCCAGAGTGCGCGGGAATCGCGGGTCAACGGCAACAGTGGCTATGAACAGAGCTTCGTGCCACCCGCTGCGGCCATCGAGCGGATTGAAGTGGTGCGCGGGCCGATGTCGTCGCTGTACGGCTCGGATGCCATCGGCGGGGTGATCAACGTGATCACGCGCAAGGTCTCACCGACCTGGGGCGGCTCCGTCGGGTACGACTACTCGGCGCGCCAGCACAGCGACCAGGGTAATGCACGCCAGACCCAGTTCTACCTCAGTGGTCCGCTCAAGGAAGATTTCCTCGGTTTGCAGGTGTGGGGCCGCTACCTGGACCGCCAGGCCGATGACGACATCGAGCAGACCAATGGCTTCAGCAAGGCTGACCACCGCGACCTCACCGCGCGCCTGGCCTTCACCCCCACTATCGACCACGACATCCTGCTGGAAGCCGGCGCCACGCGCTTGAAGAATGGCGACGGCATGAGCGCCAACTGGGCCACCCGCGAACAGGAAAACAACCGCGATCACTGGTCGCTGTCCCATCAGGGCCGCTGGGGCTGGGCCACCTCGGACATTGCCTTGTCCCAGGAAACCTCCAGCCGTGAAGGCAAGGCGACACCGGCGCAGACTGACATCTACGGGCGCAAACCCGAGATCAAGAACAGCGTGTTCGACGCCAAGCTGGTGGTGCCCACCGCCCACAACGTCAGCACCGTGGGCGTGCAATGGAATAAAAGCGAGCTGACCGACTGGAACCAGGGCCTCGGTGACCGCGTCGACTATAAATTCTCGGTGGTGCAAAAAGCCCTGTTCGCGGAAAACGAGTGGTCGATGACCGACAGCTTCGCCCTGACCACCGGCCTGCGCCTGGATGAGCACGAAGAGTACGGCGCCCACCTCAGCCCACGGGTCTACGGGGTGTGGCGCGCCACCGAGCAGTGGACGTTCAAGGGCGGTGTTGCACGTGGCTTTAAGGCCCCCGAGCTGCGTGCGGTCGTCGAGGATTACGCCTACCTGCGCCGCAACCGCTTCGTGATGTTCGGCAACCCGGACCTCAAGCCCGAGACCAGTACCAACTACGAAGTCTCGGCGCTGTGGAGCAACCGCGACAACCTGTCCGGCGGCGTGACGCTGTTTTACAACGACTTCCAGGACAAGCTTTCCACCGTCACCACCGACCGGCGCTGGAACGGCTACACCATCATGGAGCGGGTCAACGTCGACAAGGCGATCATCCAGGGCGTTGAGCTCAACGGCCAATGGGACATCAACCCCAGCGTGCTGCTCAAGGCCAACTACACCTACACCGACTCCGAGCAGAAAAGCGGTGCCAACAAAGGTGCGCCCCTGGCCCTCACCCCTGAGCAAAAAGCCAATGTGCGTACCGAGTGGACTATTAACGATCGCACCCAGGCCTGGGCCTCGCTGAGCTACTACGGCGAGGAAACCGGCAACACCATCACCACCGACGAACCGGCGCCGGGCTACACCACCGCCGACCTGGGCGGCTCCTATGACGTGAGCGATTCGTTGACCCTCAACGCCTCCCTCAACAACCTCACCGACAAGCGCCTGGACGATGAAACCTATGGCACGGTGAACTACGGCCGCACCCTGTGGATGGGCGCCACGCTCAACTTCTAGAGCGCTGTGGGCAATCGCACCACCGCGCACAGGCCGGCCGGTGGGCGATTCTCCAAGACCAGTTCACCGCCATGGGCCTGGATGCACGAGCGTGCGATCGCCAGGCCCAGCCCCACGCCGCCGTCACTGACACCCCGTTGTACGAAGGGCTCGAAGACTTTGCTCAACCACGCCTCGGGTAGACCTTGGCCGTGGTCGAGAATCTCGATGCGCAGCCAACCGTTGTCCTCGCGCGCCAGGCTCAGGTCGGCGTCGCCGGCATGGCGCAGGGCGTTGTCAATCAGGTTGGTCAGTGCGCGCTTGAGCGCCAGCGGGCGGCAGGTCAGCAGCAACGCGGGTGCGCCGGCCCAGGTGACGGGCTGTCGCAGGCGTTGGTAACGCTTGGCCAGGTCATCCAGCAAGTCGCTCAACGAAAGCGTGGCAGTCGCTTCCTGCACCGCGTCGTCGCGCACGAAATCCAGGGTTTCACGCACCATCGCACTCAGTTCCCCGAGGCTTTCGAGCATGTCATCGCGGGCTGCGCCGGACTCCAGCAACTCCACTTGCAGGCGCAGTTCGGTGATCGGCGTATTCAAGTCATGGCTGACCGCTGCGAGCATCCGCGTGCGCCCTTCGACATGCCGTGCGAGGTTGACCTGCATGGTGTTGAAGGCGGCAGTGAGGTCGCGGGCTTCCTGTGGGCCGGTTTCCGCCAGCGGGGCGATCCATTCACCACGGCTGACGCGTTCGGTGGCCTGGGCCAGGGTCTTGATCGGGCGCACCACGCGGGCAATGAAAAACATCACGATCAGCAGCACCGGCAGTGTGGTCACCGGCAGGCTGTAGGCCAGGACGCGACCCCACTCATAGGCGCCGGCGGGGTATTGCACGGCATTCAGGTAGGTACCGTTGGGCAGCGGCACGCTGCTGCGCAGGCGCAACGGCGCCCAGCCGGCGGGGCTGAACACATGGGTGCGGGCGTCGGCGCCGCTGATGCGTTCCAACTGCATGCCAATGGCGGCGCTGTTATCCAGCTGTAATTGGCGGCGCAGCTCGTTGGCCAGGCGCTGTTCTTCCGGGCGTTGCGCAAACGGCGCCACCTCCGGCGTGGGGCCGATCCAGAAGCGCGTGTCGTCGGTGCTCATGCCGGCCAGCAGGTGCGCGGTTTCACCTGGGGTCAGGTCGATTGCCGTGTGATGGGCAATCCCCAGGCGTTCCAGGCTGAAACTGCGCGACAGCGGGTGGATCAGGCTGCCGGTGCGTTGCAAAAACAACATCGCAATGGCGTTCGACGCCAGCAGTGCCAGCAACAACAACAGGCTCAATTGCCGTGCCAGGGTGCGCGGCCACAGCCGGTTCAGGGCGTGCATTCGCTGACCTCGGCGGCCAATAGATAACCGCCGCCCCAGATGGTGCGCAACAGTTCCGGCGCCGCATCGCCCTGGGCCAGCTTGCGGCGCAGGCGGCTGACTTGCCGGTCGATGGCGCGGTCGCTGACATCGCTGTCGGCGGCGGCGGTGAGGTCGATCAAGCGTTCGCGGGGCAGCAGGGTGTTGGGGTGGGCGAGGAACACCTGCAGCAACCGGCTTTCAGCGGTGCTGAGTTGGATGTCGGGGTGGGCATCGCGGCGTAAGGTGGCGCTGGTCACACTGAAGTGCCAGCCGGCAAACTCATAGGCCCGTGCGCCGGCGCCGGGCGCGGTGGGGCCGGTAGCGCGGCCCTGACGACGCAGCACGCTGTTGATACGCGCCACCAGCTCCCGGGGCTCGAACGGCTTGGTGACGTAATCGTCGGCACCCAGGTCCAGGCCGCGTATGCGGTCGGCGGCAGTGTCGCGGGCGGTCAGCAGGATCACCGGGGTGTTGCTGCGCCGATGCAACTGGTTGCACAACTCAAAGCCATCGCCATCCGGCAGCAGCACGTCGAGCACCACCACATCGAACGCCTGGGTCTTGAGCAATTGCCACATGCCGGCCGCGTCTTCAGCGGTGCGCACCTCAAAGGTGTAACGTCGCAGGTACGTGGCCAGGGGTTCACGAATCTTGCGGTGGTCATCCACCACCAGTACGCGCGGTGCGGCAGGCGCAGGGGCAAACGGCATTGCAGCCTCGAGGGTTGAGCGGGAGAGGGTGGATATTACTACGAGTCATTATCATTAACGCTGTTTTGTGAGGATGCCGCCGTAGATCGTCCTGTCGGTAGGACGATCAAGGTTTTTTTTACCGTCTAGCGCCGAATTGCTGCGAGTTTTAAGGTGTATGCACTTTGGAGGACTACCATGAAAAAACTCATCGGCATCTACACCAGCCCTCGCGCCCATTGGGTCGGCGACGGCTTCCCCGTGCGTACGCTGTTTTCCTACGACTCGATGGGCAAGCACATCAGCCCATTCCTGCTCCTGGACCACGCCGGCCCGGCCGATTTTGCCCCGACAGACCAGCGTCGCGGCGTCGGCCAGCACCCCCATCGCGGTTTTGAAACCGTGACCATCGTCTACGATGGCGAAGTCGAACACCGCGACTCCACCGGCGCCGGCGGCAAAATCGGCCCGGGCGATGTGCAATGGATGACCGCCGCCAAGGGCATCCTCCACGAGGAATTCCACTCCGCCGCCTTCGCCCGCAGCGGCGGTGCGTTGGAGATGGTGCAACTGTGGGTCAACCTGCCCGCCAAGGACAAAATGGCCGACGCGGGCTACCAGACCATCGTCGACGGCGATATCCCCTTGCTGCCCCTGGCCAACGACGCCGGCCACCTGCGCCTGATCGCCGGTGAATTCGCCGGCACCCAGGGCCCGGCGCGCACCTTTACGCCGATCGATGTGTGGGACCTGCGCCTCAACGCCGGCAAGCCCGTCACCCTCGACCTGCACGCCGGGCGCAACACCGCCCTGGTGATCCTGCGCGGCACGGTGCTGGTCAATGGCGAAGAAGTCGCACGCCAAGGCCAACTGGCGTTATTCGAACGCGACGGCCGCCAACTCACCCTGGAGGCCAACGACGACGCCAAGGTCCTGCTGCTCAGCGGCGAACCGATTGACGAGCCTATCGTTGGGCATGGACCGTTTGTGATGAATACCGAGCAGGAGATTCACCAGGCGTTTGCGGATTTCCAATCGGGTCGTTTCGGACAGATGCAGGATTAAGGTCGGCCACAAGGCCAATGTGGGAGGGGCGGTGCGACGATTCGACTTGCCCCCGATGGCGGTGGATCAGGTACAGAGGTTCAACCTGACACTCGGCTATCGGAGGCAAGCCTCCTCCCACTTTTTTTCGCTATACCCTGGAACGGCATTTCATGCGATCTTCCCGTCATTCGCCCTGGAGTCTCCTGGATGCCCTCATTTATCGCTGATCACCCGATGCTGTGCGCCGTGGCGCTGATCTTTATCGACATCGCCGTGTGGCGCCTGATCTCTGCCGACCTGGCCAATTGGAAGCTGGCTGCGCGACTGGCGATTTTTGCCGTGTTCAGTGCCGTGCTGTTCAACGACGGCATGAACCCCATGCAACTTGCGCCCTATGCCGACAGTACCGCCTTGCACTTGGCCGCCACGGCCCTGCAGATCGGCTGGTGGCTGTTTGCGGCGCGTACGCTGACGGTGTTGCTGGGCGCGGTGATGATGCAGCGGGTAGGCCACACCGGGCGGTTGTTGCAGGACTTGATGGGCGCGGTGATTTTCCTCATCGCGATCATCGCCGCCATGGCCTACGTGCTCGACCTGCCGGTCAAGGGCGTGCTGGCCACCTCCGGCGCGGTGGCGATCATCGTCGGCCTGGCGTTGCAAAGTACCCTCAGCGATGTGTTTTCCGGGATCGTGCTCAACACCACCAAGCCTTATCAGATCGATGACTGGATCTCCATCGACGGCACCGAAGGGCGGGTCACCGACATCGACTGGCGCGCCACGCGCCTGCAAACCTCCCAGGGCAGCCTGGCGGTGATCCCCAACTCCCTGGCGGCCAAGGCCAAGATCATCAACTTTTCGCGCCCGGCGGATATGTTCGGCCTGGCGGTCAGCCTGCAGGTCAGCCCCCATGCGCGCCCGCAAACCGTGATCGAGGCGCTGGAGCGTGCGATGCAGGGGTGCCGGCCACTGTTGGCCAAGCCGGCGCCGAGCGTGGCGTTCAAGACCTCTGCCAGTGGCGGCGTGGAGTATGAAATCAGCGGCTTCGTGCCAGCCATGGCCCTCAAGCGCGAGGTGCGCAACCAGCTCTATGACCTGGCGTTCCGGCACCTGCAGGCGGCGGGCGTGGCTGTGCTGTCCGCCACCGAAAGCAGCGCGCCGCCGGCCATGTCCGCCGCGCGGGCGTTGCTGGAGCGGTCGTCGATTTTCTCCACCCTGCGCCAGGAAGAGAAAGACACCTTCAGCCAGAACATGACCCTGCACACCTACCGCGCCGGCGAGATGATCCTGCCGGCGGGGGAGGTCAGCGATCATTTGTTTATCGTCGAGTCCGGTGTGGTTTCGGTGATGTTGACCAAGGGCGGCCATGTATTCGAAGCCGGGCGCATGGGGCCGGGAGAAGTGATTGGCGAGGCCGGGATCTTGTCTGACCAGGCCGCGCTGGCGGACTTTTCCGCCAAGACCTTCTGCACGCTGTACCGCATCGAGAATGAATACTTGAAACCGTGCCTGGACGCGCGTCACGACATCGGCGAGGCGATGAAGGCGCTGCTGGATTTCCGCCTGCACGCCGCCCAGGTCCTGACCCAGGAAGCGCCGGTGGTGCCGGTGAAAAAGGGCTTTTTGCAGTGGTTGCGCAAGCGCGGTCTGTGAGAGGCGAGGGCCTGGAAGTGCTGTACTCGAGGTCGAATGATCTCCAATGTGGGTTTCTTGACTGTCTCTGACCACGTGAGGGCTCGACCTTGATTCGACTCGCCGACTACATCGCCAACCTTGCTCAATCCCCCTTGGCCCCGTGGGCCGGCCTGGCGCCCTGGGCCCTGGTCGCCCAGGCGCCGGCCGTTGTTCGTCAGATGCTCGCCGAACTGCCGGCCGACGACTACCGCGTGCACGACGAAGTCGCCATCCAGCGTACCGCCATCGTCGAACCCGGTGCCTTGCTCAAGCCGCCCCTGATCATCGGCGCCCATTGCTTTATCGCCAGCGGCTCGCTGCTGCGCGGTGGGTGCTGGGTGGATGAGCACTGCATCATCGGCCCCGGCGCCGAACTGAAAACCACCTTCATGTTCAGCGGCAGCAAACTGGCTCACTTCAACTTTGTCGGTGATTCAGTGCTGGGCCATGGGGTCAACCTCGAGGCGGGAAGTATCGTCGCCAACTACCGCAACGAGCGGGACGACAAGGAAGTACTGGTACGGGTTGACGGGGTGTTGCAGCGCAGCGGCTGCGACAAGTTCGGCGCGTTGCTGGGGGATCAATGCCGGATCGGCGCTAACGCGGTGCTGGCGCCTGGGGCGCTGTTGGTGCCAGGCAGTGTCGTGGGGCGTGGGCGGGTGTTTGATGCCGAGGCGTCGGTATAAACGCGAAGTTGAAAAGATCATGGTGTCCCGGCACGATATTAAATAGAATGAATCTCATTTGAGACTCAATCGCGCCGTGCAGGTTGTTGCCATGAATGATGCTGTTGTCCCCACGCACGCTCCTGAACTGACGCTATCGAGCTTGTACCGTGACCATCGCAGTTGGCTGGAAAGCTGGCTGCGGCGGCGCCTGGGCAATGCCTGGGATGCGGCCGACCTGAGCCAGGATACGTTCCTGCGGGTGCTTGCCAGTGCGCAGCCGATTGCGCAGATGCAGGAACCCCGGGCGTACCTGGTAACGGTGGGCAAGCGCCTGCTGGTGAATTTTCATCAGCGCCGCAGTTTGGAACAGGCGTATCTGAATGCCCTGGCCACCTTGCCCGACACCTGTGTGCCGTCGCCCGAACAGCGCTGGCTGGTGCTGGAAACCCTGCAAGCCCTGGATGAATTGCTCGACGGCTTGCCCGTGCTGGTGCGCCGTGCGTTTCTATGGAGCCAGCTGGAAGGCCTGGGTTACCGCGAGATTGCCGAGCGCCTTGACGTGTCCGAACGTACGGTGAAGCGCTACATGGCCCAGGCCTACGAGCATTGCCTGCTGGTGGAGCTGTGAGCCGCGACGTCGCGCGCGCCGCCGCCCAGTGGCTGGCGCTGCTCGAATCCGGCGCGGCCACCGAGCGCGATCACGCCGCCTTGCAGCACTGGCGCGACAGCCATCCCCAGCATGAACAGACCTGGCAAAGAGCCCAAACCCTGCGCCAGCGTTTCAGCGATTTGCCCCAGGCGCTCGCCATGGCCAGCCTCGACCGCCCGCAACCGGGGCGACGTGCCGTGCTCAAGCGCGCCCTGGGGGTGGCGGCGCTGGTGCCGGCGGCCTGGCTGATCAGCCGCCAGTTGCCCATCGACGCCTGGCGTGCCGATTTGCACACCGCTACCGGCGAACGCAAACGCCTGCCGTTGGCCGAGGGGGGCAGCCTGCAACTCAATACCGCTACAGCCGTAGACGTGGACCTGGCACAACGGCGCATCACCCTGGTCGACGGTGAGCTGGCGCTGAACGTTCCGGGTACGGCGGCGATGACGGTGCAAACCCGCTACGGCCAATTGCTCGTCAGCCAGGCCGAGGTGTGCGTGCGTCAACTGCCTTCCGGCTGCCTGGTGTCGGTGCTCAAGGGCACGGTGCAGGTGCGTGATTTGCGCGCAAACCTGGCGACATTGCAGGGGGGCCAGCAAGCGCCGTTGAAAGCCGCCGGGCTTGGCGCCTCGGTGCCCTTCGATGTGCTGCAATTAGGCTGGCGCGACGGCGTGTTGACCGCACAGAACCAGTTGCTGGGGGATTTTCTGCGCGAGCTGGAACGCTATCGTCCGGGCGTATTGCGCTGGGATCCCAGCCTGGAAACGCTGCGGGTGACCGGCAGTTTTCGCCTGGATGACACCGACCGCATCCTCAACCTGCTGGCCTCGACCCTGGGGCTGGAGGTGCAAGCTCGAATGCGTTATTGGGTGAGCCTGCGCAAGGCGGCATGATGCGGTTTTGTGGCCTGCCTGCTTGTTGCGGTGAACAAGCTTATTGTGCTGAGCGGGCTTGCTGTGGTGAGCGGGCTTGCCCCGCGCTGGGCTGCGCAGCAGCCCCAATCAGGCTCCCTGTGTTCTGTCAGGTAAACCGCAGCGCCTGGTTTTGGGTCTGCTTCGCAGCACAGCGCGGGGCAAGCCCGCTCACCACAGGTTACGAGTAGTCCTCAGATCACGTGGGGCGTGGAGGTGCAATCTCGAATGCGTTATCGGGTGAGCTTGCGCAAGCTTATTGTGGTGAGCGGGATTGCCACAGGTTACGAGTAGTCCTCAGATCACGTGGGCACGCTGCAACTCGGTCAAGGCCCGCGCCTTGAGCCGGGCCAGCAACGGATCACGCCGATCCCTCGGGTGCGGCAGGTCGATCGTCAGCTCCTGGCGGATGCTGCTGGGCCGGTTGTCCATCACCAGCACCCGGTCACTCAGGTACAGCGCTTCGTCCACATCATGGGTCACCAGCAACAGGGCGATGGCGTGGTGCGCGGCCAGTTGCAGCAGCAAGTCCTGGAGCTTCATGCGGGTGAAGGCATCCACCGCACTGAACGGTTCGTCGAGCAGCAACACCTGCGGACGTGAATACAGGCCGCGTGCGATCGCCACCCGCTGTGCCATGCCGCCGGACAACGCCTTGGGCAGCGCCTGGGCGAAGCCCTTGAGGCCGACTTCCTCGATCAATTGTGTGACCCAGGCCCTGTCGTAGCGGTTGTCATCGCTGAAACCAATGTTCTGCTCCACCGTGAGCCAGGGCATCAGGCGCGGTTCCTGGAACACGAACGCCACGTCGCCGTCAGGGCTGCGCAGTTCGCCCTGGAAGTCCTTTTCCAACCCGGCGACGATCCGCAGCAGGGTACTTTTGCCACAGCCACTGGGGCCCAGCAGGCTGACCGCTTCGCGCGGCTGCAAGGCCAGGCGTACGTCTTTCAACACGGTGGTGCTGGCAAAGCTTTTACGCTCCACCCGAATGTCCAATAACGGCTGCGTACTCATTGTTCCGCTCCTTGGCCGGTGAAGGTGTCGCGCCAGGCCAGGCAGCGTTTCTCCAGCGCCGCGAGCAGGCCGTCGCTGACCTTGCCCAGTAGCGCCAATACGATGATGGCGGCCAGCACAATGTCGGGCCGTGAGGTTTCCCGCCCATCGCTGAGCAGGTAACCCAAACCCTTGGTCGCCGCGATCAGTTCGGCCGCCACGAGGAACATCCACGCCAGGCTCAAGCCACTGCGCAGCCCGGTGAACAGGCCGGGCAGGGCCGCGGGCAGCAGGATCCGGCGCACCAGGCGGCGGCGACTGAAACCGTACATTTGCCCGACTTCCACCAGCTTGCGATCAATATCGCGAATCGCCGCGACGCCATTGAGGTACACCGGGAAAAACGCGCCAATGGCGATCAGCACAATCTTCGAGGTTTCATCGATGCCCAGCCAAAGCAGCAGCAAGGGCACCCAGGCCAGGCTCGGGATCGAACGCAGGCCGGCGAAGGTCGGCTCCAGGTAGGCTTCGGCTTCACGGCTCAAACCGACCCAGGCGGCAAACACCAGGGCCAGGCTGGCGCCGATGGCAAAGCCCAGCAGCACGCGGGCGAGGCTGGCGCTGATGTGTTTCCACAAGGCGCCCTCGGCCAGGTCGGTGAGGGTCACGGCGATCTCGCTGGGGGCCGGCATCTGGTAGGACGGCAGCCAGCCCACCCGCACGACCACTTCCAGGATCAACAGGATCAGCACCGGCAGGACCAGGCCTTTGAACCGTCGTGGCCAGGCGCTGCGCTGGCTGACCGCGGGGACCGGAAGGGGCAATGCCTGGCTTTTGCTGGTCATCGCGCGCCCCTTATTGCTTCGACAGGGTTTGGCCGAACGAAGGGTCGATCAGTTGATCGATCACCTGGTCCACATTCACCCCGCGACGCACCAATTCCTCGGACACCAGGATCGGCGCCGCCGCCTTCGACGACTGCACATCCTTGGCGCTCAACAACGGCGTGCTCAGATCGGTGCGCGACAATTGCAGCTTGGCCACTTCCAGCGGCAGGCCGGATTCATCCGCCAGCAACCTGGCGAATTCATCGGGGTGCTTCACCGCCCAATCCCGGGCTTTTTCATACGCCCCGAGCACCTTGGTGATGGTCTGTGGGTGCGCCTTGGCGAACTGCTCGGTGACGCTCACCACGCCATAGCTGTTGAAATCCTTGTTGCGGTACAGCAGGCGCGAACCGGCCTGGATTTCACTCGCGGCCATGTGCGGGTCGAGGCCGGCCCAGGCGTCCACGTCACCTTTTTCCAGGGCGGTGCGGCCGTCCGGGTGTTGCAGGTGCACCAGTTCCACGTCGTCTTTTTTCAGCCCGGCCTGTTGCAGGCTGCGCAGGGTGAACAGGTACGGGTCGGTGCCTTTGGTCGCGGCGATTTTCTTGCCCTTCAGGTCGCTGACGCTGTTGAGCGGCGAGTCCTTGCGCACCACCAGGGCGGTCCACTCGGCGCGGCTGTAGACGTACACCGATTTGATCGGGCTGCCATTGGCGCGGCTCAACACGGCGGACAAGCTTGCGGACGAAGCGAAATCCACGCCGCCGCTGTTGAGGTATTCCAGGGAGCGGTTGCTGCCCTGGCTGAGTACCCAGCCGACCTTGCTGTGGGGCAGGGCCTGTTCCAGCCAGCCGAAGTGCTTGAGCACCAGGCTGACCGGCGAGTAGTAGGCGTAGTCGAGGTTGACTTCGGCGGGATCGGTTTCGGCGGCATAGGCATGTGCCTGCAGGCTCAGGATGAGGGCGCAGGCGCCGAGTAGACGCTGGGTGAAGGGTTTCATGGAACAGCTCCGGACAAGGCGTTGAGAGAAGGCTTTTCTTATATTCAGAAAGATGATTTTTAATGTCTCATCATGCTTTACAGGAATATGCAGTCTCTATGCCAAGGTTACCGCTACCCCGCGTAGAGATCGTCTTAACCGTAAATATCGCCTTATCCAAATCCGCAGCTGCTACGGGGGTAGCAAATTGTTGATCGGCTGTTGGTGGGGCAACAGTGCGCATATATTTTTATGGAATAAATAAAGAGTTATATATTCCTTTTAATGTTCTGCGTGATGGCGCACTTTGAGGGCCTGCGCATTCGTGCGGATTGACCCAACAGCCAAAAGGAAAGCCGACATGACCATTAAAGCGATCAACGTGCGCAACCAGTTCAAGGGTGTGATCAAGGAAATCCTGCTGGGGGAGGTGGTGTCCGAAATCGACGTGCAAACCGCGTCCGGCATCGTCACCTCGGTGATCACCACCCGCTCGGTGCGTGACCTGGAATTGAAGGTGGGCAGCGAAGTGATTGCCTTCGTGAAGTCCACCGAAGTGTCCATCGCCAAGCTGTGAAGCCCACCGGATGTGGGAGCGCTGCTCCCACATCCATAAAGCCTGCCTCAGCGTTGCTGCAGCGCACGCTCCATACGTTGCAGACCCTCTTCCAGCAAAGCCCGTGGGCAGCCGAAGTTCAGGCGCACGAACTGCTGGCTGTCGTCACCGAATTCGATCCCCGCACTCAGCCCGACCTTGGCCTGTTCGAGGAAGAACTGCTGTGGGTCGTCCAGGCCCAGGGCGCTGCAGTCCAGCCAGGCGAGGAAGGTGCCTTGCGGCGCATGCATCACCACGCCGGGCAAACGGGTTTGCACGGCGTCGAGAAGGTAATCGCGGTTGGCTTGCAGGTAGTGCTTCAGCGCGTCGAGCCATTCACCGCACTGGCTGTAGGCAGCGCGGGTGGCTTCCAGCCCCAGGGGGCTGACGCTGTCGACCATGCCGCAGCGGGCCTGGTTGAAGCGCTCGCGGATCTCGGCGTTCTGGATCACCGCAAAGCAGGTCTTCAGGCCGGCCACGTTGTAGGCCTTGCTCGCCGACATCAGCGTGATGGTGCGCTGGGCAATCTCAGGGCTAAGGCTGGCGGTGGGGATGTGGCGGCGGCCGTCGAAGCACAGTTCGGCGTGGATTTCGTCGCTGATGATCAGCGCGCCGTTTTCCAGGCAGGCAGTGGCCAGGGCCAGCAGTTCTTCGCGGGGGAAGACCTTGCCGATCGGGTTGTGCGGGTTGCTCAGCAGCAGTGCGCCGGCGCCGCTCAGGGCCTCGCGCAGGGCGGGCATGGGGGTGACGTATTCAGCGTTGTTCAATTCGAACGGTACTTCGATGCGCGGCAGGTTCCAGTGGCCGGGCGCCAGGCGAATCGGCCGGTAGTTGGGGGTTTGCAGCACCACCGGCTGGCCCGGTTGGACGAAGGCGTGCAGCGCCATATTGAAGCCAGGCTCGACGCCGGGCAGGAACAGCAGGTCGTCGGGCTGCACGCGCCAGGCGTACTTGGCCCACAGGTCGGCCACGATGGCCTCGCGTACATCCGGGCCGGCCACGCTGTAGCCGAGAATCTGCTGGTCGAGGCGCGCGTGCAGGGCCTGCAGCACGGCGGGCGGCGCGGCGATGTCCATGTCGGCGATCCACATCGGCAACACATCGGCCGGGTAGCGGTTCCACTTGGTGCTGCCGGTGCCGAGGCGGGGGTGGATCGTGTCGAAATCAAAGCTCATGAAGGGGCTCGTGTCAGGGAGGGCAGGCGGGAATGGCGATGATTCTAACGGGATAAAATCCAGATGCCAGCCCCGTCTTTACAGGCCCTGGCTGCCCCGGATCAAGTCATACGCCTTGCGCGCAATCGGGTTCGCCGTATTCGGCCGAATCCACAGGTAATACGTGACCTCCGGCAACCTCGGCAACCCATCCGTTTCGCCCAGCACGCGCATGTCCGGGCCGAGCATTTCCATGCTGCGCGGCGTCACCCCCAGGCCCGCGCGAGTGGCCGCTTTAATCCCGATCAGGTTCGACGCCAGGTACGCCTGGCGCCAGGGAATGTTCGCCCGTTCCAGCGCCTCCAGCGCGTAGCGCCGGTAGATGCTCGGCTCATCCACCAGGATCAGCGGCAGCGGCTCGCTCGGCTGGTGGATGTACTGCGCCGAACAGATCCACCACACCGGCGACGTACGCAGCGCAAAGCCTTCCAGGTTCGGGTCGGCGCGGGTGGAGATCACCATGTCCACCTTGCCCCGGTGCAGGTCGTCCATCAGGAACGGACTGCGGCCCACGTCGATCTCCAGGCGCAGGCGCGGCGCCGAGCGGGCGATATGGCTGAGGATCGGCGGCAGGATGGTGTCGGCAATATCGTGGGGCGAGCCGATGCGCAGCACACCGCTCAGGCTGCTCTCGCGCAGGGAATTCAAGGCATCGTCATTCAGCGCCAGCATCTGCCGCGCATGGCGCAGCAGTTGCAGGCCGGGCTCGGTCAGTTGTTTTTGCCGGCCGCGCTTCTCGAACAGGCTGACCCCCACTTGCTGCTCCAGGCGCTGCATATGCTGGGTCACGGACGACTGGGTGCGCGCCAGGTGCGTGCCGGCTTCGGCGAAACTGTGGTGGTCGACCACGGCGATAAAGGTGCGCAGGAGTTCAAGGTCGAGGGTCGACATGGCCATTTCCAGGGGCGGTTTTATATCAAGGACGTGAAGTTAAACATTACAGATATTTATGCTTTTCTGGAGATTATTTTTGCGTGGGTCAATAAATAAAGGGTTATGCCAAAAACGAAGGCGGGGCGGACACGGCAAGTTATAACGATATGAGATATTTGCATTTCCGTTGCCCGCGCACTCTCCCTAGCATGCCCCTCCATCAGGTCGGGGTACGCCGATCATTCGCCAGGGGGAAGTCCAATGATGTTGAAGAAATGGTTGCCGGTGGCCCTGGGGTCGATGATCGCCCTGGGCGGCAGTGTGGCGGCGCAGGCCGATGCGACCCTGGACAAGATCGAGCAGCGCCATGTGCTGGTGGTGGGCGTGTTGTTGTCCGGCGGGCCGTTTGGCAGCATCGATCCGGCCACGCAACAGCCCAAGGGCTTGAACGTCGACCTGGCCAATGAGCTGGGCCGTCAACTCAAGGCCGAAGTGCAACTGGTGCCGGTATTGCCGGCCAACCGCGTGCAGTTCCTGCAACAGGGCAAGGTCGACCTGCTCATCGCCAATATGGAATGGACCGCCGAACGCGGTGAAATCCTCGGCTTCGTGCCGACGCCGTTCTACCGCGTCGGCGGTGCGGCTGCGGTGCTCAAAGACAGCCAGATCACCCGCTGGGAAGACCTCAAGGACCAACCCGTGTGCACCTCCCAGGGCAGCAGCTACGTCAAGCCGCTGACCGGGTTCGGCGCGCAACTCAAGGCGTTCAAGAGCTCGTCCGAATCGCTGCTGGCCCTGCGGGGCAACAACTGCGTCGCGGCGGTACACGACTCTACCCTGATCAACCCGTTGATCAACGACAGTGCCGAATGGAAGGACTACCGCGTCCTTGGTCCGGAGCTCAACCCGGCACCGTCGGTGATCTGGACCCGTCGTGGCGAGAATGACACCCAGGCCAGGCTCGACCCGATCGTCAAGGAACTGCACCGCAGCGGCTGGCTGATCGACGCCCAGACCCGCAACCGCATCAGTCCGGCATCACCGGCCCTGGTGGAATTGCAGAAACAGTTCAAGGGCGCCTGAGCATGAACCTGAAAACCTTCACCGCACTCGGCCTGGCCCTGTGCGCGGGCCTCGCCCATGCCGACGCCACCCTCGACAAGATCCAGCAACGCCACGTCGTCAGCGTCGGCGTGATCCTCAGCGGTCCGCCGTTCGGCACCATTGATCCCAAGACCGGCGAACACCTGGGCTACAACGTCGAGCTGGCCAAAGGCATCGGCCAGGCGCTGGGTGTCGAGACCCAGACTGTCTCGGTGCTGGCGCCCAACCGCGTGCAGTTCCTGCAACAGGGCAAGGTCGACATTCTGATCGCCAATATGCAGTTCACCGAAGAGCGCGCCGAAATCCTCGACTACGTGCCTACGCCCTATGAAGAAGTCGGCGGCGCTGCGTTGATTCGCAAAGGCGCCGGCATCCAGCAGTGGGCCGACCTCAAGGGCCAGCCGGTGTGCGTGTCCCAGGGCAGTAACTTCATCAAGCCTTTGCAGGAGACCTACGGCGCACAGATCAAGGCGTTCCGCAGCCAATCCGAATCGCTGCTCTCGCTGCGTGGCAATGGTTGCGTGGCCGCCGTACATGTCAGCCCGACCATGCATGCGCTGCTCAGCGATGCCGAGTGGGCCGGTTATGAAATCCCGTTGCCTGGCGATTTGATCCCGTCGAAATCGGTGATCTGGATTCGCAAGGGCGAGCACGACACCCAGGCCAGACTCGATGCCATCGTGAAGAGCTGGCATAAAAGCGGCTTCCTGATCGCCCTCGGCGAGCGCACCGGCATGGCGCCGTCCCAGGCCTTGCGCGACCTGCATGAGCAGTTCAGCCATGAGTGATGCGCTGTTCGCCACCTTGCAACAACTGCTCGGCGCGGCCCATGTACAAACCAGTGATGAGGCGGCGCACCGCCTCACCGATAAACAGGGCCGTTATAGCGGGCGGGTGGTAGCGGCGGTGCACCCAGGGAATACCGAAGAAGTTGCCGCGGTGGTGCGCGCCTGTGTGGCGTTGAAAGCGCCCATCGTGGTGCAGGGCGGCAACACCGGCCTGATGGCCGGCGCGACGCCGGATGCCAGCGGGCGCTCGGTGTTGCTGTTGCTCGACCGCATGAACCGTGTGCGCAATGTCGATACCGACAATGACACCCTCACGGTAGAAGCCGGCTGCATCCTGCAAAACGTCCAGGACCTGGCCCGCGAGGCCGGCCGTCTGTTTCCGTTGAGCCTGGGCGCCGAAGGCAGTTGCACCCTCGGCGGCAATCTCGGTACCAATGCCGGCGGCACCGCCGTGCTGCGCTATGGCAACACCCGTGAGCTGACCCTGGGCCTGGAGGTCGTCACCGCCGAAGGCGAGATATGGGATGGCCTGCGCGGTTTGCGCAAGGACAATACCGGCTACGACCTGCGCGACCTGTACATCGGCAGCGAAGGCACCCTTGGCATTATTACTGCCGCCACCTTGAAGTTGTTCCCGCTGCCCAAGGCCCAGGCCACCGCACTGTTGGCCTTTGATGAGCTGGCCCAGGCGGTGGCGTTCCTGTCCCACGCCCGTGCCGGTTTTGGCGCCAATCTCACCGCTTTCGAATTACTCAGCGCCGATTGCCTGGCCTTGCTGCGCGACCAGTTCCCTGAAGGCCCCCAGCCGTTCAGCAGCGCGCGCCAACCCTGGTTTGCCTTGATCGAACTCTCGGATAACCATGGCGAAAGCCATGCCCGCGAGGCTTTTGAACACGTGCTTGGCGAAGCCTTCGAGCACGAATTGATCGCCGACGCCCTGATCGCCGAAAGCCTGGCGCAAAGCGACGCCTTGTGGCTGCTGCGCGAGAACATGAGTGAGGCGCAGAAACGTGCCGGGGGCAACATGAAGCACGACATCTCGGTGCCGATTTCTCAGGTGGTGGCCTTCGTTGCCCACACCGATGCAGTGCTCCAGGAACATTTCCCCGGCGTGCGCAACTTCACCTTTGGCCATCTGGGCGACGGCAACCTGCATTACAACGTGGCCCATCCGCTGGATTCGACGGTGGAGGCGCATATGGCCCATTACGCGCAATTGAGCGCGCTGGTGCATGACAGCGCCCACGCCCACGGCGGTTCGATCAGCGCCGAGCATGGCATCGGCCAGCGCAAGGTCGGCCTGCTCGGCCGCTATAAAAGCCCGGTGGAGCTGGACCTGATGCGCCGCATCAAGCAGGCGCTGGATCCGCACAACCTGCTCAACCCCGGCAAAGTCCTCGAGGTTCAGCCATGACCGTACGCCTGTCCCGGCGCGTGCAGCGAGTGTCGCTGTCCGCCAACGCCGCGGCCAAATCCCGCGCGACTGAATTGCGCGATGCCGGTCGCGACATCCTCGACCTCACCACCGGCGAGCCGGATTTCGACACGCCCGAGCACATCAAGCAGGCCGCCTGCGCAGCCATCGCTGCCGGTGCGACCAAATACACACCGACGCCGGGCGTTAAAGCCTTGCGCGTCGCGGTGCAGCGCAAGCTGGCCGAAGAAAACCAACTCGACTACCCGCTGGCGTCCATCGTGATTGCCAATGGCGCCAAGCAGATCATCTTCAATGCCTTCGCCGCTACCCTGGATGACGGTGATGAAGTGCTGGTGCCGACGCCGTACTGGCCGTCTTTCCCGGATAGCGTGCGTTTCAATGGCGGCGAACCGGTGTTTATCGAATGCGGCCTGGAGCAGGGCTGCAAGCTGCTGCCGGCGCAATTGGAGCAGCACATCGGCGCACGCACACGCTGGCTGATCCTCAATGGCCCCGGCAACCCCAGTGGCGCGGTGTACAGCGAAGCCGAGCTGCAGGCGCTGGCCGAGGTGCTGCGGCGTCATTCCCACGTATTGATCCTGCTGGACGAGCTGTATGAACACATCCGCTTCGATGGTCGCCCGGCGCAGAGCCTGTTGAATGTCGCGCCGGATTTGCAGGCGCGCTGCCTGCTGGTGGGCGGCGTGTCCAAGACCTACGCCATGACCGGCTGGCGCATCGGCTTTGGGGCGGGGCCGAAAACCCTCACCGACGCCATGGCGGTGGTGCAATCCCAATCCACTTCCGGCGCCTCATCGGTGGGGCAGGCGGCAGCGTTGGCGGCGTATACCGGCGGGTTGGACTTCCTCGCGGAGCAGGTCGCAGCCTATCAATTGCGCCGCGACATGCTGGTCGAGGCGCTGAAAAACATCGATGGACTGGACGTACTCGAGCCCCAAGGCGGCTTCTTCGTCTTCGTGCGTTGCGCCGGGCTGGTGGGGCGTTCTCGTCCGGACGGCCAGCGTATCGACAATGACGCCGATGTGGTGGCCTGGTTGCTGGAGGAAGGCGTGGCCGGCGTGGCGGGCAGTGCCTATGGCCTGTCGCCGTGGTTCCGCCTGTCCATCGCCACCGCGACCGACAGCGTTGCCGAAGCCGGGCGGCGTATCGTGACAGCCTGCGGAAAATTGCAATGATGGAGCTTTTCGTCGATTGGGCCGCGCGTATCGGCCTGAACTACACCTTCCTGCTCGACGCCTATCAGCGCGGCAGCCTGGTCCAGGGCGCGCTGACCACCGGCCTGCTGTGCCTGTTCACCATCCTCGGCAGCTTGCTGGCGGGGATCACGCTGGCTGCGATGCTGACCTCAGGCAACCCGTGGCTGGCCAAGCCGGCGCGGGTGTTCGTGGAAGTCACGCGCAACACGCCGACGCTGGTGCAGCTCTATTGCGCGTTCCTGGTGTTGAACATGCTGCTGACCCAGGCGGTCGGCGCGGCCAATCCGCTGACGCCGTTTGCCTGGGTGGTGATCGTGATTTCCCTGCACAAGGGCGCGTTCCATGCCGAGGCCCTGCGCGCCGGCATCGAAGCGGTGCCGGCCGTCACGCTGGAGGCCGCCAGCTCCCTGGCCTTCAGTCGCCGCCAGTTGCTGTGGAATGTGCAGTTGCCCCTGGCGCTGCGCTTTGCCTTGCCATCGCTGATCAACAACCTGATCGACCTGGTGAAGATGACCGCCGTGGCCTCCGCGATTGCGGTGGGCGACATCACCTACGCGGCGATCATGATCTGGACCCAGAGTGACAACGTGCTGGAGCTGATGCTCCTGATCCTGAGCTTTTTCGGCCTGCTGAGTTTTATCGTCAATTGTGTGGGGCGCTGGCTTGAAGCGCGCCTGAGGATGCCCGGCTATGGCCATTGATTCATTTCCCGTGCTGTCGGCGTTGTGGCAATGGTCGCCGGCGCTGGTCGCAGGCTTTGGCCAGAACATTCTGATCAGCCTGCTGGCGATCGGCATTGGTTCGGTGCTGGGCCTGTTGATCGGTGCATTGGCATTGTCGCCCCTGGGCTTTGTGGCGCGGCTGTGGGTGCAGGTGTTTCGTAATGCGCCATGGCTGGTGCTGATCTACTTCACCACCTATGTGTTCCCGTTCGAGATCCGGATCGGCAGCGGCTACGTGTCGTTCCCCGACTGGGTCAAGGTCACTATCGGCCTGGCCTTGCCGGCCAGCGCCAATGTCGCGGAAATCTTCCGTGGCGCCATCGGTTCGATCCCCAGCACCCAATGGGAAGCCGCGCGGTCCCTGGCGTTCACCCGTGGCCAGCTGTTTCGCTCGATCATCCTGCCGCAGTGCTTCAAGCGCATGTTGCCGCCGTGGATGAACCTCTACGCGGTGGTCACCATGGGCACCGCGCTGGCCTCGCTGGTGGGCGTGCATGATGTGATCGACACCGCGCAGATCGCCAGCAACACCGTGAACATGACCGGCTTTACCGTGGTGATCTACCTGAGCCTGCTGGTGCTGTTCTTTGCGTACTGCTACCCGATTTCCCGCCTGACCCAACACCTGGAGCGCCGTTATGCCTTCTACTGAACCCCTGGTGAGCCTGCGGGATGTGCACTTGTCGTTCGGCGCCAACCCGGTGCTCAAGGGCATCGACCTCGACGTGCTGCGCGGCCAGGCCGTGTCGATCATCGGCCCGTCGGGCTCGGGCAAGTCCACGATCCTGCGCTGCATCACCGGGCTGTTGCAGCCCCAGCGCGGCAGCATTCGCGTGGACCAGACCCAGGTCGACAGCCTGGTCCAGGAAGCCCAGCGCATCGAGTTGCGCAAGCGCGTCGGCTTTGTGTTCCAGCAATACAACCTGTTCCCGCACTTGTCGGTGCTGGAAAACCTGGTGATCGCCCCGCGCAAGGTGCTCGGTCGCAGCCGTGCCGATGCGGAAAAAGACGCGCGGGCGCTGCTGGCCAAGGTGCGCATGGAGCACAAGGCCGATGCGTACCCGGGCCAGTTGTCCGGCGGCCAGCAGCAGCGCGTGGCGATTGCCCGCGCCCTGGCGATGCGCCCGGAGCTGATCCTGTTTGACGAAGTGACCTCGGCGCTCGACCCGGAAACCGTCGGCGAAGTGCTGACGGTGATCCGCGAGTTGACCGAAGAGGGCATGACCTGCGTGCTGGTCACCCACGAAATGCGCTTCGCCGAAGAGATCAGCGACGTCGTGTACTTCACCGAAAACGGCGTGATTGTCGAGCATGGCAGCGCCGCGCAGATCTTCCAGAACCCTGGCAACGAACGCACCCAGACGTTCCTGCGCCATGCCTTGGGCGATTCGGGGCGCCGTGGCCCCATCCACCATGACCCGTACCTGTTGACCCATTTGAGCCGTTACAGCCTGTCAGTCTGATAAGAGGAAAACCGTGATGAGCAACGCAAACCGTGCCGCCGTGATCGAGGCGTTTTTGCAGCAGATCCGCGTCATCAACCAGCGCGGCGTAGACCGTGCGGCCCTGGTGGACATCGTCGGCCTGCTGGAGCAATTGGCCGAGCGCCGCGACCTGTTCAACTTCGAGGCATTCCCCGCACCTGTGCCAGGGCAGGGCAGCAGCGCATTCCGCTATCGCCTCAACGACGACGGCGATACGCCGACCCTGTACCTCAACTCGTTGTTGCCGGGCAAAAGCACGCTCCCGCACAACCACGAGACCTGGGCGATCATCAGCGCGGTGGAAGGCCAGGAGATCAACTACGTCTATGCACGCAATGACGAAGGCCGCGAACCGGGCTTCACCACCCTCAGCCTTGAGAAGGAAGTGATTGTGCAGCCGGGCACGTCGATCTCGTTCCTCGGTGAAGACCTGCATGGCATCAAGGTTGAAGGTGAGCAGGCAACGTTGCATTTCCACCTGTATGGCTTGCCGCTGGAATCCCTCAATGGCCGCTACGGCGTGGACGCGGACGGCCGCATCCTCAACTACAACGCCTCGCAGATGGCGCCGTCGATCAAGGCCTATGCCTGACGCGTTGCAGTCACTTTTCTCTTAATTGTTGGGACTTCCATGAGCCAGACCATCACCCCACTTCAACTGCAGCAATGGCTGTTCGATGGGCAGGAAATCGCCGTGTTCGACGTGCGTGAGCACGGGCAATACGGCGAAGCCCACCTGTTCCATGGGGTGAACCTGCCCTATAGCCGCCTGGAGCTGGAAGTACGCCGCCTGGCGCCCAACCCGCAGGTGCGGCTGGTGATCTATGACCAGGATGGCGGCGAGGTGGCGGCGCTGGTTGCCGCGCGTTTGCAGGCGCTGGGCTACCGCCGCGTGCATGTGCTGGAGGGCGGTGCCGAGGGTTGGCAGGCGGCGGGGTTGCAGCTGTTTGCCGGTGTGCACGTACCGTCCAAGGCCTTTGGTGAGTTAGTGGAAGAGGCCAGTCACACGCCCCATGTCACTGCGCGGCAGCTGGCGGATTGGCAGGCGCGCGGCGAACCGCTGGTGGTGCTGGACGGACGACCGTTCGAGGAGTACCGCAAGATGACCATCCCCGGTTCCATCTGCTGCCCCAACGGTGAGCTGGGCTACCGTGTACAGGACCTGGTGCCGGATGAAAGCACGCCCATCGTAATCAACTGTGCAGGACGCACCCGCAGCATTATCGGCGCCCAGACCCTGATCAACCTGGGCCTGAAAAACCCTGTCTATGCCTTGGAAAACGGGACCCAGGGCTGGTACCTGGAAGATTTCCAGCTGGAACATGGCAGTACTCGGCGCTATGCCGATCAGGTCAGCACTGACCTGGCTCGGCAGCGCCTGGCTGCGCGGCAATTGGCAGAGCGGGCAGGGGTGGTGACGGTATTGGCGGATCAGGTTCGACAATGGGCCGAGGACGCGCAACGCAGCCTGTTCCTGTGTGATGTGCGCACCGCTGAAGAGTTTGCCCTTGGCTCGTTGCCAGGCGCGCAACATACACCGGGCGGGCAGTTGATCCAGTCCACCGACTTGTATATCGGCGTGCGCCAGGCACGCATCGTGCTGGTGGACAGCGATGGTGTGCGTGCGCCGATTGTCGCCAGTTGGCTGCGTCAACTCGGGCACGAAGCCTATGTGCTCAGCGGTGGTATCGACAGCGGCCTGGCGCTGCCGGTGTTGCCGACGGTGGCGTATCAGCCGTTGCCGCTGATCAGCGCCCAGGCCCTGGCGCTGGAATTGAGCGATGTGAACCTGATCGACCTGCGCCCGAGCATGGCCTACCGCAAGGGCCATATTGCCGGATCCCGCTGGTCGATTCGTGCGCGGCTCAAGACCGACCATCGTCCCTTGGTGCTGGTGGCAGATGACCCGGCATTGGCGGCCTTTGCTGCCGAAGGCCTGTCGGCCAGGTTGCTTGACGGTGGCTTCGCTGCCTGGGTCTCGGCCGGCCTGCCGGTCAACCAAGATCCGCAGACACCGCCCGACGCCGAGTGCATCGACTTCCTGTTTTTCACCCACGACCGTCACAGCGGCAACAAGGACGCCGCGCGCCAGTACCTGGCCTGGGAAATCGGCCTGCTCGCACAAATGAGCAAAGCGGAAATCGCCAGTCTCAAGCCGCTGGTACCTGTGTCGCGGGTGCGCACGCGCTTGATCCATGCCGCGCGTACCGAAAAAGGTCATGGCGGCCGTGCCGTCAACGTACCGATCACGCGCCTGAGCACCGTGCTGTTCGACAACCTGGCGCAGATGCGCGACGCCCGTGCCCGCCGCGACGGCGAGCGGGTGCTGACCTACGGCGCGCGTGGCAACCCGACCTCCCATGCGCTGGAAGACCTGGTCACCGAGCTGGAGGGCGGCTTTCGCACACGGCTCTACGGCACGGGCCTGGCGGCGGCGGCCCAGGTGTTCCTGGCCTACCTGCGCCCCGGCGATCATGTGCTGATCACCGACGCGGTGTATTCCCCGGTGCGCAAGCTGGCACGGGAATTCCTCCAGCCGTTCGGCATCGAGGTCGGCTACTTCGCACCCGATGGCAAGGGGCTGGAAGCGCAACTGCAAGCCAATACCCGGCTGGTCTACGCCGAAGTGCCGGGCTCACTGTTGTATGAGCTGTGCGATCTGCCGGCGATTGCCGCATTGTGCAAGCCTCGCGACATCCTGCTCGCCGTCGACAACACCTGGGGCTCGGGCTACCTGTACCGGCCACTGGCGTTGGGCGCGGATATTTCGATCATGGCCCTGACCAAATACCTCGGCGGCCACAGCGACGTGATGATGGGCAGTGTGTGCACCACACCAGCGGCCTGGCCGGCGCTGGGCAGGATGAGCGACACCTTCGGCAACGCGGTGAGTGCCGACGACGCCTACCTGATCCTGCGCGGCGCCCGCACCCTGGCCTCGCGCCTGGATGTGCACGAACGCCAGGCCGTGGACATCGCCCTGTGGTTGCAGGCGCAACCCCAGGTCAAGCGCGTGTTCCACCCGGCCTTGCCCGGGCATCCGGGGCATGGGTTGTGGCGCCGGGACTTCACCGGCAGCAATGGCTTGGTGTCGTTTGAACTGGTGAATGCCGAGGCCGCCTACGTCGAGCGGTTTATCGACGGCTTGCAGCTGTTCGGCCTGGGCGCCTCGTGGGGCGGCTATGAAAGCCTGGTCACCGTGGCCGACACCGGCGACCGCGAGAGTGCGGCCGACCGTGGGCTGAACCCGGTGGTGCGCCTGCATATCGGTCTGGAAGATGTGGCGGCGTTGATCGAGGATCTGCAACGCGGCTTTGCACGTGCCGTTCTGTGACCGACAGGTTCTGTAATAAAAACGCCATTGCGCTGGGGATTAAATTCGGGACGGGCTATTTTGGTGCATCTCAATAACTAGAGTAGCCATGGATGAAATACCAACCCTTCAGCCGCACACTGATTGCCACCGCCCTGGTGTTGACGGTCAGCGGCGTGCACGCCGCGTCCCAGGCCCCGGTGGCCGGTGAAAATGGCATGGTGGTGACCGCCCAGCATTTGGCCACGCATGTCGGCGTGGATGTACTCAAGGCCGGCGGTAACGCGGTGGATGCCGCCGTGGCGGTCGGCTACGCGCTGGCGGTGGTGTACCCGGCGGCGGGTAACCTGGGCGGCGGCGGGTTCATGACCGTGCAACTGGCGGATGGGCGCAAGACCTTCCTCGACTTCCGCGAAAAGGCCCCGTTGGCGGCCACCGCCGATATGTACCTGGACAAGGCCGGCAATGTGGTCGAAGGCCTGAGTGCCAAGGGGCACCTGGCGGTCGGCGTGCCCGGCACCGTGTCCGGCATGGAGCTGGCCCTGAGCAAGTACGGCACCCTCAAGCGCGCCCAGGTGATTGCCCCGGCGATCAAGCTGGCGGAAAACGGCTTTGCCCTGGAGCAGGGCGATATCGACCTGCTGCACACCGCCACCGGTGAGTTCGAAAAAGACAAGGATATGCGCGGGATCTTCCTGCACAACGGCCAGCCGCTGCAGGTCGGCCAGAAGCTGGTGCAGAAAGACCTGGCCAGGACCCTCAAGGAAATCTCCGCCAAGGGCAGCGACGGTTTCTATAAGGGTTGGGTCGCCAAGGCCCTGGTGGATTCCAGCCAGGCCGGCAAGGGCATCATCACCCAGGCCGACTTGGACAAGTACAAGACCCGCGAACTGGCGCCCATTGAGTGCGACTACCGTGGCTACCACGTGGTCTCGGCACCGCCGCCAAGCTCGGGCGGTGTGGTGATCTGCCAGATCATGAACATCCTCGAAGGCTACCCGATGGCTGACCTGGGCTATCACTCGGCCCAGGGCCTGCACTACCAGATCGAAGCCATGCGCCACGCCTACGTGGACCGTAACAGCTACCTGGGCGATCCGGATTTCGTGAAGAACCCGATCGAGCATCTGCTGGACAAGAACTACGCGGCCAAGCTGCGTGACGCCATCGAGCCGCAGAAGGCCGGGGATTCCCAGGCGATCAAGCCGGGTGTGTCTCCGCACGAAGGCAATAACACCACGCACTACTCGATCGTGGACAAGTGGGGCAACGCGGTCTCGGTGACCTACACCCTCAACGACTGGTTCGGGGCGGGCGTGATGGCGAGCAAGACCGGGGTGATCCTCAACGATGAAATGGACGACTTCACCGTCAAGGTCGGGGTGCCGAACATGTACGGCCTGGTCCAGGGTGAAGCCAACGCCATCGCACCGGGCAAGGCGCCGCTGTCGTCGATGAGCCCGACCATCGTGACCAAGGACGGCAAGGCCGTAATGGTCGTCGGTACGCCAGGCGGCAGCCGCATCATTACCGCGACCCTGCTGACCATCCTGAATGTCATCGACTACAAGATGAATATCCAGGAGGCCGTGGACGCGCCGCGTTTCCACCAGCAGTGGATGCCGGAAACCACCAACCTGGAGACCTTCGCGGTCAGCCCGGACACCCAGAAGATTCTGGAAAGCTGGGGCCACAAGTTTGCCGGGCCGCAGGATGCCAATCACTTGGCGGCGATCCTGGTGGGGGCACCGTCCCTGGAGGGTAAGCCGGTGGGCAACAACCGCTTCTATGGGGCGAATGACCCGCGTCGTAATACCGGCCTGTCGCTGGGCTACTAACCCCCCCCTAAAACCAAACACCGCGTCCTGTCTGGCAGGCTGCGGTGTTTTTATTGGGGCGGCTTCGCCACCCAGCGCGGGGCAAGCCCGCTCACTACAACAGCTGTTCTACCGCAGCAAACGCGGCGGTGCGGCGCTCCTCCCAACTCCCCCTGATGACCACCACCGCCTGTCGATGCGCCTGCATCCACGCCAGGCTGTCCTGGAAAAACGCCTGGCGGTCGGCCAGTTCCGGTTGGCAGCGCTGCCCGTCGGCGGTCCATTCCACATCATCCGGCGACAGCAGCAGGTGCAGGTCGTAGTGACGCGCCAGCAGTTCGTCGTCGAGCCATGCCGGGTAGTCTCCGAACAGGGTCTGGCTCCAGAGTTTGTTGGTCAGCAGGTGCGTGTCGAGGACCAGCAGGCGCGGCTGCCGGGCGCGGGCGGCATCTTCCCAGGCCAGTTGGCCGTGGGCGATGGCCGGGATATCCGCCAGGCTGGTGTCGCGCTGGTGGCGGTCCATGAAATCGCGCACGTATTCACGCACCATCAGCCCACCGAAATGCGCGTGCAACTCGGCAGCCAGCCAGCTTTTACCGCTGGATTCGGGTCCGGCCAGTACCACCACCTTCATGGTTGCAACGCCGGGTCGGCGCGCCATTCACGCCAGCCTTGCACGGCGATCACGGTGAACAGGGCGTAGAGCGCAGCGGTGAGGTACAAGCCCTTGTAGAGGAACAGCCCGACAAAAATCACGTCCACGGTGATCCACAGCGGCCAGCATTGCACGCGTTTCTGCGCCATCCACATTTGCGCCACCAGGCTGAAACCGGTGAGGGCGGCATCCAGCCAGGGTTGCGCGGCGTCGGTCCAGTGCGCCATCGCAGCGCCCAGCAGCAGGCTGCCGACCGCACCGATGGTCATGCTGATCATGATTGCCGGCCAACCCAGGCGGGTGACCTGGCGCCCTTGCCTGACCTCGCCGGCGCGGGTCCACTGCCACCAGCCGTAGACTTGCAGGGCGGCGTAGACCACTTGCAGCAGCATGTCGGAATAGAGCTTCACGTCATAGAACACCCAGGTGTACAGCAACACCATCACCAGGCCGATGGGCCAGCACCAGGGGTTTTGCTTGACCGTCAGCCAGACAGCGATCACCCCCAGGGCGGCGGCGAACAGTTCAAGCCCGGACATGGCGGTTCCTTGGGAGAGTGGGAGAGGGCGGGGATTGTAACCAGAGGCCAGCAATCTTCAAAACACAGTAAGGCAAATGTGGGAGAGGGCTTGCCCCGATAGCGGAGGGTCAGCTGCACATATGCAGACTGATGTATCGCCATCGGGGTGTAGCCCCCTCCCACATTTGGAGCAGTGTTAGACCTTGAACTGGCGCAAGAGGCCGTCGAGCTGCTCGCTCAGCCCGCGTAAATGCACGCTGGCCACGTTGGACTGCTCGGCCGCCATTGCGGTGCTGTGGGACAGGCTCGCAGCCTGGGTGACGTTCTGGTTGATGTCTTCCACCACATGGGCCTGTTGCAGGGTGGCGCTGGCAATCGAGGCATTCAAACCGTTGAGGTTGTGCAGCGCCTGGCCGATGGCGGTAAGGCTGGCACCGGCCTGGCCGGCTTGTTCGATGGTCAGTTGCGAGGCGCTGTGGCTGTCGCTGATCACCTTGACCGCGGCTTCCGAGTGACCTTGCAGGCGCTCGATCATCGCCTGGATCTCGGCGGTGGATTTTTGCGTGCGCTGGGCCAGCAGGCGGACTTCATCGGCCACCACGGCAAAACCACGGCCTTGTTCCCCGGCGCGCGCCGCTTCGATGGCGGCGTTGAGGGCCAGCAGGTTGGTCTGGTCGGCGATGGAGCGGATCACTTCCAACACGCCACCGATCTGCGTGCTTTCGCTGGACAAGGTGCGGATCACTTCCACGGCCTGGCTGATGGTGGTGGAGAGCTGGTCGATCTGCTGCAGGCTGCTGTCGATATTGACCTGGCCTTGCTGCGCCTGGGCCTGGGCATCGCGCATTTCGCTGGCGGCGTGTTCGGCGTTCTTGGCCACGTCCTGCACGCCGTAGGTGACTTCATTGATGGCGGTGGCCACCAGTTCCATCTGCTGGGACTGCTGCTGGCTGCGGTCGTGGGCCTGGGTCGCGTTGTTGCCCAGTTCCGTGGAGGACTGGCCCAGGGCGTTGGCGCACACCTGCAACTGGCTGACGACCTGGCGCAGCTTGGCCGTGAAGGTGTTGAAGTGCTGGGACAGCTGGGTGACTTCGTCGCGGCCGTGGGTGTCGAGGCTGCGGGTCAGGTCGCTTTCGCCGCTGGCGATGTTGCCCATGGCGTTCACCGCATCCTGCAGGGGGCGCACGATGCTGCGGGCAATCAGCGATACGAGCAGGGCCATCACCAGTGCGATGCCGAGGACGATAAGCGAGGCCTTCCACACTTGGCTGTTGAACTCGGCCTGCACATCGTCCACGTACACGCCGGAGCCGATGATCCAGCCCCACGGCTCGAACAACTGGATATACGAGGTTTTCGCCACCGGCGCCTCCGCGCCCGGCTTCGGCCAGCGGTAGTTGATGATGCCGGCACCCTTGGCCTTGGCCAGGATCACGAACTCGTTGAACACGGCAAACCCGTCGGGATCGCGGATGGCCGAGAGGTTCTGGCCGTCCAGCTTGGGGTTGGCCGGGTGCATGATCATCACGGGGGTGAGGTCATTGATCCAGAAATAGTCGTCGTGGTCATAGCGTAAGCCGCGCACTGCGCTCAGGGCTTGTTTTTGCGCCGCTTCGCGGGTCATAACCCCGGTGGTTTCGAGGCTGTGATAAAACGTCAGGATCCCGCTGGCGGTCTGGACCACGTGCTGGGTCTGCTGGCGCTTGGCCTGGTACAGGTCGTCGTGGATCTGCTTGAGCATCAGCAAACCCAGGGCCATCAGCATCAGCACGGCGACGATCAGGATCATCCAGAGGCGTCGGCTGATCGACATATTGCGCAAACTGTTCATCGTCCTGTCACTCCGGGCTTTTTATAATTGTGGGCGTCGCATCGACTTTTACGCCTTGTCTGATAGGCTTTCGGCCTGAAATCGCAAAACCTGAGTACTGCCTGATTTTTCACAGAATTTTTGCAGGCCGGCATTGACCATGGTCAACACCGGGCACTTGAGTGCGCTCGTCAGTGAACCATTAAAAGATTGATAAGGCATGCCACCGCGCATGACCTTTGGGGGAAGCATGGATTTTTGGACCGCCATTCAGGCATTGATTCTTGGCGTCGTGGAGGGGCTTACCGAGTTCCTGCCGATCTCCAGCACCGGACACCAGATTATCGTCGCCGATTTGCTCGACTTCGGCGGCGAACGCGCCATGGCGTTCAACATCATCATCCAGCTGGGCGCCATCCTCGCGGTGGTCTGGGAATTCCGGCGCAAGATCCTCGATGTGGTCACCGGCTTGCCGACCCAGCGCAACGCCCAACGCTTCACGGTCAACCTGCTGATCGCGTTCCTGCCCGCCGTGGTGCTGGGGGTGATCTTTGCCGACCTGATCCACCATTACCTGTTCAACCCGATCACCGTGGCCGCCGCGTTGGTGATCGGCGGCATCGTCATGCTGTGGGCCGAGCGCCGCGAGCATGAAGTGCACGCCGAAAGCGTCGATGACATCACCTGGAAAGACGCGCTCAAGGTCGGTTTTGCCCAGTGCCTGGCGATGATCCCGGGTACGTCGCGCTCCGGCTCGACCATCATTGGCGGCCTGCTGTTCGGCCTGTCGCGCAAGACCGCCACCGAGTTTTCGTTCTTCCTGGCCATGCCGACCATGGTCGGTGCGGCGGTGTACTCGGGCTACAAATACCGCGACCTGTTCCAGCCGGCGGACCTGCCGGTGTTCGCCATCGGCTTCGTCACCTCGTTCATCTTCGCGATGATCGCGGTCAAGGGCCTGCTCAAGTTCATCGCCAGCCATAGCTACGCGGCGTTCGCCTGGTACCGCATTGCGTTCGGCCTGCTGATCCTGGCGACCTGGCAATTCGGCTGGATCGACTGGGCAGCGGCCAAGGCATGATGATTCAGCATCCGCGCTTGAAAGCGGCGATCTTTGTGCTGCTGTGCGCGGCGCCGCTGGTGGGGTCGGTATTGGTGTGGCAACGCGGCGAAACCGTGATCCCGCTGGTGGCCTATGGGGTGGTCAGCGTGATCGCGTTTTTCCTGTATTGGAGCGACAAGCGCAAGGCTCGCACCGACAGTTGGCGCACCCCTGAGAACATCCTCCACGCCGTGGAACTGGCGGGCGGCTGGCCGGGGGCGCTGATTGCCCAGCAGGTGTTCCGGCACAAGACGCGCAAGGTGTCTTACCAGGTGCTGTTCTGGGTGATCGTGTTGTTGCACCAGGTGTTCTGGCTGGACCAATTGTTCCTCGGTGGCACGCTACTGTCCGTTCTCTAGCAGCAACCCCACCTGTGTGCGCTTGGGCAATTTGCTCACCACCAACTGGTGGGAGCGCTGCAACAGGCTACGCAGTTCCTCGGCCCCCAGCGGGTAGGGCGTGTTCATGATGATCCACTGCGCGCGTGCCAGGTACGGCGCCGGGTGGATGCCGGGACGGTCCACATGGCCGAGGAACAATTCCTTGTCGACCTTGAACGCCAGCGAGTCGCCGCGCAGGTTTTGCAGGGCAAACATCTTGTTGCCTGCTATCGAGAACACCCGCACGCCACCCCATTTGTAGTCTTCCCGCGCGCCGGGCAGGCTCAGGCAGAACGTCGCGACCTGTGCTTCGGTCATTTTCATAGCAGGCGGTCTCCGCAGCTTTTGAAGCCTTCTTCCAGGTAATCGATCCAGGCGCGAATCGCCGGCAGCACGCCACGGCGATGCGGGTAGACGGCCTGCAGCCAGCCGCCCGGCAACGACCATTCCGGCAGCAATTGTACGAGCCGGCCGCTGGCCAGTTCTTCTTCGCAGTACATCATCGGCAGCACGGTAAAGCCCAGGCCCATGATGGCGCTGGCCTTGCGTACGTTGAAGTCATCGACGCCCAGGCGCGCTTCCATCACCAGGTCGTGGGGGTTGCCTTCGGGATCGAGGATGCGTTGGTGCACCATGCGGTCTGCTTCCAGCGCGCCGAGTATCGGCAGTTGCTTGAGGTCGTCGAGGCTGTTGATGTGCCGACCGTGCAAAAAGTTCGGGCTGGCGACCAGTGCCGTCTGGGCCGGGCGCAGGCGCTTGGTGACCAGCAGCGGGTCTTCATCGCCGAGTTCGCGCACGCGCAGCGCCACATCGATGCCTTCGGCTACCAGGTCGACACGGCGGTTGACCAGGGTCATCTCCAACTGCACCTGGGGGTGGGCGGCCAGGAAACCCGCGACCACATCCGGCATCATGTTTTGCGCCAGGCCCACCGGACACGTCACCCTCAGCCGCCCACGGGGTTCGCTGGACATGCTGGCGACGGCCTCGTCGGCCATTTCCGCTTCCAGTAGCATCGCCTGGCAGTGGCGCAGGTAGCGCTCGCCGACGGCGGTCAGGGTCAGTTGCCGCGTGGTGCGTTGCAGCAGGCGCGCGCCGAGGCGTTCTTCCAGCTCGGCAATGCGCCGCGACAGCCGCGACTTGGGAATGCCCAACAGCCGCCCGGCCGCCGCAAAGCCGCCGGCTTCGACGACTTTGGCAAAATAGTAGAGGTCGTTGAGGTCTTGCATGGTCAGCCTATTGTCCTGTCAGTGGGACAAACTATCGCATTTCAGGCGTCTTATCGACTATTGGTTTCATGCGTAGCATCCCCTCCATCTGATCGCCACTGTCGATCCCACCCTCGGAGATCCACCATGAAACTGTTGCACATCGATTCCAGTATCCTCGGCGACAACTCGGCTTCCCGGCAGCTCAGCGCTGGCGTGGTCAAGGCCTGGCAAGCGGCCGAGCCAGGTGTGGAAGTGACCTACCGTGACCTCGCCAGCGAAGGCATCAACCACTTCTCCGGCGCGACCCTGGGCGCCCTGGGCACCGCCGCCGAACTGCGTGACGCCGCACAACAGCACGAGGCCGACCTGAGCGCCAACAGCCTGGCCGAATTCCTCGCCGCCGACGCCGTGGTGATCGGTGCGCCGATGTACAACTTCACCATTCCAACCCAGTTGAAAGCCTGGATCGACCGCATCGCCGTTGCCGGCCAGACCTTCCGTTACACCGAAGCGGGCCCTGAAGGCCTGTGCGGTAACAAGAAAGTCATCATTGTGTCCACCTCCGGCGGCATGCATGTCGGCCAGGCAACCGGTGTGGCCCACGAGGAATACCTCAAGGTGATGCTGGGCTTCCTCGGTATTACCGACATCGAATTCGTCCGCGCCCATGGCCTGGCCTACGGTGATGAAGTGCGCAGCAAATCCCTGAGCGACGCCAACGTGCTCATCAACGAACAATTGTTCGCTGCTGCGTAAGGCTTGTGTAAATTTCGCCTCTGCTCGGTTTCAATCCGAAGCCGGGCGCCTAAACTCTGTATTCTTGTCGCCTGAAACGACCGGAGTACGGAGTTTTTTCGTTTACCCGCTGTCATTACTTTGGCCCAGGTTATGCACGCATGGGTTTATCACCCGATGCGAGTGCCTTGAACCATGGACTTTTCATATAGACATGCCGCGGGTGTTGAACGTGGTCACGCAGCAAAGGTGGACATCCTCATGATGCGTCTTTGTGCTGTTATGGTTCTTTCCCTGCTCGGCGGCCTGATTTCAGTGCACGCCGCGCCCGCGCCGCACCCCCATTGGAGTGTGGGCTTCCACCGCATGAGCTTTCTCGACCCGCTGGACCTGCAGCCGATGAAAGCCGTGGCCTTCTACCCGTCCACCGACGATGAACACAGCACGCAACTGGGTCCCTACCACGTCGCCGCCAGCGAAGATTCCAAGATCGCCATTGGCCGCTTTCCGATGTTGATGCTGTCCCATGGCAACACCGGTACGCCGCTGGCCCTGCATGACCTGGCCACCTCCCTGGCGCGCAAAGGCTTTGTGGTGGTCGCGGTGTTGCATCCCGGCGATAACTATAAGGACCACAGCCGCCTGGGCACGGTGAGTAACCTGTACGGCCGGCCGATCCAGATTTCCGAAGCGATCACCGCGACCCTGGCCGACCCGATGCTGTCGCCGTTCGTCAACGTCGATCAGGTGGGCGTTATCGGCTATTCGGCCGGTGGCGAAACCGCGTTGATCCTGGCGGGAGCCAAGCCGGACTTCGACCGCCTGCGCCGCTATTGCCAGGAACGCCCCGAAGATCGTGATGCCTGCACCACCAAGGGCGAACTGGTGGTGGACCGTGACGACCTGCAACCGCAATCCGACCCGCGCATTCATGCCTTGATGTTGATGGCGCCGTTGAGCCTGATGTTCGGCCGCCACACCCTGGCCGACGTGCATGTGCCGGTGCTGCTCTACAGCGGCGATGGCGACAAGCTGGTGGCGGTCGACAAGAATGCCGCCGCCCTGGCACGCAAACTGCCGGAGCCACCGGACTTCAAGCTGCTGGCGGGGGCAGGGCACTTCGTGTTCATGGCGCCGTGCGACAGCGACCAACTGGCCGCGATGCCGGCCATCTGCACCGATGCGGACGGCGTCGACCGTGAAGGCATCCACCGCGACCTGATCTCCGAGGCCGGGCGTTTTTTCACCCATACCCTCGGCCAGGCTACCCGCGCCGGCTTGCAGACCGCCGATCAGTAAGCGCGGCGCTTGAGCAGCAAGGTCACGCCCAGCGCCGTGACCGATAACAGCGCTGCGCAGAAGAAAATCCAGCTGTAACCCAGGTTCAGCGCCACGGCGCCCATCAACGGCCCGGCAATCGCCAGGGCCAGGTCGAAAAACACCGCATAGGCACTCAGGCCGGCACCGCGGCTGCTGTTGGGCACCTGCTTGATGGCCTCAACGCCCAGCGCCGGGTACACCAGCGACAAGCCAAAGCCGGTCAGCCCTGCACCGATCAAGGCTACGCCGGTGGACGGTGCCAGCCATAGCAGTGTCAGGCCCAGGGTCTCGATGATCATGCAGGCAATCGCCGCCCTGAAGCCGCCAAACCGGCTGATCGCGGAGATGAACAGCAGCCGCGAGAGGATAAAACATACGCCAAACACCGTGAGGCAGTACGCCGCGCCGGCCCAGCCGCGATTGAGGTAATACAGGGTGATAAAGGTGGTCAGGGTGCCGTAGCCGATGGATGCCAGGCACAGGCTGGCACCAAAGGGTGCGATGCGCCCGAACACCGCCCAGAACGGCAGGCGCTCGCCACGCACCACCGGCACCGAGGGTTTGTTGCGGATCAGCATCAGGCCCAGCGCCGCCAACACCGACAGCGCGATACCCAGGCTGGTGTAGCCATATTCGGCGACCATCACCACCCCGAGCGGCGCGCCGATGGCGATGGCACCGTAGGAGGCAATGCCATTCCACGAAATCGACCGCGCCGTGTGCTCCGCCCCGACCTGGCCCATGCACCAACTGATGGTGCCCACGCCGATCAGACCCTGGGCCACGCCCAGTAACAGCCGGCCGACGATCAGAATCCCCAGGCTCAGGCTGGGCAGGCTGTCCACCAGGGTGGCGAAGAACGTCAATACACCGCTGACCAGGATGCCCGCCAGCCCCAGCACAATCGCGCGCTTGGTGCCGACGTTGTCGGACATGCGCCCGGCCATGGGGCGGCTGAGCAGGGTTGCCAGGTACTGCGAGCCGATGGTAATCCCGGCCACCACCGCGCTGAAGCCCAGTTGCTCATGGACATAGCCCGGGATTACCGCAATCGGCAGGCCGATGCAGATAAAGGCGATGAAGGTGTAGAACACGATGGAGACGATCTGCAGGGTGATCGACAGGGAGGAGGGGGCGGCGTTGGACATGGGCACTCGTTCGCGGGCGGGCGGTGAATGCATCATGGCAAGGGCTTGGGGGAAAAGGAAGCAGGCTAACTACTTTGGCTGAGAAACCGTCCTACTGTGGCGAGCGGGCTTTTGTGGTGAGCAGGCTTGTTGTGGTGAACGGGCTTGTTGTGGTGAGCGGGCTTGCCCCGCGCTGGGCTGCGCAGCAGCCCTGAAAACGAACACCGCGTTTTGCCTGGCAGAATGCGGTGTTTTTTATTGGGGCTGCTGCGCGGCCCAGCGCGGGGCAAGCCCGCTCACCACAAAAGCCTGCTCACCACAAAAGCCCGTTCACCACAACGAGCCTGTTCCCCAGGGTTTCACGTCGCTACTGTTAGAACACCACGCCCTGGCTGCGCAGGTAATCGTCGTAGGTGCCGCTGAAGTCGATCACGCCGTTGGCGCTCAACTCGATGATGCGGGTGGCCAGGGACGATACGAACTCACGGTCATGGCTGACGAAAATCAGCGTGCCCGGGTAGTTCTCCAGCGCCAGGTTCAGCGCCTCGATGGATTCCATGTCCAAGTGGTTGGTCGGTTCGTCCATGATCAGCACGTTCGGCTTTTGCAGGATCAGCTTGCCGAACAGCATGCGGCCTTGCTCACCACCGGAGATCACCTTGACGGACTTCTGGATTTCATCGTTGGAGAACAGCATACGACCCAGGGTGCCACGGATCATTTGCTCGCCTTGGGTCCACTGGCCCATCCAGTCGAACAGTGTGACGTCGTCTTCGAAGTCGTGGGCGTGGTCCTGGGCGTAGTAGCCCAGTTCCGCGGCGTCGGTCCACTTGATGCTGCCGGCATCCGGGGTCAGTTCGTTGACCAGGGTGCGCAGCAGGGTGGTCTTGCCGATACCGTTCGGGCCGATGATCGCCACGCGCTCGCCGGCTTCGATCTGGAAGCTGAAGTCCTTGAACAGCGGCTTGCCGTCGAAACCTTTGGCCATGCGCTCGACGATGACCGCCTGGCGATGCAGCTTCTTGTTCT
Source organism: Pseudomonas sp. NFACC25 (assembly GCF_900100935.1). Classification (NCBI taxonomy): domain Bacteria; kingdom Pseudomonadati; phylum Pseudomonadota; class Gammaproteobacteria; order Pseudomonadales; family Pseudomonadaceae; genus Pseudomonas; species Pseudomonas sp. NFACC25. Next base: position 43,796 of record NZ_FMUC01000020.1, read on the forward strand.
GTTCGAAACGGATGAACGGGCTCACACGGCTCGAAGGCTTGACCTCGGCCAGTTGGATCTTGTCGATCGCCTTGGCGCGGGAAGTGGCCTGCTTGGCTTTCGAGGCGTTGGCCGAGAAGCGGCTGACGAAGGACTGCAGCTCGGAGATCTGCGCTTTCTTCTTGGCGTTGTCCGACAGCAGTTGCTCGCGGGACTGGGTCGCCACGGTCATGTACTCGTCGTAGTTGCCCGGGAACAGGCGCAGCTCGCCGTAGTCCAGGTCAGCCATGTGGGTGCACACGCTGTTCAGGAAGTGACGGTCGTGAGAGATGATGATCATCAGGCTGGAGCGCTGGGTCAGGATGTTTTCCAGCCAGCGGATGGTGTTGATGTCCAGGTGGTTGGTCGGTTCGTCGAGCAACAGCACTTCCGGGTCCGAGAACAGCGCCTGGGCCAGCAACACACGCAGTTTCCAGCCGGGGGAGACTTCGCTCATCGGGCCGAAATGCTGTTCCAGGGGAATACCCAGGCCCAGCAGCAGTTCACCGGCACGGGATTCGGCGGTGTAGCCGTCCATCTCGGCGAATTCGGTTTCCAGCTCGGCCACGGCCATGCCGTCGTCTTCGCTCATTTCCGGAAGCGAGTAGATACGGTCGCGCTCGGCCTTGACCTTCCACAGCTCCTCGTGGCCCATGATCACGGTGTCGAGCACGGTGAATTCTTCGTAGGCGAACTGGTCCTGGCGCAGCTTGCCCAGGCGCACATTCGGCTCCAGCATGACCTGGCCGCCGGACGGATCGAGGTCGCCGCCGAGGATTTTCATGAAGGTCGACTTGCCGCAACCGTTGGCACCGATCAGACCATACCGGTTGCCGGCGCCGAACTTGACCGAGACGTTCTCAAAGAGCGGCTTGGCGCCGAACTGCATGGTGATGTTAGCTGTGGAGATCAATTACTTTACCTATCAATGGGTTGCGAGCGTGGCGGCAGGAGCCTTCAGGCATGCATCAACAGCGACATCAAGGCGCGAAACCCGGTCGCTGAGCAAAAAATGGGGGATGTGTGTTGGAATTTGGCGCGCATTGTCGCATATGTCAGGCGACAGTTGTATGGCGGCCGACGACGGATGTTCAGCGTTTTGAATGTGGCAAGCCGTTCTCGACGAGGCCGCGCTCAGTAAGTTGTTGCGATTGCCTGTGCGAGCTGCATATCGGTCATGGGGCGCGTGTGAGGGGCCGAGCGGTAGTGTAGAGATGCCTGCTCAAACTGAGCGCCGCGAATTTCGCCCTCGGAGCCAATGAATGCAAGGGCATCATCCTTCGCTTTTTTCATTACTGAGGGCGAGTAGACCGTGAATGCCGTGGTCCCGCCGAGGACAATGGTCGGGAACAGGGTGGTGGCGCTCAGCGCTCTCTCGACCGGGTTCTCCACATACCATGCCATAGCGTTGGTGCTGATCGATGCCATGAGGGCGATTGCCAGCGTCTTCCAGGAATTCATTCTTCGATGCTTCCATTGCGGTCGAAGGACGCACGGTAACAGAGTCGGCTGAGCGCCAGAAACCCGGCCCGTCAGCAATTAAACACAGGCGCATAACGCTCTTCGCGTTTCTTGAAATGAATCGGGGCCATAGGGACTTTTTCACCGTTGACGAATATGTCCGGAAAGGTGAGCGTGAAATCATCCATGTCGCCTTGGCCCAATGCTGTCCCTTTGAACTCGCTGTGGAATGTTTTCCTGGGGTCGAAACCGGTTTTGAGTTGTTCAATGGTGACAGGATAGCTTTGCCCATTCGCCAGGGTGACCGTGACAACGGGCGACGCTGCACTGACCCAAAGCGCCGGGTCGGCCTGTTTGACGGCTGCTGTGCTATTGGATGGGTAGAGCCGTCCGAACAGGCGCAGTTCAGCCGCGGTTGAGCGCTGGTTACCCGGCCAGCTGGATGTGCCGGGTGGCGCCACATAGACCAGCACATGAACCCAGTTGAGTTCTTCTGCCAGTGGGGCATAGCTCATCGCCGCTTTCGGGCCGGGGCAGGTGCGCGAAAGCAGGGCGTTGCTGCCCACCGTCGACTCCGGATGCAGATAGGGCCCCGTGCTGCATCCTGCGAGCAGAAGCAGTAGCGGATACAGGATGTATTTCTTCATAGGGGCAACTCCATTTGCTGTTTGGGTTCGGCGCACAGTGTCGCTTATATCATGCGGCAGATGCGTGGGGGGCCAAGATGGGCTTCGCCAGCGTCTCCGGCATCGCCAGCCATAACAGCGCCAACGCGACGCCCGCCACCCCGGCCAGGGTGAGGAAGGCCGCATTGTAGCCCGCCTGCTGCACCACAAAACCGGCCAGGCTGCTGCTCAAGGCCGCGCCCAGCCCAAATACGGTGGACAGCGCCCCCAGGCTGACGTTGAAACGCCCGGTGCCCTGGGTCAGGTCCTTGACGATCACCGGGAACAGCGCACCGAAGATCCCTGCGCCGATACCGTCGAGCATCTGCACGGCCACCAGCCAGTAGGGATCGCTGGACAGGGTATAGAGCACGCCACGCAGCGGCAGGATCATGAAGCCGAACAGCAACAGCGGCTTGCGCCCCCACACGTCGGCCTTGCTGCCCACCAGCCAGGCCATCGGCACCATCACCAATTGTGCGGCGACAATACAGGCCGAGGTCAGCGGCGTGGCCATCTGCAGGTTGATCTGCGAGAGCTTCTGGCTGACCAGTGGCAGCATCGCCGCATTGGCCAGGTGGAAGAGGGCGCAGCAGACGGCAAACAGCAATAACGGCCGGTTGGCCAGCAAGACCGCAATGCCGGACGGCTGCTCATGGTCGCTGTGGTGGGCAGGGTCGAAGCCCCGGGCCACCTCATGGTCGATCGCCTTGGCCGAGACGCAACTGACCGCGACGACGCTGGCCACCGCCATAAAGGCCATCAGGTAGAACACCACCACGGGGCCGAACAGGTACGCCAGGCCACCGGCCAACAGCGCCGCCACAGCGTTGCCGGCGTGGTTGAAGGTTTCGTTGCGCCCGGTGCGCCGGGTGAACGCACGTGGCCCGGTAATGCCCAGGGAAATCGCGGAAATCGCCGGCGCGAACACCGAGGCGGCGATGGCACTGGCCGCCTGGGTCAAGGCAACCAGGCTGAATGAACTGACGAAGGGCAGCAACAGGCAACTGCCGGTCACCAGCAGGGCGGCAACGGCAATCACCGCGCGTTTGCTGCGCGTGCGGTCGATCAGGGCACCCGCCGGGCCCTGGGTGATCAGCGCGGCGATACCTGCCAGGGTCATGACTACGCCGATACTGGCCGGATCCCATTTGTGCACCGCCAGCAAGTAGATGGCCAGGTATGGACCGAGGCCGTCGCGCACATCCGCCAGGAAAAAATTCAGGCTGTCCAGGGACAGGGTATTACGCAGGTCGGCGTGTGTGGCCATGATCAGGACTTCGCAGGGGGCGTTCAAAGGCTGAACACTCATTGCGCTAGTGACCTGCGCGCAGTTCATTTAGTTTCGCCTGCTGCTGGGGTTTTAATCTGCGGGCTTGTGGCTTATTTTCTTTGCCTCGCCGTATGACTTATCTGGAGACGCAATGGACATGCCCTCAGCTCAACAGGCGATTGCCTGCAACAAGGACGCCTGGGATCAATCCGCCGACCTGCACAAAACCACCGAGACCTGGAGCGCCCTGCTTAACGGGGTCCGCGACCCTGGGTTTTCGTGCCTGGACCCCACCCTTACCGGGCTGTTGCAAGACATCGGCGTTGCCGGCAAAGAGGTGGTGCAGGTGTGCTGCAATAACGGCCGCGAAAGCCTGTCGCTGTTTGGCCTGGGCGCGCGTTTGGTGGTCGGTGTGGATCAATCCCGGGCGTTCCTGCAGCAGGCCCGTGAGCTTGCCGACGTTTCGCCCCACAACCCGGAATTCATCGAAAGCGATATCCACCAGTTGCCATCCCGCTTGCACGAGCGCTTCGACATTGCCTTGGTGACCATCGGCGTGCTGGGCTGGATGCCGGATGTGGCGCTGTTCATGCGCCATGTTGCGAGGACCTTGAAACCCGGTGGCACGCTGGTGATGTATGAAACCCACCCGTTTCTGGAAATGTTCGACCCGCGCGCGCCAGACCCACTGTTGCCGGCCAGTTCGTACTTCCAGCGTGAGCCTTTTGTGCTGCAGGAGTCGATTGTCTATGAGGGGCAGGGCGAAGTGGCGGGGCCGACCTCCTATTGGTATGTGCACACCCTGGGGGATGTGGTGAGCGCGGCGATTGCTGCGCAATTGCAGATCGACCATCTGCAGGAATATGCCCACTCCAATCGCGAAGAACTTTACGACCAGTACGAGCACCAGCCTGCCCAGTTGCCCCTGTGCTTCACGCTGGCCGCCACCAAGCGTCCCGCCTGAGCCGATTCGCACCAGGCAAAAAAAAGCCCGCGAACTGGCGGGCCAAGGGATTTACTGGAGTAGGTAGGCTTTACCCTATAGGGCTGAAAGTGAAGGCTTTGTGAAAATGCTGTCGCGCGTTCGGATGGCGTACAGCATCAAGCGCGGCGCACGAAAGTGCGCATGGTTTGGCCTGGGCCGGTACTGAACACGATGGGCCTGGGCATACCTTCATCCGCCGCAATGAACACAAATGAATCCCCCTCGAGGCGATAACTGGCGGGCAGGTGCTTACCGGCGTCATCGCCCAGGGCGTCCACCCAGGTAATGCTTTTGGGAACCGTGCTGCTGTCGAGGAAAAACCGACCCGCCAACAACACCTCGCCACTGACGGTCTTCACTTCGAAGCGGTCGCCGCTGATAGTGGTTAAAGCACCCGGAGCGCTGTGGGCATCGATGGGATTGAGTACGCCACTGTCTTCGAGTGAGATTTGCTCCCAGGCGCCTTGAAGGGCTTGAATATCCGGGTCTGAAATGGATGACATACAAAGTCCTTTTTGTTGTAGGGTTAATTGCCGGCCGTTCCAGACGGTGCGGCGTTTTTTATCATCTGATTTGGGAATATATGTAGGAATTATCGTGTTTTTTAGTTTTTTTTGTAATTTTTCCTTTAATAACAGGTGATCAGCGTTACTTTGTCTGCCCGTCGGGCAACGTCTCATAACAGACCGTCTATGCTCGTGGTGTTTGTCAGAGAAGACACCCGTGTAACTGAAATGAAACCTCTGGCTGCTTAGGTGTGAAGATTCATTCAATTGGGTGGTTGACGTTGCCCCCTGTTTATTCAGTTGTTATTCAGGTCTGAGTTTTTGGGCGCTGGATTTCAATTCATCAGGGTTTACGTAATTTGAACAACATTCCCCAGCTCCACCAACGGTTGACATCGGACGAAATTGATCTCTTTGAACTGTTTCACGCGATATGGAAGCAAAAAAAATGGGTCATCGGTTGTACGATCCTGGCAGGCCTCCTGGGAGTAGGTTACGCGCTTCTTGCTCCCAGGGTTTACCAGGTCAGCAGTGTACTGCGGCCAGCGGCGATCAATGAGCTGGATGCCCTAAACCGTTCAGAAGTCTACAAGTTGCCGCCGGGCGACGCGTTGGCCAAGGTCGGGGCACAGTTGGAGTCCTATCAGGTGCGGCTGGGCTTTTTCAGGGCCAACCCCGCACTGTTCGAAGACCTCAAGCGGCCGGGGCAAAACCTGGAGCAGAGCTTTGAAGCGTTCAACAACAACGCCATCAACCTGGTGATGCCTGATTCGAAGAAGTCCGACGCAGTCAACAACGCTTACCTTCGCCTGGAAATGCAGTACCCCACGGGGATCGATGGCGCGGCCATTCTCAATGGATTCGTCGACTACGCCATTGCCCAGGAACGCACCCAGATTGGGGCCGACCTCAAGGTGATCGTCAATAACCGCCTCAACGAACTCAAGGGTAAGATCGACGCTGCGCGTGACAACTACGAAAAGGGCAAAGCGTCGAAGGTCGCCAGGTTGCTGGAGGCCGATAAAGTCCAACGCGCGCGCTTGCAGGATGAACTCACGGCTTTGCGCTTGCAGATGAAGATGGAACGCACCAACCGCCTGGCAGAACTGGCCGAGGCGATCTCGATTGCCAGGTCCGTTGGCATCAAGAACCCCACGACCCCCTTATCCATGGGAGGGGATGCGCTGAATGGATCGAACCAGGTGATGCGCACCGTGGTGACTAATCAGAAGGCTCCTTTGTACTTCATGGGTACCGAAGTGCTGGAGGCGGAGCGGGCCGCGCTGCAACAGCGCACCAACGATGATTTCACCAACAGCAGGGTAGCCGAGATCGCCAAGGAACTGCGCATGCTCGACACTAACCGTGAAGTCGAGGTTCTCAACAGCCGTAAAAATGAAGATATGTTCCTGCCGGACGTTGAACCGCTGTGGGCGGAAGAAGCGCGGTTGCGCAGCCTGAATATCGACATGAGCGCGCTGAAACTGGTCACTGTGGATCGTCAGGCACAGGCGTCGCCGAATCCGATAAAGCCAAGGGTGGGCATTATCATCGCGCTGAGCGTAGTGGCTGGCCTGATGCTGGGGATGCTCGTGGTCCTGATACGGCATTTCGTGCAGGTACGGCGCGCAATCGGGCCGTTTTCGGTATTCGAGGATCGCCAGTTGCCTCGTCAATAGGTCGGCCGAACGCCTCTCGGGCTGTTGCGCGGCCAGCCCGTCGAGGCGTCTGCCAGGCACATTCGGTAGACAGGTTTTCACAATTCTTGATTAACTTTTGGTTACAAACTGTGGCTAAATAACTGCCACGGACCACGTATCGGGACATTACTCAGCCGTTCGTGCCAATTGTGTGAATTGTGATTTCAGATGCTGCTATCCATCCTCAGCCGTTGTGGGCGCGCAGGAGCAGCCTGTTTTCTTCTGACATGTGACGAAATCCCTTGAAACTCATCATTGTTGTTCTCTACGTTGCCTCCATTGCGTATGTACACCTGCGTGGTCGGGTGCGGCATAAGCTGGGCCGCCAACTCAGTGATCATTCGACCTTCTTGGCCCCGATCAACTGCTTGCTGTACCTGTGCTCCAGGTTACCCGGCCGTCCCTACCTGTCACCCAGTGACTTTCCTGACTTGAGCCCCCTTGAGGCGCATTGGAAGGAGATTCGCGAGGAGGGCCTGAACCTCATGCACATGGGTGAAATCAAGCGCTCGGACCAGTACAACGATGTAGGTTTCAACTCGTTCTTCAAGTCTGGCTGGAAGCGCTTTTACCTGAAATGGTACGGCGAAAGCCATCCTTCGGCGATGAAACTGTGCCCGCGTACTACCGAGCTGTTGCAGGGCATCGGCTCGATCAAGGCGGCAATGTTCGCCGAGTTGCCACCGGGCTCCAAGCTGGTGCGCCACCGTGACCCCTACGCCGGTTCGTACCGTTATCACTTGGGTCTGGTGACCCCGAATGATCCGGGCTGCTATATCAATGTGGACGGCGAGAACTATTACTGGCGTGACGGTGAGGCAGTGATGTTTGACGAGACCTACATCCACTACGCCGAAAACACCACGCAGCAGAACCGCATCATCCTGTTTTGCGATATCGAGCGGCCGATGAAATATCGCTGGGCTGCCACGTTCAACCGTTGGTTCAGTCGTAACGTCATGGCCGCTGCAGGCTCGCCCAACGATGCAGGCGACAAGACCGGCGGGCTCAATCGCGCATTTAACCGGCTGTACAAGATTCGCTTGCGTGGCAAAGAGCTGAAAAAACGCAACCGCACACGTTACTACCTGGAAAAATGGGCGATCTTCGCGGCCCTGGCACTCATCTTCATACTGATTTGAAGTCGATTCGGGCGTTAGTCACTCCGGTGGCTTTGCGCCCAACTTTTCCCACATTTTTTTACTGATCTTCTGCCGATTGGCGTAGCCGGCCCAAGGATCAACCTTCAGCTCCTGCAAGCGTTGGTGCAGGTTGGCCACCGTCCATTGCTGAGCGCCGCGCAATCCCTTCAATTCCTCGCGACTGACCGGCACCGACACCGGCAGCCCAGCGCGCGCGCGCACCGAATAAGCCGCCACGGTGCTCGCGCCTCGTGCATTGCGCAGGTAATCGATAAAGATCTTGCCTACACGGTTTTTCGGCCCGGAGGTGGCGGTGAAGCGCTCGGGCAGTTGCTCGGTCATGAAATGGGCAATGGCCTTGGCAAAGGCCTTTACGCTGTCCCAGCCATCCCGCCGCGCCAACGGTATGACCAGGTGCAAGCCTTTGCCGCCGCTGGTCTTGACGAAGGCTTCCAGCCCCAGCTCGTCGAGTACCGACAAGGTGAGCTGAGCGGCTTCCAGCATGGTTTTCCAGGGCAGCGCCGGGTCCGGGTCAAGGTCCAGCACAAACAGGTCCGGGGTTTCGATCTTGTCCGAGGTGGCGCCCCAGGTATGCAGTTCGAGGGTGCCCATTTGCACGGCCCCAATCAGCGCTTTTGTCGTGTCGATCTCCATCAGGCGCGCATGGCCTGGGTCCAGTGCCGGGTCCAGTTGCTTGATGTTCGGAATCGCCAGGCGCTCCGCGTGCTTCTGGAAGAACTGCTCGCCCTCGATGCCTTCCGGAGCCCTGAGCAGGGACACGGGGCGATGGCGCAGGAAGGGCAGGATCCATTCGCTGATGCCTTCGTAGAACTGCGCCAATTGCTGTTTCTGCGTGCCGCTTTGCGGGTCGATGACGCGGTCGGGGTGAGTGATCGTCACCCCGCTGGCTTTGCGGGCCGCCGGTGCTTTCAGGGTTTTGGCCGCGCGGGGCTGCTCCCGGATGACCTGCGCGGCGGGTTTGTCCGTGCGCAACCCCACAAACGCTGCCTGGCGTACCACGCCCTCTCGGGTCCATTGGGCAAACTGCACCTCGCCCACCAGTGTCGGCTCCACCCAATGTACGCCGCGCGCCTGGGCGCCGGTAAGCGGTTTTGCCAGGGGCGACGCGGTGCGTTCCAAAGGCTTGAGCCGGGCATGGATATTTTTCAGTGAGGCCTGGTCGAACCCGGTGCCCACGCGCCCGGCATAGACCAGCGCGCCATCGGCATGGACGGCCAGCAGCAGCGCACCAAAACCGCTGCGTGAGCCCTGGGGGAGGGTGTAGCCGACGATCACGAACTCCTGGCGCAGGCGGCATTTGAGCTTGATCCAATCGGTACTTCGACTGGAGGCGTAGGGACTGCCCTTACGTTTGCCGATCACGCCTTCCAAGGCCAGCTCGCATGCGCTTTCGACAATATCGCGCTGGTTGGCGGCAAACGCCTCGGAGAAACGCAGCAATTTGCTGCGGCTGCCGGACAAGGCGTCTTTGAGCGCGGCGCGACGCTCCTCCAGTGGCGCCTGGCGCTGATCGCTGCCGTTTAAAAACGGCGCGTCGAACAGGTAGTAGACGATGTCCAGGCTGCGGCCGAGCTCAAAGGCATTTTGCAGCGCCTGGAAGTCCGGCAGGCCGTCGTCATTGAGGCTGACCACCTCGCCATCGAGCCAGCTGTCCTTGAGCTTCAGGGCCTGCAGGGCCTTGACCTGGCGTGGCAGGCGCTCGGTCCAGTCGTGGCCATTGCGGGTAAACAGGCGTACCTCGCCGTCGCGGATGCGGGCGAGCATGCGGTAACCATCGAACTTGATCTCGTAGTGCCAGTCGCCTTCGGGCGCACGGTCCACCAGGGTCGCCAGTTGCGGGGCGAACTGCTCGGGGAGGGCCGTTGCCCGCTTCTGTGGTTTGGCGCGAGGCCTGGTCTTGGGTTCACCGACCGAGGCGTCACTGAGCACGCTCTTTGGCTGGGCCTGGACGATATCGTATTCGGTGGCGGGGCGGGCCTGCTGGTCTTTTTCCTTGATCAGCAGCCACTGCTCCTTGTCGCCGCTGCCCTTGAGGCGCGTACGTACCAGCGCCCAGTCACCGGAGAGCTTTTCACCGACCAGGGTAAATTTGAGTTTGCCGGCGGCATAGGCCTTGCGCGGGTCGTCGTGGGGTTGCCAGATGCCGCGGTCCCACACGATCACATCGCCGGCGCCGTACTGGCCGGCCGGGATGCTGCCCTCGAAACCGCCATAGCTCAGGGGATGATCTTCAACGTGCACGGCCAGGCGTTTCTGGCTCGGGTCCAGGCTCGGCCCCTTGGGCACTGCCCAACTGAGCAGCACCCCGTCAAGCTCAAGACGGAAGTCATAGTGCAGGTTGCGCGCGTCGTGCTTCTGGATCACGAAGCTCAGGGCCGACGCCTTGGGCTTACGGCCCGGTGCGCGGCCTGATGGCTCGGCGGTGACCTCGAAATCGCGTTTACGGTTGTATTCGCTCAGGGGCTTGGCCATGTGGTTCTCCCGCATACGTCAGGCTCAAGAGGCCTTTTTGCCGGTTTTTTTCGCGGCCGGTTTTTTCGTCGTCGGCTTGCCGGCCAGGCTGCGCTTGAGCAGCTCGGTCAGGTCGATCACATCGGCGGACTTGCGTTCCTCGCTGCCTTCCTGGGATTCGACGTCTTCGATCTTGCCGGCCTTGGCCTTCCTGGCCACCAGCGCCATGATCTTTTCCTGAAAGCTGTCGCGATATGCCTCGGGCTGCCAGTCGGCGCTCATGTCTTCCACCAGGCGCCTGGCCATGTCCAGCTCGCCCTTGGCCAGGCTGGGTTTGGTCACATCGCTGGGCAGTTCCAATTCATCCAGGCTGCGCACTTCAGCCGGCCAGCGCAGCATCACCAGCACCAGCGCCGACTCCAGGGGCATCAGTGCCGCCAGGTGTTGCTTGGTGTGCAACACCACATTGGCCAGGGCGACCTTGCGGGTTTTCTTCAAGGTTTCGCGCAGCAGTGCGTAGACCTTGCCACCGCGTTTATCCGGGGCCAGGAAGTAGGGCGTGTCGATGTTTTGCAGAGGGATCTGGTCGCTGGCGACGAACGCGATGATCTCGATGGTCTGGGTCGACTTGGGGTGGGCCGAGCGGATCTCGTCTTCGCTGAGTACCACATAGCGGCCTTTCTCAAACGCCACGCCCTTGACGATATTCTCCTTGGTGACCTCCTTGCCGGTGGCCTTGTTGATGCGCTTGTAGCCCACCGGGTCCATGCTGCGCTTGTCCAGCCAGTCGAAATCCACGCCCTGGGCGGACGTGGCCGAGACCAGCGATACCGGAATATGAACCAGGCCGAAACTGATGGCGCCTTTCCAGATTGCCCGTGGCATACGTGCGATTCCTTAACAAGAAGCTGTGTTCTGGTGACTCGAAGGCTGCGTGAAAAGTTTCGCCGGGCAGATGCATGGACAGATCTCGTTACACCTGATCAGAAACTATTTAGTTACGAAAGCCGAACCCAGGGCGTAGCGTGGTATCGAAAGCACGTACTCCTCGCCCCAGAGAGGCTTTGTCATGAACAGCTGTGTGCGTCATCTCGCGGTGCTGGTGTTGGGCCTGGCACTTGGGCCAGTTGCCCTCGCGCAAAACCTGCCCGGCAGAAGCGATTCCAATACCGGCCCGATCCACCGGGCCAACCCCAACAGCATGCAGGGCACCCAGCCCAATACGCCGGTGGTGCGTGGTATTCAGACCGTGCCAACGCCGCGCACACCGACCCTGGAAAACGGTGGTATCGGCAATCGCTACCCGCAACGCGATGCGGCCCCCAGCCGTCCCGCCACCGAAACCAAAGCCCCCACCTATGATGCCAACGGCAATCGCCGGTAAGGACGCTGTCTTATGTTTATACGCAAAACCCTGCTCGCCACCCTGTGCGCCACCGCGCTGCTTGCGCAGACGGCCGTTTATGCCGCCGATGGGCAGCAGTTCCCCAGTGAACAAGGCAGCATCACCGCGACTCCGATTGCCAAAGGCCTCGATCACCCGTGGGCCGTGGCGTTTCTACCCGACCAGCAAGGTTTCCTGGTGACCGAGCGTCCGGGGCGCCTGCGCTTTGTCAGTCCGGACGGCAAGCTGTCTGCGCCGTTGACCGGCGTGCCTGAGGTGTGGGCCAAGGGGCAGGGCGGTTTGCTCGATGTGGTGCTGTCGCCGGACTTCAAGCAGGACCGCATGGTCTACCTGACGTACGCCGAAGGCGGTGGCAAGGGCGGCACGGCCGGCACTGCGGTGGGGCGCGGGCGCCTGGCGCCGGACCTGAGTGGCTTGACCGATTTCAACGTGATCCTGCGCCAGGAGCCGAAACTCTCCACCGGCAACCACTTCGGTTCGCGCCTGGCCTTCGACCGCGATGGCTACCTGTTCGTAACCCTGGGGGAAAACAACGACCGCCCGACCGCCCAGGACCTGGACAAGCTGCAGGGCAAAGTCGTACGGATCTACCCGGATGGCCGCGTACCCGATGACAACCCGTTTGTCGGTCAAGCCGGGGTACGTCCCGAGATCTGGTCCTACGGCCAGCGCAATCCGCAGGGGCTGGCGCTGAACCCATGGAGTGGCACGCTCTGGGAAAACGAACACGGGCCGCGCGGCGGTGATGAAATCAACATTATCGAGCGGGGCAAGAACTACGGCTGGCCGCTGGCGACTCACGGCATCAACTATTCGCTCACACCGATTCCCGAGGCCAGGGGCAAGACCGCAGAAGGCACCGTGGCGCCCCATCATGTGTGGGAGAAATCACCGGCCATCAGTGGCATGGCGTTCTACGACGCCGACCGGTTCAAGGCGTGGCAGCACAACGTGTTCATCGGTGCGCTGGCCAGCCAGGAACTGATTCGTCTGCAGTTCGATGGCGACAAGGTTATCCATGAAGAGCGCTTGCTGGGCGGTTTGAAGGCACGCATTCGCGATGTGCGGCAGGGGCCGGATGGCTTTCTGTATGTGCTGACGGATGAGGACGATGGCGTGCTGTATCGAGTGGGCCTCAATCAGGATTGAGCAAGGAGCCGCAAGCTTGAAGTTTCAAGCTTGCGGCTTCAGTCAAAGCCCGAGTTCGGACAACCCCGGATGCTCATCCGGGCGCCGTCCCAGCGGCCAGTGGAACTTGCGTTCGCTCTCCTTGATCGGCAGGTCGTTGATGCAGGCAAAACGATTGGCCATCAGGCCATTCTCGTCGAACTCCCAGTTCTCATTGCCATAGGAGCGGAACCAGTTACCCGAGTCGTCGTGCCATTCGTAGGCATAGCGCACGGCGATGCGGTTGTCGGTAAAGGCCCATAGCTCCTTGATCAGCCGATACTCCAGCTCCCTGGCCCATTTCCGGGTGAGAAAGCCCTTGGCCTCTTCGCGGTTATGGGCGAATTCGGCGCGGTTACGCCACTGCGTGTCCAGGGTGTAAGCCAGCGACACCCGATGCGGGTCGCGGGAATTCCAGCCGTCTTCGGCCAGGCGCACTTTTTCAATCGCCGATTCACGGGTAAACGGCGGCAAGGGCGGACGTGTTTCTGCGGTAGATGACATCAGGCGGCTCCTCAAAACCATACAGCGTTATCGAAAGTTGCCAGGCGGGTGCGTTCACAGTCCCAATAACGTTCGCGCCATGCATTGCGCATTATCGGCAGCTGTTGAATCACCCATGACCAGGGCAACGGTAATGGCGCCATCGATCAGGATCAGCAGTTGCGCGGCCTGCCGTTCGGGGTCGGGGGTACCATGTGCTTGGCACAGTTCGAGTGCGTACTCGAACAGTTTCTGTTTATGGGCCTTGGCCAGCAGGCGGACCGGGTCGTGCGGGTCGCCGGTTTCGCCACTGGTGTTGATAAAGGCGCAGCCGCGAAAATCCGCCGAGCCGAACCAGGCCTTGAGCGCGTCGAACAGCGCGAGCAAGCGTGCGCCGCTGCCATCGACGCGCTCCACTTCGGCGCGCAGCCAGTGCATCCAACGCTCGTCACGGCGCTGCAGGGCCGCGATCACCAGCTCATCTTTATTGGCGAAGTAACGGTAAATGCTTTTTCGCGAGACGCCGGCGGTTTTCACCAGGAAGTCCATGCCGGTGGCGGCGATGCCGTGGCGATAGATCAACTTCTCGGTGACGTCGAGGATAATGTCGCGGGTTTCATTGGGGGTCATATCGTTCATGGCTGCTAAAGTAGAACGATCGTTCTTCTTGGTCAACAGGAATTTTACTCTCTGCCACTGCGAGACCTGAGCACCCCCATGGTGTAAGCTCGGGGCCTCTTCGGATTCGACCCATTGCGAGCCTTATGCCGTCGTTCTTCAAACGCTCCCTGTTGCCCAAACTGCGCGGTTTTCCCCTGACCCCCGACGCCATTGACGTGCTGTCCGGCGCTGACGCGTTCCGTCGCTGCCTGCTGGAGAACATCGCCACGGCCACCCGCCGCATCTACATCGTCGCGTTGTACCTGCAGCAGGACGAGGCAGGGCAGGAGATCTACGACGCCCTGCACGCCGCCAAGGCCGCACGGCCGGAGCTGGACATCGTGGTGGTGGTCGACTGGCTGCGCGCCCAGCGCGGGCTGATCGGTGCCGGCAAGCAACCGGGCAACAGCGCCTGGTACCAGGCCATGACGCAGCGCCATGCCAGTGAAGTGCCGGTGTACGGCGTACCGGTGCAAACCCGCGAGCTGTTCGGCGTGCTGCACCTCAAGGGCTTCGTGATCGATGACAGCGTGTTGTACAGCGGTGCCAGCCTGAACAACGTGTACCTGCACAAGTTCGATAAATACCGCTTTGACCGTTACCACCTGATCCACAGCCAGCCCCTGGCGGATTCCATGCAGCACTTGGTGGAACACGGCCTGGTGGCCTCCAAGGCCGTGCACCGCCTCGACCTGCCCAACCCGCCGACCACCCGCAGCCTGCGCAACGACATCGGCGACCTGCGCAGCCGTCTCAAGCACGCGGCCTACGACACCACCGCAGGGCAGTTGCCCAACGGCCACCTGTCTGTCAGCCCGTTGCTCGGCGTGGGCAAGAACAACCCGTTGAACCGCGTGATCCTCGAACTGATCGCCAGCGCCCAGCACCAACTGACCATCTGTACGCCGTACTTCAACCTGCCGCTGCCGGTGACCCGGGAGATCAACCGCGCCCTGGCGCGTGGGGTGAAGGTCGACATCATCGTCGGCGACAAGACCGCCAACGATTTCTACATCCCGCCCAGCGAACCCTTCAAGGTGATCTCGGCACTGCCGTACCTGTACGAAATCAGCCTGCGCCGTTTCGCAAAACGCCATCAACCGGTGATCGACAGCGGCCAGTTGAACCTGCACCTGTGGCGCGACGGCGACAACACCTACCACCTCAAGGGCATGTGGGTCGATCAGCGCTACACCTTGCTCACCGGCAACAACCTCAACCCACGGGCGTTTCGTCTCGACCTGGAAAACGCCTTGCTCGTCGATGACCCCCAAGGCCAGTGGCTGGAGCCGCGACGCACGGAGCTGGCGCAGATCTTCCAGCACACCACGCGGATCGAGCGTTACCAGGACTTGCAAACCCTGGTGGATTATCCGCAGGCGGTGGGCAAGTTCCTGCGTCGCGTCAGCCGGGTGAGGATTGAGCGATTGCTGTACCGAATCCTTTAAGCCGCCTTGTGAAATCATCAGCAATGCAATCGTAGAGGGTATCGGACAGTTCCTATATCCAGCCTGGGATAAGCGTCTTTAGATTGCCTCTCACCGTTCACGGATGGACGGATCCATTCTTAATGGACTCATCCGAGAGAGCGATGACTATGTTGATGCTACTGCCTCACAGCCGCCCATCCGTTCCGGAGTTTCCCACCCCACCCAGCGCAGTGCCTGCTGCGCCTGATCCCATACCGACTCAACCACCCACCCTGCGCAGGCGGCGATCCACTGCCGATGCAACGCCGGCCGCGGCTGGCCCGTGGACGCGACTGCCTCCCCGGGATCAGGCGCGCACTGCCGCCGCCGACACTCAGTTGGCTGAGCGCGTTGCCGCCGCTGAAAGCAGCGGCTACACGATGGTCGAGGTGCCGCCGGACAGCAGTCCGGGCCTGGCAACGCGCTTGTACCAACACCTGCTGAACCGGCCAGCGTTGCAACAGTGGATTGCCGAGCAGCGCCTTGAGCCTGCGACCCTGACCTTTCACCGCGATCATATCGAGGGCTACGCCAACCATAATGGTGTACGCAGCGCCGTCAGATTCAGCCTGACCGATAACTCCGGCTGGAACGAAGTTTCCCGCACCCTGAGGCCGATTCGAGAACTGCTGGACCCCTCGGACCAGGGGCTGCCTTTTATCGGGCCAGACGACGCATTGTGGCTGCCGCGCCAAGGGGTCGGCCAGATCACTGCCGGCAACCTTGAGCAGACCTGGCAAGTGATCAGCGAACTGGAGGAGCGCCTTGCCCTGGCCGATCGCCTTGAAGCAGAACTTGAAGAACTGCCGGACACTGCGCGTACGGACTGGTCGGATCATGAGACCGAGCTTTCACCGGCATCGTCATTGCCCCGGCATAGCCAGGCTGCGGTGGAGCGTTTGCAGCGGTTTGTCACGTGCCCGCAAATGGTTCGCCTGCTGGAGCAGGAGGGCTTCGCCTGGGCCGGTGCGCCATTCAGGGTGTCTGAAGGCAGGCTTGAGCGCCTGAGTCCGGTAGGCGGTTGGGTGAATCTGACCCGCTACGTGGAAGCCGTACCGGAACTGAACGATGAGTTCGAGGCACTGGCGGCGCTCAGCGTGCCCTTGGGCAACGCCCTGTACTCGACGCCACGCTACGACATGCGCCAGCTCCTGGATTTCAAGGGCTTGGGCTCGGCGCGTACCGTGAGTGAAACGCGCAACCTGGTTGCCTGGTTGCGCACTGCCTTGCCAACGCCGCCGCCATTGGGGGACTACGGCGCGTTGTTGCCCCAGGAGTGGAAGCCGGGCACCTTGACCGCAGACGATCAAAAGCACATGGGCACCATGGCCGACATCCGCCTGCGCGGTCCCCTGGCTCGTGGGTTCAGCGCATTGTCCAGGGTCACATTGCAGGCGTTGCAGGCCGACCCGCAGGCTCACCTGGACAGGCTGCTGGACAGCCCGGATGCCTTGGCGTTCGGCGAGCAAATGGCTGGCGCGCTGCGCTGGCAGGTGGGCCAGGGCGCTAACTCGACGCTGCCCAGGACGCTGCTCCAGCAACTGGTAACCGCCGCGATCAAGCTGCACGTCGATCCCTCGATGTCCGACAAGCCCGGGGAAGTGGCGGGCTATCCGATCTACCAGCCGACGAACATGGGGCGCTCGTTCAGTCAGGTACGCCGTGACATCGAGCGCCACCTTCAGCACAACAAAGGCCTGGACCCCAAGCTGGCGGTGTTGGCTGCCCACGTGTGCCTGGCGCAGGCGGCGCCGGAAATGCTCGTGCGCGATGTGCCCGAGTCCGTGAGTATCGGCACGCCGGCCTGGATGGAGCTGCGCCTGGGCTGCGCATTGGCCGATCACAATGCGCCAGGGACGTCGAGGATGATGAATGAACAGCAGGTCACCGACTTGACCACCCTGGAACCCGTCAGTGACGCGCAGGCGACGCTGATGCAACTCAATGCCTTGAAAGTCATCGCTGATTGGGGGGTGTTGAACGGCTGTATCAGGCAGCGCAGTGACAGTGGATACTCGTCGGGGGATATCCAGGAGGCTGCGCGGGTATTTTTCCGCCAGCGTGAAGACGTCGCCACCGCCTTCACGACTGCGAGCAGTGAACTGCCGACGCGCAAGGCGCTGGCGATCAAGGAATTGCTGCGCGTGTTTCCTGGTATCACCCAGGCCGAACTGGAAGGCATGACCGTGCATGTGGCCAGTGCAGAGGATCGTCGCAACCTGCCGGTCTCGGAACCGCGCACCCGCTCGTTGGTGGAGACCTATATGACCGGCGACCTGGCACCGGGCAAATGGGTGCTCAGTGACGACATGCCTGCTTTCCCCGCGACGGCGAAAACGCCTTACCACCACGCGCGGGCACCCCAGGTAACCGAGGCGGCGCGGGCCAGGCTCGATACACGTATTCGCCGTCTGCCCGAGCTGGATAAGTTGCTGGAAAACTCGGTGCTCCAGCACCGGAAAAAGCTCCAGGACGCATACGCCACCAAGCTTAAGCTGATGTTTGCCGAGTTGCCTCTGGAGGATCGCAAGTTGCTGGAACTGGGCAAGGTCGAACTGTTCACCTTGCGCCGGGAAACCGGGAAGATCCAGGCCGAGGAGACCGACGCACTCAAAGACGCCAGCAGGGCGCGCCACGGCACCCTGATGCGCGTTGAGCATGGACCCACGGTCGTGCATTTCGAGGTGTTCGCCAACGGCAAGATCATCAAGCGCACGGATCTACCCGACGCGATGGAGCTCGACGGCGTCATTCACCGCGAGGGTTTTCCATCACCCCATGGCCCGGTGTATTTACCGGTGGTACGCGGCGCGCAGATGAACCTTGATTTGGACGCCTATGCCAACGGTTCCCATCCTGATCCCAACCCAGCGTTCCAGGCGGTGATCGTGTCGGCGTTGGGCGGCGCATTTGCTGCGCGAGAATTACCGCCCAGCCATACGCCGGAATCGTTCGTCCCGGACACCTACAGTTCGCGAAAAACAGCGAGCATCGTCAACAGGATCGCCCAGGACAACTTTTACGAGCCCGCCGAAAGCATGTTGCAACGCGCAAGCGAGTCACTGCCGCTGGAGAAGCACCGTGAAGCGCGGGCACGCGATCATGCCTTTCTACTGGGGTTCGTGCCGTTCGTGGGGGCGTATCAGGAGTTCAAACAAGGCAATATCAGCGCAGGTCTGGCCAACCTGGCACTGGATGTAGTCGGCGTGGCCATTGGTGCGGGTAGCCAGGCCCGGGCGCTGATCCGCTCGGCCAGGGCCCTGGTGCCCAGCCGCCTGACCCAGCTTGTTACACGACTCAAGCCATCGGCGATTGCGGTGCCCCAGGTGAAAGCTGGAGCGAGTTTCAGCGATCGAGCATTTGACTTCATCAAGCAGTCCGGTTTGTTTACCAGTGCGGCGCTGAACCCGCTGGATGGTTACCCGCAGATGATCAATGCCGCGACCAAGGGACTGGTAAAACTGCCGGCGTTGCTGGCGGGTGGGGCAATGAAGTGGGGCAAGACGGTCCCGCATCTGGTGACCGCCGAGGAGAAGTTGCGTGCGTATCTGCTGATTGCAGCCGGGCAGGCGAGCGGCACGGAGGCGCCCGTGGTGACACCGACAGCGGGCAAGGCGGGGCGTTATCGGGAGGTCGACGTGCACGCCACGCCATACAACGGCCGCTGGTATGCGATTGACCCGCGCAGCGGCGCGCCTTTCGGCACGCCACTGAACGGCTTCCAGCCAACCCGTTGAGCCGACGACCTCCCGCGCCAGGCGCGGGAGGCCGTATCAGTTCAGGCCCAGCTTGCCGCGCAGGGTCGACAGGTCTTCGGCCAGGGTGTTGACCGGACCTACCAGCGCCTTGCGGTCGTTTTCCTTGACCTTGTCGTAGGTCTGGAAGCCGCCGTCCTTGGTCTTGTACTTGGCCAGGATCTTGTCCACGCTGGCGAAGTTCTTGTCGACCTTGGCCAGGAAAGCCTTGTCCTGTTTCTCGATCTGGCCACGGAACAGGTCGACGATTTTCTTCGCACCGTCGATGTTGCCCTGGAAATCATACAGGTCGGTGTGGCTGTAGCGGTCTTCTTCACCGGAGATCTTGGTGGCGGCAACTTCTTCCAGCAACGCAGCGGCACCGCCGACGACTTTCTCCGGCGGGAAGGTCAGGCCGTCGACACGGGTTTTCAGGTCGTTGACGTCAGTGTTGAGCTTGGCCGTCAGGGCTTCCAGGCCTTTGGTGGTGTTCTGGGAGAACAGCGCGTACTCGATGCGGTGGAAACCGGTGAAGTCTTCGGCGGTCACGCCTTTTTCGTGGTCATCGACCCGGGAGTCAATGGACGCATCCAGGTCGCTGAACAGCTCGGCGATCGGCTCGATGGACTCATAGTGCACGCGGGTCGGCGCGTAGAGCTTCTTGGCGGTGGCCAGGTCGCCTTGGTTGATGGCGTCGGTGAACGCCTGGGTCTGGGTGACCAGCTCGCCGATTTCTTCGGTGACGTAGATCTTGTAGTCCGACACCGGGCCTACCAGGTCCAACGGCGCGGTAGCGGCAAACGCTGCCAGCGGCGAAAGGGTCATTAACAACGACAACGCGATAGTCGACTTCTTCATGGGACGTGTTCCGCTCTGGTTTGTTTTAGGTGTGGGCAGTGGTTTGAAAAGGCGTTGCAGCGAGCAGCGTGCGCCCGATGAAATCCTTAGGTCCGGTGACCCCCGGCAAGGTGAAGAAATACCCGCCGCCGACCGGCTTGAGGTATTCCTCCAGGGGTTCGCCGTTGAGCCGGGTTTGCACGCTGATAAAGCCTTTCTCCAGGTCAGCCTGGTAGCAGATGAACAACAGCCCCATGTCCAGCTGACCGTTTTTATTGACGCCGTTGGAGTAGTTGAACGGCCGACGCAGGATCAGGTTGGCCTGGGTCTGCGGGGTGCGCGGGTTGGCCAGGCGGATATGGGCATCGAGCTTGGTCAGCTTGCCTTCCGGGTCCTTGCTGTAGTCGGGCACCTGGGATTCTTTCTGGCCATCCATGGGCGCGCCGCTGGTCTTCACACGGCCGATGATGCTTTCCTGCTCCTGCAGGGGCGTGCGGTCCCAGCGTTCGACGAAGTTGCGGATGATGCGCACCGCCTGGTAGCTGCCATGGGCCGCCCAGCTCGGTTCGTCGCTGCCGGGTTGGACCCACACAATCTGGTCCATGGCCTTGTTGTCGTTGGAGTTGGGGTTGGCCGAGCCGTCGCGGAAACCCAGGAAGTTGCGCGCGCTTTGTGCCGGTTCGCCGGGTTTGGCCGGTGCCTGGGGCGGCACGCTGCCTTCCTGCTTCCAGCGCACCAGCAGCAGGTCGGGCAGGTTTTTCACGATGTCGCGCAGGGCGTGGATATTGGTGTCCGGGGTGTTGGAGCTGAATTGCAGGCTCAGGTCGCCGTGGCACTGCGCCGGTTCCAGCGCATCGTTGGGGAAGCCCACCATGCGGATCAGGCGCTTGGGTTTGACGGCGGCCAGGCCGAAGCGCTCATCGAACAACGATGCGCCGACGGACACGGTGATGGTCAGGTTATCCGGCGTGACCACCGGGCCGAGGATGCCGGAATCGGTGGGCGGCAGCTTCGGGTCGACCTGGGGTACGGTGCCGCCGGTCATCAGGAAGCCGATGCGTTCGTTCAAGGTGCGGAACAGGCGCTCCAGGTCTTCGCGGTCGCTGGCCAGGACGTCGAACGCCACGAGCATGCCGCAGGCCGGGCGTGGGGTGACGATGCCGCTCTGGTGCTGGCCGAAAAAATCGTGGTGGTCCTGGGTCTTGTCGCTGCGCGGTGCGGTGGTGACTTGCTCGGCGGCGGCCGCCATGGCCGGGCAGGTCAGGGTGCTGCCGGCAATGGCGGCACCGGTGGCGGCCATGCCCAGGAGGACACGGCGACGTTGTGCTGAAAACTGTTCTGAATCACTCATGTGTGCGGTCGTCTTCACTGCAGGCCGGAAAGGCCAAGGGCGGGGTCGATTCCATCGAGTGCGGCGGCCAGAGCCTTGGCCTTGTCGGCGATCTGCTTGCGCTGATCGGCGGTAACGCTGTCGTACGTGGCGTAGCCCTTGTCGAGCTTGAATCCCTGGAGCTCGGCATCGAAGGCGGCGAGGGCGCTGTCGACTGTCGGCAGCAGGTCGGCGGCGGACTTGGTCAGCAGCGGACGCATCAGTTCGACCACCTTGTGCGCGGCCTCCAGGTTGGCGGCGAAACCATTCAGGTCGACATGGCTGTAGCGCTCTTCTTCACCGCTGATGGCGCGTACATCCGCCAGGCTGTTGAGGTTGCGCACCACGATGCTCACCAGTTGTTCCGGCGGCAGTGACTGTGCCAGCAACTGCTGTTTGAGGCGGGTGACATCGGTGACCAGGCGCTGCGCAATCGGCCCCAGGCCATCAAGGCTGCGTTGCTGGAACAGGCTGTATTCGAGGCGATGGAAGCCGCTGAAGGCCGGGTCTTGCTCACGTTTTTCAAAGTAATCGGCCCGGGCGTTGATGGCGTTGTCCAGCTCGGCCAGGCGCTGCGAGGCCGGGGCCAGGCGTTGGTAAGCCTCACGGGCCGGCACGTACAGCGCTTGCGCCTGAGCCAGGTCACCGGCGTCGATCGCCTGTTGCAGGGCGGTCACGGCCTTGACCAGGGCACTGCCCTGGCTGCTCAGGTACACGCGAAACTCCGACAGCGGGCCGATAAACGCCACCATCGACGGCTTGGCCTTGGCCTGTGCGTCGGATTCTGCGGTTGGCGTCACATGCAGGGTGCCGCGCGGGTTGCTCAGCAGGCCGCAGGTAATTGCATAGTCGCCTGGCAGCAGGTTGGCGTTGATCACCTGGCTCAGGCCGGGGGCGATGTTTTCGCGCTCTTCGACCACCAGCACGCCGTCGAGGATTTCCCACTCCACCGCCCGGTCAGAGCGGTTGATGATGCGAAAGCTCGCACGGCCGGCCGGCACCGTCAGTGCATTGGGCTCGCAGGCATGGCCATGGATGGTCACGGCGATTTCATCGTGGTTGGTCTGGCGCTTGCTGGCCGCCAGTTGCGAGGCGTAATAGAACAGGCCACCGGCGGCGATCATCACGACCACCGAGCCGGCTAGCGCCCAGCGCAGGGCGCGGGGGGGCGAAGCGGGTTGAGGCGTTGGGTTGGACAAGAGACGGTCCTTACTGGCTGGAAACGGAAGAAGGGCTGGCGGCAGGCTTGGGCGGTGCCGCGGGCAGGAAAAACATCACCAGCGCCACCACCAGATACATCAGATAGGCGCCCAGGGTGCTGACGGTCGGCGCTTCCTGGTAGCCGAACATGCCGGCCAGTACCGAACCGAGCGGGCTGTCCATCGGCAGCTCGGCGCTGAAATCGAACAGCACGGTCTGCCAGTGGTTCCACACGCCCGCTTCATGCAGGGCTTGCACCGAGTTGGCGAGGATGCCGGCGGCGACCACGAGGATGAACAGGCCGGTCCAGCGGAAAAACGCACCGAGGTTCAGGCGCATGCTGCCGGTGTAGATCAGGAAGCCGACGATGATCGCCAGGACCAGGCCGAGCAGGGCGCCAATCGGTGCGCCTGGGCCCTCGCTCTGTTGGAACACCGCCAGCAGGAAGAACACGGTTTCCAGGCCTTCACGAGCGACGGCGAAGAACACCATGAGGATCAATGCCGTGACCTGGTGTTTGGAACCGGTCAACGCCTGGTCAAGGGAGGCGTGCAACGAATGCTTGATGGAGCGCGCGACCTTGCGCATCCAGAACACCATGGAGCTGAGGATGCCCACGGCGACCAGGCCGACGATGCCCTCGAACAATTCCTGCTGCTTCTGCGGAAACTCGGCACTGACCAGTTCCAGGCCACCGCCCACCAGCAAGGCCAGGGCCGCGGCGAGGAACACGCCGATCCACACGGCGGGCATCCACTGGCCGCGGCCGGTTTGTTGCAGGTAACTGGCGATGATGCCGACGATCAGCGCGGCCTCAATGCCTTCGCGCAGCATGATTAAAAAGGGAACAAGCATCGGGCACCGCAGCTTAAGTAGATAGGAGGCTAAGTTGTAACATAATGATACTCATTGCTAAACAGGAAAACTTGACGTTTGCTGAACAATGGCTGAACGGTGGTGGCGAATCGCAACCCACCTTATGATGCGCGGCATCGATAGCGCCGCCGGATTGCCCAACCTCCCATGTCGGAAAAAGACACCATCTCCATCCATCTCGTGCGCGAAGCCTTGTTGCAGAGCTGCGCACCGGGGCCGGCCACCGTCGAAGCCTTGAGCAAGGTCGGGATCGAGCCGGCATTGCTGGAACAGCCCGTGGCCCGCGTTCCGGCCACCGCCTACGCCCGTTTGTGGCGTCTGCTGGCCAGGCGCATGGACGATGAGTTCTTCGGCATGGACCCGCGCAAGCTCAAGTCCGGTAGCCTGGAGTTCCTTTGTCGCGCCGCCATTGCACAGCCCAGCCTGGCATCGGGCCTGCACACCGGCCTGGGGTTCCTCTCGCTGATGCTGGAACACCTGCCGGCCCAGTTGGTGCGCCAACAGAGCCTGGCGGAAATCGTGTTGCTCGAACCCGAGCCGGCGCCCAAGCGCGCATTCACCTATTTCACCTACTGGATGATCGTGCACGGCGTCGCCTGCTGGCTGGCAGGCCGGCGCATCCCGATCCTGGCCATCGAACTGCGCTGCCCGCAGCCGGACTTTTGCGATGACTACCAGGTGATGTTTTCCGACAACCTGCGTTTTGATCGGCCACGCACGCGGATGATCTTCTCCGCCGACTGCCTCGACCTGCCGATCAAGCGCAGCCCGGAAGAACTCAAGCGCTTCCTCGCCCATGCGCCGGCCAACATCCTGGTCAAATACCGCAACCCCGACAGCCTGGCTACACGCATCAAGCACGACCTGCGGCAAATGCCTCCCGACACCTGGCCTGAGACCGAGGGCCTTGCGGCCACGCTGTGTATCTCCGCTTCCACGCTGCGCCGCCGCCTGGCGGAAGAAGGGCAGAGCTACCAGGGACTCAAGGACAGCGTGCGCAAGGAGTTGGCGATTGTCTGGCTGGCCGAACCGCAGATCAGCTTTGCCGAGATCGCGGCGCGGTTGGGGTTTGCCGATACCAGTTCGTTTTATAAGGCGTTTCGCAAGTGGGTGGGGTCCAATCCTGGGCATTACCGCAGTTTGATCCTGGGGGAACCTCGTTGAGTCGCGCACAGGCTGCTGGCGGCCAGGACTTTTCCGATCCCATCCATTCGTGTTCCGGGGCAGGGTAGACACTCTTCAATCGTGAAAGCGAGTTCTCCTGATGTCCAAGGTCGTTGCTACGCCTGAACCTGTTGCAGTGGGTTTGCCATCCACGGCCGCCGGGATTCAGCCAGATCGTTCCCCAGAGGTCATCCGTCCGGAGCCTTTGCTGCGCCCTTCGACACTGGTTCATCACATTCCAGGCCAATTGCAGGGCATCAGCGATTTTTCGCAAGCCCTGCTCGACACGGCGATACTGGAAGCCAGAAATAAGGAACGCTGGATCGCTGCCCTGGAGCACCACGTGCAGGGCAAGGCGGATCAGGACACTATCGACCTCGCCGAGATCCGCTTTTCAAGCGTCACGAGATCCACGCTGGCGACCGATGTACAGCGTGGGCGCAAGGCCCTGGCCGCTTTGGCAAATCGTCCCGGCATGCAGGCGGCCTTGGAAAAATATGGAATCGACAGCCAGACTGCCCATCTACGCATCTTCGATGGACGCTTGGAGGTATTGGACAGTGCAGGGCGCTGGATCGATTTGAGCGACTCTGTATCCGCCCGGCCAGGCTTGAAGAAACGCTTCGACACGCTGTTGGACATGGCGCGAACCACCGGACATATTCTGCACTCCACGGGCGAAGTCGATGCATTGCAGATGCTGCGCGTGACGCTGCCCAACGCCGACGGGCAGGATGTCCCGCGCTCGGCCAAGGTCATTCGCAACCTGATTGGCTGGCAGCGCCATCCGCTTCCCTCCAGCCCGCCGATGGGCAACTATACCGGGCCCTGGCTGGCGCTGGACTCGCCGCTGAAACTCAGCCAGCAAGACCGCCAAACGCTGGTTGGGTCCTTTGAACGCTTCGTCGGCCCGCAGTGGCTGGATAAGCAGCCGCCTCTTTCCGGAGACGTCGATGCGCACATCCTTGGGCGGTTACGCAGCCAGAAGAATCTCAATGTGTACCGCCAGCACCGCTTGCTGGAAGGGCTGAACGCTCCCCACGATGGTTGGCGCAAACAGCAGCTCAATCAGTTGCAGGTTACCGCCCATCTGTTGCGTATTGATCCGCACCTGGGGCAGCAGAGAAATCACGTGGCGGGGTATGACCTGTACTCGCTGCAAAATGCCGGGCTCAAGATGGCCGATGCCCGCGAAGACCTGCACATGCACCTGGTGCACCGCAAAGGCGTGAGTCCGGACGCCGTGGAGGTTGTCAGCCATCTATTCCTGGCGACTGTCGCGCCGGAGTTTCTGGTGCGGGATATCCCCGACACCGTGCATATCGGTTCTCCCGCCTGGCTGGTGTTGAGGAAAACCGTTGCCCTGCTTGAAGCCCACGCGCCAGGATCGAGTCGGACCCTGACCTATGCTCAAGTGCTGGAGCGCGCGGCTCTCCAGCCTCCAACACCCGCACTGGTGCCGTTGTTCCAGGCGGCCGAGGCAGATCCGTTGCTGGATTGGGGCGTGCTCAATGGCGTGATCGCGGGCCGTGCCGATGACCGTTACACCGTGGAAGATCTGCGCAAGAGCGCGGGCAAATACAAGGACTATATCGAGACCACTCAAAAGGCCACTGCGGTCCTGCAGACCCCTCCCGTGACGCGCAGAGCCTTGGCCCAGGCGGACCTCAAGGCGGTGTTCCCAGGGCGGGACTTGGATAAGCCCGTGCAGAGAGATACCTATCCGATGCCTTTTTTCATGGCTGATCCCTCCCATGAATTGAGCTTGATCGACCTGCATATGATGGGGGCGTTGAAGAACGGTGGGTATGCGCAAAAAGTGGCCAACGGCCCCTTTGGCGGGACTACGGCAGACATAGGTAGAGAGCTCGCCGACCTGCAGGCGGGTTTTAATCGGCTTCGGTTTACCAAAGACATGCTCGACCGCTCGGTAAAGTCGGAGGTCGACACGTTCACCTCAGCCATCACCACACGTCTCAAGGACCTGTTCAGCAAAATGCCCTATCAGGACCGACAGCTGCTGGAGCGAGAAGAACTGACGTTTTACCGGGTCGAGGGCGAGTCCATCACCGCCGAAGGAAAGACCATCAGCGGTGCGGCGGAACAAACGGAGCGGGTAAAGGGGCGCTATGGTTTTATCGTTCAGGCGGGACAGGGTGACAATGCGAAATGTTTTGAGTTTTGGCCCTTGAGGGGCGAGTACTTCGAGCGTCCCGATTTCCTCAAGGCACTGGCCCGAGGCGAAGCGCAGGTGCCCCGTGTGTGGGTGACGAAACTGCAATCCCACGCGGACGGCCATGGGGCCAGGGAGTCCCAGGTACAGATACGCGCCCTGCGCGAGACCCTGCCGGCCGGCAGCGGGCGCGGATCATTGGCAGACGGCGGATACTTTTCGCAGAAAACCAGGGATTTTGCCGCCTATGTGCGGCGCCATGACCTGGTGCTCAATCGCCAGGAACTCCTGGACTCCGCCATGGGCACGACGCCGCGTGAGCGTTTCGAGGCGCGCACGCAGGAAGCGGTCAAGACCATTGAAGACCTGCTTATTCCGTTCAAGGGATGCTACGACGACATCGCCTCCGGGCGCGTGAAGACCGAGCTGGGCGCGCTCACCGGCTGTGCGCTCGACGCCGTGATGATTGGCTCCGTGGTCGCTGGCGAGGTTGTGGAAGGGGCGCAGGCTGTCAGTCGGGCAGAGACTGCCTTGTCCAAGATGTCGGCGGCCACCAGAGCGTTTGGTGCGCTGAGCAATAACCTGTTCAACCCTGTTGCGGGTTTGGAGCAGCCGTTACAGGCAGGCTACGAATGGTTGAGCAGCCGCCCTGTTTTTCGTCTTGGCAGGCCGCTGGGGGAGCTCCGTGCGACCTGGAAGACCGCGATGAAGGAGCAACTGGGCGCGCCGCCTTTTGCCACCGAGCGTCCCCGGAAAATGCGCAGGCCTTCCGTTGACGGTGAGCAACCGCGTCCGCACGACCCGGCTCGACTGCCCACCCTGGAGACCGCCGAAGCGCCCGCCGCGACAAGCCCTCTTGAGCAAAGCCGCCAAGCCATTGAACGAGCACTGCCCATCGCCCGGGAGCGACTCCATGGTGCCTTGAGTGCGTTGTCTGATCCTGAGTTCGAGAAAGACCTCAAATTCGTGTGCAAAACCTTCTTCGGCGCGGATTCCGAGGAGGTCGTGGCTGCCTTTACACGCAAGCAGCGCACCATGAAAGTGGACTTGGACAAGCTGGATCTTTCCAACATCAACTTCCTCGAAAACGAAGGCTCGGAGTGGCAGGCCCAGCTCCTGCCGTCGTCCTATAGCCGTTACAAAGCAGGCTATCGCCAGGAAAAATACATAGAGGTGAATGTGAACGGCGCCACGGACTATTACCGCAGCATGGGGAGTAGCGACGATGCCATGGCCAACACACTGATCCATGAGCAGGCCCATGGTTTTCCCGGTGATGAGGATTATGTCTATTCCGGCGCGATCAAAGGCGGACGCGAGGACATTGCCGACCTGCTCAACCTGGGGAACACCACGGACCCCAAGCACTTTCGCCACTTGGGTGACGAGGTGCAGGAGGCGACCTTGAGCTTGTTCGCCAAGGCGCCCCAGGCGCATAACGCCGATTCGACCCTGTTCGGCATTGCGTTGCTGGACCAGGCTAAAAACAACCGGCCGTTGTACGAGGAAAATGTGAAAGCGATTCAACAGGCGCTGGACAAGGCCAAGGCCACAGGTGGTGTAATTACCGAACAATTGCCCGTCAGGATTATTCGCAAGCGTGCAGTCAGCAGCGCTCCCTTGCCGCGCTTTGTGCTGGTGCGCCATGATCAGACCGGCAAAATCGTCCAGGTGCTGGAGCGTCTCCCCCGGCCGGGCGGGCACGGGCCTCATGCTCCACGGTCTGTCAGCGATGTCGTTCAAGAGGTGTTCAAGTGGCACTGAAGCGCATGTTTGAATGCACTGGGGAAAGACGGATTGTCTGAGCCGCAGATCAGCTTTGCCGGGCAACTGGGAATGGCGTGATGCGCCCAGCCTTATCAATACGGTTACCCAGTCGCTCCCTCTATGAGCTCTAACTGACATATTTTGGAATTCGCCGCGTAGCCGATTTCCTAAAGTGAAAAATAGCCGGCAAATTCGCCCGGTAAAATCACGACATCTCAGCTGAGCGTTACTAGGTGGCTGAGGCATTAAACAAAAAAAAGCCCCATGACCAAATAGGCCACGGGGCTAAAAATTGGCTGGATGCGACCAACCAAAGGAGCTCTTTACGTTACTGGGCAGTCGCCACGACGGTGTCCGGCTTCCAGCCACCCCCCAGCGCCTTGTAGATCGCCACAATCCCGCGATACAGGTCCACTTCGGCCTGGGCCTGGGAGTCTTCGGCGGCCAGGCGTTCCCGTTGGGCGTCGAGCAGGACGAGGAAGTCCACGGTGCCTTCGCGGTAGCGGATCGCGGCGAGGTCGGCGGCGGCGCGGCTGGATTCGCTTTGGCGGATCAGCGAGACCAGGCGTTGCTGACGCTTGCCGTAATCGCTGAAGGCATTTTCGGACTCTTCCAGCGCCAGCAGTACTTGCTGCTCGTAGGTCGCCAGGGCGCCATCGGCTTCGGCGTCTGCGCCACGCAGACGGGCGCGGACGCTGCCCAGGTCGAAGGCAGCCCAGGTGATGCTCGGGCCCAGGGCCCAGGCATTTGCGGCGGATGAGCCGATCTGCGAACCGCGTCCGGCGGTGAAGCCGAGGAACCCGCTGAGGCTGACCCGTGGGAACAGGTCGGCCTTGGCCACGCCGATACGCGCGGTGGCGGCGGCCAGTTTGCGTTCGGCGCTGAGGATGTCCGGGCGCCGTTGCAGCAGTTGCCCCGGGTCGCCGATCGGCAACGCCTTGGCAATCGCCGGCAGGTCTTTCGGGCTCAGGTCCACGCTCAGCTTGTCGGGACGCTGGCCGAGGAGGGTGGCGATGCGGTTGCGCTCACGCACCTGTTCGGCCTGCAGTTGCGGCACGCTGGCTTCCACTGCGGCGAGGCGTGCGTCGGCGCGCTCCACGTCGAGTTGGTCACCCACGCCGGCATCCCGCAGGCTGACGGTGATGGTGCGCGAGTCCTGCTGGTTCTTCAGGTTGTCGAGGGCGATGCGTTCACGCAGTTGCGCGCCGCGCAGTTGACCGTAGGCGTCTACCAGTTCGGCAATCAGGGTGACTTGCAGTTGGTACAGGTCGGCCTCGGCGGCTTGCTGGTCGGCATCGGTGGCTTCCAGGTTGCGCTGGATGCGCCCGAACAGGTCCAGTTCCCAGGCCATGTCCAGGCCCAGGTCGTACCGCTCGGTCTTGACCCGGCTGGTGGTCTGGCCGGGGATCTGGCCCTTGCCCTGGTCGCTGCTGACGCGGCTGGTAATCGTCGGCATGGCGTCATTGCTGGCGTCATCGCGGATTGCACGGGCAGCACGCAGACGGGCAAACGCCACGCGCAGATCACGGTTACCTTGCAGCGATTGCGTGACCAGCTGGTTGAGGGTCGGGTCGTCGAACTGCTGCCACCAGATGCCTTCGAACTTGGCGTGGTCATACTGCTTGGCGTCCGCGGCGGCGGTGATGTTCGCCGCCTCCGGGGTCTGGGTCTTGTAGTCCGGGCCCACGGCACAGGCGCTCAGCGCCAGGACCAGCAAGCTCGGCAGGAATACTTTCACACTCATTGCTGTGTCTCCAGCTTCAAGGCCTTGGCCGCTTTGCGCGCTTCGCTGCGCTCCACATAGCGACGGATCAGTACGTAGAACACTGGTGTCAGCAACAGACCGAAGAAGGTCACCCCGATCATCCCGGAGAACACCGCCACGCCCATGGCATGACGCATCTCGGCACCGGCGCCGCTGGACAACACCAGTGGCACCACACCCATGATGAAGGCGAACGAGGTCATCAGGATCGGCCGCAGACGCAGGCGGCAGGCTTCCAGTACCGCAGCGAGCGGGTCGAGGCCTTCCTGCTGTTTGTCCTTGGCGAACTCGACGATCAGAATCGCGTTCTTGCACGCCAGGCCCACCAGTACGATCAGGCCGATCTGGGTGAAGATGTTGTTGTCGCTACCCGAGATGATTACCCCGGTAATGGCCGACAGCAGCGTCATCGGGACGATCAGGATCACCGCCAGCGGCAGGCTCCAGCTTTCGTATTGGGCGGCCAGGACCAGGAACGCCAGCAGTACGCAGAGCGGGAACACGAACAGCGCGGTGTTGCCCGAGAGGATTTGCTGATAGGTCAGGTCGGTCCACTCGTAAGTCATGCCGTTGGGCAGTTCATCCTTCAACAGTTTTTCAATCGCCGCCTGGGCCTGGCCGGAGCTGTAGCCCGGTGCCGCGTTGCCGTTGATTTCAGCGGTGATAAAGCCGTTGTAGTGCATCACGCGGTCCGGCCCCGAGGTGTCGCTGACCTTGATAAAGGTCGCCAGCGGGATCATCTCGCCCTTGTTGTTGCGTACTTTCAGCTGGCCGATCTGGTCGGCGTCCTGGCGGAACTGTTGTTCAGCCTGCACGTTGACCTGGTAGGTACGCCCGAAGCGGTTGAAGTCGTTGGCATACAAGGAACCCAGGTAGACCTGCAGGGTGTCGAAGATGTCGCTGATCGCCACGCCGTGGGTCTTGGCCTTTTCGCGGTCGATGGCGGCATCGACCTGGGGCACGTTGACCGTGTAGCTGGTGAACAGGCCGAACAACTCGGGCACGCCACGGCTCTTGGTGATGACGTTCTGCACTTCTTTGTACAGCTCGTCATAGCCGAGGTTGCCACGGTCTTCGATCTGCAGGCGGAACCCGCCGATGGTGCCCAGGCCCTGTACCGGCGGCGGTGGGAAGATCGCCATGTAGGCTTCTTCGATGTTGGCGTATTGGCCGTTCAGCGCACCGGCAATCGCACCGGCGGACATGCTCGGGTCTTTACGCTCATCGAACGGCTTCAAGGTCACGAACACGATGCCGCTGTTCGGGCTGTTGGTGAACCCGTTGATCGACAGGCCAGGGAACGCAATCGCAGCTTCCACACCGGGCTGCTTCAGGGCGATCTCCGACATGCGCTTCATCACGTTTTCGGTGCGGTCCAGGCTCGCAGCATCGGGCAGTTGGGCGAAGGCCACCAGATATTGCTTGTCCTGGGCCGGTACGAAACCGGTCGGGGTGTGGGCAAACCCGAAGAAGGTCAGCACCATCAGGCCGGCGTACACGAACAGGGCAATGCCCGTGCCGCGAATCACCCGGCGTACGGTACCCACGTAGCCATGGCTGGACTTTTCGAAAAAGCGGTTGAAGGGACGGAACAGCCAGCCACCGAGGAGCTTGTCGAGGACCTTCGAGAAACGATCCTTCGGTGCATCGTGACCGCGCAGCAACACGGCGGCCAGGGCAGGGGACAGGGTCAGCGAGTTAAACGCCGAGATCACCGTCGAGATCGCAATGGTCAAGGCGAACTGTTTGTAGAACTGCCCGGTCAAGCCACTGATAAACGCCGCTGGAATGAACACCGCACACAGCACCAGCGCCGTGGCGATGATCGGGCCGGTCACTTCGCTCATGGCTTTTTCAGTCGCCGGGAACGGCTCCAGGCCCAGCTCGATGTTACGTTCGACGTTCTCCACCACCACGATAGCGTCGTCCACCACGATACCGATGGCCAGTACCAATCCGAACAGCGACAGCGCGTTGAGGGAGAAGCCGAACAGGTGCATCACCGCAAAGGTCCCGATCAACGAGACCGGCACCGCCACCAACGGAATGATCGAGGCGCGCCAGGTCTGCAGGAACAGGATCACCACCAGCACCACAAGGATCAGCGCTTCGAACAGGGTGTGCACCACCGCTTCGATGGAACCGCGCACAAAGATCGTCGGGTCATAGGCGATGCGGTAATCCATGCCGGCCGGGAAGCTCTTTTTCAGCTCGGCCATCTTGGCGCGCACATCGTTGGAGATGTCGATGGCATTGGAGCCGGGGCGTTGGAAAATCGGAATTGCGACGGCCGGCTGGTTATCGATCAGCGAGCGCAGCGCGTATTGGCTCGACCCCAACTCGACCCGGGCGATGTCCCTGAGACGCGTGATTTCACCGTTGGCGCCGGCGCGGATCACAATGTTCTCGAACTCTTCCTCGGTGACCAGGCGGCCCTGGGTGTTCACCGACAACTGGAAGCTGGTGTCAGACGGTGCGGGCTGGGCGCCCAGGGCACCGGCTGCCACCTGGCGGTTCTGCTCGCGGATCGCGGTGACCACATCGGTCGCAGTCAGGTTGCGCGAGGCGGTCTTGTTCGGATCCAGCCAGACACGCAGGGAGTAGTCGCCCATGCCGAACAACTGCACGTCGCCGACGCCGCCCAGGCGGGCCAGCTCATCCTTGATATTGAGGATCGCGTAGTTGGACAGGTACAGCATGTCGTAGCGCTGATCCGGGGAGGTCAAGTGCACCACCATGGTCAGGTCGGGGGAGGCCTTGTCCACGGTGATACCGATGCGCGTCACTTCCTCAGGCAGTTT
The DNA here is from genome assembly GCF_900100935.1 of Pseudomonas sp. NFACC25. NCBI lineage: Bacteria > Pseudomonadati > Pseudomonadota > Gammaproteobacteria > Pseudomonadales > Pseudomonadaceae > Pseudomonas > Pseudomonas sp. NFACC25. The sequence goes on from NZ_FMUC01000020.1 coordinate 76,888, forward strand.
TGGCTGAGTCCGCGTCACCCGGTTTTGCACCTGCACCTGCGCATTGTCCAGGTCGGTGCCCAGGGCGAAGGTGATGGTCAGGGTCAGCTTGCCGTCGGCCGTCGATTGCGAGGACATGTACAGCATGCCCTCGACGCCGGTGATGGCTTGCTCCAGCGGCGCGGCCACGGTTTCACCGATGACCTTGGGGTTGGCGCCCGGGAAGTTGGCGCGTACCACCACGGTCGGCGGCACGACTTCCGGGTATTCGCTGATCGGCAATTGGAACAGCGAGATCGCACCGGCGATCAGGATCAGCAGCGACAGCACCGCTGCGAAGATCGGCCGTGAAATGAAGAACTTGGAAAAATTCATCTTGAGTCGTATCCCTTAACCGCGTGGAGACGCAACGGCTGCGAGCTTGGGCGCGGTTTTTTCCGGCGCCACTTGCTCCAGGTTGCTGGCTTCAAGCGCTTGTCGTTGTTGGGCCAAGGCGGCGAGGGTTTCCTTGCTGGCCATCGGAATGGTTTCCGGGGCGACCGGCGAGCCGGGGCGCGCGCGTTGCAGGCCCTTGACGATAATGGTGTCGTCCTTGTTCAGGCCGCTGCGCACGATGCGCAGGCCTTCGATCTTCGGCCCCAGTTCCACCGCGCGATACGCCGGCTTGTCGCCTTCCATCACCAGCACGAACTTCTTGCCCAGGTCGGTGCCGACGGCCTCGTCGTTGATCAGCACGGCGGAGTAGGTGCCGCTGCCGACCAGCTTCAGGCGCGCATACAGGCCAGGGGTGTATTCGCCCTTGCTGTTATCGAACACGGCGCGCCCACGGATGGTGCCGGTGGCCGGGTTGACCTGGTTGTCGACGAAGTTCATCTGGCCGAGGTGCGGGTTACCGGTTTCATTCGACAGGCCCAGGTACACCGGGGTGGTGGCACCACGGCGGCCTTGGCGAGCGAGTTCGGTGTACTTGAGGTACACACGTTCATCGGCGTCGAAGTAGGCGTAGACCTTGTCGGTGGAGACCACGCTGGTCAGCGCGGTGACGTCGGCGGTCACCAGGTTGCCGGCGGTGATTTCGGCACGGCTGACGCGGCCGCTGATCGGCGAAGTCACGCGGGTGAAGCTCAGGTTCAGCTTGGCCAGGTCCAACTGCGCCTGGATCCCGGCGACGGCGGCGCGGGCTTCCTGGGCGGCGGTGGTGCGCGAGTCGGCCAGTTCGGCGGAGATCGCATTGCTCTGGCGCAGGCGTTCGCCGCGCTGGGCTTCGTTGTCGCTGCGGCTGGCGGCGGCTTTGGTTTGAGCCAGTTGGGCTTCCAGGCGGCGCACTTCGGCCTGGAACGGACGCGGGTCGATCTGGAACAGCAGGTCGCCTTTCTTGACCAAGGCGCCTTCGGTGAAAGCGACTTGGTCAATCTGGCCAGACACCCGTGGACGAATCTGTACGGTTTCGGGCGCTTCCAGGCGACCGGTGAATTCATCCCACTCGTTGACCGGCTGCTCAAGCACCTTGGCCACGCTGACTTTTGCCGGTGGCATGGCGGCCGCTTGGTCCGGGGTCTTGCCGCACGCGCTCATCACCACCACGGCCAGGATCGCCAGGGGGAAGCGCAAATGTTTGAGTGACTGTTCCATGAGGTGCATCCGCCAATGTATTTGAGATGGGCGGATCATGCGCGGCGACGCGGTATGTCACGAATCGAATGAAGCAAAGGTAACTATCATTCGGAATGATATAAGCGCGGGATTAGCCCTCTAGCATGGGGCTTTCGTTAGGGGGCTATCAATGGGCGTGATGACAAAGGACTGTTGTCGAGGGTGCAAGGAACTATTTCAACAGCGGTTTGCAGGGGGCGACGAAGGCCAGGATGGGTAAAAAAACGCCCGGTTCACCTGAGCCGGGCGCCAATCTCCAGGGTGCGTCAGGCGGTACCGAACCCCACCTGCACCGTCAGCGCCCCCTGGTTATCCCCCAAACCAATGCCATAACGCCCCTCCAGATCATCATTGATACACAGCTGCAATTCCCCGGTCTGCCCCGCCGGAATCTCCGCCAGGTCACCCACCAGAAACGGTGTCCCGCTGCTGCTCACCCGGCCAATCAGCGCCCCCTCATTGGCGCCCGGCAAGGTGTAGCCCGCCTTGGCGATCAACCCCGGGCTGCCGTTGCCATCGACCATGCCGCCCACCGGGCTGGCCAGCCACTTGCCGCTGACATACCGCACCCGGCGCGGGCTCGGGCCGCTGATCTGCACGCCGGTGCCTTGCCATGGCTGGTTGGCCTGCACCTGTAGCGTCGCGGCCTTGAGCTCGTTGCACAGGGTGTCGCCGGCCTGGATCGACAGCGCGGCGATGGTCAGGCTGGGGTTGGAGGTGCCGGTGGTGGGGAACACGCCGTCACCCACCAGGAACAGGTTGTTGTGGTCCCAACTGCGTTGGCTCTTGTCCACCACCGAGGTCTTGGGGTCGTCCCCCATGCGGTAGGTGCCCATCAAATGCCCGGCACCCTGGAACGAATAGGATTGCCCTTGGTAGGTGAACACCCCGGGCGGGATGTCGGCAGTCAGTTCGGTAGCCCCGAGCAGTTCGGTGATGACATGGCTGGCCAGGATCCGCGCCTGTTTGAAACCTTCCTTGGTGTAGTCGGACAGGTCGTAGTGGATTTCCGGGCGCGGGATGCCCAGGCGGTCCTTGTATTGGCTGGAAGGCACGATATAGCAGTTGGCGTTATTGGGATCTTCCTCCACTTGCTCCACCAGGAAACCTATCCGAAATTGCCGTGTGAGCAGGTTGTTCAGCTGTTGCACCAGCGCCGTGCCGAACAGCACCTGGGGCGCGCCCGTGGCGTTTGGCAGCGGGTTGGTGTGGCTGACGTTGGTGCCATCGATCAGGTCGGCGACGGTGGTGTAGGGATCGCCGATCGGCCAGTTGAAGCCCTCGTTGCCGATCTCGATCCGCCAGGCCGCGCGCTGGCTGCGGAAGGCGCCGTCGCGCAGGCTTTCGATGCCGGAGGTGGACACCGGGCCGCGATACGGGAACACCGTCTTGCCTTCGGGCATCAGGCCCCAGGCCAGGTAGATCGGGTGGTCCGCCAGGCTGCGCCCGACCTGGCCGCTGCTGTTGGCCACGCCGTTGGGCCAGGCGCTGCTGGTGGAATTGAGCAGCAACTTGGGCGTCTCGATGGCATGGGCGGCGATCACATAACGTTGCCCCACGGCCACGCCGGTGCCGGTCGGTGGTCCATCGCCGAGTTGGTACTGGATGAACTCGATACCGCTGATGCTGTTGTCCGCCGCCACGGTGACCTTGCTCGCCACGGTCTTGTACAGCACCCGCACATTGCCGGTGTTGAGCGCGTTGTTCATGGTCACCGTGGCATCGTACTTGGCCTGGATCGGGCAGATCGGCGTGCAGTTGGTGTTACCCGCGCACACCCGTCGCCCGGCATACGGCTGCGAGTTGCGCCCGGCCGGCGTCGGGCTGACCACCAGGGGCAGGCCCTCGAACGACTGGCCCTGCACCGCGCTGACGAAGCTGCCATCGACCAGCGACAGCGGGATACTGGTCATCGGGTATTCATAGTTGGCCGGGAAGGTAATGCCCAGGTACGCCTGGTCGGCCACATTCGCGGCCACACCGATTTCCGCCTCGGCACGGCAATAGGCGCTTTGCAGGTCGTTGTAGCTGATCGGCCAGTCCACCCCTACGCCATACAGCGTCTTCATCTTGAAGTCATTCGGCAACATACGCAGGCAGGTGGCGACCCAATGCCAGGTGGTGCCGCCGCCCACGCGCTCGTAGGTACTGGTGAACGGCAGCGGGCCTTTTTGCACCAGATAGCTGATGTCGGGGTTGTTCCAGCCGTTGATCAGGTCGGCGATGGTCGCGCGCGGTGCGTTCTGTTCGGCGGGGTTGCGCGCCGGGCTCAGGGTGCTCACCGGCGGGTAGGGTGATTCGGGGGTCTTCAACGTCGCGGTATAGAAACGCTCCAGGTACTGGTTACGATTGGGCGGGATCTCCGGCCCCGATTCCAGCACCAGCACTTGCACCCCGGCCAGGCCCAATTGATAGGCAATGAGGCTGCCCGCAAGGCCCGCACCGACAATCACCACATCTGCTTGTTCGCTACTCATGACGATGCTCCTGGCTGCGTGCTGGCGTTAACCCCAGTGAAGTCTTCCAGGCTGGGCGGCGGGCTGTTCCAGTAGCCGAAGAAGAACTCGCTGTAGCCCATGGGGTGGGCCTGGGCAATACTCCACGCCCAGCTCTGGGTGTAGGCCTCGTCACTGACCACGGTTTGCTCGCCGACTGGGAACGCACCCTGGGTATACGGCTGGTACCACACGCCCAGCAGCCAGAGCTTCATGATCGCGCGTGCCACCTGGGCGGTTTGCGTCGGTGCCGGTTGGCCGTTCTGCATCAGGATCGCTGTGCCGATTTGCTGCGGTGTCGCCTGCTCGGCTGCCAGCGCGGCGTACTGGGCCAGCAGGGCGCTGAGCACGCTTTGCCCGACACGCGGGCCGATGAAGTTGAGAAAGGTGCTGGGCAGGCCGATGGGATCCACGGAGGGCGCCAGCAGTTCCTGATCGATGCCGGTGAGCACCACGCTCAGGCCGGTGAAATTGTCCAGGTCGGTACTCATGGCTGACTCCTTGTCACACCGGTGGATTGGGCGCGCTCGAGCAGGTAGGTGAAGTCCGCGAAGCTGGTGCGCGGCGACTGGGTCACGTGGGTGGCGGCATTGCCGTGACAGGCGATGCAACTGGACGACGCCTGGGGCACGGTGCCCTGGATATAGGTCTCCAGCGTGGCATTGGCGAGGAACGACGGCGCCGGGTTGCCCAGCGGCCGGGTTGCGGAGATCTGGCACGGCGGCTGGCCGCTGAGCGTCGGCCACTGGGTGCTGATCAGCTGGTAGTTGGCCCATACGCTGTTGGGATTCACTGTGCGCAGCAGGGTCTGGTAGGTGGTGTTGAGGGCCTTGGTTTCATCCGTCAACGGTATCTCGCGCACGATCTGCGAGGGCGTGGCCTTCACCGCCGGGTTCCATGGCCGGGGCGGCGGCTGGTTGACCTCGGCCTGGCTGCTGGCGTTGTAGAACAGGTACGGGCCTTTGCGCTCGGCGGGCGGCGTGGTCTTTTCCGGCACATTGTCGACGTGCTCGAAGGTCGACCACACCCACTGCGGCGCGCTGGTGGTCTTGTGCACGATATGCAGGCCCACCAGCCCGACCGGCTCGGCCACGCAGGACTCGGCCACCACCGGCCCCTTGCTCGGGTTGCTGTTGCCCGGCGTATACACCAGGGCATCGACACTGTGGAAGCTGGCGGGATTGTCGTTGCCGTCCAACACCTTCCACGAGGCCTTGACCATCAGCGAACCCACCTCACTGGTGCTCGGGTTACCGCAACTGAACGCCACCGCATTGGTCGGGCTGGCGGCAAAAAACGCCTGTTGGCCCTGGATGCTGTAGAGGCCGTTGTTGACGATGCCGTCGAACATGGCTTGGTTGACCACGATTTCATTGCGCGTGTACACGCCGCTCTGGTCCACCAGGGGGCCGCTTTCAAACGGCTGGATAAACTCGTCGAGCACATCCGGAACCTTGCCCATCTGTTGCAGCAAGCGCCCGGAACCCTTGCCTTCACAGGCTTTCGGTATGCTGGCGGGCGCATGAAAAGGCAGCGGCTTCTGCCCTTGGGCCAGGAATATCTGATAGCTCTCCTTATAGCTTTCCCACACGGTGGCCGCGTCCTGCTGGCCGATCTGCACAGCGCTGTTGGGTTGACCCGTGTCCAGGGCCGGCCAGTTCAGCGCGATGAACGTCTGCCACGACATTTCATCGAAGTTGGCTTGCAGGCTGGACAGGGAAAAGGGCGGGGTCGCCGTGACATCGAAAGGTATTTGCGTAGACAACGTGGGGGCCGCGACGACCAGGGGGCTCAGCAACGCGCCAAACAGCGCACAGCCGAACCCGGGCCGGGGGCGATGGGTTTCCATTCTCATCGGTATCTCCTAGGCATCAGGCGCCGGGAGACAGTGGGTCCGTCATGGACTCTTCAATGCGCCTCCTGGCACGGGCTAGAGCGTAGATAAGGTTGGCGGCGCAGGTGTATGGGCGGCTAGATTTGTTCGTAATAAAAACAATCGCCAAGAGGCGGTTCAGGCGCGCCCTGTTCGAATGTAAGTGCGAAACACATGGTCCCACAGCGGCGAAGACACCCCGAAGTTCTTCTCGATGCCTTTGCGATGATGCAGGTCGTGATTGGCCACCAGCCCCGGAATAAATCCATAGGCCCAATGCTGCGGGCGGTGCATCACGTAATGCAGCGAGATGTAGACGAAATAGCCCGCTACGGCGCCGATAAAGGCCGAGGCTAGGCCGGTGGACCAGGCGAGCAGCAACAGCACGGCGAAGGTCGAGCTGGTTTTCCAGCTGGACACGCCGATGTAGGCCAGCACGTCGATGTGGTGGGTCCAATGCTCGCGGCGATACAGCGAGTGGAACAGGAAACGGTGCGCCGAATATTCCACCAAGGTCCAGGCCAGCAAGCCGGCAAGGGCGAGGGTCAGGTCAAACGGCGCGAGGTAAAGGGCAAGGGCGACGAACAGCGGAACGGTAAAAAAGTCGAGGTAATAAGCGACTGACGACATCAGCCATTTATTTGAAGCAGCCATGTGCGGAATATCCCTGTAGTGCGCGATGGATGAATGGAGGCGCGAGTGTCAGCTTTCGCGGCTCTGCACACAACTGGCAGCGTGGGCACCGGTGACAGGATGAGTGTTGCGTCACATCGTCAAAACGTCGCAAACGGTTGTCGCTGTGAGAACCACGCCAACGCGTGCGCCTTGAACGCCTCGGCGGGCGGTGTCAACGGGTAGCGCTGATCGTAGGCGAGCACGATACGTTGCGCAGGCAGCTGCTGTTTGATCGGCCGGCACACCAGCGGCTGGCCGTCGTAGCTGTGGTCGCCGAAAGGGCGGGTGTAGGTGAGCGCCACGCCGAAACCATTGGCGACCAGACTGCGCTGGAATTCGAAACTGTGGGTGGGCTGAACGCTGGCGGGCACCAGGCCAAAAGCGTTGAACAGGTCGAGGATGTGCTGCCAGCTGTGGATCTGGTCCATCACCACCAGGTTGCACGCACTGAGCGCGGCCATGTCCACCTGCCTTTCTGCCGCGAGCGGATGATCTGCCGCCAGCAGGGCGTGGGCGGTCAGTTGGCAGAGTTCGACGCGCTCCATGTTGGCCGGCAAGCCCAGGTCGTAGGTCAAGGCCAGTTCCAGGGCCCCTTCGCCGAGCCGTTTGCCCAGGTATTCAAACCCGCCTTCGCGCATATCCACCCTGACCCGAGGCGAGACTTGCTGCAGGCGCTTGAGAATTTGCGGCAAGCAATACGGCGCGAGGTCCGCATAACAGCCCAGCACCAGGTCCCCGGCGAAGTCATCGGCTTGGCTGCCGATGTCCGCGAACGTCTGCGCCTCGGCGAGCACGCGCTTGGCCTGGGCCATGACGGTGCGCCCAAACGGCGTCAATGACACGCCCAGCCCGCGCTGGCGAACGAACAACGGTTGCCCGTAGAGGCCTTCCAGCTCGGTGATCGCCGTGGAGATGGACGGCTGGGAAACATGCAACTCTTCAGCCGCCAGGGTGAGGTTGCCGTGCTTGGCCGCCGCCAGGGCATAGCGCAATTGTCGCAATGTAAAGTTCATAGGTTTTTCTTGGGTGATATATCAAGACTTATTATTTTATCTTACTTGGTTGTCATGGAATATTGGCCCTGCACAACTTTCATCTTGTTAAGGGAGTACCCGGCCATGACCCACAGCTCATACACCGTTGGCCAAGAAGACATCGACGCCTTCCAGCGCGATGGCGCGGTGTGCCTGCGAGGCATCTTCAGCGATTGGACCGCGCAGATCGCTGCGGGCATCGAGCGCAACCTCGCGGAGCCTGGCGTGTACGCAAGCCGCTACATCGAGCAGGGCGGGCAGTCCGGCGGTTTTTTCGACGACTATTGCAACTGGCAACGCATCCCCGAATTTCGCGCGATCATCGAGCAGTCGCCGGCCGCCGCGATTGCCGCGCAGGTGATGCAGTCACGCACAGCACAGTTTTTTCATGACCATGTGCTGGTCAAGGAGCCCGGTACGCAAAAAGCCACGCCTTGGCACCAGGACATCCCGTACTACTTCGTCGACGGCAGCCAGTCCGTGAGTTTTTGGATTCCCGTGGACCCGGTACGCGAGTCAACCCTGCGGCTGCTGCCCGGTTCCCATCGCTGGGATAAAGGCATCCGGCCGGTGCGCTGGGCCGACCAGAGCGACTTCTACCAAGGCGCGGATGACTACCGCGACGCACCGGACCCGGACGCGGAGGAGGGTATGCCGGTGTTGGAATGGGAAATGCAACCGGGTGACGCGGTGCTGTTCGACTTTCGCACGGTGCACGGCGCCCGGGGCAATGGCTCCGCGCAGCGTCGACGGGTACTTTCGTTGCGCTGGGTCGGGGATGATGTGCGCTATCTCGAACGCCCGGGGCGTACGTCCCCACCTTACCCAGGCCACGCCATGCAAACCGGCCAGCGCCTGCGCGAAGACTGGTTTCCAACGATCCATACAGCTGGCTGACGCACAACTTTTAGAGCGTAATTTCGCTGACATCTGCCCCTCCCTGATCTGACCCTTTCACTGCATAGGTGCATCGATGATGAAGCTGAATAAAAACGTGATGGCATGGCTGCTTTCTTGCGGGCTGTTAGCGGGCAGCGCCACGACCCAGGCTGCCGGATGGTGCGAATCCGGCAAACCGGTGAAGTTCGCCGGCCTGAACTGGGAAAGCGCGATGCTGCTGACTGATGTGCTGCAAACCCTGCTCAAGGATGGCTATGGCTGCGCGGTCGACACCTTGCCGGGTAACTCCATCACCATGGAGAGCGCGCTGGGCAGCAACGACATCCAGGTGCTGGCCGAGGAGTGGATCGGGCGCAGTGAGGTGTGGAACAAGGCGGCGGCCAGCGGCAAGGTGGTGGGCGTCGGCGCTCCCATCGTAGGCGCCACCGAAGGCTGGTACGTGCCGCGTTACCTGGTGGAAGGGGATGCCAGGCGCGGGCTGAAAGCCAAGGCCCCCGAGCTGAAGAAGATTGCCGATCTGGCGCAGTACGCCCAGCTGTTCAAGGACCCGGAAGAACCCGGCAAGGGCCGCTTCTACAACTGCCCGGCGGGCTGGACGTGCGAGCTGGAAAACAGCGAGATGCTCAAGAGCTATGGCCTTGAAGCCAGCTACACCAACTTTCGCCCGGGCACCGGCCCGGCGTTGGATGCGGCGGTGTTGTCGAGCTACAAGCGCGGTGAGCCGATCCTGTTCTACTACTGGACGCCGACGCCACTGATGGGGCAGGTCGACCTGGTCAAGCTGGAGGAAAAACCGGGCGTGGACAAGAAGATCAGCATTCAGGTCGGCTTGTCCAAAGCGTTCCATGAACAGGCACCGGAGCTGGTGGCGGTGCTGGAAAAGGTCAACCTGCCGATTGACCTGCTCAACCAGAACCTGGCGCGGATGACCAAGGAGCACATCGACTCTCCCAAGCTGGCCAAGCTGTTCTTCAAGCAGCACCCGGAGATCTGGCATGGCTGGGTGAGTGAAGCGGCGGCGAAGAAGATCGAAACGACGTTGTAGGTCGTTCCAGGGCAAGGATGCCTTGCTTCACGAGTAAAAGAGATTAATCAGCACGTCCGCGGCGATTAACGCCCCGGCGAGGATAAACAGTACCCGAAGGCTCATGAGGGCGCTTACAGCGATGCGTTAAGTTCGTCGATCAGCGTCTCTCGGTACTTCAGCGCCGATATCGACAGCTCACCGAGCTTGCTGGCAACCGCGCTTAACAAACCCTGCGCCAGCAACATAAAGGCACACATGCTGTTGCTGAAGAACAAGCTGTGATTGGGGACATAGAAGCTGTGCAAGGCCACCTTCGCCAGTGGCGAGCTGGCAGAGTCGGTCAGTGCGATGACCTTGATCCCATGGCGAGCGGCGACCTCGGCCGTGGCCAGGACGCTGGGTGTGTAGGGAAAACAGCTGGACACCACCAGTACGTCACCCTTGTCCAGTTGTGCGAGGGCATCCGCAACACCTTGGCGACTGGAATCCAGGGCCGCCACATCCGGACGCAACATACCCAGGCCGTAGGACATGAACAGCGCCAGTGAATTGAACTGGCGCATGCCATGGATCCGAACCCGGCGGGCACTGGCCAGCAGTTCCACCGTCTGTACAAACACATCGGGATCGACCTGCTCGATCATGCTGGCGATGTTGGCGTTTTCCTGGCGGCCCAGGCGCGTCAGCTGATTGAGGATGTCCTTGTCTTCATGATTGATGACCAGCCGTGAGGCCTGATCACTATAGAAATGCTTGCCTTCGGTGATCTCTCGGCGAAACACATCCTGCAATTTGCTGAAACCGCCATAGCCCAGCCGTTGCGCCAGCCGGGACAGGGTCGAGGCGTTGACATCCAGTTGCTGCGCCAGCTCGCTGATCGAACACACTGCGGTGCGTTGGGGGGATTCGATCAGCGCCATCAGCACGCGCCTGGAGCTGCTGCCCAAGGCAATATCGACCTCACGCCGCTCGATGGCCGCGAGCAGTTGCTTGAGGCCGTCCAACGTGTCGGGAAGTGCTGCCGGGACTTTATTCATTAACGGTATCCATTATTCAGTGAGCGCCTGCGCTCCACCCTCAACGACCCGAACAAGCGTCAATCAATGAGCGGTGGACCACACCTTCAGCATCAGGCTGGTCAGGGTTCGGTTGCGTATAGACGCGCCACTCTACAGTGTTGGCGCTGATCAGAAAAACACCGGTTGCCAGGGTATTTTCGTTGTCCGAATCATCCGCTGCGCAGCGGTAGACAGGCAGGTCCTGCCCCGAAGTGTCGCGCAGGATACCCAGCGCGACGTCGGCGTCCAGGTCGCCAGGAAGGTGTTGCAGGCGCTGGTCGATACACCGCTGTCGGGCGCCTGAGCTGGCGGTGATGCGCTGTTTCACCTGGCTCAACGACAGCGATACCAGGTGGTTTGAATGCCCCGCCGGCCATTGGATTTCGCTGACATTGCTGCCCTCGGCGCTGGCCTCGACACTGACGACTCGGGCGCTCCCTACCTGGCCGAAGGTGTGGTGAAACGCCCCGGCGCGATCCTTGCGGGTCACCACGGCAATGGCTTCGTCGAGACTGCCGGCGTCGAGGGTCGCGCGCGCCAGGATCTGTCGAGGAATGCCGGCGGGAATGCGCGCCGGACGAATGTTGTTGACGGTCGCCACCAGGCCGCGTTCATTGATCGCCAGCGTGTGCCCGGGCAAGGACCCTGGATAGATAAAGCTGCTGAACGCAAGGCCCGATTCGGGCGTGGCATGCAAGAGCGCGCAATGCCCCTTGAGCTGCGGCAGGCCGTCTTCGTTATGGGCGATCAGCGTACCGGTGCGGGTTGGGCCGAACACTGTCGTGCAGCCATCCACGCTCTGTTCATGTACGTAGTCACCTCGGCAATTCCACATGAACACTTCGTCAAGTGGCAGTTGCAATCCGTCGGCCAGTCCCTCGATTTCCTGCCAGTAACGGGGGAACTCGGTCCTCACCTGTTGACGCATCTGCAACGCCGCGGGGGTTTGAGCCTGCAAGGCCAGGTATTGCCAGAGTGCAAGAGGGCGTAAGTGCCCATGCACGGCGTCCCGACCGAAGACACCCAGCCCGCGACCAATCGCGTAAGCGCTTCCATCAAGATGAATAGAGGGCAGTGTCATGGCATCTCCTCAGGATACGTGTTGCAGGAATTCCCGCAGGCGGGCACTGGGTGGGTTGGCGATCAGTTCAGCGGGGGCACCGTCCTCGGCGATGCGGCCCTTGTCGATGAAGATCAGGCGCGTGGCGACCTTGCGGGCGAAGTCCACTTCGTGGGTGACGATGACCATCGTCATGCCCTCATCCGCCAGTGACTTCATGACGGTCAGCACCTCGTGGCGCAACTCCGGGTCGAGGGCGGAAGTCGGCTCGTCGAACAGCATCAACTTCGGCTTTACCGCCAGCGCCCGGGCGATCGCCACGCGTTGCTGCTGTCCGCCCGACAGCTCGGAAGGGTAGTGATCGGCACGGTCGGCCAGGCCGACTTTGGCCAGGAGTTCGGCGGCGAGTTTCTCCGCCTCCTGGCGGCTGGCGCCGCGCACGCGCACCGGGCCGAAAGCGACGTTCTGCAGCGCGGTCATCTGTGGGAACAGATGGAACTGCTGGAACACCATGCCCGCTTCCTGGCGAATCAGGCGTTCGTCGACCTTCGGGTTATTGACCTCCAGGCCATCGACCATCAGTTGGCCGTCGGTGACTTCCTCCAGTTTGTTGATGCAGCGCAGCAGCGTCGACTTTCCCGAGCCCGAAGGACCAATGATCACCACCACTTCGCCGCTGGCGATCTTGAGGTTGATGTCGTGCAACACTTGGGTGCTGCCGAAGTGCTTGGAAACACCTTTGAACTCAATCATAGGATTTTCAGCCTCGATTCCATGCGCCGCAGGACATAGCTCAGCACCAGGGTAATGATCAGATAAATGACGGCGACTGCAGACCAGATCTCCATGGCGCGGAAATTACCGGCGATGACTTCCTGGCCCTGGCGCGTCAGTTCGGCGACGCCGATGACAATGAACAGCGACGTATCCTTGATGCTGACAATCCACTGGTTGCCCAGCGCCGGGATCATGCGTCGAAACGCCAGCGGTGCGATGACGTAGCGCAGCGTGTCGCGCCTGGACAAACCCAGCGCCAACCCCGCTTCGCGAAAACCACGGTGGATCGACAGCACCGCACCACGGGTGATCTCGGCGATGTAGGCCCCGGAGTTGAGCATGATGGTCACCACGGCTGCGGTGAAAGGGTCGATGCGCACCGGCACCATCATGGGCAAGGCAAAGTAGATAAACATCACCTGCACCATGATCGGGGTGCCACGGATCAGTTCAATGAACACAAGCGCTGCGCGGCTGCTGAAAAAACCGCCATAGGCGCGGGCAAAGCCCGCGACCACGCCGATCACGGCACCACCGATCAGACCCAGGATCGAAATCCACAGGGTCAGCTTGGCGCCTTCGAGCAGTACCGGCAGCGCATCCCAAATGGCGCTCCATTGGAAATGCATGCTGAATTCTCTATTGATGAAGGGCGGGAGTTATTTCGGGTCAGTGCCGAACCATTTGCGGTAGATCTGCGCATAGGTACCGTTTTCACGGATCTTTTTCAGCGCGGCGTTGACCGGTTCACGCAGTTCGCTGCCTTTTGGGAAACCGATGCCGTACTGCTGGGCGAGCATCTGCTGGCCGACCGCTTTTACCTGGCCTTCGCCGGCGGTCTTGATGTAGTACAGGACGTTCGGCGTATCGTGCATGGCGGCATCGACACGGCCAGTGCGCAATTCAAGGTAGGCATTGTCGATATTGGGGAACTGACGCAGGTCGCTGGCCTTCAGGTTGGCCTTGGCATAGTCCGCCGCCGACGTACCGCTTTTCACCGCCAGGGTCTTGCCGGCGATGTCCGCCTCTCCTTTGATCGTGTCGTTGTCGCTCTTGACCATCAGGAGAAAGCCGCTGTCGTAGTAGCCGTCGGAAAAATCGATGGCTTGCTTGCGCTCTTCCTTAATGGTGATACCGGCCAACGCCACGTCGACATTGCGGGTTTGCAGGGCAGGGATGATGCCATTGAAATCCATGGGTTTGAGCTGGTAGGTCACGCCCATTTCTTTCGCGATCGCCGCCCACAGGTCGATATCGAACCCCACGTATTCATTGCCTTGCTTGAACTCGAAAGGCACGAATGCCGTATCGGTGGCCACCAGCAATTCCTTGCCGGCAGCGAACGAACTTGAGGTGGTGAGCAGTGCCATTACCGCCAGTGAGGCCTTCAGAAAGTTCTTCATGCGTGTTTTCTCTTCAGGGGGATACAAGCCCCAAGGCAAGCCTGGGACGGTGGGGATAGCGGCAGTTGAATTTTTGAGTGATACATCACGACCCACTCCATTTTTTATTGTTGGCCCGGCTAGCCACCCGAGAAAGGAGGCGCACGAAACATTTGCTCTTTCGCAAAATATACATGCATTTAATTTGCGTGCAACTATATTTTGCTTGTCGCAATTCAGTTCGATAGGTTTGTTTTGTCCAGTAAATGCTGGGTTTTGTAACGTTTAAGTCGGGTTTCCTGATGACGAGCGGCTTGCAAAAATTAATTGCATTTAAAATCTATGCATCTATTATTTGCAAAAATATCGGGAGCGGCACCATGAGCCACGTCTTTCATCGCAGCCTTACACATAGCTACACAATGGCCGTCCGCGGCGAAGGGCCTTATCTGATCGACAGCGACAACCGTCGCTACCTGGATGCCAGCGGTGGGGCGGCGGTGTCATGCCTGGGCCATAGCGACCCCCAGGTGATCGAGGCCGTGCGTCAACAGGTGGGGCAGTTGGCCTACGCACACACTTCGTTCTTCACCACCCAGGTCATGGAAGAACTGGCGGATTTCCTGGTTGCCCGGGCACCCGAAGGCATCGCATCGGTGTACTTCGTCTCGGGCGGGTCCGAAGCGATAGAAGCGGCATTGAAATTGGCCCGCCAGTATTTCATCGAGGTGGGCCAGCCTCAGCGCAAGCACTTGATCGCCCGTCGCCAGAGCTACCACGGCAATACCCTCGGGGCATTGGCCACGGGTGGGAATGAGTGGCGGCGCAAGCAGTTTGAACCGTTGCTGATCGACGTCAGCCATGTCAGTCCCTGCTATGCCTACCGTGAGCAGCAACCCGGCGAAACCCCGGAGGCCATGGGCGTGCGCCTGGCGGCCGAACTGGAGGCGGAGATCCTGCGGCTGGGGGCAGAAAACGTCATGGCGTTTGTGGCCGAGCCCGTCGTAGGGGCGACGCTGGGTGTCGTGGTCGCAGTGCCGGGCTACTTCAAGCGCATTCGCGAGGTGTGCGACCGCTATGGGGTGTTGCTGATCCTTGATGAGGTCATGTGCGGCATGGGCCGTACCGGAACCCTGTTTGCCGCCGAGCAGGAGGGCATCACGGCTGACCTGATCACCATCGCCAAAGGCCTGGGCGCGGGCTACCAGCCGATAGGTGCAACGTTGGTGAGTCAGAGAATCCGTGATGCCATTGCGACGGGCTCAGGGTTTTTCCAGCATGGTCACACCTATATCGGCCACGCCACCGCCTGCGCGGCCGCACTGGCGGTGCAGAAAGCCATCGAGTCCCGCGGCTTGCTGGACCGGGTCAACCACTTGGGCGCAGGTCTGCGTGAGCGTTTGCTGGCGCAGTTGGGTGAGCATCCGCATGTGGGTGAGATTCGCGGGCGCGGGTTATTCCAGGGCATTGAGTTGGTTGCCGACCGAGCCACCAAAACCCCGTTCGACCCCGCGCTGAAGCTGCACGCCAGACTCAAGCAGTCCGCCATGGCGGCAGGCCTGATGTGCTACCCGATGGGTGGCACGGTGGACGGGCTGCGGGGCGATCATATCCTGCTGGCGCCGCCGTTTATTCTTGAGGACAGCCACTTGGATGAGATCGCCGACAAACTCCTGGGTGCGGTGAACAGCACATTGAAAAGCCTCTGAGGAAATTGCGCATGACGATTCAATCGCGGCTCAGCGAATTGACTGAAACGAGCATGGACGACGCTCAGCGCGCAGTGCTCAAGGACATTCTCGCGGGACCACGCGGGAACCTGGACGGCCCATTCCTGGCGTGGATTCAAAGCCCGGAACTGGCCAATCACGCGCAGCGCTTGGGGGCGTTCTGTCGGTATGGCACTCGGCTCGAACTGCGCCTGACCGAACTTGCGATCCTGTTCACTGCCGCCTGGTGGCAGTCCCAGGCGGAGTGGCAGATTCATGAGCCCATCGCACGTTCGGCGGGGGTGGCTGATGCGGTGATCGAGGCGTTGCGTGAGCGGGCGGTTCCGGTCTTTACGCGTGAGGACGAGCAACTGGTCTATCGGTTAGGCAAGACGTTGTACGAGACGCGTCGAATCGACGACGCGCTGTATGCGCAGGCGATCCAGGCGTTCGGGGAGCCCGCCGTGGTCGAATTGGTCGGGGTCTTCGGTTATTACGCCCTGGTGGCGATGACCCTGAATGTGTTTACCGTTCGCCGTGATACCGACACACCGCTTCCCTTTGCCGAACCTTGAACATCGAGCCCGCGGGCGCTAGCAGCGCCGTATCGCGGTTGATGCCGGCGGCGTCTCGACGTTGCCGGGCGTGGCGGTAGCACCGCGCCGCTGCAACAACTCAATACGGTCCGCCGGCACCAGCGTGCGCAAGGTCTTGTACAGCACCCGGGTTTCCAGCAGGTTCCACACCCGCAGCATGGTTTCCAGCGCATCCAGGGGTTTGCTGATGAAGTCCCGGGCGCCCAGGGCCAGGGCGCGCAGGCGTGTGTCGCGGGTGGCGTCGGCAGTGAGCACCAGGATCGGCAGGTATTCACCCTGGGGGATGCGCCGGTTGAGTTGCTCCAGCACGGCAAAGCCGTCGAATTCCGGCATGTGCAGGTCGAGGATCACCAGGTCCGGCTCGAAGCTGTTGAACAACTCCAGGGTGCGCAGTGGCTGGGTGCTGCTCAGCACGTTGGTCAGCCCTTCGCGCGCCAGCAGTTGCTCCACCAGGTCGAGGTTCGGGCGTTGGTCGTCGATGATCAGGATACGCAGGTCGAGGTTCACGCGGGCTCCGGAAAGGCTTGGTCGAGGTGGGCGAGAAACGCCGGCACGTTGATCGGTTTGTTCAATAACGCGGTGGCGCCGGCCTCCTGCAAGGCCTGGCGGGTAAGGTCGCTGGCGTCGGCGGTGATCATCAGCACCGGTGTGTCGCGGGTGATCGGTGACTGACGCAGGCGTTGCAGCACCTTCAAGCCATTGATGTCCGGCAGCGACACATCCAGCAGAATCAACTGGGGTGCGTGCTGCGCGGCGAGGTCCAGGCCCAGTTGGCCTTGCATGCTCGACAGCAGCCGTATGCCGGGCCGGCGTTGCAGCAGGGTTTCGATCAGCGCCAGGCTGGAGAGGTTGTCCTCGATGCACAACACCTTGCCCTCGAAGGTGTTGACGACGGGAGCTGGGCGCTTCAATTCGGTGTCTATGCCGGGCGTGGCAATACTCTGGGCGTGGGCCACGCGCACGAAGGGCAGTTCCAGGGTGAAGCGCGAACCGACGCCAGGCTGGCTCTGCACCTTGAGTCGGCCGTCCATGTTCTCCAGCAGGCTTTTACTCAGTGCCAGGCCCAGGCCGCTGCCTTCCACATTCGGGTCGGCCCCCAGGCGTTCGAAAGGCTTGAACAGTTGCCCCATATGATCGGCTGCGATGCCGTTGCCGGTATCGCACACAGCCACGCTGACTCGTTGTCCACGGATATCGACCTCAAGGCTCACCTGACCATCGCGCCGGTTGTATTTGATCGCATTGGACAGCAGGTTCAGCAGCACCTGGGTCAGGCGCTGGCGGTCGGCAACGATGCCCGTATCCGCCGCCAGTGCCGGCAGCGGCCGCAACTGCACGCCTGCGTCGGCGGCCATGGGCGACACCAGCGTCAGCGCCTCTTGCAAGGTGCCCGCCAGCGGGATCGGCACGATATTCAACGCCAGGCTTCCGGCCTCGATCTTGGCGATGTCCAACACCTCGTTGATCAGCGTGAGCAGGTGCTGGCCGGCGCGCAGAATGTGACCGACATCGGCCTTTTGCGCCTTGGGCGCGTCCATGTCCAGCAGTTGCGCAAAGCCCAGGATCGAGTTGAGCGGGGTCCGCAGTTCGTGGCTCATGCGCGACAGGAATTGGCTTTTGGCGCGGCTGGCGCGTTCGGCTTCCTCGCGGGCGGTGCGCAGGGCGATCTCCGCCGCGCGGCGGTCGGTGATGTCGCGGGTGATCTTGGAAAAACCGCGCAGGGCGCCGGTGCCGTCGTACTGCGCCGTGATCACCACGCTGGCCCAGAACCGCGTGCCGTCCTTGCGGCAGCGCCAGCCTTCTTCGGTGTAATCACCGTTGCG
The DNA here is from genome assembly GCF_900100935.1 of Pseudomonas sp. NFACC25. NCBI lineage: Bacteria > Pseudomonadati > Pseudomonadota > Gammaproteobacteria > Pseudomonadales > Pseudomonadaceae > Pseudomonas > Pseudomonas sp. NFACC25. The sequence goes on from NZ_FMUC01000020.1 coordinate 94,929, forward strand.
GGTGGCCTCGCGCAACGCCATGTCCGGGTGCTGCGGGCATTCCTGGGGCAGGTAGAACAGCGAGAAATGCTGGCCGATGATCTCCTGTTCGGTATAGCCCTTGATCCGCTCGGCGCCGTTGTTCCAGCTGGTGACATGGCCCGCCGTGTCGAGGGCGAAGATCCCGTAGTCCTTGACCCCATCGATGATCAGCCGCAAGCGTTCTTCGTTGTCGCGCAAGGCGCGCTCGCGCTCGGCCAGCAACAGTCCGGCCTCCACCAGGCTGGTGCCCAACTGGCCGATTTCGTCTTTTTCCGGCGGCTGTGGCAGCAGCGGCGAGCCCAGGGCCAGGCGCTGGGCATTGCGCTGCACATTCTGCACCCGGGCGACAATGCCCTTGGACAGAAACAGCACCGCGACAATCGCCCCGAACAACCCGCAGATCGCCGCCAACCAGGTCGACAGCAACAAGCGCTGGCGGGTCTCGGACGCAGCGGCGCTGCGCTCGGCCAGCAACGACGCCTCAAGGGTGAGCATGGTGCTGATGTGTTGGCGCAGGGCGTCGAGGATGTGCTTGTTGCTGATCAGGATGGCACTGATGGACTCCGGTGTGGCGTCGCTGTCCTTGAGCATTTCCTCCAGCCCGTCGACCTTGCCGTCGATCAGCGGCTTGATCGCGCTGAGCTGCTCGCGCACCCGTGGATCGCGCACGTTGCGGTCCAGTCGGTGCAGGGCCGACTCGATCTGGGGCTTGGCGTTCAGGTAGCTGGGCAGGAAGTCTTCGCGGCGGGTGAGCAGGTAACCGCGCACACTGGCGGCGGCTTCCGCGAGCAAGGTATGCACGGCCTGGATATCGCCTTGCACGCGTAAAACCCGGCGCACATCCTCTTCGGCACGGGCGGTCTGGCGTTCCGTGGTGTAGATCAGCACCAGGGACAGCAATAGCACCACCAGTGGCAGTGAAATCACCACCAGCGCCTTGCCGCGCAGCGGCAGGTCGGCCCAACGCTTTCTCATTTGGGCCGCCTCATGTGGGTGTCACCAGGCCCAAGGCGATGCCCCGCACGGCGGCCTGGGTACGGTCAGCCGCGCCGAGCTTGCCGATCACCCGCTCGACATGGGCCTTGGCCGTGCCGGTGGTAATGCCCAGGTGTTCGCCGATGGCGCGGTTGCTCATGCCGTTGGCGACCAGGCCGAGGACCTGGCGTTCCCGTGGGGTGAGCGGTTCGCCGGGGGCGGCACCGCTGGCCTGGCGTTCGGTCATGCGCCGCAACAGCCGGGCGCTGACCGCCGTGTTGAGCGCTTCGCCACCGGCGGCCACGTGTTGCAGCGCCTGGATCACCTCGGCGCGGCTGGCGTCTTTGAGCAAGTAGCCCACCGCACCGGCATTCATGGCCGCCTCCAGGTACTCGGGGCTGTCGTCCATGGTGAACATCACCACCTTCACCGCCGGCAGGCGTTGTTGCAGCAAGCGTGCGGCGCCCAGGCCATTGAGCCCGGGCATGCGAATGTCGAGGATGACAATATCCGGCAGCAGTTGCTCACACAGCTCCACCGCTTGCAGGCCATCGCTGGCCTGGCCGACCACCTCGAACTGCGGATGGCCGGCCAGCAGGGAGACAAAGCCGGTGCGCGTGACTTCATGGTCGTCCGCCAGCACCAGGCGCAGGACGTGGGTCATTGGGGGACTCCAATCAAGTGCGCAGGCACGCGCGCGTGCAGCCGGGTACCGCCGTCGACGGTGCTGACGCAGGTGAAGCTGCCGCCCAACAGGCTGGCGCGCTCCTGCATGGTGGCGAGGCCCAGATGCTGGGCGTCATCCGTTGATGGCTCTGCCTTGAAGCCTCGGCCATTGTCGTCCAGCCGCAGGGACGCCTGGCCGTCGTGCAGCGCCAGGGCCAGTTGCACCTGGCTGGCGCGCGCATGCTTGAGCACATTGTTGATGGCTTCCTGGCCGATCCGGAACAAGGCGATTTCCACCTGGCTGGGTAAGCGCGCCTCACAGTACGCCTGCCACACCACGTTGATGCCGGCGTCACGCAGGCGGTCGGCCTCCTTATCGAGGGCTTTGAACAAGCCGAAATCATCCAGCACCGTGGGACGCAGGCCCGCAATCAGTTGCCGGCCCTCGCCAACCGAGTGTTGGGCCAGGGTAAGAATCGCCTCGAGGTCGGCGGCCAATGCCTCCGGCAGCGGCGGGCAGCGCCCGGCAAAGCCTTGCAGCCGCTGGTGCAGGCCCGCCAGGGTTTGCGCCAGGCCATCGTGGAGGTCGTAGGCGACGCGCTTGCGTTCGTCTTCCTGGGCGCGGAGCAAGCGGTTGACCAGGTCGGACAGGGTTTTGTCGCGCAGCTTGAGGGTGCTCAGCAGCCGGTCGTTTTCCAGGTGGGCGGCCAGCAATGTGGCGAGCAGTTGCAGGGATTCGCTGTCTTCGTGCTCCGGCGCCCGCAGGCTGACGCTATTGCCCAGCACCAGTACACCAAAGGCATCGCCGTCACCGGCGCGCAACGGCACTTGCAAGACGCTGGGCACGTCCTCGGATGGCCGCTCCTGCCAACACGCCGTGCGCAGGCTGCGGTCGGCGAGGGCGGCCAGGCTGCCCAAGCGCGACGGGTTGCCATGGCGGGCGCTGGTATAGGCGATGCCCTCGGCGTCCCACTCCTGCAGCAGCCCGTGGTCCATGGCCAGAAACGCGCAGGCCCGCGCGAGCACGCGTTCGCGCATGGCGTCGGGGGGCAGTTGGCGCAACTCCTGGCCGGTATCCACCAACAGCCGCAGGCGCGCCGTACGACTTTGCGATTGGCGAAAGTGCGCGCGCATGGCCAGGGCGCTGCCGGGATCATGGGGCGTGTCATGCATGGTTGATGCTCCATTGCTGCGGGCGCGAGGGGGATCTATTAGACAGGGTCGGACCCCTTGGCGCTATCTGCCAAATGGCATAGGTAAATACCTCCGGTTGGCCGATGGCGGCCGGTGGGCAGGTTGGCAAAGTGGCCGCAACGACGACCACTGGAGTATCGCCATGAAATTCAAGATTGCCCCGATCGCCCTGATGTTTGCCCTGAGCGTACCGTTTGTTCATGCCGCCGAGACGGCCCCGTATGTCTACCGTGAAGTCGCCCAGGCGCCGGCCAATGTCAAAGACCGCGAGATTGCCGGTTTATTCGACCGCTGGAACAGCGCCCTGCAGACCGGCAACGTGAAATCCGTGGTCGACCTCTACGCGCCGGGCGCTGTGTTGCAGCCGACCGTGTCCAACCAGGTGCGCACGACGCCGGAGCAGATCACCGACTACTTCGACCACTTCCTGGCGCTCAAGCCGGTGGGCCAGATCAACTACCGCGAGATCCGCCAACTGGGCAGCAACGTGGCCATGGACAGTGGCGTCTACACCTTCACCCTGACCGAGTCGGATGGCAAGGTGCGTCAGGTGCAGGCGCGCTACACCTTCGTCTATGAGCAGGTGGGTGGCCAGTGGAAAATTCTTAACCATCATTCTTCGGCGATGCCTGAAGTCCAGGCCAAGCACGCCAAGCAGTAATGGTTGGAGGGAAAATGCCCATCCCTTACCGGGGGTGGGCATTTTTTTGTTGGGGCTGGGAGATTGTTCCTGTGACGGCTCGGGAACCGGCGCCTGTCTAACTGATGGTCCGCGACCTGAATGTGCGAGGGCGCTTGTCCCCCCGATGGCCATAGGTATCTACACAACTTTCAGCGGTCTGTGGCTTGCTTCCGTGGCGGCCTTAGAGCCGACCGGAGTTGGGTCTGGTGTACTGGGTAAATGTGGGAGGGGGCTTGCCCCCGATGAGGGAGTGTCAGTCACTTATTTTTTAACTGACCCGGCGCTATCGGGGGCAAGTCGAATCGTCGCACCGCCCCTCCCACATTTGGATCTCCACATATCAGCTAGAACTCGGTCTGCTTTTGCTCTGCTTTTGCTCT
>NZ_FMUC01000016.1:0-133372 GCF_900100935.1 Pseudomonas sp. NFACC25
AAGCCATGTTCCTTGCCGGCTTTTTCGGCAAAGGCCCATTCGGTCTGGAACCACGGTTCCTCGGCCTGCTTGACCAGGAAACCGATCTTCACTTCTTCAGCGGCCAGCAACAGCCCGCTCAAGCTCATGGCCGAGACCGCCACAGCGGCGCAGCACAGGGAACGGATACCACGACGACGATGATTCATACGGGTGACTCCTTGTTGTTGTTTTTAAGTCTTGGGGTTAACCGGCAAAGCGATGGCAAGGCATGCCGGGTACATCGACTTCGATGGCCAGCACCGCGCCGTCCAGAGGGTGATCCAATGGGCTGGCGGCGCTGGTGATATACAAAGTGGTGAGGTTGGGGCCACCGAATACGCAACTGGTGGGGCGACTCACGGGCAACTCGATAATGCGGTCCACCTCCCCCTCGGGCGTCAGGCGCAGCAAGCAACTGCCGTCCCAACGGGCGTTCCAGATGTAGCCTTGACTGTCCATGGCCGAGCCATCCGGCCCGCCGCGCAAGTGCGGCCCGAACCACGGCGTTGCGGGCTCGAGTTGGCCGTCGGCCTGGATCGAATACTGGTAGAGCGTGGCGTCCAGGCTGTCGCCGAAATGCACCTGGCGGCCGTCCTCGCTCCACAGCAAGGTGTTGGGAATGCCCAGGCCGTGGAGCAACGGCGTGACCTGGGCATCCGCATCGATGCGAAACAGGCCGCCGGAGCGCCGCGTGATCGGCAGGTCTTCGCCGTGTTCGCCGATGTTGTTCTGCATGGTGCCCAGCCACAGGCGGCCCTGGGCATCGCAGCGCGCTTCATTGCCACGGTTGCCCGGTTGTGGGTCGGCCACGCACAGCAGGGTCAGGGCTTCGGTGGCCAGGTCCAGGCGGTAGACACCGCTGCTCAGGGTCACCAGCGCATCACCGCGTTCACACGGGATAAACGCCGAAACGTGCTCGGGCAACTGCCAGATCTGCAACTGCCCGCCCATCAGGCGCAGGGCCTGTTTGCCGGCGATATTGACCCAGTACAGCGCCTGGGTCGGCACGTCCCAGAACGGGCCTTCCCCCAGTTGCGCACGGTGCTCAGTGACAGCGGTACACGACATGACGCCTCCTGATAAGTGTTTACAGCGAGTCGCGGGATGGCGTGCCATCCACCAGGCGCTGGATGCGCAGGGGGTTGGCGTTTTTCAACGCGTCGGGCAGCAGGCTATCCGGGTAGTTCTGGAAGCACACCGGGCGCAGGAAACGGTCGATGGCCAAGGTGCCGACCGAGGTGCCACGGGCATCGGAGGTAGCCGGGTACGGGCCGCCATGCACCATCGAATCGCAGACTTCGACGCCGGTCGGGTAGCCGTTGAGCAGGATGCGCCCGACCTTCTGTTCCAGCAGCGGCGTGAGTTCGGCGAACTGTTGAAAGTCTGCCGGTTCGCCAATGATCGTCGCCGTGAGCTGGCCGTGCAGGCCGTGCAAGGCGGCGCTGAGCTGGGCTTGATCAGCGACCTCGACAAACACCGTGGTAGGACCGAAGACTTCTTCCTGCAGCACTTCATCGCCATCGATCAGCAAGCGCACATCGGCCTTGAACAGCTGCGGTTGCGCCTGATCGCCCGCCTGGGTGCTACCGGCCACATGCTGAATGCCAGGATGCGCCAGGAGTTTTTCCAGGCCTTTGCCGTAGCTGCTCAGGGTGCCGGCATTGAGCATGGTTTGCGCCGGTTGCTCACCGATCAATTGGGCGACCTGTTGGGTAAACGCAGTGAACTGCGGCGAGGCGATACCGATCACCAGGCCAGGGTTGGTGCAGAACTGGCCGCAGCCTTGCACCACCGATGCGGTCAGATCCCGTGCGACCGCTTCCGCCCGCGCTTGCAGGGCCTGGGGCAGCACGATCACCGGGTTGATGCTCGACATCTCGGCAAACACCGGGATCGGCTGCGGGCGCGCCGCGGCCATATCGCACAAGGCGCGACCGCCCCTGAGCGAGCCGGTAAAGCCCACTGCCTGGATCGCCGGGTGCTTGACCAGCGCCTCGCCGACGCCGCCGCCGAAGATCATGTTGAATACACCCGCCGGCATCTCGGTTGCTTCTGCCGCACGAATGATTGCATTGGCCACCTGTTCAGCCGTGGCCATATGCCCGCTGTGGGCCTTGAATACCACCGGGCAACCGGCCGCCAGTGCCGCTGCGGTATCGCCGCCGGCGGTGGAAAACGCCAGGGGGAAGTTGCTCGCGCCAAACACGGCCACCGGGCCCAGGCCGATGCGGTATTGGCGCAGGTCCGGGCGTGGCAGTGGCTGGCGGTCGGGTAACGCCTTGTCGATGCGTGCGCCGTAGAAATCACCGCGACGCAGCACCGTGGCGAACAGGCGCATCTGGCCACTGGTACGCCCACGCTCGCCTTTGATACGTGCGGCGGGCAGCGCGGTTTCGCGGCAGACCAGCTCGATGAAGTGATCGCTCAGGCCATCCAGCTCGTCGGCGATCGCGTCCAGGAACTGCGCACGGCGCGCGGCACTCAACGCACGGTACGCGGGATACGCCGCGGCGGCAGCCTTGGCAGCGGCGTCGACTTCTTCCGGCGTGGCCTGGTAGAAATCCTGCGGCAAGGTTTCGCCCGTGCTGGCATCGACGCTGTGCAGCTTGACGCTGCCGTTGGCGCTGCGCTGGCCGCCGATGTAGTTGTGGCCGAGGAACTGGGTCATGTTGATCTCCTTAAAGGGGGGTGACTTGGCCGGGTTCAAAGGCCGCCTCGCTGCTGCCGACGCCATTGACCAACGGCGCGCCGAACTCGGCCTGGCTGATCTCGAACACATCGCCCGGTTGGGTACGTATACCATCGGCGAATGACAGCGTGGCGGTGCCGAAGAAGTGAATGTGCACATCGCCCGGCTTGAGGAACTGGCGGTATTTGAAGTGGTGGTACTCGAGGTTTTCCAGGCTGTGGCACATATTGGCCTCGCCACTGAGGAATTCGTTCCGCCAGATTTCCTCGCCGTTACGCAGGATGCGGCTGGTGCCGGCCAGGTGCTGGGGCAACTCGCCCACGCGCAGTTCGGGGCCGTAGCTGCAACTGCGCAGCTTGGAATGGGCCAGGTACAGGTAGTTCTTGCGCTCCATGATGTGGTCGGAGAACTCGTTGCCCACTGCAAAACCCAGGCGATAGGGCTGGCTGTCCGGGCCGATCACATACAGGCCGCCGATTTCCGGTTCTTCACCGGCGTCTTCGGCAAACGGTGGCACCGGGAAGGCTTCACCTGGGCGCACGACGATGCTGCCGTCGCCCTTGTAGAACCATTCCGGTTGCACGCCAGCCTGGCCGGCAGCGGGCTTGCCGCCCTCCACGCCCCATTTGAAGATGCGCATGGTGTCGGTCAAGGCGCTCTCATCGCCGGCCTGCTGGTGCATTTTGTCCCGCGCCGAGGCACTGCCCAGGTGGGTCAGGCCGGTGCCGCTGATGAGCATATGGGCCGGGTCCGGGTGGTCCAGCGGCGGCAAAATCTTCAGGTCGGCCAACAGTGCGGCGTAGTCATGGCTGTCGCCCAGGCCCAGGCTCTCGACCTGCTGCTGCAACTTGACGCCCGCCTCGATGGCGGCCAGCGCCAGTTCGCGCACGCTGCGCGCGGTACGCACTTCGCGCACTGTGGCGCCTTCTACAACGCCGACCCGGCGTTCACCGTTGCTTGACTCGAACTGAACTAAACGCATCAGACTTCTCCCAGATTAAGTACGTGTGGCGCCACGGGCGCTGGCGGCGAATTGATCGGCGGGCAGTACGTGCTTGCGCTCCAGCACGCGGTAGACCACGCCGGTCAGGACCAGCCCGAACACCATGACCGCGGACAGGAAGTACAAGCCCGAGGCGAGGTTGCCGGTGTATTCCTTGAGCGCACCGATCACGAACGGACCGATATAGCCGCCGAGGTTGCCCACCGAGTTGATCAAGGCAATGCCCGCCGCCGCACTGGCGCCGGCAAAGAAGCGCCCCGGCAAGGTCCAGAACACTGCGGTGCAGGAAAACAGCGCAAACGCCGCCAGGCACAGCGCGGCCATTTGCAGCACCGGCACACTCAGCCAGGCACTGCAGAACAGGCCGATGGCGCCGAGCACATACAGCACCGCCAGGTGGCCGTAGCGATCATTCAAACGGTCGGAACTGCGCGGGATGATCAGCAGGCCGATGATGCCGAAGATGTACGGCACGGCGGAGATAAAGCCGGTGACCAGGTCGGTGCCGCCGAACTGTTTGATCAGGGTCGGCAGCCATAGGCCCAGGCCATAGATGCTCAGGGTCACCGGCAGGTAGAACAGCGCCAGCAGCAACACGCGTTTGTCCTTGAGGGCATGCAGCGGGTTGCCGTGGCGGGTCTGGCCGTAGGCTTGCAGGTCTTTGTCCAGCTCACCGGTGAGCCAGGCCTTTTCGTCGTCGCTCATCCATTTGACCTGCCTGGGGCCATCCGGCAGGTAGCGCAGCACCGGCCAGGTCAGCAGGATCGCCGGGGTGCCGATCACGATGAACAGCCACTGCCAGCCATGCAGGCCGAGGATGCCATCCATGCCCAGCAGGCCGCCGGACACCGGGCCGGTGATCATCATCGCAATCGGTTGGGAGAGGATGAACAGCCCGAGGATCTTGCCGCGATGGCGCACCGGGAACCATTGGGTGATGTAGTACAGGACGCCGGGAAAGAATCCGGCTTCGGCCGCGCCGAGCAGGAAGCGCATCACATAGAAGCTGTGCGGCCCTTGCACGAAGGCCATGCCGATGGTGATCGCGCCCCAGGTGATCATGATCCGCGCAAACCAGCGCCGTGCGCCGAAGCGGTCGAGCATCAGGTTGCTGGGGATCTCGAAGAGGAAGTAGCCAATAAAGAACAACCCCGCGCCCAGGCCATAGGCCGCATCGCCGATACCGACGTCGGCGCCCATGTGCAGCTTGGCAAAACCCACGGCGGAACGGTCCACGTAGGCGATCAGGTACAGCAGGATCAGGAAGGGAATCAGTTTCAGCGTGATGCGCCGAATAAGCCGCAGTTCCTGGCTCATGGGGTCGATCTCCGATTGTTGTTTTTATAGAAGCTCGGGGGACGCCTCTCGCGGAAATCCGCCAGGGTCATACCTCAGTTAAGCCAGACTATATAGTAGGACTATTTGCAAAACAACTCTTCCAAAGCATCGATTTTGCGCTTATGTTTAAGCACGAATAGAACATATAGTCATACAATAAGAGAATCGATCATGTCTGATAAAAAGCCCGGCCTACGCTCCGCCCAGTGGTTTGGTACCGCCGACAAAAACGGCTTCATGTACCGCAGCTGGATGAAGAACCAGGGCATCGCCGACCATCAGTTCCATGGCAAGCCGATCATCGGCATCTGCAATACCTGGTCGGAGCTGACCCCGTGCAACGCGCATTTCCGCCAGATCGCCGAGCACGTCAAACGTGGCGTGATCGAGGCCGGTGGCTTCCCGGTGGAATTCCCGGTGTTCTCCAACGGCGAATCCAACCTGCGCCCCACCGCCATGCTCACCCGCAACCTGGCGAGCATGGACGTGGAGGAAGCCATTCGCGGCAACCCGATTGACGGTGTGGTGCTGCTGACCGGCTGCGACAAGACCACCCCGGCCCTGCTGATGGGCGCCGCCAGTTGCGACGTGCCGGCCATCGTGGTCACCGGTGGGCCGATGCTCAACGGCAAGCACAAGGGCCAGGACATCGGCTCGGGCACCGTGGTGTGGCAGCTCAGCGAACAGGTCAAGGCCGGCACCATTACCCTGGATGATTTCCTCGCGGCCGAAGGCGGCATGTCGCGTTCGGCGGGCACCTGCAACACCATGGGTACTGCGTCGACCATGGCCTGCATGGCCGAGGCACTGGGCACGTCCCTGCCCCACAACGCGGCGATCCCGGCGGTGGATGCGCGGCGTTATGTGTTGGCCCATATGTCCGGCATGCGTGCGGTGGAGATGGTGCGCGAAGACTTGAAGCTGTCGAAGATCCTCACCAAGGAAGCGTTTGAAAACGCCATCCGCGTGAACGCCGCCATCGGTGGTTCGACCAACGCCGTGATCCATTTGAAAGCCATCGCCGGGCGCATCGGTGTCGAGCTCGACCTGGACGACTGGACCCGCATCGGTCGCGGCATGCCGACCATCGTCGACCTGCAACCGTCCGGGCGCTTCCTGATGGAAGAGTTCTACTATGCCGGTGGCCTGCCCGCCGTGCTGCGCCGCCTCGGTGAAGCCAACCTGATCCCGCACCCGAACGCCTTGACCGTCAACGGCAAGACCCTCGGCGAGAACACCAAGGATTCGCCGATCTACGGCCAGGACGAAGTGATCCGCACCCTCGACAACCCGATCCGCGCCGACGGCGGCATTTGCGTGTTGCGCGGCAACCTGGCGCCACTCGGCGCGGTGCTCAAGCCGTCGGCCGCCAGCGCCGAGCTGATGCAGCATCGCGGCCGTGCGGTGGTGTTCGAGAACTTCGACATGTACAAGGCGCGCATCAACGACCCGGAACTGGACGTGGACGCCAACTCGATCCTGGTCATGAAAAACTGCGGGCCCAAGGGTTACCCAGGCATGGCCGAAGTCGGCAACATGGGCTTGCCGGCCAAGCTGCTGGCCCAGGGCGTGACCGATATGGTGCGGATCTCCGATGCGCGCATGAGCGGCACCGCCTACGGCACCGTGGTCTTGCACGTGGCGCCGGAAGCCGCGGCCGGCGGACCGTTGGCCACGGTGAAGGAAGGTGACTGGATCGAACTCGACTGCGCCAACGGTCGCCTGCACCTGGACATCCCCGACGCAGAGCTGGCGGCGCGCATGGCCGACCTGAAACCGCCGCAGAACCTGATCGTCGGCGGCTACCGCCAGCTGTATATCGACCATGTGCTGCAGGCCGACCAGGGTTGCGACTTTGACTTCCTGGTGGGTTGCCGTGGGGCTGAAGTCCCCCGGCATTCCCACTAATTGGGATGCTATGATGCCGCGAATTTAAGTCGGAGCATCCCTGTCGTTATGGATCACCAGCCGTCCAAGCCGCGCAAGAGCATGCATGCCCAGATCGTTCAGGACTTGGGCATGCACATCGTTTCAGGTCGCTTCAAGCCCGAAGAACGGCTGCCCATGGAGGCCACGCTGTGCGAGGAGTACAAGGTCAGCCGTTCGGTATTGCGCGAGGCGACCCGGGTGCTCAGCGCCAAGGGCCTGGTGTATTCCAAGCCACGGGTGGGTGCAGTGGTGCGGCCGCGCTTGAAATGGCACCTGCTCGACCCGGACGTATTGTCCTGGTTGATGCAGTCCACGCCCCACAGTGAATTTTTCAATACCCTGGCCGGTGTGCGGCGCATCCTCGAGCCGGAGATCGCCGCCATGGCCGCGACCACCGCCACCGATGAAGACATCGCCACCATCGAAAAAGCCTACCAGGGCATGGAAACCGCGCAGACCCACGAACAGCTGCTGCAGGCCGACCTGGACTTCCACCGCGCCATTGCCGATGCCACCCGTAACGACCTGCTCGCCTATATGTGCAACATGCTGTCGTTGCCGCTGCGCGAGTCGATCAACATCACCAACCGCCGCCCGGACATCCAGGGCCTGAGCCTGCCCCGGCACAAGGCGATCCTCACCGCGATCCAGAACCGCGACGCCCTCGGCGCGCGGCATGCGTCGCTGGTGCAGCTGGATGACACGCGGGTGGCGTTGGATACGGTGATGAATGTGCTGACGCCGCTATAACCCGATTGAGCCTCCACGCTCAACTCGGCGCAAGGGTCAACGCGTCGACATCACGGCCGACTTGACCGGTAGCTCGGAATATTGCGGGTGCTGCTTGACGAAGGTGCGAACGGACTGCTCCTGTCGATCCACCACACAGATGCCAATGCTGGGGTAATCAACGGTGCAGGTCCCCAACGCAAGGAGTCCGCAGTTTTTCACGCCATAGATCGCGGCCGGGCGAGCCGCGAGCGGGCAACCATAGGTCATTTCGCCCACGTAATTGATTTGTCCATTGGTGACGGTAAAGCGCAGCGGCTTCGAGTAGGGCCCCATCACGCCACGACGCGAGCCAAGGTCACTGACTTCATAGGTGCCTCCAGGCAACCATGCCGAGTAGTAGTCCTTGGGGCCCCAGCCATAGTCTTTTCCGGTGTCCACATTGTGAAAGCTCATCCAGGTTCCGTAGGGCCCACCCTCGATCAGTGCGCCCAGGACAAGACCTGCGTTTTCGGCGGAATAGACTTTCGAATCCAATGCCATTTCAGGTGGCAATGCCGAGCAGGCACTCATCAAGGCCACGGTTCCGATCACAAACAACTGACTTATTTTGCGCATTCAATCCTCGGTCCATCGAAAAAAGTTCAACTTTGCCAGTATCATGCGGCACTTCTCAACATCGGCGTTAAGGATGACCTCCCTTTCATGAGTAATTTATTTGCAGGCCGTGCGCTCGGCGCAACATTTTTCGCGTTGATATTGAGCGGCTGCAGCGTGTCGGGTACGTACCCCGATGCCACCGGACCGGATGCTGCCAAGCTACGATTTGTCAGCGACATGAGCAGTGCCACGCTGAGTGTAATAGATGCGCAACATTGCGATGGACAGACCACCGGCATCCTTAACAATCTGTTCCTGGCCAACACCCGCAGGCGGGCGGACATGTCGATGCCGCCGGTCTCCGAAAAAACGCCCTACCTGGAAATCCGCTTGCCCGCCAACAAAGAACTGTTCCTGCACTTGAATACCCAAGGCACAGGTTCGGTGTGCGGCATGGCTTTCACCCTCACTCCGCAAAACGGCGCGGAATACGAGGTGACGTTCACTGGCGCAGGCAGCCAGTGTGTGACGACACTCAAACGTCTGCATTCAGTAAAAGGCCAGGTGGTGCGCTCACCGGTCCCGGTGATCAATAAAGGACTGCCCAGCTGCGTAGGTGCCAATGCGCTGTTCCCCGCGCCGCCGAAAGGCCTCCCCGCCACCCCGGAGCGTGATGCCTTGGCCGAGCAGATTATCGCCCCGAGCATCATCGCGGAAATGAAACCCCAGGCCAGCCCGCTGGACGACAGCGCGCGCGGTCACGCAACTGATCTGGTGGTCAACAAGCGCAAGGCCCAGATGAACCTTGATCTGCCGGATGCCTATTGGGCGCAGTATCGTCAGAACGTCGTGAACTACCTGGTCCAGGCTCAGGGCGTAAAGGCCAAGGCACTTGAGCAGTACAAGGTTGAGTACCGTGCGCGCCTCTCACGACTGGACACGCCCACATTAAGAACCCTGGTGCCCGATACCCCGGCCACCGACATCACTCAGGCATTGGCTGTCAACGGTGCGATGCTGCAGTTCTACCGCAGGCTCAATGAAGTGCTGGAAAAGGAAGCAATGGCCGACAACTGGGCACACATGGCCGAATTGGACAAACGTTATAGCGTGTGTGAGCGCTATGCGCAGTGCTGGCAGAATTGATAACAGACGCGGGATAGAAGATTCGACGGCGCCTGGTGAAACGCGCCGCCCCTGCCCTGAAATCAGGTGAAAGAACATGTGGGAGGGGCGGTGCGAGGATCTGACTTGCCCCCCAACATTTGACTCCCATCTATCGGGTAGATCTTAGTGCCTTTTCTGCCGGGGCTGTGACGTGGCTTGCAATCACCTGGGCCATTGCAAGCCAATCAGGCGGCGTTACAGGGTATAGGCAATGCCTACCTGCACCGTGCGCGGTTCGCCGGGGTAGGCGTACACGTTGCCGAACGCACCTTCTTCATACTCGCGATTGAACAGGTTTTTCACGTCCAGGTTCAGCCGCACCTTGTCGTTGACCTTGTAGTAGCTGAGCAGGTCGACCACGGTGTAGGCGTCCATCGAGAAGGCGTTGTTGGCGGTCTGCCCGGCCCGTTCATCCACATACTTGCTACCCGCGCCGAGGCCCAGGCCCTTGAGGGCGCCGTCCTGGAACTCGTAGACGTTGAGCAGGCTGAAGCTGTTGCGCGGGATGTTCAGCAAGCGCGTGCCGCTGCGCAGGGTGTTGTCCTTGGTCACTTCGGCGTCCACGTAGGCATAGCCACCGATCACACGCCACTCGGGGGTGATATTGCCCGCCACGTTCAGGTCGAAACCACGGCTGCGCACCTGGCCGGCGGCGACGCTGAAGGTGGAGTCGAGAGGGTCGGTGGTGAGCACGTTTTTCTTCTCGATCTGGTAGATCGCGGCGTCGACGCTGAGTTGACGGTCCAGGGCTTCCCACTTGATGCCCATCTCGTAGGATTTGCCTTTCTCCGGCTCAAAACCACCGCCCTGGCGACTGGCGCCGGTGTTGGGCTTGAACGAACGCGCGGCGTCGGCGTAGACCGCGACGGTGTCGGTGAGGTCGTAGATCACGCCCACGCGTGGGGTGACCGCGTTGTCGCTGGCTTCCCAGCTTTTACCGCCCGGCACGTAGGTGTGGTAGTCGTGTTCAAAACGCTCGAAGCGTGCGCCGGCGAGCACTTTAAGGCGCTCGGTCAGGGCCACCTGATCCTGCACGAAGGCCGCGTAGGTCTTGAGGTTTTCCTTGTCGTGGGTCGGCGTACGCGTGAGGTTCGGGCGCGCCTGGCCGTAGACCGGGTTGAAGATATCGATTGCATAAGCACCCACTGCGCCGCTGGAGCGCTGGATGATCGACTTGTAGTCGTAGTCTTCGAATTCGACGCCGGTGAGCAAGGTGTGGTCGAAACCACCGGTGGAGAAATGCCCGGTGAGGTTGAGCTGAGTGTCCTTGTCGGTCCACTCCAGTTTGCGGTAGTTGAAGTTGCGGCCCAGGGTGCGACCGTCGGCGGCCAGGCCGTTGGCTTCAATGGCATTGCCTTGCAAGGTGCCGTCCAGCCATTGGAAACCACCGCCCAGGGTCCAGCTGTCATTGAGCAGGTGCTCGAAACGCAGCTGGGCCATGCTGTTGTCGTTGTGCAGTTTGCCGGCGTCTTTTTCACCCCAGAAAGTGTCACGCGAGGCGGTGCCTTTTTGATTGGGGTAGCGCGTCAGGCCACGGTCCAGCGGGTGGTTGTTGCGCATGAAGTCGCCTTCGAAGATCACCTTGGTGTCATCGCTGGCCTGCCAGGTGATCACCGGGGTCACGCCATAGCGTTCGGTTTCGACATGGTCACGGAAGGTGTCACCGCCCTCGCCCACCACGTTCAGGCGATAGGCCAGGCGACCTTGTTCGTCCAGCGGGCCGGAAGCGTCGAGGGTGGCGCGCTGCATGCCCTGGTCATCCAGTTGGCTGCCGAGGGTCACGGTCGGCTCGGCCAGCGGTTGCTTGGACACCACGTTGAAGGTGCCGCCGGGATCGCCACGGCCATACAGCATGGTTGCCGGGCCGCGCAGCACTTCGAGGCGTTCGATGGTGTTGGCGTCGGGCATGTTCGGGTAGCCGCGGTTGATCGGGAAACCGTTGCGGTAGAACTCGCCGGTGGTGAAGCCACGTACGGTGAAGGTGGTGAGCCCCTGGCCGCCGAAGTTGTTGGCACGACCGACGCCACCGGCGTAGTCCAGGGCATCCTGCAAACGGGTGGCGCCGATGTCTTCGACCACATCCTTGGACACGACGCTGATGGACTGCGGGGTTTCATGAATCGAGGTGTCGGTGCGCGTCGCACTCGCCGAACGTGTGGCGTGGTAGCCCTTGACCGGCCCTTGCGCCGTCTCGTAGTCCGCCTCGCCAGTGACATTGGTGGCTTGCAGCTCAAGACTGGCCTTGTCGGCAGGGACAACCTCGGCCCAGGTAAACGGGGAAAACGCCTGAAGCACGCAGAGGGAAATCAGGGTACGACGCATGGATGTTGAACCTAGTGAATGAGCCAGATGGGGCGGCAAACCTGCCAAAAAACGCGGGAATGGTATATCAATCCATTCGCGTTTGACATCTATTCTCATTCACTATTTTTCAGGTAACAGCTTTGTATCGATCTGTAGGAAATTGGACGCGAGCCAAACGTGGGAGGGGGCTTGCCCCGATATCGGTGTATCAGTCACAGCAACATCGACTGGTCTACCGCTATCGGGGGCAAGCCCCCTCCCACATTTGGATTTTTATACAACTTTAGAAATGGATCCGATCAGCGATAGCGCTCCAGCCAATGGGCGTAAGGCGCCGGCAAGGTCCAGGAGGATTTTTCCACGCCCAGCTCCTTGGCCGCAAAGTACGCCCAATGCGGGTCAGCCAGGTGCGCACGACCGACCGAGACCAGGTCCAGGTGCCCCGCCTGCAACGCACCTTCCGCCAGTTGCGGCGTGCCAAAGCCCCAGGCTGAGGTCACCGGGATGCCGGCTTCGCGGCGCACGCGCTCGGCGATCGGGCCCATGAAGGCCGGGCCCCACGGGATATTGGTGTCGGGGATGGTGAAACCGACGCTGACGCTCAGCAGGTCCAGGCCGCCGGCCTTGAAGTTGCGGGCCAGTTCGATGGATTCGGTCAGGGTCTGTTCGTCACGGCCGTCGTATTCGATTACACCAAAACGCGCGGTCAGCGGCAGGTTTTCCGGCCAGACCTCGCGCACGGCAGCGAGGGTTTCCAGGAGGAAACGGCTGCGGTTGTCGAAGCTGCCACCGTAGGCGTCGGTGCGCTGGTTGGAATGCTCGGAGAAGAAGCTCTGGCCCAGGTAGCCATGGGCGAAGTGCAGTTCGATCCATTCGAAGCCGGCGTCACGGGCACGGCGGGCGGCGTCGACGAAGTCCTGCTTGACCCGAGCGATGTCGTCCAGGGTCATGGCCCGTGGCACTTGCGGCAGGTTGGCACCGAAGGCGATGGCCGACGGCGCGATGGTTTCCCAACTGCGTGCATCGGAGGCAGGCATATGGTCGTCCCCTTCCCACGGGCGGTTGGCGCTGGCTTTGCGACCGGCGTGGCCGATCTGGATGCCTGGCACCGAGCCGGCGGCCTTGATGGCCTTGACCATGGGCACGAACGCCTGGGCGTGGGCGTCGCTCCAGATACCGGCGCAGCCTGGGGTGATACGCCCCTCAGGCGCTACCGCGGTGGCCTCGACCACCAGCAAACCGGCGCCGCCACGGGCCATGCTGGCCAGGTGCACGAGGTGCCAGTCGTTGACGATGCCGTCATCGGCCATGTATTGGCACATCGGCGGGATGGCGATGCGATTGCGCAGGGTGACGTCTTTGAGTGTGAACGGTTCGAACAAAGCGGACATTGAGAACTCCGGGAGCGAGTGGATGATTCGATAGTTCGATGGTAATCGAACTATGGTATTCGATGATAGCCCCCTGTTATGATTCGTTTCATGCGAGCCTTTAAACACCCCACCCCGGAAGACCTGACCCTCGAGCGCCTGTTGTACGCGCTGAGTGATCCGGTGCGCCTGGAGATTGTCCGCTGCCTGGCCGGCGTGCCCGAGGCCAGCTGCGGCGAACTGGACGGCGGGCGCCCCAAGTCCAGCATGTCCCACCACTTCCGGGTCCTGCGCGATGCCGGCCTGGTCCACACCCGCAGCGTGGGCACTACCCATATGAATTCATTGCGCGGCGAGGTGCTTGAGGAACGGTTTCCGGGATTGTTGCAGAGCATCCTGACGCAACGATAAAAGCCGGATCAGTCCAGCAGCGCGATCAGCCGCGACTCGATCGTCATGTCCCGCACGTCCAGCACCGCCAACGTCACCGGCAACTTGAAGCGCCGCCGCCCTGCACTGCCGGGGTTTACGTACAGTGTTGCGCCCCGCCATTCGATCAGGGGCTTGTGCGAATGGCCGGTGATCACCAGCCGAGTAGACGTGTCGAGTAAGGCGGGTACGTCGGCGATATCATGCACCACCAGCGTCCGCCATCCGTCCACCTCCAGCATCAGATGATCGGGCACCTGCTCCGCCCACGCCGCGTCCTGGTCATTGTTGCCACGCACCACGTGCAGGGGCGCGATCTGTGCCAATTGCTGAAGAATCTCAGGGCTACCGATATCACCGGCATGGATGATCTGCTCGCATCCCTGCAAGGCAGCGACAGCCTCAGGGCGCAGCAGGCCGTGGGTGTCGGAAATCACGCCAACTTTCATAGGGCCTCCGGGGTGGACATCGAACGGTGAAACACCGGCGCTCCATCCAGATATACACGGTCCTTGCCGTTGCCCTTGGAGGCGTAGAGATTGCGGTCGGCACGCTTGAGGACCGCCGACATATCGGCCCCGGTCGTAAAGCGTGTCATGCCCGCACTGCAGGTGTAGTGATGGGGCGGCGCGACACTGCAGCGGATCGCTTGCAGCAGGCGCAGCGCGTAATCGGTGGCGAGATCGGGGTCATCGACCAGCAGCAGCACGCCGAATTCCTCGCCGCCAATCCTGCCGAAACTGTGGCTGCCGGGGGTGGATTTCAGGCACGCGGCCATGGCGCAGAGAATCCGGTCGCCGACATCATGGCCGAACTGGTCATTCTTCAATTTGAAACTGTCGATATCCAACATCATGAAGTAACCGGTATCACCGGCCGCAATCAGTTTGGCGAAGCCCTCCATAAAGGCGCGCCGGTTCAGGATGGAGGTCAAGTAATCCGTCTCGGCCAATTCCCGAAACTCACTCTCGACCAGTAACACGGAGCGCAGGTTTTTCAGGTAGTAGACATTCAAGATAAAGCCGATCGACACCGACGCCGCACAAAAAATAAACACATAGGTGTCGACCCCGTCATAAAGGCTCAGCTGAATGTTGGGCCACGTCAGTAACCAGACCAGGGCGGCGCAGACCAGAAAATCCTGGACCACGATAAACAGGATTGCGCTGCTCATCACCAAGGTCACGGCCAGCGGCAAGGCGAACACCTGCAACGCGGGGCGGGTGTGCACCACATAGGCAAAACCTGCGGACAGCAGCACCATGTAGAACCCGCCCAGCGCCCGCCACAGCACATAATGCGTCACCACCCGGTGAACCCCATACACCACGCACAGCCCCAGCGTGACCAGCACCACCGGCCAGCCGAACATCCCCCCACGATCCACCAGCAACACCGCCAGCCAGGCGAAAATCCCGATCAGCTCGGCCTGGGCGATGGCGGGCGACAACAGCCTCTGCATCCGAGGCCTGAGTTTCACATTTGCCGGCATCCCGTCACTCCCTGTGCATGGGTGGCCGGTGTGTCATCGGCATGACTCAGTTGAAGACTGTGCAGGCAGATCGCAAACGAATAGGCCATGAACCGTCTTACCAGCACGACAAAAGGTGGCAGGACCTCAAGTTGCGTCTTGGAATGAATCTTGAAATAGCCCCGCTCGGCCCCCTCTTGCACCAGACGAATGACGTGGGTCTTGGACACCGAAAGTTGCTCAGCGATGGAAAGGTAGGACGATGACCTGAAACTTGCGCCCTGGTTATCCCGCGTACACGCATCGTTATAGATCGCCAGCATCAACATATGCCCGGCATCGCGTTTTACCAGCCAATAACAATCCGGTATCAACAGGTCAATGCTCAGGTTACGGCAGAGAAGCACCGAAAACCCTTTGAAATACCGGGCCAGATAGGCGCGATCATCCAACCCGGCCATTGAGGCGCACACCGCGGGTTCGGGGCACATCACGCCCAGCGGCTCGACCATGGACGTGAGCATCGGCCGGATCTCCGCGCAGGCTTGGGACGATGGGCTGAACAGCCGCAGACGGCTGTCGTCCGGATGCCTCGACACCGTCATGAACCCCAGTGCCCTGAACAGCAGGAAGATCGACTCCAGGCTGTTTCGCGAACAGAACCCGCGCGCCACACAAAACGCTTTCACCTCGGACAGCAAGGGGACCGGCTTGGTGAAATACGTGCTCAATAACGTAAAGGACACCATCAAGCGACTGAATTTCAGCGCCGTCTTGTAGAAAAACGGTCTTTTTGAATAGCACTCCAGCAGAGCCGAATAATGGGTACGAATACACCCGTCAAAATCCATATGGCGCTCAAACGCCCGCGCCGACTGTTCAATCGCCAGCTTCAACGAACCACTGCACATGAGAAAGAGCCCTGATCAAACAACTTGGATTCACTGATCTCAATTGCAGCACCGGTAATGGCGTTTTGCCTTGAGCGCAATCTAGCGTGATTAGCTCAGGGGACATCGTCGTTACCAAAATTGTTCCAAAAAACCCAGGCGGGTTAACCGTTTCAGTCGCCGCGGCGAACCTTCCCCGCAAGCCGGCGTCCGAGCTAAGGCACTGTTGCCTACCGTTCGCCGCGAGGTTGTCGTTTGAAAGCCGCCATCATCAAAAAGTACCGCCTGATCATCAAGACCATGGGCTATGTGGGCTGGTCACTGTTCTGGCTGTTGCTGTGGGACGTCGCCGTCACCGTGGACTTCATGCTGTTCCTCACCGCCAAGATCAATTTGCCGCTGATGCCCCTCACCCTGCTGGGCTCGGCACTGATCGTGCTCATCAGCTTTCGTAACAGCAGCGCCTATAACCGCTGGTGGGAGGCCCGCACGCTGTGGGGCGCGATGGTCAACAATTCACGCAGCTTCGCGCGGCAGGTATTGACCCTGCTGGACGACCCCGACGGCGAAGTGAACCCGGTCAAGGCCACCCTGCTGCGCCGCCACGTGGCCTACGTGAATTGCCTGGCTGCGCACCTCAAGGGCGAGCCGTGCCCTGATGAAGTACGCGCCTTTATCCCCGCCGAGGAATTCGCCCGCAACGGCGCCACCAATAATTTCGCCAATGACATCCTCACCGGCTCGGCGGCGTTGCTGGCCAGGGAATACAAGACCGGGCACCTGGACAGCATTCGCCTGGCACGGCTGGAATCGACCCTGGTGGATTTGTCCAATGCCCAGGGCGGCATGGAGCGGATCGCCAACACGCCACTGCCCTACCCCTACGTGTATTTCCCGCGCCTGTTTATCTCGCTGTTCTGCCTGATCGTGCCCGTGGGCCTGGTGGAATCCCTGGGCTGGTTCACCCCGCTGGCATCCACCGTGGTGGGCTTTATGCTGCTGGCCATCGAGCGTATCGGCACCGACCTGCAAAGCCCGTTCCGCTCCAGCGAACACCAGATCCAGATGGAAGCCATCTGCGAAACCATCGAGAAAAACCTGCAATCGATGCAGCGTGATGCGCTGGGTGGCGAGCGCATCGGATAAACACGCCCTTCGGCCTAAAGTGCGTGCTCCCGCAGTCGATACAAAGGGAGTACGCATGGGCCACATCCCCTCAAAACAACACATGCGACGCTCGACGCCACTGTTTTCTCCTTGCCAAAAATATAAATACCCGCGGGTGAAGTCATGAATATCAAGCAAAAGTTGACCTGGGCGTTTGCCGCTATCGCGTGCCTGCCAGTCATCCTGGTGGCCGTTATGGTTGTGCTGAACTTGCGCGAGGGGGCCCTGGCCAATTTCCTCGACAGCAGCGGTCGCGAGATCCGTCAGATCGACAACGGCATGAAGCAGTTTTTCGATGGCATCAGCCAGAACGTCGACTTCGTCGCCAAGGACCCGCGCGTTGTCGCGGCCAAGGACCTCAAGAGCTACGCCGGCGCCGACGCCGCGCAAATCCCCCTGACCCAGACCAACAAAGACCTGCTGGCGATTTTCGATCAGTTCGCCAAGAGCCACCCGAGCACCGCCTACTTGTCCTTGGGCCTCGCCGACGGCGGTTATGCCAGCTGGCCTGACGACACCAAACTGAACAACTACGACCCACGCGTACGCCCCTGGTACAAGGCCGCCATCGCCGCCCCAGGCGCCACCGTGCGCACCGGCGCCTATTACTGGGCACCGGACGACGTGGTGCTGATCGGCACCGTGCACACCGTCGCCGACGCCACCGGCAATATCCTTGGCGTGGTCGGCCTGGACGTGTCGCTCAAGCAGCTCACCGAGCTGGTGCGCAACATCAAGCTGGGCGACAGCGGCTACCTGATGCTGGTGGAAGCCAACGGCAACGTGCTGGTGGACCCCAGCGACGCCAAGCATAACTTCAAGCCGATGGCCGACCTGGGCCCCAACTACGCCGAACTGGCCAAGCGCGGCGACGGCGTGACCCAGGTCGACATCAACGGCGTGGCCTACATGGCCAACGTGGTCAGCTCCAAGGATCTGGGCTGGCGCTTTATCGGCCTGATCAAACGCGATGAAGTCATGGCCGGCGCCACCAGCCTCACGTGGTTGATCGCCGCGATTGCCGCCGCCCTGGCCGTGGTGTTCGCGATTGTCGGCGCCAGTTTTGCGAGCATGATCGTGCGCCCGATTCGCGGGGTGGCCGACGGCCTGCAGGAGATTGCCGAAGGCGAAGGCGACCTGACGCGCCAACTCAAGGTGCAAGGCAAGGACGAAACCGCCAGCCTGGCGGGCTGGTTCAACCAGTTCCTGAGCATGATCGCGCAACTGGTGCAGCGCATCGGCAACGCCTCTTCCGACCTGCAAACCGCCGCCGCCGACACCAGCGAAGTCGCCAACAACATGAACCAGGCCGCCGGCCGCCAACGTGAAGCCGTGGAGCTGGTAAGCACCGCGTTCAACGAAATGGTGGCCACCGCCAACGAAGTCGCGCGTTCCTGCAGCGCCGCCGCCGCGAGTGCCGACGAAGGCTACCGCGACGTGCACAATGGCCAGCAGCACATCGGCGAAGCCACCGGCAGCGTGCTCAAGCTCAGCGAAGACCTGCAAAAGTCGACCCAGACCATGCAGTTGCTGGAGCAGGACAGCCAGAACATCAACACCATCCTCGACACCATCCGCTCGATCGCCGAACAGACCAACCTGCTGGCGCTCAACGCCGCGATTGAAGCCGCGCGCGCCGGTGACCAGGGCCGCGGTTTTGCCGTGGTCGCCGACGAAGTCCGCGCCCTGGCACGCCGCACAGCCGACTCCACCGGTGAAATCGACAGCCTGCTGGGCAACCTCGCCCGCCGCACCCAGGAAGTCACCCAGCAGATGCAGGGCAGCCTGCTGGTGTCCCACACCAGCGTGGAACGCATCCAGCAGGCCCGCGACAGCTTCGACAAGATCCAAGGCTCGGTGGACTCGATCCGCGACCAGAACACCCAGATCGCCACCGCGGCCGAAGAACAGCACCAGGTGGCCGAAGAGATCAACCGGCACATCGCGCAGATCCATGCCGATGCGCAACTGGTCGAAGGCTTTGCCCACTCGGCGCAGACCGGATCGGGGCGGTTGACGGATATTTCCGGTCAGCTCAAGGGGTTGGTGGGGCGGTTCAAGTTCTGACCGCTGTCACACCGGGGTCGCCGGCGGGGGCGTGTATTGGCTACTATAGCCACGCACTCCCCGCCTCTTACCCAACCACTGCGGAGCCTTAATGCCCAACCCGAAGGACACGGCCACCGACAGCAGCACCCCGATGATTCCCGAGCAGCGTCGCGAACAGATCCTGCGACAGTTGCGCAAGCATCAGGTGATGAGCGTGCACCAGTTGATGGAGATGTTCGACTGCTCGCACATGACCGTGCGCCGCGATATCGCCCTGCTGGAGCAGGAAGGCCGGGCGTACTCCGTCACCGGTGGGGTCAGGATCGCCAGCCAGATGCACAGCGAACCCAGCCATCAATCCAAAGCCGTGGTGGAGTTGCCGCAAAAGCAGGCCATGGCACGACTGGCCGCACGGTTGCTGCACGCGGACATGACGGTGTACCTGGATGCCGGCACCAGCACCCTGGAGATCGTCCCGTATATCAAGGCGCTGTCGGGGATGACGGTGGTCACCAACGACTTCGGGATCGTGCAGGCCCTGATGGATGCGACGCAGGTCACGGTGATCCACACCGGCGGCCAACTGGACCATGACAACCATTCTTCCGTCGGCGGGCTGGCCGTGGCGACCCTGCGCCAGGTGGTCACGGACATCGCCTTTGTCTCCACCAGCTCCTGGGATCTGCACCGAGGCATCACCACCCCCTCGGCGCTGAAAGTCGAGGTCAAGCAAGTGGCGATGCAATCGGCGTCCCAGGTGGTGTTGGTGGCGAGCAGCTCCAAATACGGCACCTTCAGCATGTACCGCATCGCCGGGCTGGAACCGTTCGACGTGATCATCAGCGACGACGCCCTGGCCCCGGCAGCGGCAGATGGCATCCGCAAGCGCGGGATTGAATTGATGCTGCCGGGTGATCCGTTGCCGGCCTGATCCCCTTCCTTTGTGGGTGATGTCGAGCTTTAGCTAGGCTTCGATAGCGGCGGCAGGGTTGGCAGATGTGTTGGCTGACACACAGCTATCGGGGGCAAGTCGAATCGTCGCACCGCCCCTCCCACATTTGATTGAGGTTGGCAGGTGGGAAGTTGGTCACCGCTGGTCCCCTGTGGGAGATGTCGAGCTTTAGCGAGGCTTCGATGGCGGCGGCATGGTTGGTAGTTGTGTTGGCTGACACACCGCTATCGGGGGCAAGTCGAATCGTCGCACCGCCCCTCCCACATTTGAACCTAACCAACACAGAGGCTCGTCGACTACCGAGCCGCTTTCCAGTCGCGCAACCACTGCAGGCCGGCCGAGGTATCGGCCTTTGGCCGGTATTCGCAGCCGATCCAGCCGTCGTAGCCCAACTGGTCCATCAGTTCGAACAGGAACCCATAGTTCAGCTCGCCCAGGTCTGGCTCGTGACGGTCCGGTACCCCGGCAATCTGGATATGGCCAATGCCATCGAAGTCGCGGCGCAGTTTGGTGGCCAAGTCGCCTTCGACGATCTGGCAGTGGTAGCAGTCGAACTGCACCTTGAGGTTGCGCGCGCCGACCTCCCGGCAGATGGCCTGGGCCTGGGCCTGGCGATTGAGGAAAAACCCCGGCATGTCGCGGGTGTTGATCGGTTCCAGCAACACGGTGACGCCGACCTTGGCCGCCGCCGCGCTGGCGTAGGCGAGGTTTTCCAGGTACACGGCCTGGTGGCGCTGGCGCAGGCTTTCCGAGGGCAGCAGGCCGGCCATGACGTGCACGCGGTCGTTGCCGAGCACGGCGGCGTATTCCAACGCGCGGTCGAAGCCACTGCGAAACTCCGCCTCACGCCCCGGCAGCGTGGCGATGCCGCGCTCCCCCGCCGCCCAATCGCCCGGTGGTGCATTGAACAGGGCCTGGACCAGGCCGTTGTCACTCAGGCGTTGCTTGAGTGCCTCGGCGCTGTAGTCGTAGGGGAACAGGTATTCCACCGCGTCGAAACCATCGGCCTTCGCCGCCGCGAAGCGCTCGAGAAAATCATGTTGCGGGTACAGCATGCTCAGGTTGGCAGCAAAACGAGGCATAAAAGCTCCCAAGAGTCAGACAAAAGGCCAGATCAGCAGGGTAATCAAGAAACCCAAGGTGCCGAGCAAGGTGGTGATCACCGTCCACGTGCGCAGACCGTCGGCCACGTTGAGCCCGGCGAGCTTGGTGAAGATCCAGTAGCCGGCGTCGTTGATATGCGACATCGCCAGCCCGCCACCGCCCATGGCCAGGCACAGCAGCGCCAGGTGGTTGGGCGTAAGGTTGAGGGTCACGATCAGCGGGCTGATGATCCCCGCCGTGGTCACCAGGGCCACGGTGGTCGAACCCTGCACCGCGCGCAGCAGCATGGTCAACAAAAAGCCCAGGGCCAGTACCGGCAGGCCGGTGGTGCGCAGCATGTCGGAGACTACCGCGCCGATGCCGGTGTCCACCAGCACCTTGCCGAACACACCACCGGCGCCGGCGATCAGGATCACCATCGCCACGCCCGGCAACGCCGAGCCGATCACGTCAGAGACCTGGCTGCGGCTCCAGCCACGGCGCGAGCCGAGCAGCCAGGCACACAGCAAGGTGTCGATCAGCAGCGCCACCAGCGGCGCGCCGAGTACGGTCATCACCCCACGCAGGGTCGAGTCGACCGGCAGCAGCGACGTGGCCAGGGTGCCCAGCAAAATCAGCACAATCGGCAGCAGGATCAGGCTGACAATCAGGCCAAAACCGGGCGCAGGCGCCGCCGGCAGCTTGGCGGCGATGGCGCTGGTGGACTCTTCCAGGCCCATAGGGGACTCGGCCACAGCGCTCTGTTGCACCGCCTGGTGATTGCCGTTGGTCCAGGCCCGCAGGTCTTCATTGGTCACGTGAGGGCCATAGACTTCGGCACGGATATCGTCGGTCATCGGATAGAAGCGTCGGGTCATGCGCCCCGCCACGCGGTAACCGATGTAGCACAGCAACGCGGTGATCGGCAGGCCGAACATCAGCACCCGGCCCAGGTCGGCGCCCAGTTGGCTGGCGGCGGCCACGGCGCCTGGATGGGGCGGCAGGAAGGCATGCACGGTGAGCAGCGCCGCACACATCGGCAAGGCGAACACCAGCAGCGGCTTGCGCGCCCGGCGTGCCACGCCATAGGCCAACGGCATCAGGATGATCACCCCGACTTCAAAGAACACCGGCACGCCGATGATGAACCCGGCGATGGTCAGCGCCAGCGGCGTACGGCTGTTGCCGAAGCGCTCGATCAGCGACTTGGCCAGGGCCTCGGCACCGCCGGACAGCTCGATGATCCGCCCGATCATCGCGCCCAGGGCAATGATGATCGCGATATGGCCAAGGGTCTTGCCCATGCCGCCCTCGATCGTCGCCACCAGGTCAGCCGGTTTCACCCCGGCCACCAGCGCCACCACGATACTCACCAGCATCAACGCGACAAACGGCTGGAATTTGTACCTGAGGACCAGAAACAGCAGCAGCGCGATACCCGCGCCAGCGGTCAACATCAAAATCAGTGGGCTCATTCAAGAATGTCCTGTTGTTATTGTTTTTCAGGCAAGCCGGGTCCGTCGAGCGTCAAACCAGGCACTCGGGCAGCACTTGCCGTGTCGTCTTGCGGGTTACCAGTGCGCGCCGAAGGTCTCGCGCAATTCATCCAGTGCCGCCTGATCCAGCGGCGCCGGCCGAGGGTTGCTCATCAACCACAGCCGTGCGGTTTCTTCCAACTCTTCCAGCGCGTAGCTGGCCTTGGCCACCGAGCTTTCCCAGACCACCGGACCGAGGCGTTCAAGCATCACCCCACGCACGCGGTTGGCCAGTTGCGCGACTTGCTCGGCGACGTTGGGCGAACCCGGACGCTGATAGCCGATCAAGGGAATGTGACCGACCTTCATCACCTGGTAAGGCGTGAGCGGCGGCAAGATATCCTCCGCACTCCACACGCCTGCCAGGGTCAGCGCAACCAGGTGGGTGGAGTGGGTGTGCACCACACCGCCCACCGAGGGGTTGCGGTCATACACCTGGCGATGCAGGGCCAAGGTCTTCGAAGGTTTGTCCCCGGACACCCACTCGCCTTTCAGGTTGACCTTGGCAATAGCACCTGGCACGAGGCGCCCGAGGCAGGCATCGGTGGGGGTGATCAGCCAGCCATCGTCGAGGCGCGCACTGATATTGCCGGCGCTGCCGACGGTGTAGCCACGTTGATACAGGCTGTGGCCGACATCGCAGATTTCTTCGCGCAGGGCCTGTTCGTCGATGCCAGTCACTGGGCACCTCCGGCCAACTGCGCGAGGGCTTTGGCGAAGAACTCACGGCCACCGAAGTTGCCGGATTTGAGCGCCAGTGCCAGGGGCTCGGCGGAACTGCTGACGGTGGCCGGCACACCAGGGTCGATCTGCGCACCAATCTGCAATAGGTTGACGCCGAGGGCCTTGACCACCGCGCCAGAGGTTTCGCCGCCGGCGATCACGAAACGCCGCACGCCTTGCTCGCGCAAGCCCGAGGCGATCTCGCCCAAGGCGTTCTCCACCAGGGCGCCAGCGCGTTCGACACCCAGCTGTTGCTGCACCGCCTTGACCTCAGCCGGGGTGCTGGTGGCGTAGATCAATACGGTGTGTGCACTGTCGCGGGCAAACGCCAGGGCCTGCGCCACCACCGGCTCACCGGCAGCCAGGGCCAACGGATCAATGCGCAACGCCGGGCGACCCGCCTCTAACCAGGCCGCAACCTGGCCGAGGGTCGCCACCGAAGCACTGCCGGCGAGCACCACCTCGCCACCGCTGATAGTCGGCAGCGTCGCCGCATCGAAGTCGCGCAGCTTACCGGCACGGCGGAAATTGCCTGGCAAACCCAAGGCCAGGCCCGAGCCACCCGTGAGCAAAGGCAAGTCGGCGCAGGCGCTGCCGAGGGTGTAGAGGTCTTGATCGGACAGCGCATCGGCGATGGCAATGCCCACGCCTTGCTCGCGCAGTTCGGCGATTTTTTTACGGGTCGCCTCGACGCCCGCGGCGATGCTGTCGTACCGCAGCAGCCCGACCGGCAGTTGCGTCTGGCTCTGCAGCACGCGCACCAGATTCGCGTCGCCCATGGGCGTCAGCGGGTGATGTTGCATGCCCGACTCATTGAGCAGCTGGTCCTGCACAAACAGGTGGCCACGGAAAATCGTCCGGCCGTTTTCCGGGAACGCCGGGCAGGCCAGGGTAAAATCACTGCCCAGCGCCTTGAGCAAGGCCTCGCTGACCTGGCCGATATTGCCGGCGGCAGTGGAGTCAAAGGTGGAGCAATACTTGAAAAAAATCTGTTCGCAGCCCTGCTCGCGCAGCCAGTCCAGCGCGGCCAGGGATTCCTCGACAGCCTCTGCGACCGGCGTGGTACGCGACTTGAGGGCGATGACGATGGCGTCCGCATCCAGCCCGTCCGCGACTTCGCGGCTGGGGATGCCAATGCTCTGCACCGTGCGCATACCGCCGCGCACCAGCATGTTGGCCAGGTCGGTGGCGCCGGTGAAATCGTCGGCGATGCAGCCCAGCAACGGGCGCGTGGTGTGATTAGTCATAAAGCGTTCCTTACACCGGCTCGGGCTTGGCGGTCGGCAGGTCGATGCCGGGGAAAATCTTGATCACCGCCGAGTCGTCCTCGCGGCCAAAACCGGCGCTGGAAGCCTGCATGAACATCTGGTGCGCAGTGGCCGACAACGGCAGCGGAAACTTGCTCGCACGCGCGGTATCCAGCACCAGGCCGAGGTCCTTGACGAAAATATCCACCGCCGACAGTGGCGTGTAGTCGGCCTTGAGAATGTGCGGCACGCGGTTTTCGAACATCCAGGAATTGCCGGCGCTGTGGGTGATCACCTCGTACAAGGCATCGGCGTCCACCCCTTCGCGCAGGCCCAGGGCCATGGCTTCGGCGGAGGCGGCGATATGCACGCCGGCGAGCAACTGGTTGATGATCTTGACCTTGGAGCCCAAGCCATGGACGTCGCCCAGGCGATACGCCTTGCCGGCCATGCCCGCCAGCACTGCATCGGCCTTGGCATAGGCGGCCTGCGGGCCGGAGGTCATCATGGTCATCTCACCGGCGGCAGCCTTGGCCGCACCGCCGGAAATCGGCGCATCCAGGTACAGCAGGCCGTGTTCGCCCAGGCGCCGGCCGAGGTCCACGGCGTAGGTCGGGGCCACGGTGGCACAGCCGATCACCAGGCTGGCGGGACGCAGCGCCGCCACGGCACCGCCCTCACCGAACAGCACGGTCTCGGTCTGCTCGGCGTTGACCACCACGGTGATGATCACATCACAGGCCTCGGCCATCTGCGCCGGTGACGCGCACGCCACCCCGCCTTCGCTGGCGAACTGCTGGGTCACCGCGTCGCGCACATCACAGGCATGCACATTAAAGCCTGCGCGCAACAGCGAGCGGGCAATGCCCAGCCCCATCGCGCCCAGACCGATCACACCGACATTCTTATTATTCATGGGGTACTCCAGGGGTAAACGGCGGCTGACACCACACCGGCGAGCCGCGTTGGAATTGGGATCGATCATCCACCAATGAACAGATTATGTGAAGTATTTTTTCAATCTAACATTTTTTAACATCACCCCAAGAAGAGTTTCACCCCCCCCTTTATCGCCGTCCCCCACGCAAACTCATTTGCGACCCTTGTGCTTTGCGTATTATGGTATACCATCATACGCAATCCACTCCCCCACACCTGATGGAGCCGCTCATGAGTTTCGAAATCCGCAAGATCGTCAGCTACGTAGAAGAAACCTTTATCGAAGGCGGCAAGGCCGCGGACACCCCGGTGAAAATGGTCGGCCTCGCCGTGGTGCTGAAGAACCCATGGCTGGGTCGTGGCTTCGTCGAAGACTTGAAGCCAGAGATCCGGGCCAATTGCTCCGACCTCGGCGCGCTGATGGTCGAGCGCCTGGTGGGCATCATTGGCGGCGCCGAAAACATCGAGGCGTATGGCAAGGCTGCCGTGGTCGGGGCCGATGGCGAGATCGAACACGCGAGCGCGATCATCCATACCCTGCGCTTCGGCAATCACTACCGTGAAGCGGTCAAGGCCAAGAGCTACCTGAGCTTCACCAACAAGCGCGGCGGGCCGGGCACCTCGATCCAGATCCCGATGATGCACAAGGACGACGAAGGCCTGCGTTCGCACTACATCACCCTGGAAATGCACATCGAGGATTCGCCGCGCGCCGATGAAATCGTCGTGGTATTGGGCTGCGCCGATGGCGGCCGCCTGCACCCTCGTATCGGCAACCGCTATATCGACCTGGAAGAGCTGGCCGCTGAAAAAGCCCAGTAAGCAAGACCGGCCAAAACAAAAAGCATGCAGGAGCGCTCCATGATTCGGCTCACCGCTGAACGCACCCCGGCTGGCACCAGTTATCTGGCGACCGGCCAAGGCCAGCCTGTGGTTTTGATCCACGGCGTGGGCCTGAATAAAGAAATGTGGGGCGGGCAAGTCGTTGGCCTGGCCACGAATTACCGCGTGATCACCTATGACATGCTCGGTCATGGCGCCAGCCCGCGCCCGGCCGCCGGCACGCCGCTGCTGGGGTATGCCGACCAGTTGCTGGAGCTGCTCGACCACCTGCAATTGCCCCAGGCCACGGTGATCGGTTTTTCCATGGGCGGCCTGGTCGCCCGGGCGTTTGCCCTGCACTACCCCGAGCGTCTCACATCCCTGGTAGTGCTCAACAGTGTGTTCAATCGCAGCCCCGAACAGCGTGCCGGCGTGATCGCACGCACCGCCCAGGCCGCCGAACACGGCCCGGATGCGAATGCCGAAGCCGCGCTGTCGCGCTGGTTCAGCCGTGAATACCAGGCGGCCAACCCGGCGCAGATCGCCGCCCTGCGTGAAACCCTGGCGGGCAACGACCCCCAGGGCTACCTGACCACCTACGAACTGTTTGCGACCCAGGACATGTACCGCGCCGACGACCTCAAGGGCTTGCGCGTACCGACCCTGGTCGCCACCGGCGAACTCGACCCCGGCTCAACCCCGGAAATGGCCCGGCAACTGGCCGATCGTATTCCCGGCGCCACCGTTGCGGTGCTGGCCGAGCAACGGCATATGATGCCGGTAGAATCGCCACGCCTGGTCAACCAGCTGTTGCTGGGCTTCCTCGACACGGTGTACGCCCAAAACAATCCAATCAAGGGGATCGTTGCATGACACTCGCACGCTTCCAGATGTGCATCGGCGGTGAATGGGTCGATGCCCTGTCCGGCAAGACTTTCGACAGCCTCAACCCGGCCCTGGCCGAACCCTGGGCGCAACTGCCCGACGCCGATGAAGCCGATGTGGAGCGCGCCGTGCAGGCCGCACAAAGCGCCTTCGACAGCCCGGCCTGGCGTGGCCTCACCGCCACCGCACGGGGCAAATTGCTGCGCCGCCTGGGTGACCTGATCGCCGAGAACAAGGAGCAACTGGCCCAGCTGGAAAGCCGCGACAACGGCAAGTTGATCCGCGAAACCCGTGGCCAGGTCAGCTACCTGCCGGAGTTCTTCCACTACACCGCCGGCCTGGCCGACAAGCTCGAAGGCGGCACCCTGCCGCTGGACAAGCCGGACCTGTTCGCCTACACCGTGCACGAAGCCATGGGCGTGGTCGCCGCGATCATTCCGTGGAACAGCCCGCTGTACCTGACCGCGATCAAACTTGCGCCGGCCCTGGCGGCGGGCAATACCATCGTGATCAAACCGTCGGAACACGCCTCGGCGACCATCCTCGAACTCGCGCGCCTGGCCCTCGAAGCCGGGATCCCAGCGGGCGTGGTCAACGTCGTCACCGGCTACGGCCCCAGCACCGGCGCCGCCCTCACCCGCCACCCACTGGTGCGCAAGATCGCCTTCACCGGCGGCGCGGCCACGGCCCGCCATGTGGTGCGCAGCAGTGCGGAGAACTTCGCCAGGCTGTCCCTGGAACTGGGCGGCAAGTCCCCCAATATCATCTTTGCCGACGCCGACCTCGACAGCGCCATCAATGGTGCGATTGCCGGGATCTATGCGGCGTCCGGGCAGAGCTGCGTGTCCGGTTCACGCCTGCTGGTGCAGGATGAAATCTACGACGAATTCGTCGAGCGCCTGGTGGCACGCGCCCAGCGCATCCGCATCGGCAACCCCCAGGACGACGCCAGCGAAATGGGGCCCATGGCCACCGCGCAGCAACTGGCCGTGGTCGAAGGCCTGGTCGCGGATGCCATCGCCGAAGGCGCGCGCCTGCGCACCGGCGGCAAACGCCCGCAGAACCTCGGTGAGGGCTGGTTCTATGAGCCGACCTTGTTCGAGTGCGACAGCAACTCGATGAAGATCATGCAGGAAGAAGTGTTCGGCCCGGTGGCCTCGGTCATCCGTTTCAAGGACGAAGCCGAAGCGCTGGCCATCGCCAACGACTCGCAGTTCGGCCTCGCCGCCGGCATCTGGACCCGCGATCTCGGCCGCGCCCACCGCCTGGCGCGGGACGTGCGCTCGGGGATCATCTGGGTCAACACCTACCGCGCCGTGTCGGCCATGGCGCCTATCGGCGGCTTCAAGAACAGCGGCTACGGACGTGAAAGCGGCATCGATTCGGTGCTCGCCTACACCGAGCTGAAGACGGTGTGGATCAACCTCTCCCAGGCGCCCATGCCTGATCCTTTCGTGATGCGCTAAGAGACCCCGACCATGATCGAACCCGGCATTTACAAAGACGTCATGAGCTCATTCCCTTCCGGGGTCACGGTGGTCACCACCCTCGACCCGGACGGCGGCATCGTCGGCATTACCGCCAGTGCGTTCAGCGCGCTGTCGATCGACCCGGCGCTGGTGCTGTTCTGCCCCAACTATGGGTCGGACACCTACCCGATCCTGCGCGACAGCAAGCGCTTCGCGATCCACTTGCTGTCCGCCGACCAGACCGCCGAGGCCTATGCTTTCGCCAGCAAAGGCAAGGAAAAGGCCAAGGGTATCGAGTGGCACCTGAGCGAGTTGGGCAACCCGCTGCTGGCCAAGGCCACGGCGATCATCGAGTGCGAACTGTGGCGCGAATACGACGGCGGCGATCACGCGATCATCGTCGGCGCGGTGAAGAACCTGATCCTGCCCAAGGAACCGGTCACGCCGATGATCTACCACAAGGGCAAGCTGGGCCCGCTGCCGGCCCTGGCCTGAGGCGCGCGGGGGCCGTGAGGGTTTGTCGCTTAAGGAACGCAGCATGATAAACTTGGGCACGATTTTCGGCCCTCAATCGGCCCCGGCCGGCCGAGGCCTCCAGTTAACCGCCAAATTCAGAGCAGACCCCATGAAACGCGCGCCCCTCGACGACAGCTTCAAGGTCAATCACAACCCGGTCACCCTGCGCGAAATCGTGCTGGAAAAACTGCGCAGCGCCATCATGAACTTCCAACTGCTGCCCGGTGACCGCCTGGTGGAGCGCGACCTGTGCGACCGCCTCGGCGTCAGCCGCACCTCGGTACGCGAAGCCTTGCGTCACCTGGAGTCCGAAGGCCTGGTGGAATTCGCCGATGCCAAGGGCCCGCAGGTGGCGATCATCACCCTGGCCGACGCCGTCGACATCTATGAACTGCGCTGCGTGCTCGAAGGCTTGATCGTGCAATTGTTCACCCTGCGCGCCAAGGCCAAGGACATCAAGGCCCTGGAAAAAGCCCTGGAAGAAAACCGCAAGGCCCTCAAGGACGGTGAGCTGCAACAGGTCATCGACTCGGTCCAGGGCTTCTACGACGTGCTGCTCGAAGGTTCGGGCAACCATGTGGCGGCCACCCAGTTGCGCCAGCTGCAAGCGCGCATCAGCTACCTGCGCGCCACCTCGGTGTCCCAGGAAAACCGTCGCGGCACCAGTAACCAGGAAATGGAACGCATGGTCCAGGCGATCAAGAGCGGCGACCCGCTGGCGGCCCACCAGGCCTGCGTCGATCACGTGCGTGCGGCCGCCGCCGTGGCCCTGGACTACCTCAAGCGCAAACAGGAAGAAACCGGCAAGATTCCGGAAATCACCCTGCCCATCGCGCTGAAAGAACCGCGCATAGGTCACTGACCTTGGCCAGCCCCAGCTTTTGCCCGACATGCGGCGGCAGTGACCTCGGTCACCAGCTGCCACCGGGCGATACCCATGAGCGCCTGATGTGCCGGGGCTGCGGCTATATCCATTACATCAATCCCAAGATCATCGCCGGCTGCATCATCGAGCAGGACGGCAAATACCTGCTGTGCCAACGGGCGATCCCGCCCCGCCCGGGCACCTGGACCTTGCCTGCCGGCTTTATGGAAGGTGGCGAAACCACCGAGCAGGCGGCGTTGCGTGAAGTCTGGGAAGAAAGCGGCGTACGCGCCGAGATCGTATCGCCCTACTCGATCTTCAGCGTGCCGAAAATCAGCGAGGTGTACATCATCTTCCGCGCCATCGCGCTGGAGATCACCGGCCAGTTCGGCCCGGAGACCCTCGACTACAAGTTCTTCGCGCCCGAGGAGATTCCCTGGGACAGCATCTACTACCCGGCGATCCGGCAGATCCTCGAACGGTATATCGAGGAACGCCAGGCTGGGGTGTACGGCATCTATATCGGGAACGATGACAGCGGCAAGATTCATTTCATCCGCTGACCGCACGGCCAAACACGGATCAACATGTGGGAGGGGGCTTGCTCCCGATAGCGGTGTATCAGTCAGCATCCTTGTAGCTGACAGATCTCTATCGGGAGCAAGCCCCCTCCCACATTTGGCCCATGTTCGGCCTGATGACCTAGGGCGCCAGCCCTTCCACGATGATGATCTGCGCCAGCCCCACCCCTTCACGGTGCGCCTTCGCCTCCTGATATTCAGCGGACTCATAACACGCCACCGCCTGCTCATAGCTCTCAAACTCAATCACCACATTACGCTGACGTGCCGGCCCGCCTTCCATTGCCTCGCTGCGCCCGCCCCTGGCCAGGAACCGTCCGCCAAACTTTGCAAACGCCGCCGGCGCGCGCTGGGTGTACTGCGTGTATTGCTCGGCATCGGACACATCCACATGGGCAATCCAGTAGGCCTTCATCGTGACATCCTCTTGTTGAGTTTTGTGGTATACCATAATACATACAACCAACAAATCGA
Source organism: Pseudomonas sp. NFACC25 (assembly GCF_900100935.1). Taxonomy (NCBI): domain Bacteria; kingdom Pseudomonadati; phylum Pseudomonadota; class Gammaproteobacteria; order Pseudomonadales; family Pseudomonadaceae; genus Pseudomonas; species Pseudomonas sp. NFACC25. Next base: position 31,248 of record NZ_FMUC01000016.1, read on the forward strand.
GCACTCTCCATGTCCTTCAACAGCATCGCAGACATCATCGAAGACTACCGCCAAGGCAAGATGGTGCTCCTGGTGGACGACGAAGACCGGGAAAACGAAGGCGACCTGTTACTGCCTGCGGCCTGCTGCACCGCCGAGACTATCAGTTTCATGGCCCGCGAAGCCCGTGGCCTGATCTGCCTGACCCTTACCGACGAACACTGCCAGCGCCTTGGCCTGGAACAGATGGTGCCGAGCAACGGCAGCGTGTTCAGCACCGCGTTTACCGTGTCCATCGAAGCCGCCAGCGGCGTGACCACCGGCATCTCCGCCGCCGACCGCGCACGCACCGTGGCAGCGGCCGTCGACAGCAATGCCGGGCCGGCCGACATCGTGCAGCCGGGGCATATCTTCCCGTTGCGCGCCAAGGACGGCGGCGTGTTGACCCGCGCCGGCCACACTGAAGCCGGCTGCGACCTGGCGCGCCTGGCCGGGCACACCCCCGCATCGGTGATCGTCGAAGTGATGAACGATGACGGCACCATGGCCCGCCGCCCCGACCTGGAAATCTTCGCACGCAAGCACGGCATCAAGATCGGCACCATCGCCGACCTGATCCACTATCGCCTCAGCACCGAACGCACCGTGGTGCGCATCGGTGAACGCGACCTGCCCACGGTGCACGGCACGTTCCGCCTGATCACCTTTGAAGACCGCATCGACGGCGGCGTGCACATGGCAATGGTGATGGGCCAGTTGCGCCGCGATACCCCGGCGCTGGTGCGCGTGCATGTGATCGACCCGCTGCGCGACCTGGTCGGTGCCGACTACAGCGGCCCGTCCAACTGGACGCTGTGGGCGGCCTTGCAACGTGTCGCGGCTGAAGGCAGCGGCGTGGTGGTGGTGCTGGCCAACCATGAGTCGTCCCAGGCGCTGCTGGAACGCGTGCCGCAACTGACCCAGGCACCGCGCCAGTTCAACCGCTCGCAGTCGCGCATCTATTCCGAAGTGGGCACCGGGGCGCAGATCTTGCAGGACCTCGGCGTCGGCAAGCTGCGTCACCTCGGCCCGCCCCTCAAATACGCCGGGCTGACCGGCTACGACCTGGAGGTGGTCGAGAGCATTCCCTTCACCGAATGACGGATAACCGGTAAGGCAAAATGCTTGCACAAAGTTTGGAATACCATAATATGATATTCCATAGACCGAACGCTTCTGCCAAGTGCGCCCGCCAGGGAGAGCACCAATAACAGCCCTTGGCACGGTCGCCTTTTGGGGTCTCGATTAGAGGCCCCCGATGGACCTACTGCTCCCGATAGGCGGGCATTACCAAGCCCGCTCAATAACAAAACAAATGAGGGCGTGAAAATGGTGTTGAACAAACGTGCAACCGCGGTGCTGTTCGCGGGTTTATTGGCCACGGCCACTCACGCGGCCATGGCGGCCGAAAGCGTCAATTTCGTGAGCTGGGGCGGTAGCACCCAGGATGCGCAGAAGCAGGCCTGGGCCGACCCGTTCAGCAAGGCCAGCGGCATTACCGTGGTCCAGGATGGCCCCACCGACTACGGCAAACTCAAGGCCATGGTCGAAAGCGGCAACGTGCAGTGGGATGTGGTGGATGTCGAGGCCGACTTCGCCTTGCGCGCCGCCGCCGAAGGCCTGCTCGAACCCCTCGACTTCTCGGTGATCCAGCGCGACAAGATCGACCCGCGCTTCGTCTCCGACCATGGCGTGGGCTCGTTCTTCTTCTCCTTCGTGCTCGGCTACAACGAAGGCAAGCTCGGCGCCGGCAAGCCCCAGGACTGGACCGCGCTGTTCGACACCAAGACCTACCCCGGCAAACGCGCCCTCTACAAATGGCCAAGCCCCGGCGTGCTCGAACTGGCGCTGCTGGCCGACGGCGTCCCGGCCGACAAGCTCTACCCCCTGGACCTGGACCGCGCCTTCAAGAAACTCGACACCATCAAGAAAGACATCGTCTGGTGGGGCGGCGGTGCGCAGTCGCAACAGTTGCTGGCGTCCGGCGAAGTCAGCATGGGCCAGTTCTGGAACGGTCGCATCCACGCCCTGCAGGAAGACGGCGCGCCCGTGGGCGTGAGCTGGAAGCAGAACCTGGTCATGGCCGACATCCTCGTCGTGCCTAAAGGTTCGAAAAACAAAGCGGCGGCGATGAAGTTCCTGGCCAACGCCAGCAGCGCCAAGGGTCAGGCGGATTTCTCCAACCTGACCGCCTATGCACCGGTGAACATCGACAGCGTGCAGCGCCTGGATTCGGTGCTCGCGCCGAACCTGCCGACCGCCTACGTCAAGGACCAGATCACCCTCGATTTCGCCTACTGGGCCAAGAACGGTCCGGCCATTGCGACACGGTGGAATGAATGGCTAGTCAAATGAAAATGACGGCAACCACACCGACCGGGAGCGCCCTCGGCGCTGCCGGCGCGGTTTCGCCCAAGGCCGGGGCGCCCTCCCTGGCGCAGCGTTGGCGGGGGTCGAGCAACCTGATCCCGGCCCTGCTGTTCCTCGGCCTGTTCTTCCTGGCGCCGCTGATCGGCCTGTTGCTGCGCGGCGTACTGGAACCCACGCCGGGCCTGGGCAATTACGAACAGCTGTTCGCCAACTCGGCCTATGCGCGGGTACTGCTCAACACCTTTTCGGTGGCGGGCCTGGTGACCCTGTTCAGCCTGCTGTTGGGCTTTCCGCTGGCCTGGGCGATCACCCTGGTGCCGCGCGGTTGGGGGCGCTGGATCCTGAATATTGTGCTGCTGTCGATGTGGACCAGCCTGCTCGCCCGCACTTACTCCTGGCTGGTCTTGCTGCAAGCCTCCGGGGTGATCAACAAGGCGCTGATGGCCATGGGCATCATCGATGTGCCCCTGGAGATGGTGCATAACCTCACCGGCGTGGTGATCGGCATGAGCTACATCATGATCCCGTTCATCGTGCTGCCATTGCAGGCAACCATGCAGGCCATCGACCCGATGATCCTGCAGGCCGGCTCGATCTGCGGCGCGAGCCCGTGGACCAACTTCTTGCGCGTGTTCCTGCCGATGTGCCGGCCGGGGTTGTTCTCCGGCGGCCTGATGGTGTTCGTGATGTCCCTCGGTTACTACGTCACCCCGGCGCTGCTCGGCGGTGCGCAGAACATGATGCTGCCCGAGTTCATCATCCAGCAGGTGCAATCGTTCCTTAATTGGGGCCTGGCCAGTGCCGGCGCCGCGTTGCTGATCTTCATCACCCTGGTGCTGTTCTACTTCTACCTGAAGCTTCAGCCGGAATCCCCGGTTGGTGCCAGCAACGCGAGGTAAGCCGTCATGCTCCTGACTCCCAATGCCATGAGCCGCAGGATGCGCTTGGGCCTCTACACCACCACCGGGTTGATCGGCCTGTTCCTGCTGCTGCCGATCGTGTTTATCGTGCTGCTGTCGTTCGGCTCGTCGCAATGGCTGGTATTCCCGCCGCCGGGCTGGACGCTGAAATGGTACGGCCAGTTCTTCTCCAACGCCGACTGGATGAACGCGGCCATGGCCAGCCTCAAGGTGGCCGTGCTGACCACCGTATTCGCCGTCGCCCTCGGCCTGCCCACCGCCTTTGCCCTGGTGCGCGGGCGCTTCCCCGGCCGTGAATTGCTCTACGGCCTGTTCACCCTGCCAATGATCGTGCCGCTGGTGATCATCGCCGTGGCGGTGTACGCGCTGTTCCTGAAGCTGGGCTACACCGGCACGATGTTCGCCTTTGTGGTCAGCCATGTGATCGTGGCGCTGCCGTTCACCATCATCTCGATCATCAACTCGCTGAAACTGTTCGACCAGTCGATCGAAGACGCGGCGGTGATCTGCGGCGCCTCGCGGTTGCAGGCAGTGTTCAAGGTGACCTTTCCGGCGATTCGTCCGGGGATGGTCGCCGGTGCGCTGTTCGCCTTCCTGGTCTCATGGGACGAAGTGGTGCTCAGCGTGATGATGGCCAGCCCGACCCTGCAAACCCTTCCCGTAAAAATGTGGACCACCCTGCGCCAGGACCTGACGCCTGTGATCGCCGTCGCGTCGACGCTGCTGATCGGCCTCTCGGTGCTGGTCATGGTGATTGCCGCCGCCGTTCGCCGGCGTACCGAAACCCGCGCTTGAGCGCCGAGGAGAAGAACATGAGTGCAGTGATCAACGATGTCGCGCAGAGCCATGGCCAACCCCTGGTCAGCCTGCGCAACCTAAACAAGCACTACGGCGAATTCGCTGCCGTGGACAACATCTCGCTGGACATCCGGGACGGCGAATTCCTCACCTTCCTCGGCTCCAGCGGCTCGGGCAAAAGCACCACGCTGTCGATGCTTGCCGGCTTCGAAACCCCAAGCAGCGGCGAGATCCTGGTCAGCGGCCAATCGCTGGTCAACGTACCGCCGCACAAGCGCGACATCGGCATGGTGTTCCAGCGTTACTCACTGTTCCCGCATTTGTCGGTGCGCGACAACATCGCCTTCCCCCTGGCGATTCGCAAACTGGCCAGCGCCGAACGCGACAAGCGCGTCGACGCCATGCTCAAGCTGGTGCAGTTGGAACAGTTCGCCCATCGCCGCCCTTCGCAATTGTCCGGCGGCCAACAGCAACGGGTCGCCATCGCCCGCGCGCTGGTGTACGAACCACGCATCCTGCTGATGGACGAACCCCTCGGCGCCCTCGACAAGAAGTTGCGCGAAGACCTGCAGGACGAACTGCGCCAACTGCACCGGCGCCTGGGCATCACCATCGTCTACGTGACCCACGACCAGGAAGAAGCCATGCGCCTGTCCCAACGCATCGCGATTTTCAGCCACGGCAAGATCGTCGGCCTGGGCAGCGGCTTCGACCTGTACCAGAACCCGCCGAACGCGTTCGTAGCGTCGTTCCTCGGCAACTCCAACTTCCTCAAGCTCAAGGCCCAGGGCAATGCCGTGGCGGCGTTCGAAGGCCAATCCGTGTCGATCCGCCTGACCAGCGGGTTGCACACCGAGCAGGAGGTGCTGCTGATGGTACGCCCGGAAAAAGCCCTGGCGCTGAGTGTCGAACAGGCCGCAGAGCAATCGTTGGCAGCGGGCTGGAATGAAGTGTCGGCGATTGTGGGTGAGGTGCTGTTCCTCGGCGAGAGCCAGACCTGCACAGTGAAAACCCTCGGCGGCACATCGATGACGGTCAAGGCGCTGTCCGCTGCGGGCATGCCCCTCAAGGCCGGCGACCCGGTGCGTGTGCGCTGGGCGACGGCGGATGCGTGCGTGTATACGCAGTGGGCGGAGAGTGATCTGAACAAGGCCGCAGGCGCGCATTGAATTCCATGTGGGAGGGGGCTTGCCCCCGATAGCGTTGTGTCAGTTAAAGATGCATTCACTGACACGCCCTCATCGGGGGCAAGCCCCCCTCCCACATTTGAAGCGCGTTTATCCGTCAACTCTTGCGCTCGAAAATCGCCCCCTCGATCCCCAACACCTCACGGGTATCCGCATAAATCCCCACGCCCTTCTCCCACACGTGCTTGATCGAGCGGTCGGCGCAGCGAATCCGGTAATTGAGCTCGAACGGCTCCTGCCGTGACAACGCATATTGCACCTCGCGCCACACATAATCGGCGTCCTGCGCCAGGATCAGGCTGTTGTAGGTGAACTCATGGTTGTCCACCAGTCGCTCAGCGGGGTAACCGGTCAACTCCAGGCAGCCGGCGCTGACGAATTCCATGGTCCAGTCGCGGTTGTTGCGGCCGCGATAGATCAGGCCCGGCATGCTGTCGAGCAAGCTCATGCTGCTGCGCTGGCTGGCCTGCCAGGCGATTTCGCGGCGCTTGTGGGCAGTAACGTCCCCGGCCACCAGGTAGAAGCCTTGGGGGCCGCGCTTGAGGCTGATCTCGAACCAGCGCAGTTCGCCACTGGGGTGCACAAAGCGCAGCCGCTGGTTGAATGAGGTGTCGGGGCGGCGACGCAGTTCATTCAGGGCCTGGCGCCATAGCGGGCGGTCTTCCTGGTGCACGTAGTCCATCAGGTTGCGCTCCGCGCCCGGCGCGCCCATCAACTCGGCCCAGGCCAGGTTGAAGTGGGCGATCTGACCGTTGTCGCGCAGTTGCAATAAGGCGGCGGGAAAGCAATCCATCAGGTCAATCGGCGGCGGCGCAAACGCTTCGGGGCTGTCCCTCATCTAGTGGCGCTCCTCGTGTTTCATCAAGGCACCGCTGTGCACCCAGGCCGCCAGCTCCAGGCGCGAATGCAGGCCGAGCTTCTGCAACAGGCTGCGCACGTAGATTTTCACCGTGCCGTCGCTGATCCCCAGTTCCCTGCCGATCTGTTTGTTACTCATGCCGGCGGCGATCAGCGCCAGGGTCTGGCCTTCGCGCTCGGTGAGGTTTTCGCTGCCCACAGCTTCACACGCTTGCGTGGGCTCGGCCTGGTCGGCGAGCAAGGCAATCAGGCTCGAGTCCAGTACGATCGCGCCCTTGTGGCAGTTGCGCATATACGCCAGCAACGCATCCGGCTCGGTTTCCTTGAGCACATAACCGCTGGCGCCCAGGCGCAAGGCCGTGAGCAACTCGGCGCGGTCCATGGAGGCGGTGAGCACCACCACCTGGCAATCCAGATGCAACTGGCGCAGTTCATCCAGCACCTGCAAACCGCTGAGGCCAGGCATGTGCAAATCCAGCAGCACCTGTTGCGGCGTCAGGCTCACGGCCAGGTTGATGCCCTCGCGGCCGCTGGCCGCCTGCCCCACCACTTCGAAGTCGCCGCTGGCATCGAACAACTGCGCCAGGCCCTTGCGAAACAACGGGTGATCATCGATCAGTAATAAGGTCGTGCAGCCCATCGAGACTCCCCTGTGGCAGATCGTGGTGGCGGCGCAGGCCAAGGTGCACGCGCACCCCGTGCGGGCGGATCGCTTCTATGCTCAGCCGCGCGCCGATGCTGGCGGCGCGCTCGCGGATAATCGCCAGGCCGAAATGGTTGTGCTCGTCGCAGGCCGGGATCAAGCCGATGCCATCGTCTTCCACCGACACCGAGGCGTCGCCGTCCTGGGTCTGGCGCAGTTCGATGCGCACGTGGCGCGCGTGGGAATGCCGCACCGCATTGGCCAGGGCCTCGCGAATGATCTGCAGGATCTGCAATTCGGTTTCCGGGCTCAGGGCGTCGTCGGCCAGGCGGTTGTCGAGTTCGAAGACGATGATGCAGCGCCGCGAGAACTCCGCGACGGAGTCGGCCAGGGCCTGACGCAGCGAGCGCCCGTCCATGGTCAGGCGCGCACTGGTGATCAGCTCGCGCACCTGGCGTTGCAGTTGGCTCAGGCCGGTGCACAGGTCCTGCAGTGCCGGCTCGCCCAGTTGCGACTGCAAGCCATGGGCCTGGAACGACAGGTAACCCAACTGCTGCGCCACCGAATCGTGCAGTTCACGGGCCAGGGCACCGTGGCGGGAGGTCGCCTGTTTGCGCTGCTGTTCACGGGTTTGACTGCGCAGGCGCACGCTCACACCTACCGCCTGCGCCGCCTCTTCCAGTAGCTGGCGCCAACTGCCACCGGCGCGCCGGGGAGTGTCGAGCAGCAATGCGCCCTTTTCACCCTCGGGCAAGGCGCACACCAGACGGTGCACGCCCCGTTGCCGGCACGGTCCGCAGGCTTGGGGGGCGTCCGTCACGCTGGCGTCGCGCCAGGGGCAACGCGCGACCGCCTGGCAGCCGTCGACCCACCCTCGTCGCGTCGGGCCCAGGTCTTCGCCGCCGAGGATCAGGTTGAGCCTGGCAGGCGGCAGCAGTGCGTCGAAACGGTCCAGGAAACCTGACAAGGCACCGTCAGCGTGCAGGGGCAACCCGGCCAACAACCTGCGCACGCTGCGCGCCTGTTCGGGGCGTACAGGCCCCAACCAGAGCGGCCAGCCTTTTGGTCGTGTCAGCACTCTTCGATAACTCCCCGTCCGGTTGCGCTGCGTGGTCGAAAGGCCCAGCAACTTCCATGCCCCGAATGGTCGGCGCGCAAGGCTTATCTCCAAAGGCATAGCCCTTTTTCCAGATTGAGAAGATTTTCCCCATAGGAAAGTATCTCTCCCAACAGGAAACAAAACTCACCGTGGAGAGCCCCCATGACCCACACCCGCAGCCGCCCCATCGTGGTGATGCAATCAGCCGCCGCCAGCGCAGGGTTCATCAGCGAACTGCACATGCCCGTGCTGTTGAACGGCGAACACCCCGACTTTGCGCGACGCCTGCAACAGGCGCTGGCCAGCGCCACCGTGGGCTGCCGGCTCTACCTGCTGGGCGACGAAGCCTTTATCTGGCGTGTGCACGGCGAGGCCCGCGCCGCTGGCCTGGAAGACGACGAGATCGACATGACCTGCACCACACCCGGCCTGCGCCAGGTGTATTGCGCACACTGCGGCCTGACCCAGGCGGCCGGGCCGGAGCCGCTGTTGAACTGCATCGGCTGCCACGTCGGGCTGGAGGTCCGCACGCATTTTTCCCGGCGCCTGGGGGCGTATCTCGGCGTGTGCATCAACCCCGACCAGCCCTACGCGGGGTTCCAGCCATGAGCGCGGCCCTCAAGGTCCAGGTCAGCGCCGCACGCATGCTCACGCCGGTGGTGCGCGAATTCACCCTGACGCCCGCCACGGGCAGCCTGCCCGGCTTCTCGCCCGGCAGCCATGTGCAGGTGCACCTGCCGCTGGCCGAAGGCACGGTGCGCAACGCCTATTCACTCACCAGCGACCCGGCGCAGCCCCAGCACTACCGCATCGCCGTGCGCCTGCAAGACGCCTCGCGCGGTGGCTCGCAGTACCTGCACAGGCAGGTGCAGGTCGGCGACACCTTGCAGATTTCACCACCGGCCAATCTGTTCGCACCCCATGGCACCGCGCGCCTGCATATCCTCATCGCCGCCGGGATCGGGATCACGCCGTTCATGGCCTATATCGCCGCGATGGAACAACAGCAGGCCGACTTCGAACTGCATTACCTGTTCCGCCGGGGCCTCAGCGACGCCTATCTCGACGAGCTGCAACAGCGTCTCGGCCCGCGCCTGCACACCTACGACCGGCGCCCGGACCTTAACCCAATCCTCGGCAACCGGCCGCTGGGCAGCCACGTCTACACCTGCGGTCCGCAGCCCTTGCTCGAGGCGGTTGAGCAACACGCTGCACGCCTCGGTTGGCCGAGCAGACGTGTGCATTCGGAAGCCTTCAAGGGCGCACAACCCGGCCAGCCATTCGACCTGCAGCTGCTGCGCAGCGGCCGGCGCCTGCGGGTCGAGGCCGAGCAAAGCCTGCTCGAAGCCCTGGAACACGCCGGACTACAGGTGCCCAACCTGTGCCGTGGCGGGGTCTGCGGCCAGTGCATCACACGCCACCAGGGCGGCGCCATCGAACACCGCGACAGCTTCCTCAGCCCGGCCGAGCAGGCCGACTTTCTGATGCCCTGCGTCTCGCGCGGCAGCGGCCCCTGCGTTTCGCTGGACCTATAGGAGTGAGTGCCATGCCCCTGCAAACGAGCCCCGTGCTGAGCTATCGCGACGATTTCAGCTTTCGCAACAGCCCGGCAGCGATCCGGCGTTTCCCCTTTCCCTTTATCGAGGACAGCTACCTGTACTCGGTAAACATCGAACCGGCCATCTCCCGCGACCCCGGCTCGATCTATGAGCACGCCTTCGACATCGACGAGCACTACCGCTCGGAAATGGCCGAGCGCGCCCTGGTGCTGGACAAGGACCCGCGCCGCTACCTGGTGATGCCCCACATGCAAGTGGCGGCCTGGGATGCGCTGCAGATGATCATGGAGCACCTGGCCGCCGACTACCCGCAGGCGTTCAGCCTGACGCAAAACGGCGAGCGCTGGCAGTGGCGCAACCACCTGCTGGACATCGACCAGGCCTTCATCTTCGGCGATGCCAGCAGCCTGCCCTGCGCGCCGCTGGAGTACATCGGCCGCCAGGTGCAGGGGGATTTCGCCCTGCTCGACCAGCGCGACGGCGACCTGTACATGGACGCCGGCCTGGTCACCAGCCCGGCCGACTGGTCGCTGGCGTTCGACGCCGGCATGAGTTTCAAGCAATGGCACGCACCGGTGCCCATGGCCCATCAGATGGGCGTGTTCGAACGGGCGCTGAAGTACCTGCTCAACCTGCAGGTCGGCCAGCCGGTACGGCGCTTGAACTGGACCCTGACCATCAACCCGCGCCTGGATTCGTCGCCGGAAACCTTCCATGAGTGGGGCGCCGATCGCGGCCGGATCACTGCGCAGAATGTCGGCCAGCAGGTGCACCTGCGGGTCGAGCTGCAAGTGATGGCGCGCCTGCCGCGCAGCCACGCGGTGATGTTCAGCATCCGCACCTACCTGATCAGCCTGGACGATCTGGTCACACAACCCGGCTGGGGCTGTCGCCTGCACCGCGTGCTGCGCGACCTGCCCGACCCCATCGCCGACTACAAGGGCATGACCCGCTACCGCCATACGCTGGTCGAGTGGCTGAGCCAGTTCGACCCACAGGCCTGACGCCCCTTCTTCTACGACAAGGAACCTCACATGACCCACTCATGGCGTATTTCTGCATTGGCCGACCGGCACCGCGCCCTCGGCTCCCACCTCGAAGACTGGAACGGCATGGGCACTGCCTGGACCTACAGCAGTGACCTCGCCGACCACCACCAGGCGATCCGCACCCGCGCCGGCCTGATGGACGTATCCGGCCTGAAAAAAGTCCATTACGTGGGGCCCCACGCCGAGAGCCTGTTGCAGTGGGCCACCACCCGCGACATCGCCAAGCTCTACCCCGGCAAATCGGTGTATGCCTCGATGCTCGATGAGGACGGCAAGTTCGTCGATGACTGCATCGTCTACCGCACCGGCCCCAACGCGTTCATGGTGGTGCATGGCGCCGGCACCGGGCATGAAATGCTCGTGCGCTCGGCCCAGGGCCGGCAAGTGGCGGTGCTGTTCGATGACGACCTGCACGACCTGTCGCTGCAAGGTCCGCTGGCGGTGGATTTCCTCGCCGAACACGTGCCCGGCATCCGCCAGCTGGCGTACTTCCACCACCTGCAAACCCGCCTGTTCGACCGCCCGGTGATGATCTCGCGCACCGGCTACACCGGCGAACGTGGCTATGAGATTTTCTGCAAGGCCGCCGATGCGCCGTTCCTGTGGGACAGCATCCTCGAACAAGGCGCGAGCCTGGGGATCATTCCCTGCGCCTTCACCGCCCTGGACTGGTTGCGGGTGGAAAGCTCGCTGATGTTTTTCCCCTACGACAACTCGCAGATGTACCCCTTCGCCGACCAGAAGGCCGGCGACACCCTCTGGGAAATGGGCCTGGACTTCACTGTTTCACCTGGCAAGAACGCCTTCCGTGGCGCCGAAGAACACCTGCGCCTGCGCGGCCAGGAGCGCTTCAAGATCACCGGCGTGCTGCTTGAGGGCGTCCGCGCCGCCGAGGCCGGCGACACCGTGTGGCAGGGCAACCAGCAAGTCGGCGTGATCACCTGCGGCATGTATTCGCGCCTGAGCAAACGCTCGATGGCCATCGCGCGCATGAGCGTCGCCTGTTCCGAACCCGGTATTGCCTTGCAGGTTCGCGGCAGCCTCGAGGCCAGCGCCAGCACCCACGCCCTGCCCTTCGACGACCCGCAAAAAACCAAGCGCACGGCCAAGGGCTGAGCCTTCCTTCACGCAATTCAGGAGCCTTCGATGGACGCCTCCCGCGAACATTACATCCTCAAGATCACCTGCCCGGCGGCGTCCGGGATTGTCGCCGCGATCAGCGCGTGCCTGGCCCAACAGCAGTGCTACATCAGCGAGCTGGCGCAGTTCGACGATGAGTTCACCGGGCAGTTTTTCATGCGCGCGGTGTTCCGTTTCAACACCGGCGTGAGCGGCGACGTCGGCGCCCTGCGCAAAGGCCTCGGCGACCTGGCCGGTGGCTTCGACATGCACTGGCAGTTGTTCAGCTCGCGCCAACCGACCCGCGTACTGCTGATGGTCAGCAAGTTCGACCACTGCCTCACCGACCTGCTCTACCGCCACCGCAAGGGCGAGATGGACATGCACATCACCGCCGTGGTCTCCAACCACCTGGACCTGCGGGCGATGGCCGAACGCGAAGGCATCCGCTTCATCTACCTGCCGATCACCCAGGACACCAAGGCCGGCCAGGAAGCCGAGCTGATGCGCATCGTCGAAGACACCCAGACCGACCTGGTGGTGCTCGCGCGCTACATGCAGATCCTGTCCGACGGCCTGTGCCAGCAACTGTCGGGCCGGGCGATCAATATCCACCACTCGTTCCTCCCAGGGTTCAAGGGCGCCAAGCCCTACCACCAGGCCTATGACCGTGGCGTCAAGCTGATCGGCGCCACCGCCCACTACGTCACCAGCGACCTGGATGAGGGCCCGATCATCGAGCAGGAAATCCAGCGCGTCGATCATACCCACCTGCCCGACTCGCTGGTCGCTATCGGCCGTGACACCGAAACCGTGGCCCTTTCCAAAGCCCTGAAATACCACCTGGAACACCGGGTGTTCATCAACCAGGACAAGACAGTGATCTTTCGCTGAAACCTTCAGGAGGCACGCTCATGACCCTACGTGTTGCAATCATCGGCGCCGGCCCATGCGGCCTGGCGCAACTTCGCGCGTTCCAGTCGGCCCGTGACAAAGGCGCCGCCATCCCTGAGCTGGTGTGCTTTGAAAAACAGCAGGACTGGGGCGGCATGTGGAACTACACCTGGCGCACCGGCCTCGACGAGAACGGCGAGCCGGTGCACGGCAGCATGTACCGCTACCTGTGGTCCAACGGCCCCAAGGAATGCCTGGAGTTCGCCGACTACACCTTCGAAGAGCATTTCGGCCGACCCATCGGTTCCTACCCGCCGCGTGAAGTGCTGTGGGACTACATCAAGGGCCGCGTGGAAAAGGCCGGCGTGCGCGACTACATCCGCTTCAACAATGTGGTGCGCCAAGTCACCTTCGACGAACAGAGCCAGCGCTTCACCCTCTACGCCCACGACTACACCAGCGACACCTTGACCTGCGAAACATTCGACTACGTGATCAACGCCTGCGGCCACTTCTCCACGCCCAAGGTGCCGTACTTCGAAGGCTTCGAACAGTTCGCCGGGCGCATCCTGCATGCCCACGATTTCCGCGAGGCGCTGGAGTTCAAGGACAAGGACCTGCTGATCGTCGGCAGCAGCTATTCGGCCGAGGACATCGGCTCGCAATGCTACAAATACGGCGCGCGCAGCATCACCAGTTGCTACCGCAGCGCGCCCATGGGCTATGCCTGGCCGGATAACTGGGAAGAAAAACCGCTGCTCCAGCGCCTGGAAAACAACCGCGCGTACTTTGTCGATGGCAGCAGCAAGCACATCGACGCGGTGATCCTGTGCACCGGCTACAAGCACCACTTCCCGTTCCTGCCCGATGCACTGAGCCTCAAGACCGACAACCGCCTGTGGCCGATGAACCTCTACAAGGGCGTGTTCTGGGAACCCAACCCCCGCCTGGTCTACCTCGGCATGCAGGACCAGTGGTACTCCTTCAACATGTTCGACGCCCAGGCCTGGTATGCCCGCGACGTGATCCTCGGGCGCATTCAGTTGCCCGGCCACGCCGACATGGTCGCCGACAGCCAAGCGTGGCACGCACGGGAACAGGCCCTGGAAACCAACCAGCAGATGTTCGAGTACCAGGGCGCCTATATCCAGCAACTGGTGGACGCCACCGACTACCCGAATTTCGACATCGCCGCCGTCAACGAAACCTTCCTGCACTGGAAGCACGACAAGGCGGAAAACATCATGGGCTATCGCGACAAGTCCTATCGCTCGCTGATGACCGGCACCCAGTCGCCGCCGCACCACACGCCGTGGTTGCAGGCCCTGGATGACTCGATGGCGGCGTACCTGGGCGAGCCCGCGACACCCATCAAGTCGGTCGGCTGATGATGAATGCACCGCGTGTTTCCCATCCCCGCGAACCCGGGCTGTTTGCCCGCGCGCCGAACCTGGAACGCTACCGCGTGGCCGCCGGCGGCGTGACCCTGGTCGACTTGCAGCCCGGCGACGGCCTGCAAGTGATCGACGTCGAAGGCCGGCAAACCTGCGCACTGCTGGCCCTCGACACCGGTGGCCGCAGCGCCCTGGCGAGCTGGGGCCTGAGCGGGTCAACGGCGTGCAGCGTGCCTGGGCGTATCGGCCAGGCGCTCCAGCGGCGCGGCATCGATGCACAGGCCTTGCCGCTGGCGGCCTCGCTGTGGGACGCCGACAGCCCGCCCGGCCACAGCCGACAGTTTGTCGCCGAGGACGCGCTGCTGGTGATCGTCGCCGCACCCGCCGAGGCCACCGCCGTCGACCGACAATACCGGCCCAGCGAGCTGCGTCTGATAGTGACGCGGGCCAATCCGTCGCCGCTGCTGCTGCCGGCTCTGCCCGAGCCGTTGGGCGAAGTACTCGACGAATTCACCCTGCGCGCGGGCACCGCCCACGGCTACACCGTCGCCAAAGGGCAGTACATCCAGGTGCTGGACGTCGCGGGCCGCCAGTGTTCGGACTTCGTCGCCCTCGACCGGCGCGCCCTGGATCGCGGCGTCGAGCTGGACCTGGACCAGACCGTCACGCGCACCCTGAACGGCAGCGCCTACCCGGCACCGGGGCTGTTCTCGAAGTTTTTCGACCGCCATATGCAACCGATGCTGGAGGTGGTGCAAGACACCGTCGGGCGCCACGATTCATTCGCCCTGGCCTGCGCGGCGCGCTACTACGAAACCCATGGCTATTTCGGGCACGACAACTGCAGCGACAACCTCAGCCGCGTCCTCGCCCCCCATGGCGTGCAGGCGCGCAACGGCTGGCCGGCGATCAATTTCTTCTTCAACACCGGTATCGATGCGCACCAGCAGATGACCCTGGATGAACCCTGGTCACGGCCCGGCGATTACGTGCTGCTGCGGGCCATGACCGACCTGCTGTGTGGCAGTACCTCGTGCCCGGATGACATTGACCCGGCCAATGGCTGGAACCCGACCGACATCCATGTCCGCATCTACAGCGAGAAGGAGCGTTTTTCCATCGCCATGAGCACTCGAACCACGGCGGATGCCGACCCGATCCTCACCCGTGAGTCCGCGTTTCACTCACGTACCCGCGCCCTCACCGGCAGCTTCACCGACTACCGCAATTGGTGGCTGCCGCTGCGCTACGACGGTTACGGCGTCACCGAGGAATACCTCGGTTGCCGCGAACGGGTGGCGGTGATGGACCTGACTGCCCTGCGCAAATTCGAAATCATCGGCCCCGACGCCGAAGCCCTGTTGCAGTACTGCCTGACCCGCGACATACGGCGCCTGGCGGTGGGCCAGGTGGTGTATTCGGCGATGTGCCACGCCCACGGCGGCATGCTCGACGACGGTACCCTGCTGCGCCTGGGCCCGGACAACTTCCGCTGGATCTGCGGCGAAGACTACGCCGGCGTGTGGTTGCGCGAGCAGGCACAGAAACTGGGCATGAAGGTGTGGGTCAAGTCCGCCAGCGAGCAGATTCACAACCTGGCGGTGCAGGGGCCGCTGAGTCGCGAGCTGCTCAAGCAGATGGTCTGGACCCCGCCCACACAACCGAGTGTGGAGACCCTCGGCTGGTTTCGCTTCCTGGTCGGTCGATTGGACGGTTTCGACGGCTGCCCGTTGATGATTTCGCGCACCGGCTACACCGGCGAACTGGGCTTTGAGGTGTGGTGCCAGCCCGAAGACGCCGAACGGGTCTGGGACCGCATCTGGCAACTCGGCCAACCCTTGGGCCTGGTGCCCCTGGGCCTGGAAGCCCTGGACCTGCTGCGCATCGAAGCCGGGCTGATTTTCGCCGGCTACGAGTTCAGCGATCAGACCGATCCGTTCGAGGCCGGTATCGGTTTCAGCGTGCCGCTCAAGAGCAAGACCGACGACTTTATCGGGCGTGACGCCCTGCTGCGGCGCAGTGCCCATCCCAGCCACAAGCTCGTTGGCCTGCACCTGAGCGGCAACGAGGCCGCCCACCATGGCGACCCGGTGTACCAGGGCCGGGCCCAGGTCGGGGTGATCACCAGTGCCTGCCGCTCACCGCTGCTGGCCAGCAATATCGCACTGTGCCGGGTCGACGTGAGCTGCGCCGAGCCCGGCACTGAACTTGAGATTGGCAAAGTCGATGGCCTGCAGAAGCGCATCAGCGCCACGGTCAGCGCAGCGATTTTCTACGACCCGGACAAAAGCCGGGTGCGTAGCTGATCGTCCCGAAACGTGTGTGCCACCCCATTTTGACTGCCCCAACCTAACCGCTATTCAGACATGGGAATACGAAGATGGAAGCGACGACGTTCGAGGCTGTACCGCAGGCTGCCGGCTCGGTGGGCAGCCTGCACCGCAAGATCGACTGGCGCGGGGCCTTCTGGGTCGCCAGTGGCGTGCCCGCGCTGGTGTTGTTCTCCATCGGTGCGATTGCCGCCACGGTGGGCAAACCGGCATGGATCGTGTGGATCGTGTCGATCCTGTTCGGGTTTATCCAGGCCTTCACCTATGCCGAGATCGCCGGGCTGTTCCCGCACAAATCCGGCGGCGCCTCGGTGTACGGCGCGGTGGCCTGGGTGCGCTACAGCAAGCTGATCGCACCGGTGTCGGTGTGGTGCAACTGGCTGGCCTGGTCGCCGGTGCTGTCCATCGGTTCGGGGCTGGCGGCGGGGTATATCCTCACGGCGCTGTTTCCCGCCGATGCGTTGATCAACACCTGGCAACTGACCCTGCTGGACCTGGGCTGGGTCAAGAGCGGCCTGTCGTTGCGCATCAACGCGACGTTCGCCATTGGTTTGTTGATTTTGCTCACGGTGTTTGCCGTGCAGCACGGCGGCATCCTGCGGTCGGCGCGCCTGACCCTGGTGCTCGGCGTCACCTCGTTGATTCCGCTGCTGCTGGTGGGCGTGGTGCCGTTGTTCACCGGGGATGCGGCCCAGGCCAACTTCCTGCCGCTGTACCCCCTGGCCCATGACGCGGCCGGGCAAGTCATCGATGGGCCGTGGGATATGTCCGGCTGGTCACTGATGGCCGGTGGGCTGTTCATGGCGGCGTGGTCCACCTACGGCTTTGAAACGGCGGTGTGCTACACCCGTGAGTTCAAGGACCCCAAGCGCGACACCTTCAAGGCGATCTTCTACGCCGGCCTGCTGTGCATCCTGGTGTTCACCCTGGTGCCGCTGGCATTTCAAGGCAGCCTCGGGCTGGGCCAACTGGTGACGCCGGCGGTGCTCGACGCCAGTGGCGCAATCGTGACGCCCGCGGTGTACAGCGGCCTGCTCTCGCCCGCGATCTACAGCGGCATGGGCGTTGGCCAGGTGTTGGCCGACAGCATCGGCGGCGGCAAGGTGGTGGCCAATATCGTATTGATCATGCTGGTGCTGGCGACGTTGCTGGCGATCATGACCTCGATGTCCGGTTCGTCGCGCACCCTGTACCAGGCCTCGGTGGATGGCTGGCTGCCCAAGTACCTGGGGCGCACCAACGAACATGGCGCGCCGACAGCGGCAATGTGGACCGACCTGTCGTTCAACCTGCTGCTGTTGCTGATGTCGGACTACGTGTTCGTACTTGCGGCGTCCAACGTCAGCTACATCATCTTCAACTTCCTCAACCTCAATGCCGGCTGGATCCACCGCCTGGACCGCCCCGACTGGGTGCGTCCGTACAAAGCCCCCACCGTGCTGCTGGCGGCTGGCGCCGTGCTGAGCTTCGTCAACCTGGCCTGCATGGGCCTGGGCGCGGACATCTGGGGCGCAGGCACGCTGGTCACCGGCCTGCTGTTGGCGCTGCTGATCCTGCCGGTGTTCTGCTACCGCCACTATGTACAGGACAAGGGCCGCTTCCCCGCCGCCATGCTCACCGACCTGTATATCCAGGCCGATGACGGCCAGCGCCGCGCCGGCTGGCTGCCCTATGCCACGCTGGTCGCCGGTGTGCTGGTGGTGTATGCCTGCCATCAACTGGTAGCCTGAGCCTTCCGGCCTGCCTATGGCTGAGGGATTCTTATCCCTCAGCGCCTTATTTCCCCAGACAACGGTGACGCTTTTGACCAGCTCTCTCCCCACGCCTGCCCGCGATATCGACGGCAAGGCCATCTCTGCCCAGGTGCTCGACGAGGTTCGCGAAGAGGTCCTGCTGCTAGCCTCGCAGCAAATCTACCCGGCCCTGGCGGTATTGCTGGTGGGCGATGACCCGGCCAGCCACGTCTACGTGCGTAATAAGCTGCTGCGGGCCAAGGAAGTCGGGATTCGCTCCCTGGAATACCGGCTGCCGGAGGATGCCAGCCAGACGCAGGTGCTCGACCTGCTTGCCCAGCTGAATACCGATGCGACGGTCAACGGCATCCTGGTGCAGTTGCCGCTGCCGGCGCATATCGACGAGGCGGCGGTGATCCACGCGATCGACCCGATCAAGGACGTGGATGGCTTCCACCGCGAAAACGTCGGCGGCCTGGTGCAAGGCATCGAAGTGCTCACGCCCTGCACGCCCAGCGGCTGCATGCGCCTGCTGCACGAAACCTGCGGCGACTTGAGCGGCTTGCACGCGGTGGTGATCGGTCGTTCGAACATTGTCGGCAAACCCATGGCAACCCTGCTGCTGCAGGCCAACTGCTCGGTCAGCGTGGTGCACTCGCGCAGCGTCGATGCACCGGCGTTGTGCCGTTTGGCCGACATCGTCGTCGCCGCCGTAGGCCGGCCGCAGTTGATCGATGCCAGTTGGCTCAAGCCCGGCGCAGTGGTCATTGATGTGGGGATCAACCGCATCACCACCGAGACCGGCACACGGTTGGTGGGGGATGTGGACTATGCCAGCGCACGCACCGTAGCCAGCGCGATCACGCCGGTGCCCGGCGGTGTGGGGCCGATGACGATTGCCTACCTGCTGAAGAACACCCTGGTGGCGAGCCAGCTGCAACGCAGCAAAGCAAATGCGGGAGGGGACTTGCCCCCGATGGCCGTGGCTCAGCTACAACCCAGCTGACTGGCAGACCGCTGTCGGCGCATAGGTATCCACAACGGTAACCACGATGCGAAGCGAGCCGCTCTTGCTCTTGCTCTTGCTCTTGCTCTTGCTGTAGATCTTGATCTTGATCTCAGGCGCCCCGTTAACCACGCTGGCCGGAATCCGATAGTGATGTGGGGGGTAAACCGGCAGGGATGCCGGTTTAGCCGCCCCGCGCCATGGATGGCGCGTGGCGGCGGCCCCCCACATCACTGTCGGATTACGGGCACACCGAGCCTGGGCGAGGTGCCGAGTGGTGGGGCAAGAGCCCTTTGCTTACTTTGGGGCTTTTCCAAAGTGAGCCGCCGTAAGGGCGGAACCAATAGCCGCCTTTACCGCAGCAACGGATATGTACTCGATCCGATCCAACATCCTGGTCGGCTGTCAGGCCGCCATCGGGGGCAAGCCCCCTCCCACATTTCAGTCCCGGGGCACCCGTTAGAGAGTCGTCGGCTCCCGAGCCGCCACGGGGCAAGTCGAATCGTCGCACCGCCCCTCCCACATTTTGAGCTGCGTTTACTCAGGGGGAATGATCAGTGGTTGTAGGCCCGCTCATTATGCTCGGCCAGGTCCAACCCCATCTCCTCCACCGACTCATGGGCACGCAAGCCGACCAGGACATTGACCCCCTTGAGGATGATCCAACTGATCACAAAGCAGTACACCGTAGTCAGCAGCACCCCCTTGAGCTGGGCAACCACCTGCCCGCCCATGGTCACACCTTCCACCAGGCCCCCCATGGACGGTACACAGAACACCCCGGTCAACACCGCGCCAATCATCCCGCCAATGCCGTGCAGGCCGAACACGTCAAGGCTGTCGTCGTAGCCGAAACGGCGCTTCAACACCGTCACGCTCAAGTAGCAGAACACCCCGCACAGCAAACCAATGGCCAACGCACCGCCGACGCCCACATAGGCACACGCCGGGGTGATCCCCACCAGGCCGGCCAACGCGCCGCTGGCCAGGCCGAGGGCACTGGGCTTGCCGACCTTGAACCACTCGGTGAACATCCAGCCCAGGATCCCGGCGCAGGCGCCCAACTGAGTGTTGAGCATGACGATGCCCGAGGTGCCGCTGAGGCCGCCACCGGAGCCGATATTGAAGCCGAACCAGCCGACCCAGAGCATCGCCGCACCGGCCATGGTCAGGCTGAGGTTATGCGCCGGCATCGGCGTGTTCTGGTAGCCCTTGCGCTTGCCGAGGATCAGGCACGCAGCGAGCGCAGCCACACCGGCATTGATGTGCACGGCGGTGCCGCCGGCAAAGTCGAGCACGCCCCAGTTATGCATCAAGGCTCCCGAACCGCCCCAGACCATATGCGCCACCGGGGCATAGACCAGGGTGAACCAGATGGCCATGAACAGCAGCGCCGCCGAGAATTTCATGCGTTCGGCAAAGGCGCCGGCGATCAGGGCCGGGGTGATGATGGCGAAGGTCATCTGGAAGGTCACGAACACCCCTTCCGGAATATCCCCCACCAGGCTCTCCGGGGTCATGCCCGCCAGGAAGGCGCGGCTCAGGCCACCGACAAAACTGTTGAAGGTCACCTGCCCTTCGACCATGCCGGTGGTGTCGACCACCATGCTGTAGCCGTAGATCACCCACAGCACGCCCACCAGGCCAGCGATGCCGAAGCACTGGGTGAACAACGAGAGCATGTTTTTCGCACGGACCAGGCCACCGTAGAACAACGCAAGCCCCGGCAAGCACATGAACAGCACCAGCACGGCGGCGGTGACCATCCAGGCGGTGCTGCCGGTGTTCAAGATGGGTGCATCAGCGGCGTACGCCAAGGGTGCAAAGGCACCGGCCACTAATAAACCGAAGAGGGATTTGCCGAGAAGACGATTGACCATGTTCAAAGCTCCTGCAAAAGAAATGGGAAGTACCTGGGTGTAGTGAGCGGGCTTGCCCCGCGCTGGGTGGCGAAGCCGCCCGTAAACCAATCGCCGCATTTCTACCTCAATGAATGCGGCGGCTTTATTGGGGTGGCTTCGCCACCCGGCGCGGGGCAAGCCCGCTCACTACAGGGGCCCGCTAGTAACCGGAACCCGGCACCCAGCTGGTTCCTGCCAGCGGCACCCGCGCCATGGCGGCCGATTCCACCGTCAGCGCCACCAGGTCCTCGGGGTCGAGGTTGTGCAGGTGCGATTTGCCGCACGCACGGGCCATGGTCTGCGCTTCCAGCACCATCACCCGCAGGTAGTTGGCCAACCGCCGCCCGCCTTCCACCGGGTCGAGGCGCTTGGACAGCTCCGGGTCCTGGGTGGTGATGCCGGCCGGGTCGCGGCCGTTCTGCCAGTCGTCGTAGAAGCCGGCGGCCGAGCCGATCTTTTTCAGTTCCGCGTCCAGCCGTGGGTGGTTGTCGCCCAGGGCAATCAGCGCCGCCGTGCCGATGGCGACCGCATCCGCGCCCATCGCCATGGCCTTGGCCACATCGGCACCGTTGCGGATCCCGCCCGACACGATCAACTGGACCTTGCGGTGCATGCCCATCTCTTGCAAAGCCTGTACCGCTTGCGGGATGGCCGACAAAATCGGGATGCCCACATGCTCGATAAACACTTCCTGGGTCGCGGCAGTACCGCCTTGCATACCGTCAAGCACGATCACATCGGCACCGGCCTTGACCGCCAGCTTCACGTCGTAATACGGCCGGCTCGCGCCGATCTTCACGTAGATCGGTTTTTCCCAATCGGTGATTTCGCGCAGCTCGGCAATCTTGATCGCCAGGTCATCAGGGCCGGTCCAGTCCGGGTGGCGGCAGGCGCTGCGCTGGTCCACGCCGATGGGCAAGGTGCGCATGCCGGCCACACGCTCGGTGACTTTCATGCCGAGCAACATGCCGCCGCCGCCGGGCTTGGCGCCCTGGCCGAGGACGATCTCGATGGCGTCGGCCTTGCGCAAATCATCCGGGTTCATGCCGTAGCGTGATGGCAGATACTGATACACCAGGTGCTGGGACTGGCCGCGCTCTTCCGGGGTCATGCCACCGTCACCGGTGGTGGTGCTGGTGCCGGCGATGGTCGCGCCACGGCCCAGGGCTTCCTTGGCGTTGGCCGACAACGCACCGAAGCTCATGCCGGCGATGGTCACCGGGATCTTCAGGTGGATCGGCTTCTTGGCGAAGCGGTTGCCGAGGATCACATCGGTGCCGCACTTCTCGCGATAGCCTTCCAGCGGATAGCGCGACACGCTGGCGCCGAGCAGCAGCAAGTCATCGAAGTGCGGCAGCTTGCGCTTGGTGCCGCCACCGCGAATGTCGTAGATGCCGGTTTCGGCGGCACGCTGGATTTCCTGGATGGTCAGGCGGTCGAAGGTGGCCGACTCGCGCAGGACCGGAGGGGTTTGTTCAGTCATGGTGAAGCTCCTGATCAGTACGCGGAGGCGTTATCGACTTTGAAGTTGTAGAGTTGACGGGCCGAGCCGTAGCGCTTGAAATCCGCCGCCTGGTGGGCGAAGCCGGCGCGGTCGAGCAGTTCCTGCAACTCTTGCAGGTGCTCGCTGCGCATTTCTTTTTCGACGCAGTCCGAGCCCAGGGACTCCACCGTGCCTTTCACGTAGATATGGGTTTCGTAGAGCGAATCCCCCAGCGCATCGCCGGCGTCGCCGCACACCACCAGGCGCCCGGCCTGGCCCATGAAGCAGCTCATATGGCCAATGCTGCCGCCGACGACGATGTCGATGCCCTTCATGGAAATCCCGCAACGCGCGCCCGCATCGCCCTCAATCACCAGCAAACCGCCATGGGCCGTGGCCCCGGCGGCCTGGGACGCGCTGCCTTTGACGCGCACCGAGCCGGACATCATGTTCTCGGCGCAGCCCACGCCGACATTGCCGTGCACGGTGATCGAGGCCTGCTGGTTCATGCCCGCGCAGTAGTAGCCGGCGTGGCCCTCGATATCGATGGACACGGCCTGGTTCACCCCCACCGCGAGGTTGTGCTTGCCGTTGGAATGGGTCACGCGCCACTCGTTGTCGATGGCCTGGGCGTGCAGCGCCTGGTTGAGGTCACGCACGGTGGCGGTGGAAAGATCGATGGTTTTCATGTGTGCGCTCCTTAAGCTGACGGGCGTTCCCAGATGTACAACGTGGCCGGTGCCGGCTCCCAGATCCGCGCGTTCTCGATGCCCGGCAGGCTCGACAGCGCCTGGTACTCGGAGGCCATGGCGACGTAGTCGTCGGTCTCGGCCAAGATCGCCGGCTTGCACGCAATCGGGTCGCGGATCACCGCAAAGCCGTTGCGCGTGCCGATGGCGAAGGTGAAGAAGCCGTCGAGGTCTTCCAGGGAGTGGTCCAGCGCCTCTTTGAGCGAATCGCCCTGTTGCAGGCGCCAGGTCAGGTAGCCGGCGGCGACTTCAGTGTCGTTGTCGGTTTCGAAGTGGATGCCTTCGCGCTTGAGTTCCTGGCGCAGGCGGAAGTGGTTGGACAGCGAGCCGTTGTGCACCAGGCACAGGTCGGCGCCGGTGGAGAACGGGTGGCTGCCTTCCATGGTCACCGCGCTTTCGGTGGCCATGCGCGTGTGGCCGATGATGTGGCTGCCCTGCATGTTTGCCAGGCCGAAGCGTTGGGAAATTTCCTGGGGCAGGCCCATGCCCTTGAGGATCTCGATGCTCTGCCCGGCGCTCATGATGCGCACGCTCGGCGCCAGTTCGGCCAGGGCCAGGCGCACCGGGGTTTCGTCGGCGTGGATCTTCAATACGGCGGCG
The DNA here is from genome assembly GCF_900100935.1 of Pseudomonas sp. NFACC25. Lineage (NCBI taxonomy): Bacteria > Pseudomonadati > Pseudomonadota > Gammaproteobacteria > Pseudomonadales > Pseudomonadaceae > Pseudomonas > Pseudomonas sp. NFACC25. Next base: position 54,958 of record NZ_FMUC01000016.1, read on the forward strand.
CTGGCGTTCTGGAACCAGTCCAGGGAACAGCCGAGGCGCCCTTCCAGCTCGCCCATCAAGCCTTTCCAGTCGAAGGCTTCGGTGGTGGCTTGCAGGGTCAGCTTGACCCAGCCATCGGCGACTTCATCGCCGTAGATGGCGAAACCGGCGCTGTCCGGGCCACGGTCGGTCATGGCTTGCAGCATGGGTTCAAACAGCTGGCCGAGCTGGGGTTCCAGCTGCGGATTCTTCAGGTACAGGCCTACGATTCCACACATAACAAGTCTCCGTCACACGGTGTCAGAAAAATTCGGTATAGCGCTGGATTTCCCAGTCGCTCACATGGCGGCTGTACTCCACCCACTCCATGCGCTTGAGCTTGATGAACTCGCCCACGATCTGCGGGCCGAGCATTTCGGCGAACAGCGCGTCGGCTTCCAGCGCGTCGCAGGCTTCCTTGAGGGATTGCGGCAGGGTCTTGATGCCGCGCTCGGCGATCTGCTCGAGGCTCAGGCTGTAGAGGTTTTCGTTGCAGACGTGGTCGATTTCCAGCTGGCGATCGATACCGTCCAGGCCCGCGGCGATGATCGCAGCGCTGACCAGGTAGGGGTTGCAGCCGGCATCCGGCAGGCGGAACTCCAGGCGGCCATACGGCACGCGGACCATGGCCGAGCGGTTGTTGGCGCCAAACGCAATAAAGGCCGGCGCCCAGGTGGCGCCGGACAACGAGTTGCCGACCACCAGGCGCTTGTAGGAGTTGACCGTGGGCGCGGCGAACGCACACAGCGCCGGGCCATGGGCGAGCAAGCCGGCGGCGAAGTGATAGGCGAGTGTCGACAGGCCCATGCCGCTCGGGTCGCTGGCGTCATGGAACAGGTTTTTGTTCTCGGCGCTGCTGATCGACAGGTGAAAGTGCATGCCGTTGCCGGCGCGTTTCGGGTCGGGCTTGGGCATGAAGGAGCAGATCATGCCCAGGTCATTGGCGATCTCGCCGGCGGCCATGCGGAAGAAGGTGAAGCGGTCGGCGGAGGTCAAGGCATCGCTGTAGGTGTAATTGATCTCGAACTGGCCGTTGGCGTCCTCGTGGTCGATTTGATAGACCTCGAAATCCACCGCCTGCAAGGCTTCGGTCAGGCGCTCGAGGAACACCCGCGAACGCGACAGGCCCTTGTAGTCGTAGCAAGGCTTGTCGAGGTTGTCGCTGGGGTCCACCAGTTGCAGCTTGCCCTGCTCGTCGCGGCGCATCAGGTTGAACTCGGGCTCCAGGCCGGTGTTCAGCGTCCAGCCCTTGTCCTGCAGGCGCTGCACTTGTTGCTGCAGCACGTAGCGGCTGTCGTAGGGATGGGGCTTGCCGTCGACATGCCCGACGCACACCACGCGCCCATAACCCGGCTGCCAGGGTACCGGGGTCAAGGTCGACAGATCGCCGCGCGCCATGAAGTCCGGGCCATGGGGTTCCATGCCCATGCCGCTGATGGCAAACCCGGCAAACCCCGCGCCCTCTTCGGCCACGGTCTTGAGCCCGCAGATGGGCACCGACTTGGTCTTGGCCGCACCGTGTATATCCACAAACTGCGCAAGCACGTATTTGATCCCGTGCTTGTCGATGATGCGCTGGGTTTCTGCTGGCAACATTGCGTGTCACTCCTCGCGAAAGGCAAAACCGTGTGGGTGGGCCTAGGCTGTCTTTTTATTCCTAAAAAGAAAGTTAGTTTCCCTACAGGAATGCAATACCCTTGCCAGAATCGCGATCGACACATCGAAGTGGGTGGAGCTGCGCTTTTGTGCTGTATATATGGGAAAATTCTTTTCCCCGCAGGAATACGCACAGCGGGGTGGCCTTCAAGCGCCAGACCTTGCACTTTCCCAGTGCGAAAATAATATTACTGAACGGAAACCGTGCAGGAGCCGATGATCATGTCCACCGAAACCGCCCCGCGCCTCAAGCTCGAGCAATACCTGGGGCTGCAGATCAAACGCCAGCGCCAGGCCCAGGACCTGAAGCTGTCCGACGTGGCGAAGATTGCCGATATCAGCCAGGGCATGTTGAGCAAGATCGAGAACGCCCAGGTCTCCACCAGCCTCGATACCTTGAGCCGCCTGTGCGATGTGCTCGGGCTGCCGCTGTCGAAGTTATTCAGCGAATACGACCAGCAGGATGGCAGCGCCTTGCTGGTCAAGGCCGACCAGGGCATGGAAGTGGTGCGCCGTGGGACGGAGAAGGGGCATACCTATCACCTGCTCAACCACACGCGCGGTCCGAAGAAGAGCTTCGAGGCGTACATGGTCAGCATGGATGACGCCAGCGAGGAGTTCCCGACCTTTGCCCATCCAGGGACGGAGTTTCTGCATTTGCTGGAGGGGGAGTTGATTTACCGGCATGGCAACCAGCTGTATCGGATGGAGGCCGGGGACAGCTTGACGTTTGAAGGCGAGATTCCCCATGGGCCGGAAGAGTTGGTGCGGGTGCCGATTCGCCTGCTGTCGATCATGAATTACGGCAACGACAAAGAGTAATCCGGACTCGATACACCTGAAGCACAGAGATCCAATTGTGGGAGGGGGCTTGCCCCCGATGAGGGAGTGTCAGTGAATGCATCTTTCACTGCCCCCCCCTCATCGGGGGCAAGCCCCCTCCCACATTTTTAACAGCGTTCGATGCCGTTGGGCCTGTGTAAAAATTCCCCTCAGTTAAAAAACTTTCCCAAAACCCTGGACGCCCCGGCCCCATTCCCCTATAAAGCCACTTCAGGAATATTTTATTCCCCACAAGAAAACGCGCTCAAGGAATGAGCCTGCTGTCCTCAGACATTTTTTCGCTATGCGATGAGCTGCCGCCATCATCCCGAGGACGTGTCATGCAACACGAAAAAAACCATTTCATCATCAAGGTGACGTGCCCCGCCGTGTCCGGCATTGTCGCTGCCGTCACCACTTACCTGGCGGACAAGGCGTGCTACATCGGGGAAATGGCGCAGTTCGACGATGACTTCAGCGGCCGCTTTTTCATGCGTGCGGTGTTCCGTTTCAACGATGGCCACACAGGCGACCTGCAAGCGATCAGAGACGGTTTCGCCGATGTCGCCCAGGCCTTCGACATGCAGTGGGAGCTGTACGACACCCGCGAGCCGATGCGCGTGATGCTGATGGTGAGCAAGTTCGACCACTGCCTCACCGACCTGCTCTACCGCTACCACAAGGGCGAGATGGACATGACCATCACCGCCATCGTCTCCAACCACCTCGACCTGCGGCCGATGGCCGAGCGCGAGGGCATTCGCTTTATCTACCTGCCGGTGTCCAGGGACAACAAGGCCGCGCAGGAAGCCGAGCTGATGAAGATCGTCGACGACACCCGCACCGAGCTGGTGGTGTTGGCGCGCTACATGCAGATCCTCTCCGACGACCTGTGCCGGCAACTGTCGGGGCGGGCGATCAATATCCACCATTCGTTCCTGCCCGGGTTCAAGGGTGCCAAGCCCTATCACCAGGCGTATCAACGCGGTGTGAAGTTGATCGGTGCCACCGCGCACTATGTGACCAGCGACCTGGATGAGGGCCCGATCATCGAGCAGGAAGTGCAGCGCGTCGACCACGTGTACAAGCCCGACGACCTCGTCGCCATCGGCCGCGACACCGAAACCGTAGCCTTGTCCAAGGCGGTCAAGTACCACCTGGAGCACCGGGTCTTCCTCAATCAGGACAGAACGGTGGTGTTCCGGTGAGCGCGCATAAACTGATCGACGGCAAAGCCGCTGCGGCGCGAGTGCTGCTGCAAGTGCGCGAGGACGTGGCGCGACTGCATGGGCAGGCTATTCAACCGGCGCTGGCGGTGATCCTGGTGGGCAGCGACCCGGCCAGCCAGGTCTATGTGCGCAACAAGATCCTGCGCGCCGGAGAGGTGGGCATCCGCTCCGTGGAGCATCGCCTGCCCGGCGATACCAGCACCGAACACTTATTGATCCTGATCGGCCAATTGAACGCCGACCCGGCGATCCACGGCATCCTCCTGCAATTGCCGTTGCCGGCGCAGATGGACGAACTGCGCGCCCTGGAGGCCATCGCGCCGGACAAGGACGTCGACGGGTTTCACAGCCAGAACGTCGGCGGCCTCAGCCAGGGCCGCGCAGTGCTCACGCCGTGCACCCCGAGCGGTTGCCTGTATCTGTTGGAGCAAACCTGCGGCGACCTGCGTGGCAAACACGCGGTGGTGATCGGCCGTTCGAACATCGTCGGCAAGCCCATGGCCGCGCTGCTGCTCAAGGCGGATTGCTCGGTGACCGTGCTGCATTCGCGCAGCCACGACGCCCAGGCCCTGTGTCGCCAGGCCGATATCGTGATCGCCGCCGTGGGCCGCGCCCGCTTGATTGACGCGAGCTGGTTGAAGCCCGGCGCGGTGGTGATCGATGTCGGCATCAACCGCATCGACGACGACGGCCGCAGCCGCCTGGTGGGTGATGTCGACTTCGACAGCGCCCTGCCCCATGTCGCCGCCATCACCCCGGTGCCCGGCGGTGTCGGGCCGATGACCATTGCCTTCCTGATGAAAAACACCGTGGCCGCCGCCCTGGCGCAACACCACGCCCTACGCAGCCAATCGGAGGCCGTATGCCATTCAATCTATTGAAATACGGGCTGAGTTCGGAGTACCCGGTGGAGGTGGACCTGCCACCGCCCAAGGAACTCAAGTCGAGTTACGACGTGGTGATCATCGGCGCCGGTGGCCATGGCCTGGCGACGGCCTACTACCTGGCCAAGTACCACGGCATCACCAATATCGCGGTGCTGGAAAAGGCTTACCTGGGCGGCGGCAATACCGCGCGCAATACAGCGGTGATCCGCTCCAACTACCTCACCAGCGAAGGCGTTCGTTTCTACGCCGAGTCGGTGAAGATGTTCCAGTCGCTGTCCAACGAATTCGATTTCAACATCATGTACTCCGAGCGCGGCCAACTGACCCTGGCCCACACCGACGCCACCGTGCGTTCGTTCCGCCAGCGCGCCGAGGTCAACAAGCACTTCGGCGGGCGTACCGAGATGATCGACCGCCAACAGATCCGCGAGCTGGTGCCCAGCCTCAACCTCGACCCCGGCCACTTGCCGGTAATCGCCGGGCTCTGGCATATCGACGGCGCCACCGCGCGTCACGATGCTGTGGCCTGGGGCTACGCCAAGCAGGCAGCCAAGCGCGGCGTGGAAATCCATCAGCTCACCGAAGTGCAGGACCTGATCATCGAAAACGGCGCCATCACCGCGGTGAAAACCAATCGCGGCACCATCCGGTGCGGCTGCGCGGTGCAGGCGATTGCCGGGCACAGCTCGCTGCTGATGGCCAAGGCCGGTATCCGTTCGCCGATCCAGACCTTCCCGTTGCAGGCCATGGTCACCCAGCCGTTCAAGCCGTTCCTCGACCCGTTGGTGAGTTCCTCGGCCCTGCACTGCTACGTGCAGCAAACCAGCCGTGGCGAAGTGGTGTTCGGTGGCGGCTCCGACCCGTACCCGCTGTTCAACACCCGCTCGACCCTGGACCTCAAGGAAAGCCTGTTGGCCCATGCCATCGAGATGTTCCCTTTCCTGGCCAACGCCAAGTTGATGCGCCAGTGGGCCGGGATCACCGACATGACCCCCGACTACAGCCCGATCATGGGCCTGTCGCCGCTGAAGAATTACTACCTCGACGCCGGCTGGGGCACCTGGGGCTTCAAGGCCACGCCGATCTGCGGCAAGACCATGGCCGAGCTGGTCGCCAGCGGCGGCAAGGTCCCGGACTTGATCAAGCCCTTCGGCCTCGAACGTTTCTCGACCTTCCAGCAAGTCAACGAAATGGGCGCCACAGCGGCCAGCCACTGACGGAGAGCAGACGATGAAAATCATGATTTGCCCGCTCAACGGGCCGCGCAATATCAGCGAGTTCACCTACGGCGGTGAATTCAAACCGATGCCCGATCCGGTGACCTGCAGCGATGCCGAATGGGCCGACTACGTGTTCAACACCGATAACCTCGCCGGTGTGGTGCGCGAATGGTGGATGCACACGCCGTCCAGTTACTGGTTCCTCGCCGAGCGCCACACGGTCACCGACGAGATCCTGCGCACCTTCGATCCGCGCGAAGTGTTCACTACCCGCGTCGACTTCACCACCGCCAAGGAGATCGCCGGATGAACCGCCTCCCCGCCCCCATGGGCCTGCTGATCCAGCGTGACCAGCCACTCGATTTCAGTTTCGACGGCCTGCCCTACCAGGGTTTACAGGGCGACAGCATCGCCAGCGCGCTGCTCGCCAACGGGCGCTTCCTGATGTCGCGGTCGTTCAAGTACCACCGCCCACGCGGCCCATTGACCATGGCCGGCCATGACGCCAACAGCCTGGTGCAACTGCCCCGCGAACCCAACGTATTGGCCGATGCCCACGCGCTGTCCGCCGGCCTGGCGGTGACGGCGCAGAACGTCAACGGCTCGCTGGATAACGACAAGGACGCCTACCTGGGCAAGTTCTCCAGGTTCATGCCGGTGGGTTTCTACTACCGTTCGTTCTACAAGCCCAAGGGCATGTGGAAAGTCTGGGAGCCGATCATCCGCAAAAAGGCCGGCCTGGGCGTGCTCGACTTGACCTTCCAGCCCGAGTACTACGACAAGGCCTACCTGTTCACCGACCTCGCCGTGATCGGCGCCGGTCCCGCCGGCTTGCAGGCCGCGCTGACCGCTGCGAATGCCGGCGCCAAGGTGCTGCTGATCGAGCAGCAGCCGATTCTCGGCGGGTCGCTGACCTACGCGCGCTTCGATATTGCCGGCACCCGTGCCGACACCCTGCGCCGCGAGTTGCTCGGCGCGGTGCAGCAACACGCGAATATCCAGGTGTTCACCGACGCCACCTGCAATGCCTGGTTCACCGACAACTACCTGCCGGTGATCCAGGGCAAGCGCCTGTACAAAGTGCGCGCGCAGCAGTGCCTGGTGTGCAGCGGTTCGTTCGACCAACCGGTGGTCTTCCGCAATAACGACCTGCCGGGGGTGATGCTCACCAGCGCCGCGCAACGCCTGATGAAGCTGTATGCAGTCAAGCCCGGCAAGCGCGCGGTAGTGCTCACCGGCAACGATGACGGCTACCTCGCCGCCCTCGACCTGCATGACCAGGGCGTGGACGTGGCCGCCGTGATCGACCTGCGTAATGCCCCGGCGGACAAAGCCCTGCCGGGCGCGCTGGCCCAGCGCAAGATCCCGTGCCTGAACAACAGCACGGTGTTCGAGGCCCTGCATGAAAAAGGCCTGCGCCATGTGAAAGGCGTCGATGTGCGCCAGATCACCGGCCAGGGCCAGGTCAGCACCAGCGGGCAAGTGATCGACTGCGACCTGCTGTGCATGTCGGCCGGTTATATGCCGGTCTATCAGCTGCTATGCCAGGCCGGTGGCAAGCTGGCCTATGACGACTCGCGGGCGGAGTTCAGCCTCAGTGGCCTGCCGCGCAACCTGGGCGTGGCCGGTTCCGTACACGGTCGGCATCAACTGGACAATGTGCTGGCGGATGGGACCAACGCCGCCGCCGACAGCCTGCGCGCCCTCGGTTTGAACAGCCCGAGCCTGCCTGCAGCGTTGCGCAGCGAAGCCCAGGTCAACTTCCACTGGCCGATCTTCCCGCACCCCAAGGGCAAGGATTTCGTCGACTTCGACGAAGACCTGCAAGTGGCAGACATCGTCAACGCCACCCGCATCGGCTACCGCGATGTGCAGTTGGTCAAGCGTTACTCCACGGTCGGCATGGGTCCGTCCCAGGGACGTCACTCGGCGCTGCCGACCGCACGGCTGGTGGCCTGGGCGACCCAGCGCACGATCAGCGAAACCGGGGTCACCACCGCACGGCCGCCGTTCGTGGCGGAAAAACTTGCGCATGTCGCCGGACGGGCCTTCGACCCTTACCGCCAAACGCCGATGCACGCGCGCCATGTGCAAGCCGGGGCGAAGATGATGCCTGCCGGTATCTGGCAGCGCCCGGCCTATTACGGCAAGCCCCAGGACCGCGAAGCGTGCATGCAGGCCGAAGCGCTGCACGTGCGCAACAAGGTCGGGCTGATCGATGTGTCCACACTCGGTGGCCTGGACGTGCGCGGCCCGGACGCCGCCGAATTGCTCAACCGCATGTACACCTTCGCGTTCCTCAAGCAGCCGGTGGGTCGTTCGCGTTATGCACTGATGACCAACGAACACGGCGTGGTGATCGACGACGGCGTGTGCGCACGGCTGGCCGACAAGCATTTCTACGTCACCGCCGCCACCAGCGGCGTCGACCGCATCTACCAGCAGATGCTCAAGTGGAACGCACAGTGGCGCCTGGACGTGGACGTGACCAACGTCACGGCAGCGATTTGTGCGGTGAACCTCGCCGGGCCGGATTCGCGCAAGGTGCTGGAGCAGGTGTGCAGCGACCTCGACCTGAGTGCCGAAGGCTTCCCCTACCTGGGCGTGCGCCAGGGCACGGTGGCCGGAATCAAGGCGCGCCTACTGCGGGTGGGGTTCGTCGGCGAGCTGGGCTATGAAATCCACGTACCGGCACGCCACGGCCTGGCGTTGTGGGACGCGTTGATGACGGCCGGCAAGGCCTTTGACATTCGCCCCTTCGGCGTCGAAACCCAACGCCTGCTGCGCCTGGAAAAAGGCCATGTGATCATCAGCCAGGACACCGACGGCATGACTCACCCGGCAGAAATCGACATGGGCTGGGCGGTCAGCCGCAACAAGCCGTTCTTCGTCGGCCGCCGCTCGGTGGACATCCTTGAAGCCCAGCCGCTGAAACGCAAACTGGTGGGCTTCAGCCTGCCCAAGGGCAGCGTGCAACCGCTGGAAGGCCACCTGGTGCTCAACGGCGCGGACATCAGCGGCAACGTCACCTCCTGTGAATATTCCGCCAGTCTGGGCCGCATCATCGGCCTGGCCTACGCCGGGATCGACCAGAGCACACCGGGGCAGCGCATTCCGATTCGCGTCGAAGGCGGCATCGTCGTCCAGGCCGAGGTGGTGCAACTGCCGTTCTTCGACCCCACTAACCAACGCCAGGAGGGTTAAGCCATGACCAGTCTGAAAGCCCACGAATTGTTCACGCCGCCCTGCCAACTGCAGGACCAGACCGACCTGCCCCGGGTCGGCTTTCGCGGCGCACAAAGCGCCGAGTACCTTACCGCGCGCGGCTTCACGTTGCCGGGCGCGCCCAACCAAGCCAGCGCACAAGCGGACGGCAGCTGGGTGGCGCGCCTGTCGCAGAACGAATACCTGGTGCTGGGCAGTCCGCAGGATCAGGGGCAACGGATTGCCGATGAAGAAGCGCGTTGGGAACTGGACCACCGCGCCAATTACCTGCTGCCGCGCCAGGACAGCCATGCCTGTGTGCGACTCAGCGGGGGCGTGATTGCGCAGGTGATGGCCAAGCTGTGCGGGGTTGACTTGAGCGACCCGGCGTTCAAGCCCGGGATGGTGGCGCAGACGTCAGTGGCGCGGGTCAATGCGATTGTCATCCACACAGGGAGTGTGGAGCTGCCGGCGTTTCATATCCTCTGGGATCGCGCCTCGAAGGAATACTTCGAGGGCGCGTTGCGGGATGCGTTGGAGGAGTTCGGCGGAGTGGCTCAGTCGGTGTAGCCCAACCGCACCGCCCTGATCTTCCGGGTGTGTTGACGTGTCGCCAGGCAGTAATACAACGGGCACGTCACCACCAGTCCCATCAGCCACGACAGATCCGCGCCTTCCACCAGGTTGGCCCACGGCCCCACATACAGCGACGTATTGGCAAACGGCAGTTGCACGATGATGCCGATGCAGTACGCCACGATCGCATGCAGGTTGAAACGCCCATACACCCCGCCATCCGCCCGGAAGATCGAGGCAATGTCATAGACCCCGCGCTTGATGATGTAGAAGTCGATCAGGTTGATCGACGCCCACGGCACCAGCACCAGCAACAGCGCGAGGATCAGGCCGATGAATTGCGAGATGAAGTCCGCCGACGCGCCCAACGCCACCACGCAGCAACCGGCCAGGACCACGCCCGACAGCAGCACGCGCACCTTGATGCTCGGGGTCCAGTGGCTGGCGAAGGTCTGCACCGAGGTGATGATCGACAGCACCGCGCCGTACAGATTCAGGGCGTTGTGGCTGATGATATTGAGCAGGAACAGCACCATCAGGATCGGCCCCAGCCAGCCGGTGGCTTGCTTGACCGCGACCATGGCTTCGGTGCCTTCGGGCGTGGCCAGTGCGGCTACCAGGCCAAAGGCGAAGGACAGGATGGTGCCGAGGGTGGCGCCCAGGTAGGTCGCAATGAACGGCCGGGTGATGCCAATATCCGCCGGCAGGTAGCGCGAGTAGTCGCTGGTGTAGGGCGAAAAGCTGATCTGCCAGATCACCCCCAGCGACACGGTGGCCAACCAGCCAGCGGCGTTGAAGCCGCCACGGGTCAGGAAATCTGCCGGCAGGTCATGGGCGAAGATGTAGATAAAACCGGCCAGCAACGCGCTGCCCATCACCCAGGTGCCGATGCGGTTGAGGCTATGGATAAAGCGGTAGCCGATCACGCCGATCGCGGTGGCGCTGAGGGCGCCGATCAGGATGCTCGCCGGCACCGGCACCGACGGCACGATGCCGACGATGGACTTGCCGGCCAGGACGATATTGGAGATGAAAAAGCCGATGTAGATCAGCGCGGCAAAGAACACGATCAGCAGCGCGCCGTAACGGCCGAACTGGCCACGGCTCTGCACCATCTGCGGGATGCCCATGCGCGGGCCCTGGGCTGATGCGAGGGCAATCACGATGCCGCCGAGCAGATGCCCGAGGGCAATCGCCAGCAGCCCCCACGCCAGATTGAGATGGAACACCTGGGCCACCATGGCACCGGTGACAATCGGCAGCGGTGCGATGTTGGTGCTGAACCATAAGGTGAACAGGTCGCGGGCCTTTCCATGGCGCTCTGCGAGGGGGACGTAATCGACCGTGTGATGCTCGATCAGGGGGTCTTGCCGGGACATCTGGGGCATGGAAATGAACTCGCGTTTGTCTGATCTTATAGTTGTTTGACGCCACACCGGGGGAGCTCTCTGGCCGCCCCTCAGATGAACACCATATTATGGTATTCCAACATTTTCACAAGGCTGATCCGTAGTTTCAGCGCCCATCTGATCCGCAAGTGTGCCACAGGGCACCCCGTTATTTCCTGCCATGGCGCCCGTATTTATTGGCTATTAGACCCAGCCTTGACGTTCATCGGGCGACTGAAAAAGCGGTTGCATCGATTGTATTACGGTATACCATCAGACCTACAAACCCATAAAAACCGCTTTATCCGCAGAGGACCGCCCCATGATCGATGCCGCTATCTACAAACAAGTGATGGGTTCGTTTCCGTCCGGGGTCACCGTGATCACCACGCTCGATGACGACGGGCAAATCGTCGGGTTGACCGCCAGTGCCTTCAGCTCGTTGTCCATGGACCCGGCCCTGGTGCTGTTCTGCCCCAACTACAGCTCCGACTCGTACCCGGTGTTGATCAAGAACAAACGCTTTGCCATTCATGTGCTTTCCGGTGGGCAGCAAACAGAAGCCTATGCCTTTGCGCGCAAGGGCAAGGACAAGGCCCAGGGCATTGAATGGACCCTCAGTGAGTTGGGCAACCCGATCCTGGCGAATGCCACGGCGGTGATCGAGTGCGAGTTGTGGCGCGAATACGAAGGCGGCGATCACGCGATCATGGTCGGCGCAGTGAAGAACCTGATCGTGCCCCGGCAGAACGCCGGGCCACTGGTGTATTGCCACGGCAAGATGGGCGCCCTGCCGCTGCCGGCCTGAGCCCCTCCCACAGTTTGATTGCAGGTGTCAGCCCGGTAACCGGTTGAGAGAAAAATTTTGCGGACATTCCGTATTATGGTATACCAATAATCAATCCGCCGAACCGCCGTCATCACTGGCAGGCTTCACATTGGCGAGAGCACTTAAGGGCCCGCAGTCGACAGGCCGATCACAATAGATCCGAGGTAAGCGTCATGAAGTTTTCCCTGTTCGTACACATGGAACGTTGGGACGAAAGTGTCAGCCACCGTCAGTTGTTCGAAGACCTGACTGAACTGACCTTGATGGCGGAGGCTGGCGGTTTCAGCACCGTATGGATTGGCGAACACCACGCCATGGAATACACCATCTCGCCAAGCCCGATGCCGCTGCTGGCTTACCTCGCGGCCAAGACCACCACCATTCACCTGGGTGCCGGCACCATCATCGCGCCGTTCTGGCACCCGTTGCGAGTCGCCGGTGAATGCGCCCTGCTCGATGTGATCAGCAACGGGCGCATGGAAGTCGGCCTGGCCCGTGGCGCTTACCAGGTAGAGTTCGACCGCATGGCCGGCGGCATGCCCGCCTCCAGCGGCGGCCAGGCGCTGCGCGAGATGGTGCCGGTGGTGCGTGCGTTGTGGAAAGGCGACTACGCCCACGACGGCGACATCTGGAAATTCCCCACCTCCACCAGCGTGCCCAAGCCGATCCAGCAGCCCAACCCGCCGATGTGGATCGCCGCCCGCGACCCGGATTCGCACAACTTCGCAGTGGCCAACGGCTGCAACGTGATGGTCACGCCGCTGATGAAGGGCGACGAGGAAGTCCTCGACCTGAAAAACAAATTCCAGGCCGCCCTCGACAACAATCCTGGCGTACCGCGCCCGCAACTGATGGTGCTGCGCCACACCCACGTGCATGCCGCCGATGATCCGGACGGCTGGAAAGTCGGGGCCAAGGCGATCTCGAAGTTCTATCGCACCTTCGATGCCTGGTTCGGTAATAAAGAGGTGCCGGTGAATGGCTTCCTGGCACCGAGCCCGGAAGAAAAATTCGCCGCCCGCCCGGAGTTCGAACTGGACAGCCTGCACAAGACCGCGATGATCGGCACCGCCGAAGAAATCATCCCGCGCATCCGCTACTACCAGGAACTGGGCGTGGATGAGTTCAGCTTCTGGTGCGACAACAGCCTGCCCCATGCCGAGAAGAAGAAGTCGTTGGCGTTGTTTATCGAGCAGGTGGTGCCAGCGTTTCGGTAACTGAACACCGAGACTGGCTCTTGCGAAGGCAGCCGCCTCCCGGCTGCCTTCGGACCAACTAATATCAAATTGGAATCACCCACCTCATTTGCTCTACACTGCGTCCTTTTCACGCCTCACTGATCGGCAGTTGCCGTCCCGTGAATAAGGAGATTCTGGTGTCGCTCAACGTCCGTAGTTGCCTCGCCATGGGTGCAATAACCCTGGCATCCCTCAGCCTCACAGGCTGCTTCACCGAAGAAATTGACGCGCGTCAGACACGGGAAATCCAAGGCCTGCTCTACAAAGTGCACGCGGACGATCCGTTCAGCGGGCGCGTGCTCAATTACCCGATGTCCGTGCTCGGTTTGTTCAACGTCGGCACCTGTACTGTCGATATCGAAAAAGGGCTGCCCGACGGTGAAATTCATTGCTCCGACAACGCCGGTAACTTGCTGGCCTCGGGCGAGTTCAAAGCCGGCAAGCGCGATGGCAAAGAAGAAAAATTCGACGCCAAGACCGGCAAGAAAATCTTGATCGCCCATTGGAAAAACGGAGCGCAGGACGGTGTAACCGAGCAGTTCAACCCGCAGAACGGTGAACGTATCCTCGAGGTGCACTACACCGCCGGTAAAAAGAATGGCGCCGAACGCGCCTGGGACAATGAAGGCGATGCATTGATCGCCGACCTGAAATGGGAGAACGGCCTGCGCAGTGGTTTCGATAACCGTGGCACCCAGCACCGCACGTACCTGAACGGCAAGCAGCACGGTCCTCAAAAAGACTATGGCCTGACCGGCAATCGCTTCTATGTCTCTGACGAAGAAAACTACGAAAACGGCCTGCAGCACGGCGCCCAGCGGCGTATCGATGCGCGCGGGAACGTGACTGAGTCCAGTGTGTTCGAACATGGAAAACTGCGCACACGCGTAGTTGACCAGTACAGCTATGACGGTAAACACATCCATCACGTCAGCCGTGTGGCCCTCAAGGAAGACGTCAACCAATACATGGCCAGTGACTTGGCCAACGACGGCACCGAACAGTACTGGGATGACAACGGCCACCTCATCCGCGAACTGGAGTGGAACAAAGGCAAGTTGATCAGTGCCACCGCAACGGTGTGGGTCGGTGACCGCCAGGAAAGCCAGTTCCAGGGACTCGGGCGCGATAACTATGACCAACAACAGCGCGTGGTCAAACAGGGCCAGGAACGGCTGTTCAGTGACAAGGGTGAACTACAGGCAATCATCGTCTGGAATGCGGGCCAGGTCAGTCAGGTGCTTGTCACCCTCACACCCGATCTGCGCCAGCAGCACCCCGGCAAAATGGGCTTGCTCGGCGGCTTTCAGCAATGGGCCAACCCGGTGAGAGAGGAAGAGGCCTTCGACAAGAACAGCACCTACGTCGGTGCCGGCTTTGTCTCCCGCTATGAGCAACTGGTCGACATCCCCGCGCCAGGCCAGGCGATCGTCACCACCCCGCCCCAGGCAACGGTGGCCACGAACTCCGGCAACAGCACCCGTGATCGTGAAAGCTGCGTACAACGCCAGGTCGACGCGGTGCATGCCGAAGACCCTGAGGCGCTGATCCGCGCCGACATGCTCGAAGAGTTCGAGCAGAGCTGCCTGTAACGGCCTTGTTGATGGAGTGCGACATGAAGCAATCGCTGGAACGCTTTGTCCTGGCTCAAGCCTCACAATTCGAAGCTGCGCTTAATGAGTTGGAGCACGGAAAAAAAGACGGCCATTGGATGTGGTTCATCTTTCCCCAACTGCGTGGCCTGGGCTCCAGTGAAAAGGCCACCTACTACGGCTTGCAGGGTGCTGCTGAAGCACGCGACTACTTGCAACACCCGATATTAGGTCCCCGGCTTGCTCGCGCCACCCGTGCAGTCCTCGATGCAGCAGTGCCTTTGGAGGAGCTGCTCGGCGACGTCGACGCGCTGAAATTCGCCTCCTGCATGACGCTGTTCGCGGCTGTCACTGATGCCGGATCCCTCTATGCGCAAGCGCGGGATGGCCTGAGCGGCGTAGATGAAAAAACACGTATGATTCTTAACCAGCAAGAGAATGGACATGACTGATTACGAAAAATGGACATTGGCAGTGCAGATCATCGTGGCGTTGGCCGCTTTCCTCTCTGTGTACCTGGTGGGCCGCCAGATCGGAATCTTGACGTCCCAACTCAAGGCAACACAGCTGGCCTCCGAAGCACAGAGCATCATCTCGATTGTCGAATTCCTGCAAGCCAGTGACGCCCGCGAAGCACGCGAAACGGTCCGCGCGACGCTATCGAGCCTGCACCATGACAGCTGGGACGAACGCCACGTCCAGCAGGCATCCTTGGCCTGTGCAAACTACGACGTTGTGGCAGCACTGCTGCGTGTGGATTTGATAACGAACAAACACGTCATCATCGAAAACTGGGCGCCCAGCATCCTGCACTGCCACCAAGTGCTTGCGCCCTACATCGAGAAAAAGCGCACCCAGGCAGGCGGCGACCGCAAATACTGGAGCAACTTCGATTGGTTGCGCGATCAGTGCGTCCGAAGCTGAATGCAACTTCTTGAGGTGAAACGATGAACGCCGAAACCCTTTTCCAACACACTCTCGAGAAGCTGCGCACGGCACGGCATGTAGTGATTTCTACTGGTGCAGGTATCTCCGCCGAAAGCGGCATTGCCACATTCCGCGACCCCGCGACCGGGCTCTGGTCGCGCTATAAGCAAGGCGAACTCGCCAGTGCTGAAGCCTTTGAACAAAACCCTGCATTGGTCTGGGGCTGGTATTCCTGGCGTCGAATGCTGGTCAGCAAAGCGAAGCCAAATGCTGCGCATCTGGCCGTGGCCGAGCTCGAACAATCCCTGCACCGCGTAACACTTATCACGCAGAACGTCGACGATCTGCATGAGCGCGCGGGCTCCAGGGATGCGATTCATCTACATGGGCACCTGACCACTGCTCGCTGCTACACGTGTAATAAACCTTATCTGGATGCCCTGCCTGTCAATGCGTCCCAGGAAGAAGGTCCATCAGATCCGCCGCACTGCCAACACTGTGACGGCCTGGTTCGACCGAACGTTGTCTGGTTTGGTGAGAAATTGTCGCCTGAGGACATAAAACGCGCCAATGCAGCGGCGCTCGACTGCGACGTTTTCCTGTCCGTTGGGACCTCCGAAAGCGTCGCTCCAGCGGTATACCTGCCGATCTTGGCCGCCGAACGGGGAGCCTGGGTCGTGCACATCAATCTTGCACCCTCCGTATCAGCGCCCGGCAACACCCTAATTGGCACCGCGACCAGTTGGCTTCCCAGAATTGCACAGGCATTGATCAGCGTTTAAATCACCAGAACAACGTGGCCTTTGCCGTGCGATGCCCCCGCATCGCACCCAAAGCGGCATTTAACCGCACTGCATCATCGCAGCACCTGTAATAGTCTATTGCAGAACCACAATGTACTAACTGGTTACTTATCTTGCTAAAATCGCGTCTTTGCCCTCTCTCACTCGAGTCCTTTCGACATGAAACGAGCATCGCGCGCCACTGGCGTCTCTAGATTCCTACTCCTGGGCCTGGGCGTAATCATCGCCCTGCTCGGCCTCGCGCTGGCCGTTGGCGGCGCCAAACTGGTCAGCCTTGGTGGTTCCTGGTACTTCCTGGTCGGCGGCGTGGCCATGGCGGTTTCCGGCCTGCTGATTGCCCGGCAAAAAACCGCAGGTGCATGGCTGTTCGCGGCGTTCCTGATCGGCACGGCCATCTGGGCGGTGGCGGATGTAGGCCTGGTGTTCTGGCCGCTGTTCTCGCGGCTGTTCATGTTCGCGGTCATCGGCCTGGTAGTGGCGCTGGTGTATCCGCTGCTGGCCGGCCGGCCCGCGCGCGGTGCCTATGGCGTTGCCGCCGTATTGGCGGTGGGCGTGGCGGTGGCGGCGGGCAATATGTTTGTCGCCCACCCCAGCGTCGCGCCGACCGGTGCAGGCCCAGGCATCACGCCCGTGGCCGCAGCCGACGCGCAGAAGGACTGGGCCCACTACGGCAACACCGAAGGGGGCAGCCGCTTCGCCGCGCTGGACCAGATCAACCGCGACACTGTCGACAAGCTCAAGGTGGCCTGGACGTATCACACCGGTGACGTGGCCCTCAGCGACGGCAACGGCGCCGAAGACCAGCTCACGCCCCTGCAGATCGGCAACAAGGTGTTTATCTGCACGCCCCACAACAACCTGATCGCCCTCGACGCCGACACCGGCAAAGAGCTGTGGAAGAACGAAGTCAACGCCAAGTCGGCGGTGTGGCAGCGTTGCCGGGGCATGGCGTATTTCGACGCCACCGCGCCGATTGCCCAGCCGACCCAGCCCAACAGCTCGCCGATCGTCGCCGCCAGCGTTCCCGCCGGTGCGCAGTGCCAGCGCCGCTTGCTGACCAACACCATCGATGCGCGCCTGATCGCCGTGGATGCCGACACCGGCAAATTCTGCGAAGACTTCGGTACCCACGGCCAGGTGGACCTGAAAGCCGGCCTGGGCAATGTGCCGGACAGCTACTACCAGCTGTCGTCCGCGCCGTTGATCGCCGGGACTACCGTGGTGGTGGGCGGCCGCGTCGCGGATAACGTCCAGACCGACATGCCCGGCGGCGTGATCCGTGGCTTCGATGTGATCAGCGGGCAAATGCGCTGGGCCTTCGACCCGGGCAACCCGGAAGACAAACAGGCCCCGACCGGCGACAAGACCTATGTGCGCAGCACCCCAAACAGCTGGGCGCCGATGTCCTACGACCCGTTGATGAACACGGTCTTCCTGCCGATGGGCAGCTCGTCCACCGACATCTACGGCGTGGAACGCACCCCGCTCAACCATAAATACGGCGCGTCCGTGCTGGCGCTGGATGCCTCGACCGGTGCTGAAAAGTGGGTGTACCAGACCGTCCACAATGACCTGTGGGACTTCGACCTGCCGATGCAGCCGAGCCTGATCGACTTCACCCCACCGGGCAGCGACAAGGCGGTACCGGCGGTGGTGATCGGCACCAAGGCCGGGCAGATCTATGTACTCGACCGCGCCACCGGCACGCCGCTGACCGAGGTCAAGGAAGTACCGGTCAAGGCCGCCAACATTCCAAACGAGCCTTATTCGCCGACCCAGCCCAAGTCTGTGGGCATGCCGCAGATCGGCGCGCAGACCCTGAGCGAGTCGGACATGTGGGGCGCCACCCCGTACGACCAGTTGCTGTGCCGCATCGACTTCAAGGGCATGCGCTACGACGGCCTGTACACTGCGCCGGGCACGGATAAATCCCTGAGCTTCCCGGGTTCCCTGGGTGGCATGAACTGGGGCAGCATTTCCACCGACCCGGTGCATGGCTTTATCTTTGTCAACGACATGCGCCTGGGCCTGTGGATCCAGATGCTGCCGTCGCAGAACAAGGCCCAGTCTTCGTCCGGTGGCGAAGCGCTGAACACCGGCATGGGCGCGGTCCCGCTCAAGGGCACGCCGTATGCGGTGAACAAAAACCGCTTCCTGTCGGTGGCCGGCATTCCGTGCCAGGCGCCGCCGTTCGGCACCCTCACCGCCATCGACATGAGGACCCAGAAAGTCGCATGGCAAGTACCGGTCGGCACGGTTGAAGACACCGGCCCCCTGGGCATCCGCATGCACCTGCCGATCAAGATCGGCCTGCCGACCCTCGGCGGCACGCTGTCGACCCAGGGCGGCCTGATCTTTATCGCCGGCACCCAGGACTTCTACCTGCGCGCTTTCAACAGCGGCAACGGCGATGAAATCTGGAAGGCCCGCCTGCCCGTCGGCAGCCAGGGTGGCCCAATGACCTACGTGTCGCCGAAAACCGGCAAGCAGTACATCGTGATCACCGCCGGCGGTGCGCGCCAGTCCACCGACCGTGGCGACTACGTGATCGCCTACGCCCTGCCATAACCCCTCCTGGCGCGGTGCCCCGGTACCGCGCTGTCTGGACTGGATCGCTCTTCGAGCAAGCAATGCTCGCGTTCAAGTGCAGGCGGTCACCTCTGGACCGTATTCGCATCATTGTTTCTATCGGTCGTTATCAAAAGATAAACAGCTACCAGGAAACAGTACGCAAGCATCACCAGAGCACCCAACACCAAAATGCCATATCGGGCCATGCTCGCTTCAAACCCTATGAAATCCTCATACACCCGAACTTGCGCAACGCCGTCACTGTAACCGATGTACACGTCCTGCTCTTTTAGCGTTTTTAAATCACCCTGAAAATGAATCCAGAGCGTGTACACACCGTTTTGCACAATCGAAGGAATGACAACACTGCTGACCGGATCAGGCATCACCGTATCAGAGCGCGAATCATCCCTGATCTGGACCAGTCCCTTTGCAGGCAGCTTGATGTGTACATCCTTGATGACCTTGCTGCCGCTGTTCCTCAGCGTAATCAACAGGCTTATGGGGTAATTGTCCGGCCCTTTTTCGAACGGCGCATCGAGTAGCGCGAGGTAAGGCGCCTGGCTCAGGTTGACCATTTTATCGATCTGTTCATGGCTGAGCGCACCGTCGCCAATGCGCTTGATGCTGTCATACAAATCGGCGTACTTGAGCTTTTCAGCAGTACTGCCTAAACGCTCAGAGAATTGACGGGGTGCACTTTCATACCGGTAGGACAGATCAGCCTCGAGCTTAGTGTCATCCTTGAAAGCCACGTATATCCCGGTAATTGATCCCAGACCCGTCACTAGGGCCAACAGAAATTTTCCAACGTTTCCCCAACTCAATGTAATGCTTCCTTATTGATCATCCTGGCGTACTCACTCACCGTTTGAGCGTGCCAAGTTCCGCTACGCAGAGCAAGCGAACAGGTTGCACTTGCACACGGACAGCAGCCTAGCGAGCTAAATGACACTGTGGTTGAACGTTGTGGATGAGTGCGACGCAGGCATCGTCCCCCCTGCGCCCTGCTGATACTCGCGGGGCGTGCAGCCAAACTCTCGCCGAAACACCGTATGCAGGTACTGCGCCGATTTGAACCCGCACTTGGCGGCAATATCGGCAATCGCCAGTTCGTGGCTTTCCAGGCCCTTGGCGGCGGCGGCGAGTTTGAAGCGCAGGATCTCGTCATGCACGCTGCAGCCGCGTACCTTGCGAAAGTGCGCTTCCAGGGATGAACGCGACACGCCGACATAGGCCGCCACCTGCGCGGTCTTGATGCCCTGGCAGGCGTACTGGCGGATAAACAGCAGCGCCTGCATCACGTACGGATTACCCAAGGGTTGATGCAGGCTGGAGGCCTGAACGTTGATCGCCTCCGGCGGCACCAGGACCTGCGTGCCCAGGCACGGTTTGCCGTGCAGCATCTGGTGCAGCAAGGCGGCGGCCGTGCGCCCCATGGTTTCCGTGCCCTGGATCACCGAACTCAGCGGCACCCGCGTGAGGGTGCGGGTCAGGGGGTCGTTGTCGATGCCGATCAACGCCACTTGCTCCGGCACGGCGATGCCGGCAGTCAGGCAGGCTTGCAGCAGTTGCCGGGCGCGGGCATCGGTGACGGCGATGATGCCGATGGGCTTGGGCAGGCTGTGCAGCCAGGCAATCTGCTGTTCCACCGCGCTGTCCCACAACGGCGCGCTGGTGCCCAGGCCGCGATACACCTCGACGTGCAAACCATCCCGTTGCAGCAGGCGGCGAAAGGCTTTTTCACGCTCCTGGGCCCAGCGATTGGCCTGGGCCTCGGGCAGGCTGAAACAGGCAAATCGGGTCAGGCCGGCTTCGATCAAGTGTTCGTAAGCCAACTTCATCAATGCGTGGTTATCGGTCGCCACATAGGGAATGCCCTTGGGATAGGCGCGCGCGTCTTCATAGGAGCCACCCACCGCCACCACCGGCAACGTGCTGTCGGCCAACGCTTCGCCGATCAGCGGGTCGTCGAAGTCGGCAATGATGCCGTCGCCCTGCCAGCGCTCGATGCCTTTGAGCCGGCATAGAAAGTCCTCTTCCAGGAACAAGTCCCAAGACGCGCGGGTGCTGCTCAAGTAATTGCCAATACCGGCGATGATGCCGCGGTCATAGATTTTGCTGCCGTTGAAAAGCAAGGCGATACGGTGCACGGGCGGTAGGGTTTTCATTGTTTTTGTCCTCGGGCCTGTGGCAACAGACTAGCCCTCGCCGGTCAAAATCGCACCACCCCTTGGTGATTTTCATAATCAGCGGGCCCGGTGCCGTTGCTAGTATCCAGACACCGCCAAGAACAATAAGGAAAACGCCATGCCGTACTTCCCCGGTGTCGACAAGGTTCGCTTCGAAGGTCCCAGCAGCGATGCCCCCCTCGCCTTTCGCCATTACGACGCCAACAAGCTGATCCTCGGCAAACCGATGCGCGAGCACCTGCGCATGGCCGCGTGTTACTGGCACACCTTCGTGTGGCCCGGCGCCGATATGTTCGGCATGGGCACCTTCAAGCGCCCATGGCAGCGCAGCGGCGAGCCGATGGACGTGGCCATCGGCAAGGCAGAGGCGGCCTTCGAGTTTTTCTCCAAGCTGGGCATCGACTACTACAGTTTTCACGACACCGATGTGGCGCCCGAAGGCAGTTCGCTCAAGGAGTACCGCAACCACTTTGCGCAGATGGTCGACCATCTGGAGCGCCATCAGGAACAGACCGGCATCAAGTTGCTGTGGGGCACCGCCAACTGCTTCAGCAACCCGCGTTTTGCCGCCGGTGCCGCCAGTAACCCGGACCCGGAGGTGTTTGCCTACGCCGCTGCCCAGGTGTTCAGCGCGATGAACGCCACGCTGCGACTCAAGGGCGCCAACTATGTGCTGTGGGGCGGCCGTGAAGGTTATGAAACCCTGCTCAACACCGACCTCAAGCGCGAGCGCGAACAGCTCGGGCGCTTTATGCGCATGGTGGTGGAGCACAAGCACAAGATCGGCTTCAAGGGCGACCTGCTGATCGAGCCCAAGCCCCAGGAGCCGACCAAGCACCAGTACGATTACGACAGCGCCACGGTGTTCGGCTTTTTGCATGAGTACGGCCTGGAGCATGAAATCAAGGTGAATATCGAGGCCAACCACGCCACCCTGGCCGGGCACAGTTTCCATCACGAGATCGCCACCGCCGTGTCCCTGGGCATCTTCGGCAGCATCGACGCCAACCGGGGCGACCCGCAGAACGGCTGGGACACCGACCAATTCCCCAACAGCGTCGAGGAGATGACCCTCGCCACCTATGAAATCCTCAAGGCCGGTGGCTTCAAGAATGGCGGCTACAATTTCGACTCCAAGGTACGCCGCCAGAGCCTGGACGAGGTCGACCTGTTCCACGGCCATGTCGCCGCCATGGATGTACTCGCCCTGGCGCTGGAACGTGCGGCGGCGATGGTGCAGAACGACCGGCTGCAGCAGTTCAAGGACCAGCGCTATGCCGGCTGGCAGCAGCCGCTGGGCCAGGCCGTGCTGGCCGGTGAGTTCAGCCTGGAGTCACTGGCCGAACACGCGTTTACCCACCAACTGAACCCGCAGGCCGTGAGTGGTCGGCAGGAGATGCTGGAGGGGGTGGTCAACCGGTTTATTTATCGGTGACAGTGTGGCGAGCGGGTTTATTGTAGTGAGTGGCCTTGTTGTGTGGTGAGCGGGCTTGCCCCGCGCTGGGGCGCGAAGCGGCCCCATTGCAGGCGATGTGTTTTTAGCTGACACACCGAGGTGCCTGGGTTTGGGGCTGCTTCGCAGCCCAGCGCGGGGCAAGCCCGCTCACCACAACAAGCCCGCTCACCACAACAAGCCTGCTCACCACACCAAACCCATTCACCACAATAAGCCCGCTCACCACACTAAACCCATTCACCACGACAAGCCCATTCACCACAAAAGTCCTGTTCACCACAAAAGCCCGGCTTGCCACAACACGCCGGTTAGCCACACCTACAGTGTTCGCCTAGAGTCTTCACCCAGTGTCTTTCCAACAACAATAAAAGGACGCACCACCATGAAGTCATTCAAACGTACCCTGCTCGCCACCGCCCTGGCCCTGTTCGCACTGCCGGTGATGGCCGACTCCGCCCACCCGAAAATCGGTTTTTCCATCGACGACCTGCGCCTGGAACGCTGGTCCCGGGATCGTGACTACTTCGTCGCCGCTGCGGAAAAACTCGATGCCAAGGTCTTTGTGCAGTCCGCCGATGCCAACGAGCAGAAGCAGATTTCGCAGATCGAAAACCTGATCTCCCGGGGTGTCGATGTGATCGTGATCGTGCCGTTCAACGCCACGGTGCTGACCAACGCGGTCGCCGAAGCCAAGAAAGCCGGGATCAAGGTGGTGTCCTATGACCGCCTGATTCTCAACGCGGACATCGATGCCTACATCTCCTTCGATAACGAAAAAGTCGGCGAGATGCAGGCCAGCGGCGTGCTGCAGGCGGCGCCCAAGGGCAATTACTTCCTGCTCGGCGGCGCGCCCACCGACAACAACGCCAAGGTACTGCGCGAAGGCCAGATGAAGGTGCTGCAACCGGCCATCGACAAGGGCGACATCAAGATTGTCGGCCAACAGTGGGTCAAGGAATGGAACCCCACCGAAGCCCTGAGCATCGTCGAGAACGCCCTGACCCGCAACAGCAACAAGATCGACGCCATCGTCGCCTCCAACGACGCCACCGCCGGCGGTGCGATCCAGGCCCTGGCCGCGCAGAAACTGGCAGGCAAGGTGCCGATCTCCGGCCAGGACGCCGACCTGGCCGCCGTCAAGCGCGTGATCGACGGTACCCAGACCATGACCGTGTACAAGCCACTCAAGCTGATCGCCACCGAAGCCGCCAAGCTCTCGGTGCAACTGGCGCGTAACGAGAAGCCCACCTACAGCTCGCAGTACGACAATGGCAGCAAGAAAGTCGACACCATCCTGCTCACCCCGACCCCGCTGACCAAGGCCAATATCGACCTGTTGGAGAAGGACGGGTTCTATACCAAAGAGCAGATCGGCGGGCAGTGATCGCCATGGCCGACTACCTGCTGCAAATGAACGGCATCGTCAAAACCTTTGGCGGTGTCCACGCGCTGAACGGCATCGACATCAAGGTGCGGCCGGGGGAGTGCGTCGGCCTGTGCGGCGAGAACGGCGCCGGTAAATCCACCCTGATGAAGGTGCTGTCGGCGGTCTACCCCCATGGCACCTGGGAGGGGGAAATCCTCTGGGACGGGCAACCGCTCAGGGCCCAGTCCATCAGCGAAACCGAGGCCGCCGGCATCGTCATCATTCACCAGGAACTGACCCTGGTGCC
This sequence comes from Pseudomonas sp. NFACC25, assembly GCF_900100935.1. Classification (NCBI taxonomy): domain Bacteria; kingdom Pseudomonadati; phylum Pseudomonadota; class Gammaproteobacteria; order Pseudomonadales; family Pseudomonadaceae; genus Pseudomonas; species Pseudomonas sp. NFACC25. The sequence goes on from NZ_FMUC01000016.1 coordinate 79,239, forward strand.
TGACCTGTCGGTAGCCGAGAACATCTTCATGGGCCACGAGCTGACGTTGCCCGGCGGGCGTATGAACTACCCGGCGATGCTGCACCGCGCCGAAGCGTTGATGCGCGAGCTCAAGGTGCCGGACATGAACGTGGCGCTGCCGGTGTCGCAGTACGGCGGCGGCTACCAGCAACTGGTGGAAATCGCCAAGGCCCTGAACAAACAGGCGCGCCTGCTGATCCTTGACGAGCCTTCCTCGGCCCTGACCCGCTCGGAAATCGAAGTGCTGCTGGACATCATCCGCGGCCTCAAGGCCAAGGGCGTGGCCTGCGTGTACATCTCCCATAAGCTCGATGAAGTGGCGGCCGTGTGCGACACCATCACGGTGATCCGCGATGGCAAGCACATCGCGACCACGGCCATGGCCGACATGGACATCCCGCAGATCATCACGCAGATGGTCGGCCGCGAAATGAGTAACCTCTACCCCACCGAGCCCCATGCCATCGGCGAGGTGATTTTCGAAGCGCGCAATGTCACCTGCTATGACGTCGACAACCCCAGGCGCAAGCGCGTCGACGATATTTCCTTCGTGCTCAAGCGCGGCGAAATCCTCGGCATAGCCGGGCTGGTGGGCGCCGGGCGCACGGAGCTGGTGTCGGCGTTGTTCGGCGCCTACCCCGGCCGCTACAGCGCCGAGGTGTGGCTCGACGGCCAGGTGATCGACACGCGCACGCCGCTCAAATCGATCCGCGCCGGACTGTGCATGGTGCCCGAGGACCGCAAGCGCCAGGGCATCATCCCTGACCTGGGCGTGGGCCAGAACATCACCCTGGCGGTGCTCGACACCTATGCCCACCTGACCCGCATCGACGCCGAGGCCGAACTGGGCAGCATCGACCAGCAGATCGCGCGCATGCACCTCAAGACCGCCAGCCCGTTCCTGCCGATCACCAGCCTGTCCGGCGGCAACCAGCAAAAGGCCGTGCTGGCGAAAATGCTGATGGCCAAGCCCAAGGTGCTGATCCTCGACGAGCCCACGCGCGGGGTGGATGTGGGCGCCAAGTATGAGATCTACAAACTGATGGGTGCACTGGCGGCCGAAGGCGTGTCGATCATCATGGTTTCCTCGGAGCTGGCCGAAGTGCTCGGCGTGTCCAACCGCGTGCTGGTGATCGGCGACGGCCAGTTGCGTGGCGACTTCATCAACGAGGGGCTCACCCAGGAACAGGTGCTCGCCGCCGCGCTCAGCCAAAACAATAACAATCGGAAAAACGCGTAGATGAATCAGGTCAAACAGCTGTTCACTCGCTACAAAATGCTCGCCCTGGTGATCGCCGTGGCGTTTATCTGGCTGTTTTTCAGCTGGCAGACCGAGGGCGGCTTCCTCACCCCGCGCAACCTGTCCAACCTGCTGCGGCAGATGTCGATCACCGGGATATTGGCGTGCGGCATGGTGCTGGTGATCATCAGCGGCGAGATCGATTTGTCGGTGGGTTCGTTGCTGGGACTGTTGGGCGGGCTCGCAGCGATCCTGGATGTGGTCTATCACATTCCGCTGCTGGCCAACCTCAGCCTGGTGGCGTTGTGCGGCCTGATGATCGGCTTGGCCAACGGCTACATGACCGCTTACCTGCGCATTCCGTCGTTTATCGTTGGCCTCGGCGGCATGCTCGCGTTTCGCGGGATTCTGCTGGGGATCACCGGCGGCACCACCATCGCGCCGGTGTCGCCGTCGCTGGTGTATGTAGGCCAGGGGTATTTGCCGCATTCGGTGGGGGTTGGCCTTGGGGTCTTGCTGTTTGCCCTGACCCTGTTTTTGACCTGGAGACAACGGCGCAACCGCGCGCTGCATAGCTTGGCGCCGCACGCCCTGATGCGCGATGTGCTGCGCGTGGGGGTGATCGGCGCGGTGCTCGCCGGGTTCGTTACTACCCTCAACAGCTACGACGGCATCCCCGTACCGGTGCTGCTGTTGCTGGTGCTGCTCGGCGTGTTCAGCTACGTCACCAGCCAGACCGTGTTCGGCCGCCGCGTCTACGCGGTGGGCAGCAACATGGAAGCCACGCGCCTGTCGGGCATCAACGTGCAGGCGGTGAAACTGTGGATCTTCGGGATCATGGGCGTGATGTGCGCCCTCGCCGGCCTGGTCAATACCGCGCGCCTGGCGGCGGGATCACCGTCGGCGGGCAATATGGGCGAGTTGGATGCCATCGCTGCGTGCTTTATTGGGGGGACGTCGATGCGCGGCGGCTCGGGCACGGTGTATGGCGCGTTGCTCGGGGCATTGGTGATTACCAGCCTGGATAACGGCATGTCGATGCTGGACGTGGACAGTTACTGGCAGATGATTGTGAAGGGCAGCATCCTGGTATTGGCGGTGTGGGTGGATGTGAGTACGCGCACGGGTCGGCGCTGACTGCCTCACTTTCCGAGCAATACGGCCCCATCCCCCAGCCGTCCCAACTGATCCCCCGGATTGCGCAACGGGCAATCATCCAGGGACAGGCATCCACAGCCGATACAGCCATCGAGTTGGTCGCGCAGTTGAGTGAGGCTGTTGATGCGCTCACTCAACAGGTCGCGCCAGTGTGTGGAGAGTTGGGTCCAGTCCTTGGCCGTCAACGGCCGTCCTGAAGGCAGTTCGTCCAACGCGTCCTTGATGGCCGCCAAGGGAATGCCCGCGCGCTGCGCGACCTTGATCACCGCGATCCGGCGCAGTACGTCACGCTGATAACGACGCTGATTGCCCGCGCTGCGTTGTGCGTGAATCAACCCCTTGGCTTCGTAGAAATGCACCGTGGCCACGGTCACGCCGCTGCGGCGGGCCAGTTCGCCCACGCCGAGGGGGATGCGCACATCGATTTTCGCTTCCATCCAGCTCTTGACCTCATCTAAACATGAGGTTTTATAAAGGGTGTCGGCTTGCCTTGGCAAGCCTTCAGCCCTTTGAATCGGAGCCTGCATGGACACACCTCAACCCTCCCCCTCCAACTGGGCCGCGCTGTTGTCCGGTACCAACGGCGTACGTTCGCTCGCACTGGCCGGCGGCGTGGTGCTGCATGCGATCAACGTGTACATCGCCACCACGATTCTGCCGTCGGTGGTCCAGGACATCGGCGGCATCGACTACTACGCATGGAATACCACGTTATTTGTCGCCGCCTCGATCCTCGGCTCGGCGTTGTCGGCGCGCCTGCTCGGCAGCCTCGGGCCGCGTGCGGCGTACCTGGCCGCCAGCCTGGTGTTTGCCGGCGGGGCCTTGGCCTGTGCGTTTGCGCCGTCCATGCCGGTGATGCTCGTTGGGCGGTTGGTGCAGGGGCTGGGCGGTGGGTTCTTGTTCGCGCTGTCCTACGCGATGATCCGCTTGGTGTTCGATGAAAGCCTGTGGCCGCGCGCGATGGCGTTGGTGTCGGGGATGTGGGGCGTGGCGACGCTGGTCGGCCCGGCGGTGGGCGGAGTGTTTGCCGAGCTGGGCATATGGCGCGCGGCGTTCTGGTCGTTGATTCCGGTGGCCGGGTTATTCGCGGTGCTGGCGGCGGCGGTCCTGCCCAGGCGCAGCACCGAGAGCGCTGCGCCGACCGCGTTGCCACTCGCCCAACTGGTGCTGCTGACGGCGGCGGTACTGGCGGTGTCGGCCGGCAGTGTCTCGTCCACCCTGCCCCTGAACCTGCTGGGGCTGGCCGTGGCTGCGGTGTTCACCGCGCTGCTGATCGTCACGGAAAGCCGCGCCCGCCATCGACTGTTGCCCGCCGGAGCGTTTCGGATCACCACGGCACTCGGCGCACTGTACGCGACGATGTCATTGCTGGCGGTGGCCGTGACCAGTGGCGAAATCTTCGTGCCGTTGTTTCTTCAAGTCCTGCACCACCAGTCGCCGCTGGTGGCCGGTTATCTGGCGGCATTGATGGCGGCTGGCTGGACGCTGGGGTCAATCGCCAGCGCGGGTGTGACGGGCAGCAACATTCGACGGGCGATCCTGGCCGGGCCGATCCTGGGCGTGGTGGGCATGGTGGCGCTGGCCATCTTGATGCCCGTCGAAAGCAACGGCAGCGGGCAGACACTCATACCGATCTGCCTGGCGCTTATCCTGATTGGGTTGGGCGTGGGGCTGGCTTGGCCGCACTTGCTGACGCGGGTGTTCCAGGTGGCGCCGGCCGGTGAGCAGGACCTCGCCAGCGCCTCGATTACTACCGTGCAACTGTTCGCCACCGCATTTGGCGCGGCACTGGCGGGGATGGTCGCGAACGTCGCCGGCCTCACTGAGCCCGGCGGTGTCGAAGGCACCGCGAGCGCGGCGGTGTGGTTGTTTGGGGTGTTTGCACTGGCGCCCGTGGTGGGTGTTCTGATTGCCAGGCGGGTGGTTCGCATGATCGGTCAGTAGCATGCCAAGCTCACCAAACCCCCTGCCTGAGCACATTTGACTGCACTCCAAGGTTGGATCGAGGTGCCCAGTGCTATTCAAACGCCTGGCGATTCTCAGGCGTGATCAACTTGAACGGCACCCAGACCACCGCCGACTCCAGCACCTCGCCGCGTACCAGGCGCAGTGCGGTGTCCACTGCGCCGCCGGCCTGGCCGGCGGCATCCTGGAACACGCTGACCGCCATCTTGCCCTCAGCCATCAATTTCAAGCCGTCCGGTGTGCCGTCGATGCCGCCGACCCAATAGTCCTTGGCCTGCTTGCCGGCCTTTTCCAGGCCCATGATCGCGCCGATCGCCATTTCATCGTTATTGGCCGCAATGATCGAGAAATCGACGCCCTGCTTGACCCAGTCAATGACAATCGTGGCGGCCTGGCTACGCTCCCAGTTGCCGACTTTTTTCTGTACGACTTTCATACCGGGGTATTTGGCGACGACTTTCTCCACGTCCTCGGTGCGCATCAAGGAGGACGCGTTGGCGGGGTCGCCCACCAGAATCACCACGTTGCCCTTGTAACCGGCGCGGCGCGCCAGCTCTTCCATCTGCAACGTACCCGACTCCAGCTCGTTGGAGCCGACAAACGCGGTCTGCGCCGGCCACGTTTGCGGGTTCGGATTGCGGTTGACGAACACCAGCGGGATCTTTGCATCCGCGGCCAGCTGCATCATCTGCGCCGCACTTTTGCCGTCGACCATCGCGACGATGATCGCATCCACCTTGGAATTGACCAGGTTGCGGAATTGGCGCATCTGCAGATCGACGCTGTCCTGCCCGTTCTCCATAAAGATGTCGGCGTTCATGACGCTGGCCTGTTGCTGCACCCCGTTGCGCAGCAGGGTCTGGAAGTTATCGTCGTACTTTGCCATGCCCACACCCAGCAAGGGCGTGGCGGCCTGGGCCGGGCCCGGAATGAACAGCGTCGCCCCCAAGGCGAGGATTAACCATGCTTTCATGTTCTGACTCCCGCGGCTCAAACGCTGAAATGATGGAGCAGCTCGCGCTGCACCTTGGCCATGTCCGCCAGCTCGTGGCTGCTGATGGCGGACTGCTCGGCGCCGTCTGCCGTCTGCTGGGCCGAATCGTTGATCTGGATGACCATCCGACTGGTTTCCTGCACCGTGGCGCTCTGCTCCTCGGTGGCGGCGGCGATCTGGATATTCATGTCGCGGATACTGTCGACCGAGTCGCTCATCGACAGCAGCAAGTCACCCGCGCCCGAGGCCAGGGACACGCATTGGGTGGACTGCGCCTGGCTTTCGTTCATCACGTGCACCACCGAGTGAATCTTTTCCTGCATGAGCCCGATCATGTCCTGGATTTCGCTGGTCGAGGTCTGGGTACGGCTGGCCAGGGAGCGCACTTCATCGGCCACCACCGCAAAACCGCGTCCCTGCTCGCCGGCACGGGCCGCTTCGATCGCCGCATTCAGGGCGAGCAGGTTGGTCTGTTCGGCAATGGTGCGAATGGCGACAACAATGCCCTCGATATTCTGTCCGTACTTCTGCAACTCATCGGTCACCTGCGTGGCCTTGTTCACCTGGTCGGCCTGCTGGCGGATATTGACGATGGTCTCGGCCACACGCGCCTGCACCTTGTGCGTGAGCTCACTCGTGTCGTCCACGGCCTGGCGGGTGTCCTGCGCACGCCGGGCCACCTCTTCGACCGTGCTTTCCATCTGCGTCATGGCCGAAGCCGCCGATTGCAAGCGGTCCTTCTGTTCATCCACCACCCGGGTGGTCTGCTCGCTGTTCAGGGCGTTGCTGCCCGCGGTAACGGCCAGCGCATCGGCAGAGCCGATCAACTCACGGAAGGTTTTACGCAGGGCCGTGGTCAGTTCGTTCAGGTAACCGCCCAACTCACCGAACTCGTCTTTACGGCTGACATCGAAACTGACCCGCATGTCTCCCGCCGTGAGCGTCTTGAGGACTTCACGAAACGCCGCCAGTGGACGCCGCAGGCTGAAGGCGACCCAGGTACCAATCGCCACCGCCGCCAGCACCGCCAGCACACACGCGATCAACAGCAAGCTGCGGCTGGTGCCGATGGTGGCATTGGCCGACTGGCTGGCCTGGTTGGCGACCTCCAGGGACTGGCTGCCGAACTCGCCAATCCTGTCCAGGGTGGCTTTCAGCGCCGCGTCAACCGCACTGCGTTGCTGCTGCACCTGCGCGGCCAGTTTTGCCTCCACCTGATAAGCCTGGAACAGGCCGTCAGGGGCGGTCAGGTCAGTCAGCAGGCGATTGACCATGACGCCGGCAATCCGCCCGACCCTGGGGTCAATCGCCGCCAGGGCCTGGGCCCGGGTGCTGATCACTTCGTCCTGGAGATTGAGCACACGCTGTAATTTATCAATGGCCGGCGTGACGGTATGAGCCGCGAAGCCATCGTAGGATTTGTTGACTTCCAACAGCAGCTTTTCCGCTGCGGCCACCTGTTGCGGTTCGCCGACACTGCGTGCATGGGCAATGTAATCGCGCAGATAGCTGGTCAGCTGTATCGCCTGTGCACTGCTGTAGCCTTGCAGTTGGCGGGTCAGCGCCAATTGCTGCACGTGTTGCACGTGGGACGCCATCAGCGCCTGCGCCTGTTCGGCGTAGGCCGCGACCTGTTGGCGCTGCTGCGCCAGGTTCGCCCGCAGCGCCTCATGCTCGCCCGTATAGGCAACGGTGCTGTCGAGCAATTGATTGAACTGGGCGATGCTCTCGGTGAACGGTCGCTTGCCGTCCTCGATCTGCTTGGGGTCGGTGCTGATCTGAAGGGCCAGCAACGCCTGGTTGGCGCGCAGGATGTGCACGTATAGCTCACTGGCGGCCCGGCTCAAGGGTGCCGACTCGCCGGTGATAATGTTCAAGCGACTGCTGATGGACTGCGTGTTCTGATAACTGATCCCCGCCATGACTAGCAGTAACAGCACCAACACCGCAAACCCGCCGATCACACGCTGCAATATGGTCATGGCCACCCCTTTTGATTTTTATTCGTTGACCTGAGCGACGACCAGGCGTGCACCTACGAGTTCGGGATCACTCGTGCTGCTAGTGCCTGTATCGGCCAGGTGGGCGAGGACTTGAGCCTTGAAGGCAGGCTGAAATGCGGTCAAAAAAAAGTGGGAGGTGGCAAGCCCCCTCCCACCTACCTGATGAAATCAGGCTGGGTTTTGCACGGCGGTCACTGGCTCAACACCACATCCCGCATCGCCGGAATATAGCCATAGTCATAAGCCTCCTGCACAAACGAACGTGCGCCCTTCAACACGATCCTGACCGTCGGCGCTTCGGTGCCGCCGATGCGATAGTCATCGCCGGTGGTGGGCACGCTGTCGATAAACGACGTCACCAGGCCGTTGGGCATCACGCAGTGGGAATACGTCTGGAACGGTTGCGACGGCGGATTGCCGAGGACCAGCCCGGACGCGTTCATCGGCGTATAGGGCCCGAACAGATGATCGCTGACAAACCCATAGACGCCATCCGGCCCCGTCACGCCATCGGCATAGGTGAACTTGTGGCTGATGGTGAACAGGTAGTACTTGTTGTCCTGGAACACATAGTGCGGCCGTTCGGTCTGGTCGTTCACGCCGACGGCCGTGACCAGTGGCGGCAGGATTTCCCACTCGTCACCGTTGAGGTCCTTGGCCACGGCGATGCCGATGCAGCCCACCTGGTAACGGGCACCGCCCACGTCCTCGTGCCCCGGCGGCACCAGGCCCAGCTCGTTCGGGCCCACTTCGTGAGTGCCGCGCTCACCGGCGACATTGCCTTCGAACACCATGTACAACTTGCCATCGACGGGATCGATAAAGGGGCTGGGATCGCGAAAGTTCCAGGTCGCATTCTGCGCTTCGGTTTGATAATAGGTGCCGTCGGCGTCGAACAACGACTTGACCTGATCAAAGCCCTGGAGGGTGACACCGGTGTCGGACGTAATGACCTGGCCCCGGACTTTGGCAATCGTGGCACCCGGCGTGACGCAGGTGTAGTACAGGTCGATATCGCCGTTGTTATTCAACAGGATCGGCGTGCCCGCCCATTCACGGGTGGTCGGCGAAACCCCTTCGGCCATGACCCGGCCGCCGAAGATCCAGTCCTTGCCGGTGCGCGAATACCAGTAGCAGATCCGCGCATGACCATGACGGTCTTCCCAATCGCGCTTGATGTCGTAGCGGCCATCGGCATTGATGAATTGTGGATCATGGGGGCGACGATCGGCGGTCAGGGTGAAGATCACCGACCAGCCATCCACCGATACCACCGTGCCATCCAGTTCACGCAAGGGCATGGTGTCCCAGATAAAGACCGTGTCACTCATGACAGGAAAGTCAGGACTCACTAACGGCTGTGTCGTCGTCGGGTCATTTTCATTAACTTTCAGCGCATCGGCCCGTGTCCAGCGAGTGGGTGTGTGATTCGCATGTTTCATGATGATGTCCTTTTGCTGACGCTTAAGTGACAAGCGAAGATTAAATAGCACCTGGCAGCCAGCAACTTAATACTGACTGAAAGAGCAAGAGATAGTTGGCCCTGCAAGTGCGCCCCAAGGTTTAACATGGGCACTTGCTTATCGCAACATGAAGAATTATTTAGATTACAAAGGCCATCACTGTATTTATATCCTTGATATAAATACAGTGGCACTTGCAATAAATGACAGCTCAATAGAAAGCTAGCTACTCAACTACCGAATACCAGCGCCGCAGCCTGGGCACCGGCATTCTTCTGGGTGAAGTCCTTGGCTTGCGTCGCGGTCTTCAAGGTATAGGCGTAGTTGGAACTGGCCGTCCATTGTGCTTTGGGCGACTTCTGGTTGGTGATCGGCGGCACACTGTTTATATCAGTGAACGTCCCGGTGCCTTTGTCATCCAACATGCCTTTATTCTGGCTGCCTTCGCCAAAATAGTTACTTTCAGACAGGATATTGGCGTTCTGCGCCAGGGTAAAACCGAGGTGGAAGTTATTGATGTAGTTGTTGTACACATGGAAGTAACCGTAGCGCATCAAGCCGGGTGCGCGCACTTCCATATTGTCGAAGCGGTTATGACACAACGTCAGGCGCGGATAACCGTTGAACTCTGCCTTATTATCATCCGCCGGGTGACCGAAGATCAGCCCGTACTTGTGGCTGCCAAAGAAGCAGTTGCTGATGGTGGCATAATCGGCTTTTTCACCGATATACAGCAGTTTATCTTCACTGCCGTCAGTGGTTGACCAGCTGTGACCGACAAAGGAGCAATGATCAATCCAGTACTTGCTGCCGTAGTTCAGGTAGACCTGAATATCGTCATTGGCCTTAATACTTGCCGAATGCTTGAAGATAATATTCTGCAGGATGATGTTCTGCGACTGCGCGGTTGCACGCAGGTGAATATTCTCCAACGTGCGGTTCTGGAAGGAACCGATCAGGGTCTTGTTGGCGCCCAAGTTGACTTTGGTCAGGCCCGACGCCGAGATATTACTGTTGATCACCAATACCCGAGGCGTGGTGTCGCCGATATTGGCCTTGAGTTGATCCAGGGTAGTAATGCTGACCACAGGGCCGGACCAGCCACCGGTGACTTTTGCCGCGAGGGCGAAACCGGTCAAGCCGGTGAGTTTGCTTTCTGGATAGGACATGAGTTCCCTCTCTATCAATAAAAACGGCTCGGTAGAACGAGCCTGCGCATTAAGTTAATCCATTAACTTGCACACAGTGTTGGGCGTGGCTGATGTTGCCATCCTGGTTGATCAGCGCTTAAACACTGTGTTTATGTACAGTATTCGTCATTCGCCTGGCCGTCAACCCTCAAGTGAAAAACAACCAAAAGTGGGAGGGAGCCTGCCCCCTCCCACCTTTGCCCTGCGGTGCCAAGCGTTATTTGGACACCGGCATCGCAAACTCCGCGCCCTGCTCGATGCTCTCCGACCAGCGCTGCATGATCGATTTCTGCTTGGTGTAGAAGCGCACACCCTCAGTGCCGTAGGCATGCATGTCGCCGAACAGGCTCTTCTTCCAGCCACCAAACCCGTGCCAGGCCATCGGCACCGGGATCGGCACGTTGATGCCGACCATGCCCACTTCGATACGCCGGGCAAACTCGCGGGCAATGTTGCCGTCGCGGGTAAAGCAGCTGACGCCGTTGCCGAATTCGTGGTCGTTGACCAGCTTCACCGCCTCGGCGAAGTCATTCACGCGCACGCAGGCCAGTACCGGGCCGAAAATTTCTTCGCGGTAGATGCTCATCTCCTGGGTCACGTGGTCGAACAGGGTCGCGCCGAGCCAGAAACCGTTTTCCAGGCCAGCCTCGGTGGGTACATAGTCACGCCCGTCGAGCAGCAATTGCGCGCCGGCCTGCACGCCTTGTTCGATGTAGCCGCTGATGCGCTCCAGTGCGGCGCGGGACACAATCGGGCCCATCTCGGCCTTGAGGTCGCGGCCGTCGGTGATGCGCAGGTGCCTGGCGCGTTCGGTCAGGGCGGCGATGACTTTGTCACCGACATCGCCGACCAGTACCGCGACAGAAATGGCCATGCAGCGTTCGCCGGCACTGCCGTAGGCGGCGCCCATCAAGGCGTCGACGGTTTTTTCGATATCCGCGTCCGGCATCACCACCATATGGTTCTTCGCGCCGCCCAGGCCTTGCACACGCTTGCCGTTGCGCGCACCGGTTTCGTAGATGTACTGGGCAATCGGCGTGGAGCCGACAAAGCTCACAGCCTTGACGTCCGGGTGCGCGATCAGCGCGTCCACCGATTCCTTGTCGCCCTGCACCACGTTGAATACGCCTTTGGGCAGGCCGGCTTCACGCAGCAGTTCAGCCATGAACAGCGAAGCACTTGGATCGGTCGGGCTTGGCTTGAGGATGAAGGTGTTGCCCGCCGCAATGGCGATCGGGTACATCCACATCGGCACCATCACCGGGAAGTTGAACGGCGTGACGCCGGCCACCACACCCAGCGGCTGGCGCATCGTCCAGTTGTCCATGCCACGGGAGACCTGGTCGGAATGCTCGCCCTTGAGCAGGTTGGGGATGCCGCAGGCGAATTCGAGAATGTCGATGCCACGGTCAACTTCGCCCTGGGCATCGGTGAAGACCTTGCCGTGTTCGGCGACGATGATGCGCGCCAGGTCGTCCTTGCGCTCACGCAGCAGGTGCAGGTATTCGAACAGCACGCGGGCGCGACGGATAGGCGGGGTGTCGGCCCAACCGGCAAAAGCGGCCTGGGCAGCGGCGACGGCTTCGGACACGGTCTGGCTGCTGGCCAGGGCAACGCGGCCGGTCACTTCGCCGGTGGCCGGGTTGTAGACGTCCTGATAGCGATCATCGCGGCTGACGCGCTGGTCGTTGATGTAGTGCTCGATGGTTGTAGTCATGGCAGTCGATCCAGGTGGGTTGCGTTGGGACACACGATAGGCTTTCGGTTTGTTCCAAACCAGAGCAGAATCAAGAACTGATTGTCCTCACAAGCGAACAATAAACCCATGGAAAAATCCGAGATCGAAGGGCTGTGGACCCACATTCACTGGCTCTCAGTGCTGGAGGAACACGGCACCTACACCGCCGCCGCTGCGCGCCTGGGGGTGAGTAAATCCGCGGTCAGCCAGCGCATTTCCGACCTCGAGAAAGCCACCGGCACACGGCTGGTGACCCGCACCACGCGCAGCGTGCGCTTGACCGATGCCGGGTTGTCGCTGACCCGTGAAGTGCGCGGTGCCTATGAGCAAATCGCGCGCAGCTTCTCGTCGGTGCGCGATTCCGCCGGGGAGATTCGTGGCCTGGTGCGCTTGACCGCCCCCGTGGCATTCGCCCGGCAACAGCTGGTGCCGCACTTGGCGGAATTCCTGCAGCAGTACCCGCAGGTGCGTATCCAGCTGGATGTCTCGGATGCCCTGAGTTCGCTGGCGGCCGAGGGCTACGACCTCGCCGTGCGCCACGGCTTCCAGGTGCCGGAAACCCATGTGGCCTGGAAGCTGTGCGACACCGGTTCGGTGCTGGTCGCCAGCCGCGATTACCTGCAACGCCACGGCGAACCCCGCGAACCCGGCGACCTGTCGGCGCACAACTGCCTGTTCTACCCGCGCGGCACCGACCAGCCCGCCTGGACCTTCGAGCGTGGCAGCAAAAAGGTCGAACGCCTCACCGTGCCCATCGCCGGCAGCTTCGCCACCAACAACAGCGAAGCCCTGCGTGATTCGGCGCTCAACCACTTGGGCATCGCCCTGCTCCCGGACTTCAGCGCCCACGCTGCGCTGGCCAGCGGCAAGCTGGTACAGGTGCTCAAGGGCTGGACACTCAAGGGCGCGTTTGCCGATGAGATCTACCTGATTCGGCCATATTCGCCCCATGTGCCGAAGTCGGTGAGTGCGTTGGTGGGGTATTTGAAGGGCAAGTTGTCGGGTGGGTTTCGCTACGAGGGTTGACAGCGCCGGCGTTAAAACGAGCCCCGTGGCGCTATCAGTCAACTCTGGCGGTACCGCGCAAGTACGCCGGCGGGGTTTGGCTTAGGGTGATTGTGCGAGGGAGTTCCCTCTGCTCACAATTCCAATAATAGAGCCACGTCAATGAGCCCACTCAAATACTTGCCAGCGTGCCTGGTGCTCAGCTTCGCCTCGTCAATTGTATTCGCCGCCGATGGGCCGCCAGCGCCCTCGGTGACCGAGCCCAGTGGCATCAACCTCGGCGGCACCAGTTTCTACGATGGTTTTGCCGGGCCGCCCGGCCTGTCCCATCTCACCTACTTGAAGTTCAGCACCGCCAGCAGTCTCAGGACCAACAGCGGCAAGGCCAACGGCGCCTTCGACAATCCCAAAATCAACGTGATCACGCTGATCAACCAGCTCAGCTACTACTCGCCCGACACCATTGGCGGCGGCGCGCACCTGGGCTGGAGCTTGCTGGTACCCGTCGTGTCACTGGATGCCACCTTTGGCAGTAATGGACCGGCGCTGCAAGACAACGCCACGGGGCTTGGCGATGTCACCGTCGGGCCGCAGATCCAATTCGATCCTATCGTCGATGCGCACGGGCGCCCGGTGTTCGTGCAGCGGGTGGCCTTTGACACGATCCTGCCGACCGGTAAATACGACAAACACAAAGACCTCAACCCAGGGTCGAACTATTACTCCCTGAACCCCTACTGGGCCGCAACCTGGATGCCGGCACCGCGCTGGGAAGTCAGTTGGCGCCTGCATTACCTGTACAACTTCAAGAACCGCGACCCGGCCAGCAGTTCGCAGGATTCCTTCGAGGGCAAACCGGTGAGCGACAGCCGCGCCGGGCAGTCGGCCTGGGCCAACTTCACGGCGTCCTATGAAGTCATCCCCAACGTGTCGGTGGGGATCAACGGCTATTACTTCCGGCAGATCACCGACGACCAGATCAACGGCGACCGGCTGAGCGACTCGCGGGAAAAAGTGCTGGGCATAGGCCCCGGCATGTTCTGGAAAATCAGTGAAGGCCAAGGCTTCTGGCTCAACACTTACAAGGAAACCGGTGTCGAGAACCGCTCCCGGCAGGACTATGCCGTGCAGGTTCGTTACGCCCACACCTTCTGACCGACAAGCGCTCGCTCACCCTATAGAGGTACTGCATTCATGAATGCATCCGCTGGCATCGACAGCAAAACATCCCTGGCGGCTATTTGCCTGATGATGGTCACGTCCCTTGGCACCTTGCAGATTCAACCGATTCTGGGCGGGGCTTTTATCGATCAGCTCGGTATCCCGCTCAATGCCATCGGTAGGATTTTCGCAGGCGAACTGATTGCCATGGCGCTCACCTGCGGGGTGTTTGCCCTGTTGATGACCCGCGTCAATCGCCGCTGGGTGGCGCAGCTCGCCTTGCTGGTGCTGGTCTGCGCCAATCTGGCGAGTACCCGGTTCCACAGCGAAACATCGCTGCTGCTGTGCCGCATCGTCTCTGGCGCCAGCGGCGGCGCGGTGATGGCGGTGGTGTATGCCTCGGCGGCACTGCGCACAGCCAAGGACGCGACGTTCGCGGTGATCAATATCGGCAATCTGTTCTGGGGCATGTTGCTGGTGACCTCGATGCCAGCGGTGCTCATGGCCTTTGGCGTCAACGGCGCGTTTTACCTGCTGGCCGGCGCCAGTGCCTTGGCCCTGCTCGGCTGCGGGCGCGTGCCTGCGCAGTACACCCCCGCCGACGGTGCGCCGGCGCGGCTGGCCCAGCCGTTCGGCCTGACGTCACTCTTGTTGATCGGGCTGTTTGCGCTGTTGTTTTTTGGCCATTCTGCGCTGTGGGTGTATCAGGAGCGCATCGGCAAAAGTATCGGCCTGGAGCCCCAGCAGATCGGCGCCATCCTGGGTGGCAGTATTCTTGCCGGGGCACTCGGTGCTGCGCTGGCGGGCCTTATCGGGCGACGCCTGGGGCTGCTGTTTCCGCAGTTGCTGGGGTTCGGCACGGCGGTGATGGCCACGCTGATCATGGTCTACGGCGACAGCCCCATGGCGTTCGCCACCACGGCATGCCTGATCCATATGGTCTGGTTCTTCAGCCTTCCCTACCTGCTCTCGATGGCGGCCGAGTTGGACGCGAGCGGCCGACTCGCAGGCCTGGGCAATGCTGCGATCTTCGTGGGCCAGGGCCTCGGCCCGTTTGGCGCGGCCCTGGTCGTCGGTGACGGACACTTCCGTGCGGTCGGCTGGCTGGCGGCCTCGGCGTATATCGTCGCCCTGGTCATCTCCTGCTGGATGGTTGCCCGTTTTCGCCGCGCGTCCGGCCCTTCAACACCCGACGCGCCTGCGCTGCCCGCCGGCCTGCTCGATAAATAAATACTGCGCACATGAGGTCGTAGCCATGAGTACCCGATTCCCGCAAACCCCTGAATTTTCCGGGGCGCTGTATAGCCCCAGTCGTGTCGAAGCCGAGGTGCTGGACCTTGAGGTCGAAGGCACCCTTCCCGCGTCCATCCTAGGCGTCTTCTATCAGGTGGCCCCCGACCCGCAATACCCGCCCATGCTGGGCAGCGATATGTTTTTCAACGGTGACGGGATAGTCAGCGGTTTCTATTTTGCTGACGGCAAGGTGTCCCTGCGGCGACGCTACGTGCAGACCGATCGCTTGCTCGCGCAGCGCCGTGAAGGCCGCTCCCTCAATGGCGTCTATCGAAACGCGTACACCAATGACCCACTGGCGGCCAAAAAAAACACCACCGCCAATACGTCGGTGATCCCTCACAACGGCAGGCTGCTCGCACTCAAGGAGGACGCCCTGCCCTGGGCCATGGACCTGCAAACCCTGGAAACCCTGGGCGAATGGGATTTTGCCGGGCAAATCAAGTCGGCGACCTTTACCGCCCACCCCAAGATCGACCCCGTCACCGGCAACCTGCTGGCCTTCAGTTATGAAGCCAAAGGTGACGGCACGCCGGATATGGCGTATTTCGAACTCTCGCCCGACGGCAATCTGCTCAAAGAGATCTGGTTCCAGGCACCTTATGCGGCGATGGTGCATGACTTTGCGGTCACCGAGCACTACGTCGTGTTCCCACTGATTCCGCTGACCGTCGATGTAGAACGCATGAAAAACGGCGGGCCGCATTTTCAGTGGCAACCTGATCTGCCGCAGTTGTTTGCCGTGCTGCCGCGCAATGGCAACGCGCAGGCTATCCGCTGGTTCAAAGGACCCAAGGACAGCTTTCAAGGCCACACCCTCAATGCCTTCGATCAAGACGGCAAAGTGTACGTGGACATGCCGGTTACTGGCGGCAACGTGTTTTATTTCTTCCCCCAGGCGGACGGTGCGGTGCCCGCCCCCGAGGACCTGCCTTCGAGCCTGATGCGCTGGACGTTTGATCTGAACGACGCGCGGGATGACGTCGAGCCGCAACCGTTGACCGACTACATGTGTGAGTTTCCCCGCTGCGATGAGCGCTATCTGGGTCGCCCGTACGAACACGGCTTTGTGCTCGCTTTTGATCCGACACTGCCCTACAACCCCGCAAACGGACCCATGCCCTTTCAGTTTTTCAACCAGTTGGCCCATCTGAACCTCAAGACGGGCAGCACCGACGCCTGGTTCCCAGGGGACAACAGTTGCTTCCAGGAGCCCATATTCATCCCTCGTTCCGCGGATGCCGAAGAGGCCGACGGTTACGTGGTCGCACTGCTGAATGTGCTGGACCAGGCGCGCAGCGAACTGGTGATCCTGGATTCGCGAGACATGGCCAGCGGGCCCATTGCGCGGATCAAGGTTCCGTTACGGATGCGCATGTCCCTGCACGGCTGCTGGGCACAGGGATAACCCTGGGCTAGACCCGACCGCCAGCACACCGAATGGCCTGCTCCCGAAGGCAGGCACGCGGCTGCGCGAAGGCAAAAAATATACATTTTTCCTGCAATTTGGGATTTAAGAAAAATCCCGCTTTACAGGATTTTTAAGCGCGAATAGAGTGAAATTCTGTCCACGCTTCCCTCGCCAACAAGGACTATCGAATGAAACTTGCAAGCTTCGCCGTTGAAGGCCGTCCCACCTATGGCATCGTCGAAGGCGACCAGGTGGCTGATCTGGAATCGATGAAAAATACCCTCGGCGCGGATCTCAAGCAGGCGCTTGCCCTCGGCCGCCTGGGGTCGGTGAGCGATGAGCAGGTGTCGAGCCTGCCGCGCCGGGCACTGGCCGGCGTGACGCTGCTGCCGGTCATTCCAAACCCCGGCAAGGTGCTGTGCATCGGCATCAACTACGCGACCCACGTGCGCGAAACCGGGCGTGACATGCCGGTTTACCCAATGATTTTCACGCGATTTGCCGACAGCCAGACCGCTCACCTGCAACCCATCGTGCGGCCGACGGTCTCGCACAAGCTGGATTTCGAGGGCGAACTCGCCATCATCATTGGCAAGACCGCGCGCCACATCCGCAAAGCCGACGCCCTCGATTACGTCGCCGGCTACGCCTGCTACAACGATGGCAGCGTGCGCGATTGGCAAAAGCACACCCTTCAATTCGTCCCCGGCAAGAACTTCCCGAGCACCGGCGGGTTTGGCCCGTGGCTGGTCACCCGTGACGAAATCAGCGACCCGCAGAACCTCGAATTGACCACCCGGCTCAACGGCGAGGTCATGCAGCACACGTCCACGCGCGACATGATCTTCGACGTCGGCGCACTGATCGAATACTGCTCCACCTTTACCGAACTCGCCCCCGGTGACGTGATTGTCAGCGGCACCACCGGCGGGGTTGGAGCCTTCCGCGAGCCGCCGGTGTGGATGCAGCCCGGTGATGTGGTGGAAGTGGAGATCTCGCGCATCGGCACCCTGCGTAACACCATCGTCGACGAGCAATAAACCATGACCCTGATCGATGAATCATCCCAACCACCAGAGCGCGACACCAAGGGTTCCAGCCTGGAGCGCATGCTGCGCGTGCTGGATCTGTTTACCGAGGCGCAGCCGATCTGGGCGGTCGACGACATGGTCAGCGCGCTGGGGTTTACCCGCTCCACCGCCTACCGCTACGTGCGTGAACTGGCCGAGACCAATCTGTTGTTCCAGGTCGAGGCCGGGCGCTATGCACTGGGAGCCAGGATCATTACCTGGGACCGTCAACTGCGGCTCAGCGACCCGCTGGTACGCGCCGCTCAGCAGCTGGAGGCCAACCTGCCAGGCTGGAGTGAGCAACAAGTCTGGCTGATCTGCCGGTTGTTCAAGGACCAAGTGGTGTGTGTTCACCAGTGCGGTGAATTGGCCAGCACCGTCAGCTATTCCCGTGGTTCGCCACGGCCGTTGTTCATGGGCGCGACCTCAAAAGCCATCCTTGCGCACATGAACGCCCGCCAGCACAGCCAGCTGTTTCTCGAGCACCCTGACGAGGTGCGCGCCAGCAACCTGGGCGCCACCTGGGAAGACTTCCGCCGCTCGCTGCAACGCTTGCGGCGCCAGGGCTATGTGGCCAGTGCAGGCGAAGTCGACCCCGGCGTGTACGGCCTGGCCGCACCGATATTCGACGGCGACGGCAAGGTGGTGGGCAGCCTCAGTTGCGTGCGCCCGGCAGCCGAGCGGCACAAGGCGCTGGAGCAGGAACAGGGTGAGCAGATGGTCGCGCTGGCCCACACCCTCTCGCGGCACATGCTCGCGCTGACCCACAGCGCCAACCCATCCTCCAAGCCATTGGACTGATGCAGTCGTAGGGGAACAACAATGACAACCCTGAACAGTATCAATACCCGTGTCCTGATCGTCGGTGCCGGCCCTACCGGGCTGACCCTGGCCAACCTGCTGGGCCAGGCCGGCGTGGATGCCTGGATTATCGACAGCAAACCGGGCACCGTCACCGAGCCTCGCGCGGTCTCGATCGACGATGAGTCGTTGCGCACCATGCAGGCCATGGGCTTGAGCCAGGCGGTGCTGGCGGACGTGGTGGCCGGCTATGGCGTGCATTACTTTACGCGCCCTGGCGGGCGGTGCTTCGGCAAGGTCGAACCCAGCGGCAAGCTATACGGTTTTCCCAAGCGCAATGCGTTCCGCCAACCGCTGTTCGAAAGCACGTTGAGGGCCGGCCTGCAGCGTTTCGCTTGCCTGACTGCACGCTTCAGCCACGAACTGCTGGAGTTCACCCAGGACGAGCACGGCGTGCGCGCGCTGGTCGTGGACGCCAACAAGGAACTGCTGGAAGTGCAGGCCGACTACCTGATCGCCTGTGATGGTGGGCGCAGCCCGGTGCGTAAACAGCTTGGGATCAATATGGTCGGCTCCAGCTTCGCCTCGCGCTGGCTGGTGGTGGACACCGATCAGGACGATGACCCGTTCTGGCAAACCCGCGTGTACTGCGATGCGCGCCGCCCGATCGTCGAGGTCCCCGGCCCGCATCGCACGCGGCGCTTCGAGTTCATGCTCAAGGACGGCGAAAGCGACGCGCAGATGCTCAGCCAAGCGCGATTGCAAGCTTTGCTACGCCCGTTCAAGGGCGATGCACCGCTCTCCATCGTGCGTAAAACCGTGTACACCTTTCACGCCCGCATCGCCGAACGCTGGCAAGTCAACCGTGTGTTGCTCGCCGGTGACGCGGCACACCTCACGCCGCCCTATGCCGGACAAGGCATGAACAGCGGCGTGCGCGATGCCCATAACCTGGCCTGGAAACTGATCGGCGTACTGACCGGGAAAATGGCCCCGGCCGTTTTGCTCACCTACGAAAGCGAGCGCCGCGATCACGCGTGGGCATTGATCAAGCTCGCGCTGAACCTCGGGGTGGTGATGGCGCCCGCTACCGTGCTGCGGGCGCGATTGATCAGTGGTGCATTCTCGCTGATCGGGCGGGTACCGCCGCTGCGTGACTACTTCCTGCAGATGCGCTTCAAGCCAAAACCACGGCTGCGCCAAGGCCTGGTGCTCACCGCCGGTGCCGCGGGCGGCGTGCGCAGCGGGCAGATGTTCCCCCAGCCCAGCCTCACCGACAGCCAGGGCACTGAACGCCTGCTCGACGATTACATCGGTGCAGGTTTCGCCCTGGTCCAATACGGAGACCCTCATCGCGAACGCCTGGATCAATTGCAACACCCGCTCTGGGCGCACTTGGAGGTGAAGCGGATTCTGGTCCTGCCAGGTTCCGTCAGCAAGCCGCCTGCCCTGCCGGGCTGCACGGTATTGCACGATCACGCCGGGGCGCTCGAGGCATTGCTCGGCGCCAGCGCCAGCTTCTTCCTGCTGCGGCCTGATCGCTACATCGCCGCGATTTTCCACAGCGCCACCGAGACAATCACTGCCGAGGCCTTGCAGTCCTTGCTGGGTGCCGTGCCCGCGGGCGATCGCACGCCCCGACCGTCCATCACAACGCCCGTTACGCTCGAGAGGTGCGTATGAACACATTGCAAACGTCCACCCCGGCTCGCCTGTGCTACTTGCACCTGGCGAGCAAAGACCCGCAACGGCAGATCGACTTCTATCAACGCATGATGGACATGCAGGGCCAGCCTCAAGCCGACGGCCACTGGCTACTCAGGGGACCTAATCGCGCCATGCTGCTCTCCCCGGCCGAGCACAGCGGCCTGCTGGCGGCGGCGTATGACCTGGCATGCCCAGAGAAACTCGCCATGCTGTACCGCCGCCTGCGCGAGCGCAACTGCACCACCGAAGACATCAGCTCGCCACTGCTCGCCCCGGGCGCCTTTGCAATACGCGATCCTCAAGGTCGCCAGACGATTTTTGGCGTATCCCAGGCACACACCCATGCCACCCCACCCGGCATGCCCGGCCGCCTGCAGCATGTGGTGTTCCAGACCACCGAGCTGGAAGCGATGATTGAGTTCTACGTCAACACCGTTGGCTTCACGGTGTCCGACAGCGTGGTCGACCAACAGAGCGGCCTGTTGATGGTGTGCTTCCTGCGTTCGGACGATGAGCACCATTCGCTGGCGTTCTTCCGCGGCTCGAAAAACGAGTGGGATCATCACTGTTACGAAACCAATGAATGGAATGACATTCGAGACTGGGGTGATCGCTTTGCCAAGGAGCGCATCAGCATTTTCTTTGGCCCCGGTCGTCATGGGCCGGGCGACAACCTGTTCTTCATGGTGGTGGATGCCGATCGCAACCGGCTGGAGTTCTCGGCGGAGCTGCAAATCACCGAAGCGAGCGACCCTCCTGGCACTTGGCCGCAAGAAGAACACACCCTCAATTCCTGGGGCCGCGCGTGGATCAGAACCTGAGCCCGTCTCGCTCTGAAACCACGTGCCCCACTGACCCAAAGGTAAAACCATGACTGCCCAACGCCCAACCCCTTACGCCCTCAATGGCGACCAGTTCATCGACGGCACCTGGCACACCGGTCGTTCCTCAGCACGGCTGGACGATCGCAATCCTTTCAACGGCGAGACATTGCTCGAAATGCCCCTGGCCAGCGTTGCCGACCTCGACGCGGCCTACGCAGCAGCACAACGCGCACAAACCCCGTGGGCGCAGTTGCATCCAACCACACGGGGCGCCCAGCTGGAAAAGCTCGCTCACGTCATCCAGCAACGCCGCGAAGAGATCATCGACTGGCTGATTCGCGAGTCCGGCAGTACCCGTATCAAGGCGACCATGGAGTGGCAATTCACCCTGAACCTGGTGCGTGAATGCATTGCGCTGCCCATGCAGGTGGAGGGGCGCATCCTGAGCAGCTACAAGCCCGGCGAACAAAGCTTCGTGTTCCGTGAGCCGCTCGGGGTGATTGGGGTCATCAGCCCCTGGAACTTCCCTCTGTACTTGAGCATGCGTTCGGTGGTTCCGGCGTTGGCACTGGGCAATACGGTGGTCCTTAAACCGGCCAGCGACACGGCCGTGACCGGCGGCCTGCTGATTGCGCACCTGTTCGAAGAAGCGGGTTTTCCCGAGGGCACGCTCAATGTAGTGGTCGGCGCCGGCTCGGAAATCGGCGATGCCTTTGTGGGGCACCCCGTTCCCAGCCTGATCTCATTTACCGGGTCTACCGATGTCGGGCGCAATGTCGGGCGCATCGCCACCGGCGGCCAGCACATCAAGCGGGTCGCCCTGGAGCTTGGCGGCAACGCGCCGCTGGTGGTGCTCGATGATGCGGATATCGACCTTGCCGCGCATGCAGCAGTGGTCGGACGCTTCCTGCATCAGGGCCAGATCTGCATGAGCGTCAATCGGGTGATTGTGGACCGTTCGCTCTACGCCGACTTCAGCGCGTTGGTGGTGGAGCGCGTGCGCAACTTGAAAACCGGCAACCCTAACCTCGCCGATACAGTGATTGGCCCGGTGATCAACCGCAGCCAGTTGGACGGCCTGCTGCGCAAGGTCAATGCCGCCGACAGCGCGAGCCTGAAGAAACTGCACGGTGGCCCGGCGTCCGGGCTGGTGCTGCCGCCCCATGTATACGGGGATGTCCCTTTCGACCACGAACTGGCGCACGATGAAACCTTCGGGCCCTTGCTGCCAATATTGATCGCCGACAATGAGGCACATGCCCTGACCCTGGCCAACGCCAGCGAATATGGGCTGTCCAGCGCCGTGTTCAGTAAAGATATGGCCCGCGCGCTGAATTTTTCCCGTGGCATCGTGGCTGGGATGACGCACATTAACGACATCACTGTGGACGACCAGCCCAATGCCCCGTTCGGTGGCGAAAAGAACTCCGGGCTGGGACGCTTCAACGGTCACTATGCCCTGGATGAATTCACACGTGCGCACTGGGTGACCTGGCAAGCCGGGAGCCACCACTACCCCTTCTAGGAAACAGGGTGGGCCCACCCGGTGTGGCCCACCCCATAACAATAAAAAGAGGCGAACCATGAGCAATCTAGCCTGCGTTTCTACCGATCAAGTGATGCGCTCCGACCGCCTGATGAAGTGGAAGGAGTTTATGAGTGACAACCTCGGCCGCACGCCGGAGTACATCAAGCGCCTCGAGTCCACCTACATCGAACCTTTGCACGATGCCGATTTCCAGGGCCGCCTGGAATACGGCGATCTTGGAAAACTGCGTTTTTGCCGCATGACCGCCAGCGCGCACCGCTACTCCCGTCACCTGAGCAAAGCAGTCGAGGCACCCGATACGTCACGCATGTTGATTCTGCAAACCGCCGGCGTCAGTCATTTCCAGCAAGGCAAGCACAGCAACGCCTTGGCGCCCGACGAGTTGCTGGTGGTTGACTGCGCCCAACCATTCAACGTCAGCAGCCCACAAGGCTGTGAGCACTTCATCCTGTTGTTCAACGAAGGCGCCGGGCAGGCACTGGACGCTGACGACCTGCATATCAGCGCGCGCAACGGGCTTGGGCGGATGTTGATGCACCTTATCGTTGACGCCTACAGCCAATATCCGCTGCTGAACAGCCAGTCGGCGGCGCTGATCGGCGACAGTATCGTCGGGCTTTTGAACAATGCGCTGGGCAACAAGCAGGAAGAGAAGAAGCTCGAACACGACTTCCGTCACTACAAGCAGAACCGCCTCAAGCGCTATATCGAACTTCACCTGGCCGACCGCGACCTGAGCATCGAGCGCATCGCGTTTGCCGAACACTGCTCCGTGCGCAGTCTGCATCGGGCATTCCAGGACGAATTCGGTTGCAGTGTCAGCGAGTACATCTGGCAACGCCGCGTGGCGCGCTGTGCGCAAGACCTACGCAACCGTGACCTCAGCCATCGCTCGCTCACCGACATTGCTTACGCCTGGGGCTATGGCAGCAGCGCTCACTTCAGTCGCCATTTCAAGGCAGCATTCGGCATGCCGCCCAGGCTCTACCGTGAAACGGCCAGCGCCGCCCAATGAGCCAGGCCGCGTTTCCCTAGGGGACAACGCTGTGAGGCCCGAGCGCATAGCCCGCCAGAAAGGTATCCAGCGCACGACTTACCGCTGCTCGTATATGGGCGGTCGAAGGCTTGCGGTTGACGCCCAACAGACAAGGAGTGACGGTCTCCGAATCCAACAGTGCCATCAGGTGGCAGGCTGCGACCTCCGGGTCGCACGGCCTGAGCTGGCCCGCCTCGATCCGGCGTGTCAGGAAACTGGCCACTTCGCGCATGCCTTTTTTCGGGCCCCGCTCGTAGAACCGCAAGCCGATGTCACTGCGACCCGACTGCGCGATGATCGCGCGGCGTGCCTGAATGGAAGCTTCCAGGCACAACACGGCCAGGGTGCGCTCGCCGAACTGCTGCAATGCATGCCGCAAGTCATCATGGTCCTTCTGCAACGCTTCGAAGATGGGCTCCAGGAAACGCTTGGCCATGCCATGCATGACCTCGACAAACAACTCCTCCTTACTGCTGAAGTACCCGTACAACGTCCCCTTTGATCCGCCCACTCGCGTGGCGATCTGCGTCATGGACGCACCATCAAAGCCGAACTCCAGAAAAACCTGCGCTGCAGCCTCGACGATGGACTCGCGTTTGGCTTCAGTCTTGACTCGCATAACCCTTGCTCCACTGCTTCCACAAACGCCCGGATGATACCCCAGGGGCGTTCATCCCGGTTGACGGCGCAAATTTACCTCAATACATTACCGTACGGTACGGTATTTAAATAACTAACCCGCTTCCTCCTTCCCGCCCTGGAGAATGCCTTGCGCCCGCCCCTGACTTACTTCTTAAGCTTCTTCGCAGCCTGTACTGCTGCTTGCTTTCTCACCGCCTGCGGCAAGCCGCCGGGTGGTCCTCCGCCCGCACAGGGCAAACCGACCGTGGGGGTGATCACCGTGCAACCCCGGCATCTGGCGCTGACGACACAACTCCCCGGCCGCACCTCAGCGTACCTGGTCGCGCAGGTACGCCCGCAAGTTGCCGGGATCATCAAGACTCGCCTGTTCAAGGAAGGCAGTGATGTCACTGCAGGCCAGGCGCTGTATCAAATCGACCCGGCCACCTACAAGGCCACCCACGACAGCAATCTAGCAGCGCTCGCCAAAGCGCAAGCAACCCTCAAGACTGCGCGGCTCAAGGCCGAACGCTATAAGCAATTGCTGGCCATCCAGGCGGTCAGCCAACAGGACTACGATGATGCAAGCGCCTCCCTCGGCGAGGACGAAGCCCAGGTAGCATCAGCCAAGGCTGACGTTGAAAGCAGCCGTATCAATCTGTCTTACGCCCGTGTGGATTCACCGATCTCCGGGCGCATCGGCAAGTCGAGCGTCACCCCCGGCACACTGGTTACCGCCAGCCAGACCACGGAACTGGCGACGGTCCAACAGCTGGATCCCCTGTACGTCGACCTCTCCCAATCCAGCACCGCGCTGCTGCAACTCAAACACGCGATGGCCCGAGGCGAACTGCAAAAGAGCGGCGCCAACTCGGCCAAGGTGCAATTGCTGCTTGAAGATGGCAGCGCTTATCCGCACGAGGGCACCCTGGAATTCTCGGATGTCACCGTGGACCAGAACACCGGCACGATCACCTTGCGGGCGGTATTTCCCAACCCCGACGGCGACCTGCTGCCCGGCATGTATGTGCGCGCGATACTGCAGGAGGCCGTCAAGGAAAACGCCCTGTTGGTGCCCCAGCAAGCGGTCTCCAGGGATGGTGCGGGCAAGCCGTTCGCCTATGTCGTCGACAGCGAGAAAAAACTGCAGCGTCGACCACTACAGACCGAGCGGGCAGTAGGCGATCAGTGGTTGGTGCAGGCCGGACTTGAGCCGGGGGACCAGCTTGTAGTCGACGGCCAGCAAAACGCCGCGCCGGGCCTGGAGGTGAATGTCACACCGTGGGTAACCAAACCGACTGACGACGCCTCCCACGTTGCCCCCCCTGCGCCAGCCATCAAGGCCACCGCGTCAAACTGACCTGCGAGAGAGCTACTCATGGCACGTTTTTTTATTGATCGCCCGGTGTTCGCATGGGTGCTGGCTATTCTCGTGATGCTGGCCGGCATCCTTTCGATCCTCACGCTGCCGATCGCGCAGTACCCGGATATCGCGCCTCCCGCCGTGGCAATTACTGCCACCTATCCCGGCGCGTCGGCCAAGACACTGGAAGACACGGTCACCCAGATCATCGAGCAGAAGATGAAGGGGCTGGACCGGTTGAGCTACATGTCATCCACCAGTGAGTCCTCCGGTTCGGCCACCATCACACTCACGTTCGAGAACGGCACCAACCCCGATACCGCGCAGGTGCAGGTTCAGAACAAGCTCGCGCTGGCAACACCGCTGTTGCCGCAAGAGGTGCAGAACCAGGGCCTGACGGTGACAAAGTCAGCGACGAACTTCCTCAATGTCCTGGCGTTTACTTCCGAGGACGGCAGCATGAGCGGCTCCGACCTCTCGGACTACGTGGCCGCCAACGTGCAGGATGCGATCAGTCGGGTTGAAGGGGTGGGCGACACCACGCTGTTTGGCTCACAGTACGCCATGCGCATCTGGCTCAACCCCGACCAGTTGGCCAACTTCAGCCTTACGCCAACCGATGTGAAAACCGCGATCCAGGCGCAGAACGTCCAGGTCTCCGCCGGGCAGTTGGGCGCCCTCCCCGCTACCAGCAACCAGCAGATCAACGCGACGATCACCTCGCAGACCCGCCTGAGAACGGCGAAAGAATTCGAGGACATCCTGCTGCGCACCCAGACTGATGGCTCTCAGGTGCGCCTGCGTGACGTTGCGCGCATAGAACTGGGCAGTGAAAGCTACACCAGTGCCGGACGTTACAACGCCAAACCCGCTGCTGGCCTGGCTATCAAGCTCGCCGCGGGTGCCAACGCCCTGGACACCGTCAAGGCGATAGACGCCCGGGTAGCAGAGCTTGAGCAATTCTTCCCGCCCGGCATGGCCGTGCAAAAGCCCTATGACACCACGCCCTTCGTGCGTATTTCGATCGAGGAGGTCGTACGTACCCTGGTTGAAGCCGTGGCACTGGTTTTCCTGGTGATGTACCTGTTCCTGCAAAACTTCAGGGCCACGCTGATTCCGACGATAGCTGTACCTGTGGTGCTGCTCGGCACCTTCGGCGTGCTCGCGACGTTCGGTTTCACGATCAATACGCTGACCATGTTTGCCATGGTACTGGCCATCGGTTTGCTGGTGGACGATGCCATTGTCGTGGTGGAAAACGTCGAACGGATCATGGCCCAGGAAGGGCTATCGCCGAAGGAGGCCACTCGCAAGTCAATGGGCCAGATCACCGGAGCCTTGGTGGGCGTCGCCCTGGTGCTGGCCGCCGTATTTGTGCCGATGGCGTTTTTCAGTGGTTCCAGCGGCGTGATCTACCGACAGTTTTCCATCACCATCGTCTCGGCCATGACGCTGTCGGTACTGGTAGCGCTGGTGCTCACACCCGCCCTGTGCGCAACGTTACTCAAACCCATTGAGCAAGGCCATGGCGCTGCTACCACCGGTTTCTTCGGCTGGTTCAACCGTTCGTTTGACCGAGGCAACCTTGGCTACCAAGGCATCGTGCGCCACATCGTGGGCAAGGGTTGGCGGTACATGCTGGTGTACGCCGTGGTGCTGGGCGCGGTGGTCTTCGGCTTCATGAAGTTGCCGGTCGGCTTCCTGCCCGATGAAGACCAGGGCACCCTGTTCGTACTGGTGCAATTGCCACCCGGTGCGACAGGCGCGCGTACCGATGAAGTCATTCATCAGGTCGAGCAACACTTCCTGGTCGATCAGAAAGATGCGGTCTCCGGCGTGTTCACAGTGTCCGGCTTCAGCTTTGCCGGCAGTGGCCAGAACACCGGCCTGGCGTTCGTCAAACTCAGGCCCTGGGATGAGCGCAAGGGTGACGCGCTCAGTGTGTCTGGTGTGTCCAGCAAAGCCATGGCTTACTTTTCGACGCTCAGGGACGCACGGGTATTTGCGTTCGCCCCGCCGGCCGTGGCGGAGTTGGGCAATGCCACCGGCTTCGACCTGATGCTGCAAGACCGCGCCAACCTTGGCCACGCAGCCTTGATGAGTGCGCGTAACCAACTGCTCGCCGAGCTCGCAAAAGACAAGCGCCTGGTGGCGGTGCGGCCCAACGGCCAGGAAGACGCGCCTGAACTGCAGCTCGAGATTGACCCGGACAAGGCCCAGGCACTGGGTGTGTCGATCGTCGATATCAATGACAATTTCTCGGCTGCCTGGGGCAGCAGTTACGTCAATGACTTCATCGACAAGGGCAGGGTCAAAAAGGTCATGCTGCAGGCGGATGCCACCTACCGCATGCTCCCCGATGACATCAATCGCTGGTACATCCGCAACAGTGACAGCGGCATGGTGCCCTTCTCTGCCTTTTCAAAGGCGGTGTGGGCCTCGGGGTCGCCACGGCTTGAACGCTATAACGGCGTCCCGTCCGTAGAGATATTGGGCATGGCCATGCCTGGAGCCGCGTCCAGCGGCGAAGCACTGGCGATCGTGCAAGACGCCGTTGCCAAGTTGCCGACCGGCATCGGCTACGAATGGACTGGCCTGTCGCGCCAGGAAAAAGCCTCGACCGGCCAGACCGGCTTGCTGTACAGCCTGTCGATCCTGTTCGTGTTCCTGTGCCTGGCCGCACTGTATGAGAGCTGGGCGATTCCATTGTCAGTGGTGCTGGTGGTACCGCTGGGGGTGCTGGGGGCCCTGGTCGGCGCAATCCTGACGTGGAAAATGAACGACGTGTACTTCCAGGTCGGGATATTGACCACCATTGGCCTCGCCTCGAAAAACGCCATCCTGATCGTGGAGTTCGCCAAAGACCTCTACGCCGGCGGTCAGAGCCTGGTGGATTCAGCACTCGAAGCCGCGCGCATGCGCTTGCGTCCGGTACTCATGACGTCCCTGGCATTCATTCTTGGCGTGTTACCGATGGTATTGGGCAGCGGCGCGGGGGCCGGTGCACAGCACGCGTTGGGCAGCGCAGTGATCGGCGGCATGCTCTCCGGCACGCTCCTGGCGATTGTCTTTGTTCCACTGTTTTTTGTACTGGTGATGCGCCTGTTCAACCCAAAAACCGTTGCGCCGACATCCACGCAATCCCCTGCCCAACCAGCCCCTGCACAAGGTCTCTGATATGCAACGGTTTACACGTTCTGTACTGGTAGTGGGGGCTCTGTTGAGCGGTTGCAGCCTGATACCGGCCTACCAGCCTCCACCCTCGCCCGTCCCGGCGACGTTTCCCGAAGACCAGGGCGTAGTGCCCACCGTGCCGGTCGCTGACCTGGGCTGGCGCGATGTGTTCACCGACCCGTCCCTGCAAAAGGTCATCGAGCTGGCCCTGGCCAACAACCGCGATCTGAGGGTGGCGGTGCTCAATATCGAAAAGGCTCGCGCCACCTACCGCGTTCAAGACGCGGCGTTATTTCCCAGCGTCGATGCCAGCGGCAGCTCCAGCGCCAGCCGCACACCGGCCGATCAATCCCAGACGGGCCAGGCCATGGTCACGCACAGCTACAGCGCGACGCTGGGCTTCAGTGCCTACGAACTGGACCTGTTTGGTCGCTTGCGCAGCCTCAGCGCGCAGGCACTCGAGCAATACTTCTCCACGGCTGAGAATCGCCGAAGCACTCAAATCAGCCTGATCGCGGAAGTCGCCACGGACTACCTCACACTGGCGTCCGACCAGGACCGACTCAAGCTGGCGCACGATACGCTCACCAGCCAGCAAGACAGCTACGCACTCGACCAGCGCATGTTCGACCTGGGTTCATCTTCCGCCCTCACCCTGAGCCAGGCACAGACCAGCGTCGAAACGGCACGCGTCGATGTGGAAAAATATACCGCTCAAGTCGCCGAGGACCTGAACGCATTGCGCCTGGTAGTCGGTGCCGATCTGCCAGCCGCGCTGCTGCCCAAGACCCTGCCCGAACGCTCGACAGCCGAAGCGAGCCCTTTGGCCAACATCCCGCCCGGCTTGACCTCGGACCTTCTGCAACGCCGCCCCGACATACTCAAGGCCGAGCGCGACCTGAAGGCCGCCAATGCCTACATCGGCGCCGCCCGTGCGGCGTTTTACCCAAGCATTACCCTCACGGCTTCGGCGGGGACTTCAAGCGCGAGTTTGTCGAACATGTTCAAAGGCGGTTCGGGAACCTGGAGTTTCGCGCCGCAACTCTCGCTGCCGATCTTCGATGGCGGTACCAACCAAGCCAACCTGGCCAGCGCCACAGCGGATCGAGACATCTATGTAGCGGACTACGAGAAGGCGATTCAAACGGCGTTTCGCGAAGTCAGCGATGCGCTCGCGCAACGCGGCACACTGGGGCGCCAGCTTGATGCACAGCAAGCGCTGGTAGATGCGACCGCCAGAAGCTATCGGCTGTCACAGGCACGCTTCAGTCAGGGGATCGACAGTTACCTCACGGTATTGGACTCGCAACGTTCGCTCTACACCGCGCAACAGGACCTGATCGGCACGCAGTTGTCGCGCCTGACAAACCTGGTGACCTTCTACAAAGTGCTTGGAGGAGGATGGGTCGAAACTCGCGGGGCCGTGGTCGCCAAGGTGAGCTCAGTGACAAACTGACCACCGTTGCTTCTAACGGAGGGGAGAAGGTCTGCAGATTTTTTGCGCCCAGTGGTTGCCCAATAAAACTAAAAGTCCATAATGGACAAATTAGTTTAATTTGGAAGTTCTCCATGTCCAGCCCCCCTTTTGTCATCAACCAAGCCCAGGCCCGCGAATTGCTCGCCCAAGTCGATGTACCGCAGATCCTGCTCACGCTGTTCCGCGCCCTGGCCGCCGGGCATGCGGTGCAACCGGCGCAGCAGTTAGTGGCGTTCCCCCACGGCGCGGGCGACTTCATCAATTACCTGGGCGTGCTGGCTGCAGAGGGGGTGTACGGGGTCAAGACCTCGCCGTATATCGTGCGCGAGCAAGGGCCGCTGGTAACGGCCTGGACGCTGTTGATGTCGATGCAAACCGGCGAGCCCCTGTTGCTGTGCGATGCCGCCGAGTTGACCACCGCGCGCACCGCCGCGACCACTGCGCTGGCGGTGGAGGCGTTGGCCCCGCAGGCAGCACGGCGCCTGGCGATCATCGGCAACGGCAAGGTGGCCCAGGCGCATCTGCACTACGTGAAAAACCTGCGGGACTGGCAGAGCATCAGTGTGTTTTCGCCCAGCCTGGCCACTGCCAATACCGACGCCATCAAACGCCTGGATCCACGCTTGAGCGTCGCCGACAGCTGCGATGCGGCGGTGGCCGACGCCGATGTGATCCTGCTGTGCACCTCATCGGCCGGCCCGGTGATCGACCCGTCGCGCTTGAGCAAGCCGGCGCTGATCACCTCGATCAGCACCAACGCCCCGCGTGCCCATGAAGTGCCGCCCCAGAGCCTCAACGCCATGCAGGTGTTCTGCGACTATCGCCAGACCACCCCCGGCTCGGCCGGCGAGATGCTGATCGCCGCTGAACAGCACGGCTGGGACAAAAACGCGATCGTCGGCGACCTGCCCGAACTGCTCAGTGAGCAGGTACAGCGCCCGCCCTATGACCGCCACGTATTTTTCCGTTCCATCGGCCTGGGCCTGGAAGACATCGCCCTGGCCAATGCCCTATGGAGACTGTTATGAGCCACGCCGACTTCATCATCATCGGCGGCGGCATTGCCGGCGCGTCCACGGGTTTCTGGTTGTCGCAGCATGCCAAGGTGCTGGTGCTGGAGCGTGAATCCCACCCGGCCTATCACTCCACCGGACGCTCGGCGGCGCTCTACACGGCGGCGTATGGCACCCCGCAGGTGCGGGCGTTGACCCAGGCCAGCCGCGCGTTTTTCGATAACCCGCCGCCGGGTTTCTGCGAGCACCCGCTGCTGACGCCGCGCGGCGAAATGACCGTGGACTTCAACGGCGACGCTGCCGAATTGCAGGCCCAGTACCTGAGTGCCAAGGCCACGGTGCCCCAGGTCGAACGGCTCACGGCGGATGAAGCCTGCGCGCGCCTGCCGATCCTGCGCCGGGAAAAAGTCCATGGCGCGCTGTATGACCCGACCGCCAGCGACATCGACACCGACGCCCTGCACCAGGGCTATCTGCGCGGTATCCGACGCAATCAGGGCGAAGTGCGCACCGACAGCCACGTGCTGGGCTTGAGCCGTGACAGCGCGGGCCTCTGGCACGTAAGCACCCAGGACGGGACCTACACCGCGCCGATCATCATCAACGCCGCCGGCGCCTGGGCCGATCATATCGGCGGGCTGGCGGGCGCCGCGTCCATCGGCCTGCAACCCAAGCGGCGCTCGGCATTTATCTTCGCCGGCCCCGAAGGCGTGGACAGCCATGCCTGGCCGATGCTGGTGGCCCTCGACGAAGCCTTCTACATGAAGCCCGACGCCGGCATGTTCCTCGGCTCGCCGGCGAATGCCGACCCGGTGGAGCCCCAGGATATCCAGCCCGAAGAACTGGACATCGCCATGGGCATCTACCAGATCGAAGAAGCCACCACCCTGAGCATCCGCCGCCCGACGCGCACCTGGGCCGGCCTGCGCAGCTTTGTGCACGATGGTGATTTGCTCAGCGGCTTCGACCCGCTGGTGCCCGGCCTGTTCTGGGTCGCGGCGCAAGGCGGTTATGGGATCCAGACCTCCCCCGCCATGGGCCAGGCCAGTGCGGCGCTGGTGCGCGGTGAAGCGTTGCCGGAGGCACTGACACGGTTCGCCCTCGACGCTGGTATGCTCTCCCTCGCCCGCCTGGAGCCCCATTGATGAACAGCGCCGAACACGAAAAAGTCCTGCAGAATTTCCGTGCGATTGCCGATGCAATCGCCACGCTGTTCTTCCCCCACGCCGAAGTGGTGCTGCATGACCTGCGCACGCAAAAAGTCGATTACATCGCCAATAACCTGTCCAAACGGGGCATTGGCGACGACTCGGCGCTGGAGGACATGCTCAGCGCCGACGTCAGCGACGTGAATATCGGCCCCTACGAAAAGCTCAATTGGGATGGCCAGAAAATCCGCAGCCTGAGCACCGTGCTGCATGACCACACAGGTCGCCGGCTGGCAGTGCTGTGCATCAACCTGAATATCTCACTGTTCGAAAACGCCAAGGCCGCGCTGGACCTGTTCCTGTCGCCGAGCAAGCTGATCCCGCAACCGGACTCGCTGTTTCGCGATGACTGGCAGGAGCGCATCAACACGTTCCTGCATGCCTGGATGCGCGAGCGCCAACTGAGCCTGAACCTGCTCACCCGTGACCACAAGCGCGAGTTGGTACTGGCGCTGCATGCCGAAGGCGCGTTCAAGGGCAAGAGCGCCTCGAACTATGTGGCCAATGTGCTGGGCATGGGGCGGGCCACGGTCTACAAGCACTTGAAGGAACTCAAGGGCTGATCAAATGTGGGAGGGGGCTTGCCCTCTCCCACCACATTTTGCCCGCGCAGGACGCTCAATCGCCGTAGATATCGGCCTTGAAGTACTGCTGTGAAATCTTCTGGTATTCCCCACTGGCGCGAATGCCGTCGATGGCGCTGTTCAGTTCGCTGACCAGTGCGGTATTGCCCTTGCGCACCGCGATCCCGGCGCCCTCGCCCACGTATTTCGGGTCCTTGAGTTCCGGGCCGACAAACCCGTAGCCCTTGCCCCGAGGCATCTGCAAAAAGTCATTCAAGGGAATGGTGTCGGCAAAGATCGCATCCAGCCGGCCTGCCGCCAGGTCCATGTAGATCTCTTCGTTATTGCTGTAGCGCTTGACGTTGATGCCCTTGGGTTCGAACACCTCGGTGGCGTAACGGTCGGTGGTGGTGGCGCGCTGCACACCCACGGTCTTGCCCTTGAGGCTGGCGTACTGGTCGTCCACCACGGCACCGTCCTTCATCACCAGGCGCGACGAGGTGAAGTAGTACTTGTGGGAGAAATCCACCGACTTCTTGCGATCGTCATTGATGGTCATGGACGACAACGCCATGTCGATTTTCTTCACCTTGAGGGAAGGAATCAGGCCGTCGAATTCACCTTCGACCCACACACACTTGACCTTCATCTGCGCGCACAGCGCATTGCCGATGTCGTAGTCGAAGCCGACGATCTTGCCCTCTTCGGTCTTGGACGCAAACGGCGGGTAAGCCGCTTCGATGCCGATACGCAGGGTTTTCTCGGCGGCCAGCAGCTGGCTGGAGGCGATCAGGCCCAAGGCCATGGCGGTGATGAGGGAGAGTTTCTTCATGGTCGTGTCTCGCGAGTTGTTATTGGTTTTGGCAAGCGTGAAGAAAAAGCTGGAGCGGGTATTTTGTACTTATAATTCCATACTGGACTTTTACGTATCACCCGTCAATCACTCCTCGCCAGCCCTTATCGCCCATGACTTTTTTGCACAACGCTCCGGTGTTTTTGAGCGTTTTGCTCTTATTTATGCGTGCCTATACTCGGTCCAGCCTCTCGGTGCACCCGAAGGGCCAGTCCCCACAACAATAATTAAGGACACCGACCATGACCCAGTCCTTCCTGGCTGCCCGGGATTTCCTGCTCGCGCACCGCACCGACTACGCCACCGCCGCCCGGGATTTTCGTTGGCCACAGCTGAGCGAATTCAATTGGGCCCTGGACTACTTCGATGCCATCGCCGAGGGCAATGCCGCCGACGCGCTGTGGATCGTCGAAGAGGACGGCAGCGAGCAGCGCTACAGCTTCCAGCAACTGGCCGCGCGTTCCAACCAGGTGGCCAACCACCTGCGCGCCCTCGGCGTGAAGCGTGGCGAGCGCGTGCTGCTGATGCTCGGCAACGATGTGGCGCTGTGGGAAACCATGCTGGCGGCCTTCAAGCTCGGCGCCGTGGTGATCCCCGCCACCGCCCTGCTCAACCCCGTCGACCTGCACGACCGCATCGAGCGGGGCCAGGTCCGCCACCTGGTGGTCGGTGCGGCGCATGTCGGCAAGTTCGAGGGCCTGGGCGAAGGTTGCAGCCGCGTCTGCGTGGGAGCGGCGCCGACTGGCTGGGTCGCGCACAGCGCCGCCTTCGAATACCCCGAGCGGTTCGAGGTCGAGGGCCGTACCTTGGCCACGGACCCGATGCTGCTGTATTTCACCTCCGGTACCACTTCAAAACCGAAGATGGTGCTGCACAGCCACCAAAGCTACCCAGTCGGCCATCTGTCGACCATGTACTGGATCGGCCTGCAACCCGGCGACCTGCACCTGAACATCTCCTCGCCAGGCTGGGCCAAGCATGCCTGGAGCTGCCTGTTCGCACCGTGGAATGCCGGCGCCTGCATTTTTATCCATAACGTCGCGCGGTTCAGTGCCCAGGCATTGCTCGGCGCGCTGGAGCAGTACCGGGTAACCAGCCTGTGCGCCCCGCCCACGGTGTGGCGCATGCTGATCCAGGAAGACCTGGCCAGCTACAAAACACGCCTGAACCTGCGCGAACTGGTGGGCGCCGGTGAACCGCTGAACCCGGAGATCATCGAGCAGATCCAACAGGCCTGGGGCCTGCCGCTGCGCGACGGCTTCGGCCAATCGGAAACCACCGCCCTGGTCGGCAACACCCCGGGCCAGTTGCTCAAGCCAGGCTCCATGGGCCGCCCGTTGCCGGGCTACCAGGTGGCCCTGCTGGACGCCGACGGCGTGCCGGGCACCGAGGGTGAAGTCGCCCTGCCCCTGGATATACGCCCACTGGGCCTGATGCTCGGCTACGAAGACAGCCCGGAGAAAACCGCCGAGGTGATGCGCGACGGTTACTACCGCACCGGCGACACCGCGCAGATCGACGCCGACGGCTACATCACCTTCGTGGGGCGCGCCGACGACGTGTTCAAGGCCTCCGACTACCGCATCAGCCCCTTCGAGCTGGAAAGCGCGCTGATCGAACACCCGGCGGTGATGGAAGTGGCCGTGGTGCCCAGCCCCGATCCGTTGCGCCTGGCGGTGCCCAAGGCGTTCCTGATCCTGGCCCATGACGCCCCGGGCAGTGCCGAGCTGGCACGCCACATCCTTGAGTTCGCCCGCGAGCATCTGGCGCCCTACAAGCGGGTGCGGCGGATCGAGTTTGTCAGCGAATTGCCCAAGACCATTTCCGGCAAAATCCGCCGGGTGGAGTTGCGACAGATGGAGGTGGTGCGACGCCAGAGTGATACACGGGGTGAACAGGAACACTTCGAGGAAGATTTCAGCTGAAAAAAAGCCCGGCGGCCGCTAAAGGCTCCACCGGGCAAAACGAAGCGACCAGCTTCAGAAACGCGGTTTGACGGTCTTCCAATCCGGTTGATAGCGCTGCATCTGCTTCACGTCGTCGCGCTGGCGAATGCCGCAGCTGAGGTATTGGTCATGCAGCTTGCCCAGTTGGTCAGGGTCCAGTTCCAGGCCCAGCCCCGGTGCGCGGGTGATCTTCACGCAGCCGTCGACAATCGGCAGTTTGCCGCCCTTGATCACTTCTTCGTCCGGTTCTTGCCAGGGGTAGTGGGTGTCACAGGCGTAGTCGAGGTTGGGCACCGACGCGGCCACGTGGGCCATGGCCATCAGGCTGATGCCCAGGTGTGAGTTGGAGTGCATCGACACGCCCAGGCCAAAGGTCTGGCACATCTTCGCCAATACCTGGGTGTCGCGCAGGCCGCCCCAGTAATGATGGTCGGCGAGCACGATCTGCACGCTGTCCAGGGCCACGCTGCGGCGGAACTCATCGAAATCGGTGACCACCATGTTGGTCGCCAGGGGCAAGCCGGTGCGTTTGTGCAACTCGGCCATGCCTTCCAGGCCGGGGGTCGGGTCTTCGTAATACTGCAGGTCATCGCCGAGCAGTTCGGCCATGCGGATCGAGGTTTCCAGGGACCAATTGCCATTCGGATCGATGCGCAGCGGCACACCGGGGAAGGCCTTTTTCAAGGCCTTGATGCACGCCACTTCATGCTCAGGGTCCAGCGCACCGGCCTTGAGCTTGATGCTTTTGAAGCCATAGGTGTCGATCATCCGCCGCGCCTGGGCGACGATCTGTACTTCGTTGAGGGCTTCGCCCCAACTGTCGGGTTTATAGGGCGAGTCGATGTGCTCGGCATACTTGAAGAACAGGTAGGCGCTGAACGGGATCCGGTCGCGGATCGCGCCGCCCAGCAGGTCCACCAGCGGCACATTCAATGAGTGCGCCTGCAGGTCGAGAAACGCCACCTCAAACGCCGAATAGGCATTGCTCACTGCCTTGCTCGCATGGGAACCGGGGGCCAGTTCGGCGCCGGCAATGCTCGCGGGTTTGTGCGCCGCCACGGTGGCCTGCACGATGACGCGCAGTTGGTTGAGGTTGAACGGATCGAGGCCGATCAGTTGGTCCTTGACCTGTTGCTGGATCGCCAGCGCCGGGGCATCGCCGTAGCTCTCGCCAAGGCCGATGTAGCCGGTGTCGCTCTCGATTTCGATGATCGAGCGCAGCGCGAAGGCTTCGTGGATACCGCTGGCGTTGAGCAGCGGCGGGTCGCGAAACGCGATGGGGGTGACGGTGACGCGGACGATTTTCAAGAGGCGGCTCCCTGTGGGCCTGGACGCAAGGCGTGATGATGAGTCGGTTTGGAGGTGGGCGGCACACCGGGCCGTGGTGCGGTGCGCGCAAAGAACACCACCACCGCGGCCACCAGCGAGGTCGCGGCCAGGCCATACAGTCCGCCTTCAATCGAACCGGTGGTCTGCTCCAGCAGGCCGAAGGTGGTGGGTGCAACAAAACCGCCGAGGTTGCCGACCGAATTGATCAAGGCGATCACCGCCGCGGCGATGCGCGCATCCAGGTAACCCTGGGGGATCGGCCAGAACAGCGCCGAGGCGGCCTTGAAGCCAATCGCGGCAAAACAGATGGCCACAAACGCAAACACCGGCCCGCCGGTGGTGGACATGAACATGCCGACGGCGGCGATCACCAGCATCAGCGCCACCCACGCCTGCTGGTGTTTCCACTTGCTCGCCAGGGCAGCGAACCCATACATGGCGACGATGGAAATCAACCACGGGATCGAGTTGAACAACCCCACCTGGAAGTCGCCCAGGTTGCCCATTTTCTTGATCATGCTCGGCAGCCAGAACGTGGCGCCGTAGATGGTCAGGGCGATGGAAAAGTAGATAAAGCAGAACAGCGCGATCTGTTTGTCGGCCAGCAGCTTGAACATCGACGGCCGCACGCTCCGGTTGGCTTCGCGGGCCGTTTGCTCAAGCGCGATGGCCGTCACCAGTGCTTGCTTTTCTTCGGCGCTGAGCCACTTGGCCTGATGGGGATGAGACTGCAACCAGAACCACACAAACCCGCACAACAGGATGGAGGCAAAGCCCTCGATCAGGAACATCCACTGCCAGCCATGCAGGCTCAAGCCGCTGACGTTGAGCAACGCCCCCGACACCGGCCCGGAAATCACCGAGGCGATGGCCGAACCGCTGAGGAAAATCGCCATCGCCTTGCCGCGCTCGGCGGCCGGCAGCCATTGGGTGAAGTAGTAGATGATGCCGGGGAAAAAACCGGCTTCGGCCGCGCCGAGCACGAAGCGCAGGATATAGAAACTGGTTTCGCCTTTGACAAAGGCCATGGCCATCGCGGCCGCGCCCCAGGTGAACATGATGCGCGTCAACCAGGCCCGTGCGCCGTAGCGCTGCAGCAGCAGGTTGGACGGCACTTCGAAGATCGCGTAACCGATGAAAAACAACCCGGCACCCAGGCCATAGGCGGCGGCGCCAATGCCCAGGTCGGTCTCCATATGGCTGCGCACAAAGCCGATATTGACCCGGTCGATGTAATTGACGATGAACATCACCACGAACAACGGCAGCACATGGCGCTTGACCTTGGCGGCTGCGCGGGCGAGCACGCTCGGGTCGGGCGGATTCTGGACGGTATCCAAGGGCAACTCCCACTCATTGTTTTTTTAGGGACGCACCGATGATGGACGCCGGGGATTGTTCCCGTCTAATCTAACTTTGTATTCGATTGATACCTGGATTAGATCAATGTTCGAACTGACACAACTGCGCTGCTTCACCACCGTGGCCACCGAGCTGAATTTTCGCCGCGCCGCCGAACGCCTGAACATGACCCAGCCGCCCCTCAGCCGGCAGATCCAATTGCTCGAACATCATCTGGGCGTAGAGCTGTTTACCCGCACCACCCGCAGCGTCGCCCTCACCGCCGCCGGGCGCGCATTTTTCATCGAGGCCCAGAACCTGCTGGAGCGCGCCCAGCAGGCAGCCGTGACCGCCCGGCGGTTTGCCGAGGGCGATATCGGCACGGTGAATATCAGCTTCGTCGGCAGCGCGGTGTATGAGTTTTTGCCCAGGGTCATTGCCGAGGCACGGCTCAAGCAGCCCCAGGTCAGGATCGACCTCTCGGAGATGAACACCTACCAGCAATACGAAGCCCTGCGTGCGCGGCGCATCGACCTGGGCATCGTCCGCGCGCCCCTGCTGGAACCCGGTTATGCCACCGAATGCCTGGTGCGCGAGCCCTTCGTGCTGGCGGTGCCGAGCAGCCATCGACTGGCCAGTGCCGACAGCGTCAGCGTCCACGACCTCGACGCCCAGCCGTTCCTGATGTATGCCCATGCGGCCTACCCGCCGTTCAACGAACTGCTCACCGGCCTGCTGCGCTCGGCCCGGGTCGCCCCCGAATATGTACAGTGGCTGGGCTCGTCCCTGACCATCCTGGCCCTGGTCAACGCCGGCATGGGCTTGGCGCTGGTACCGCGTTGCGCCAGCAGCGTGGTGTTCAAGAACGTGGTGTTTCGCGATATCGACCTGGGCGAAGGCGCGCAAAGTGAACTGCACCTGATCTGGCGCGAGAACAATGACAACCCGGCGTTCGCGATGTTGCTGGAGGGGATTCGCAGTGCGGTGCGTGACGGCTGGGCGGACTGACTGCAGGAGCAGGCTTGGACGACATCAAGGCCTTGCTGCCATCCACCCATCGCCACCAAACAACTGTGGCAGGGGGCTTGCTCCCGATAGCGGAGTGTCAGTCACTGTAGAGGTCGACTGACCCACCGCCATCGGAGCAGGCCGCCCTCGCCTCACGCCACCTTGAACCGATTGACCAGCCGCTGCTGGTGCTCGGCCAGGCGCGCCAGTTCCTGGCTGGTGATTGCGGTTTGCTCGGCGCCGGCACTGACCTGGATGACCAGGTCGTTGATCTCGTTGACGTTACGGTTGATGTCTTCTGAAACCGCACTCTGCTCTTCGGCCGCCGAAGCAATCTGCAGGTTGCGATCACTGATACTGGCCACGCCTTCGGCGATCTCCAACAACAATTCACCTGCACGTTCGACCTTGCGCGCGCCGTCCTGGGCCTTGCCCAGAGTCTCCTGCATGGACGAGCTCGCCCGATCCGAACCACTTTGCAGGTTGCTGATCATCTGCTGAATGTTCCCGGTGGACTCCTGGGTCTTCTGCGCAAGTACCCGCACCTCGGACGCCACCACGGCAAATCCGCGCCCATGATCCCCCGCCCGCGCCGCTTCGATGGCCGCGTTCAAGGCCAGCAGGTTGGTTTGCTCGGCAATGCCGCGAATGACGTCGAGCACGGAGGAAATCCCATCGCTTTCCTGCTTGAGTTCGCCAATGATCAGCGCGGTGTCCTCGGCCTGCCCCGAGAGCTGGCGGATCAGGGTGATGGTGCCTTCGATCTCGGTGCGTCCTTGGGTGGTGCTGGTATTGACCCGCTGCGACAGCTGCGCCGCATCGTTGGTGCTGTGCGCCACCTCGCGCACGGTGGCGCTCATCTGGTTGATCGCCGTGGCCACCAGTTCGGTGCTTTGACGCTGTTGCTCGACGCTCTGGCTGGTCTGCATCGTCACCGTGGAAGACTCCTCCGCCGCCGTTGCAACCTGCGCGGTGGCGTTGCCGATTTCCTGCACCACGCCACTGATCTCTTGCGCCATGCGGTTGAGGTTGCGCGAGATCTGACCGAATTCATCCTTGCTTTCATAAGTCGCCCGCGCGCTGAGATCGCGCTGTGCCAGGTCATTGAGCACGCGGTTGAGGTCGCGCACCGCCGAATCGATCATGCGGATGATCAGCCAGGACAACACCGCCACCGCCAGCAGGGACACGATCACCGCGCCAACGGTCAGCCACAGGGCGCGGCGGGCGTCATCCCGCTCGTGCATCGCCAGGCTGCTGACACTTTGGCCCAGGGCTTCCTCCACTTGGCTCATCAAGTCAATGCGTTGGGTAGAGGTTTCAAACCAGGCTTCGGGTTTGATCCCCAGCGCCTGCCCCATCGGCACCTCAAACGCCAGGCGCTGCAACTTGGCGACTTCGACGGCGGCCGGTTGCTGCATTTGCGTATCGAACTGCGCCAGCGACGCCGCGGGCGCCTTGCGCCGGAACGCATCGTAATAGGCGCCGAACTCGCCCAGGTTACGGCTGAAGCGCGACAACAGCGCCTCATCGAAATGCCCCTGGCTGAAGACCAGGCCCAGCACCACGCGCTCGCGCCCGGCCCGCTCTTTCATTTCGATAAATTGATTCAGGGCCCCCAGGGCGTAGACGATGGTCGCGTTGTTGACGCTCGCTTCCAGGGAATGGGTGTAACCGGTCAGCACTTGAATGATCTCGGTATACCGCGCGCCGGATTCGGTGCTGTTGATACTCAGCTTGTCGACCTGCCCACGCATCGCCGGCAACTGGTCCAGGGCCCGCAGGACGTTGTCCAGGTTCGCACCGCCGGAGGTGGACAAACCGCGCACCACCTCGACGGCCGCGCTGGAATCCCTGCGCATCTGCACCATCCGCTCGCCCATGGACTTGCCGCCACTGCCGAGGAACACGCCACTGGCACCACGCTCACGCTGCAAGGTGGTAATCAACTGGCTCAACTTCTGGGCGGTGGCGCTGGCCATCACCGTGGTGTTCATGTCGCGCAGCGTTTTGTAATTGTCCACCACAAACACGCCGGCCATGGTCAGGAACCCGAGCATGGGCAGCAGCAGAATCAACAACAGTTTCAGACGCAGCGGAGCGTTCTTAAGCATTTCCCTAAAGCCTCATGTCCATGGATCAGACTGGCGCCTGTCACGCCAAGATAGTGGCGCCATAATATCACCCATGAAAACGGCGCTACCGCTCTCGGACGGCCATCTGAAGCCAATAGGGGGTTGTACTGACCCAGATCAATAAACCCTCACAAACCAATCGGCTGCCGGCCCCTGTGTTGATCGAGCACCTGCCTGACTGACTCAATCCTC
Source organism: Pseudomonas sp. NFACC25 (assembly GCF_900100935.1). Classification (NCBI taxonomy): domain Bacteria; kingdom Pseudomonadati; phylum Pseudomonadota; class Gammaproteobacteria; order Pseudomonadales; family Pseudomonadaceae; genus Pseudomonas; species Pseudomonas sp. NFACC25. The sequence continues at coordinate 121,091 of NZ_FMUC01000016.1, forward strand.
TCGAATACTTGCCTGATCCTCCGAATGTTCGGTTTTTTCATAGATGGCCCTTGTGCCCTGATCTAGAGTTCGACAATGGGCGCCCATCGCCTTTCTTATAAGAAACACGCTATCCCGACCGATGATCAGTAGGTGAGCCAGCCATGGAATTACGCATCAATCAAAAGACCTATCAGGTCGACGCCGACGCCGACACGCCGCTGCTGTGGGTGATCCGCGATGACCTCGGGCTGACCGGCACCAAGTACGGCTGTGGCCTGGCCCAATGCGGCGCCTGCTCGGTGCTGGTGGACGGCAATGTCGTGCGTTCGTGCGTCACGCCGGTGGCCGGGGTGGTCGGGCGTGAGATCACCACCATCGAGGCCATCGAAGCTGATGAAGTGGGCAAGCGGGTGGTCAGTGCCTGGGTCGAGCATCAGGTGGCGCAATGCGGTTACTGCCAGTCCGGGCAGGTGGTGGCAGCCACCGCGCTGCTCAAGCACAGCCCCGCGCCGACCACTGCGCAAATCGACGCGGCCATGGTCAACCTGTGCCGCTGCGGCACCTACAACGCCATCCATGCCGCCATGCATGACCTGGCCGCCGGGAAGGAGAGCGCCTGATGAACACGCCATCCGTCATCCCCGGCCTCACCCTGGGCGAGCCGATCAACCTGTCGCGTCGACGCTTCCTCGCCAGCACGGCGGTGGGTGCACTGGTCATCGGTTTTGGCCTGCCACTGGGTTCGGCCCGGGTGCAGGCCGCTGCCGCCGCAGAACGCGGCACCCAGGTACCGGCGTTCCTGGAGATTCGCCCGGACGGTACGGTGCGCCTGCTCAGCCCCTTTATGGAAGGCGGCCAAGGTACCCACACCGCCATGGCGCAGATCGTCGGCGAAGAGCTGGATGCCGACCCCGCCACCTTTATCGTCGAAGCCGCGCCACCCGGTGAGGCCTATGTGGTGATGGAGAACGGCATGCGCATCACCGGCGGCAGCATGTCGGTGCGCATGAGCTACCCGGTCATGCGCCGCCTGGGCGCCCTCGCCCGCGCCATGCTGTTGCAGGCCGGCGCCGAGCAGCTTGGTGTGCCGGTGGCCCAACTGACCACCCAACCCGGCCGCGTGGTGCACGCCGCCTCCGGCCGTTCCCTGGGCTACGGCGAGTTGGCCGGCCGCGCCCTGGACATGCCGGTGCCCGACCCGGCCGGCATCACCCTGCGCGACCCGAGCCAGTTCCGCTGGATCGGCAAACCGGTCAAGCGCCTGGATGCCTATGACAAATCCACCGGCAAGGCGCAGTACAGCATCGACATCAAGGTCGACGGCATGCTCCACGCCGCCGTGCAGCACGCGCCGCGCCTGGGCATGACCGTGGGCAGCCTGCGCAATCAATCCCAGGTCGAAGCCATGAAAGGCGTGCACTCCGTGCACGTGCTGCCCGGCGCGGTGGCCGTGGTGGCCGAACGCTGGTGGCACGCCAAGCGTGCGGTGGAGGCGATCCAGGTCGACTGGCAGGAACCGACGGCCGACTCAAAAGTGCGCGGCATGCCCGCTGATTTTTCCAGCGACGGCTTTCGCGATTTCCTCGCGGCCCAGCAAGGCCCGGCCCGTGACGACGAGAACGAAGGCGATGTGGCCGGCGCGTTGAAAAACGCCAAGACCCAGGTCGAGGCCACCTACCACAACCAATACCTCAACCATGGGCAACTGGAGCCACCGTCAGCCCTGGCGCGCTTCAACCCCGACGGTTCGTTGGAGATCTGGCTGCCCAACCAGGCACCCGATCTTTTCCGCGCCGACATCGCCAAGCGCGCCGGGCTCGACCCCGCGCAGGTGACCCTGCACTCGCCGCTGCTGGGCGGTTTTTTCGGCCGGCACTTCCTGTATGACTCGGCCAGCCCCTACCCCCAGGCGATTGCATTGGCCAAGGCGGTGGGCCGTCCGGTCAAGCTGATCTGGAGCCGTGAGGAAGAGTTCCTGCGCGACGTGTTGCGCCCGGTGGCGGTGGTCAAGTTCCGCGCCGCGCTGGACGCCGACGGCCTGCCGGTGGCGATCGAAGCGGTGAGCGCCACGGAAGGCCCTACCGAGGCCATCGCCGGCAAGCAGGGCGAAAAACTCGACCCCACCGCCCTTGAAGGGTTGTCGGGCAAGAGCTACGCCATCCCCAACAAACGCATCGCGCAGATCTACGTCAAGGGCCCGGCCATGCTCGGCTACTGGCGTTCGGTGGGCAATTCGCTGAATGACTTCTTCTACGAAGCGTTCCTTGATGAGCTGGCGGACAAAGGCGGCCGCGATCCCTATGAGCTGCGCCTGCACCTGCTGCGCGACAACCCACGGCTGACCACCCTGCTCAAGGCCGTGGGCGAGTTGTCCGGTGGCTGGAAGCGTGGCCCCTACACCGCCGAAGACGGCACCCGGCGCGCACGCGGCGTGGCCATGGCCTCGCCGTTCGGCTCCCACGCGGCGGTGATCGCCGAAGTGTCGCTTGAAAACGGCCAGGTCAAGGTGCACCACATCTGGGAAGCCATCGACCCCGGCAGCATCGTCAACCCGGCGATTGTGCAAGCCCAGGTCAATGGCGCGGTGGCCTTGGGCTTATCGCAGACATTGCTGGAGGAAGCGGTGTACGTGGACGGTAAGCCACGGGCACGCAATTACGACCTTTACCCGATCCTGCCGCCCTCACGGATGGCGCAGGTACACGTGAAGATTGTCGAGAGTGGCGAGAAGATGGGCGGCATCGGTGAGCCTCCGCTCCCCGCTGTGGCGCCAGCCGTGGTCAATGCGGTAGCGCAGTTGACCGGCCAGCGTGTTCGCAGCCTGCCATTAAGCCGACACACCTTCAGCTAACCGAGCGAGACCGCCCATGAACAACCGTCGATTCGCAAGAACCGCAGGCTGGCTGGTGCTGCCCTGCCTGGTCGCCGCCGGCCTGCTGGCCTGGTATGTCACCCGCCAGCCCGCCACCCCGTTCGCGCAGGAACAGGCCGCCAGCGTCGACCCCGCACAGGTCAGTCGCGGCGAATATGTCGCCCGCCTCAGTGACTGCGTCGCCTGCCACAGCCTGCCGGGCAAGGCGCCCTTCGCCGGGGGCCTGGAAATGGCCACGCCGCTGGGCGCCATTCACGCCACCAACATCACCCCGGACCGCACCCACGGCATCGGCACCTACAGCCTCGCCGACTTCGACCGTGCAGTGCGCCACGGCGTAGCACCGGGCGGGCGGCGGCTCTACCCGGCGATGCCCTACCCGTCTTACGCCAAGCTCAGCGACGACGATATCCGCGCGATGTATGCGTTCTTCATGCAAGGCGTACAGCCGGCCAGCGAGCCCAACATCCCCAGCGATATTCCCTGGCCGCTCAATCTGCGCTGGCCCATTGCCCTGTGGAACGGCCTCTTCGCGCCGACCGCCACTTACGCGGCCAAACCCAACCAGGACGCGCGATGGAACCGTGGCGCCTACATCGTCCAGGGCCCTGGCCACTGCGGCAGCTGCCACACGCCGCGCGGCCTGGCCTTCAACGAAAAAGCCCTGGACGAGTCCGGCAAGCCGTTCCTCGCCGGCGCCCTGCTCGACGGCTGGTACGCACCGAGCCTGCGCCAGGACCCGAACACCGGCCTGGGGCGCTGGAGCGAGGCGCAGATCGTGCAATTCCTCAAGACCGGGCGCAACGCCCATGCGGTGGTCTACGGCTCGATGACCGAAGCCTTCAACAACTCCACGCAGTTCATGGAAGACGCCGACCTGGCCGCCATCGCCCGTTACCTCAAGTCACTGCCCGGCGACCCACAGCGTGACGGCACGCCCTGGCAGTACGTAGCCGCCGATACACGCCAGGACGTCCCCGGTGCCCACACCTACGCGACCCGCTGCGCCTCCTGCCATGGCCTTGACGGCAAGGGCCAGCCCGAATGGATGCCCCCCCTGGCCGGCGCCACCTCGGCATTGGCCAGGGAAAGCGCCTCGGCGATCAACATCACCCTCAACGGCTCACAGCGGGTAGTGGCCGCCGGCGTACCGGACGCCTACCGCATGCCGGCGTTTCGTGAGCAACTGTCCGATGCGGAAATCGCCCAGGTACTGACCTACGTGCGCAGCACCTGGGGCAACCACGGGGAGGCGATCGACGCCAAGGCAGTCGGCAAGCTGCGCGGGCATACCGACCCGGCCAGCAGCAGTCCGATTATTTTGCATATGCGTTAAAAGTCGCTGTCCTGATCTTTTCCCCGGCGTGGTCAGTGAAATGAGCATGCCGGGGAATAAGGGTTGATGTGAACAAACTTAGTATTGATCCGGCCCCGCGAACGTTGATCTGTCCGATTACTCACCTGTTCAAGCTCGCCTCTTCCGACAATCAAAACAGAATCCTTCTACGTAACGGATTAACCATTACGCACGGAAATATGTTGGCAACCTCAGCAAGATCGAGACCCAACTGACCGAGCGGAACATGGCAAATTCACACTACCGCTATTTATGGCGGGCCATCTTCCTGACTGACGGTTCCTTCAACCGCTTTTTCATACATATAAAGTATGCATAATGAAGACGTTCAGGATTCAATACGATGAGGCAAAAAACATCGCCAATCAGCAGAAGCACAAGGGCATAAGCCTGGCGGAGGCAGAGCCGGTGTTCAACGATGAGATCGCCCTGACGATACAAGACCACGATCACGATGAAGAGCGCTGGGTGACCATGGGCACTGACGCGAGGGGACGAATTTTGGTAGTGACATACACTTACCGCGATCCGAATTTCGTACGCGTTATCAGCGCCAGGCTCGCATCAAAAAATGAACGGCGCCGTTATCTGGAGGCTTGAACAATGAAAGACGAATACGATTTCACCCACAGCAAACGCGGTGCTGTCGCCAGCAACAAGGGCAAGACCCGCATCACCATCATGCTTGACGATGCGGTTATCGATGCCGCCCGTGAACGCGCAGAAAGCGCCGGTACGGGCTATCAAACCGTGATCAACAATCTGTTGCGTCAGGCGTTGATTTCGCAACAAGCACACAATCTGGCGCCCGCCCCAAAGAAGCGGGCTAAAACCCTGCAAGTTATCAACAATGGCATTAGCCTCTCTGAAGTTGAAGCACTGGAACAACAACTCATCGCTGTCGCTGGCGAGTTGAATCGCGTGCTGGGCACAGCCAAACCGGCCGATTGACCAAGGCTTTCTGCGACCTACCCCAACTCCCACTTGAGTGGCTAACGGTCCAGCGCCCCATCCCAGCGGGCAATGAACAGGGTGGCCACGCCGTTGCCGATCACATTGATCAGTGCACCGCCTTCGGAGCTAAACCGGTAGACGCCCAGTACCAGCACCAGACCTGCTGCCGGTATCACATAGATCGAGCCGAGCGTGCGGCCCGCCCCCGAACTAATTTGAACGAACCCCCACGTTTATCCATCAACATTGAAGGACCTATCAGACACGAGAACGGCTTGTGTCGCTCCTACGCGAGCTACGAACCCGGCGGCCTCGACCAGGCCCCTGCACTCTTCGCTCGCACATGACGACCTTGGGGTGAAGGCCATGGCAGCGAATAGGCGTGAAGCGTCGAAACAAACCGGCTGGGAAGCAGAGCTGGCCACAAACACCGAACTCTTCTACGAGGCCGACCGCCTGGAAACACAGGCCTACGCCATCATAGGCAGCAGCCTGGCCGATGCCGGTGACTGGCTGCGCTTTACCGAGGCGAAACAGGTGGCGGATGCCAAGCGCACCGAGGCGTATCAGGACCTGATGCGGATTCGGCGCGGCATGGAGTCTGCGCGCTCCGACTGAGGCCGCTCGGGGCGCTACGGCAAGACAAAAAAACCACTCGTTCGAGTGGCTTTTCTGGGTTTTCACAGCGCCTCAGGAAGAAAAAACCTCCGCGCGCTGCCGTGTTGTCTTTTTGTACCGGAGCGGCTGCTGCCAGGCCAACTGAGCCTGGACCTGCGCTACGGCCTCCAACACCCGCTGCGCCCAGTTTTCGTCCTGAGGGTCCACCACTACCACGCGAAAACCGTGGTCATGGCCTTCACTGCGCACGCCTTCGGAGTCATCCACATGCAGGTCGATGTCGAAGGCCGGGGGGAATTTCGAGGGTGCGTTCGACAGCCCGCGTGCCGTCAGGGCATGGTTGTGCAGCACGCTGTTGACCACGCCGTCGACGCGGATGCCGTAGAGCATCAGCCAGCGGCGGATATACGACGGCGTGCGACCGGACGAGGTGTAGACCCAGATGCTGCAGCCCTGGCGACGTAGCTCACGGGTCAGGGAACGCGTGCCGATCCGCAAGGGCTCACCCAGCCAACGGTGCACGCAGGCCGGCAGCCGGCTCGGCTCGACGTCGCAGTGGTGCAGCTGGCAGGCCAGGGTGTCGTCGATATCGAAGGAAATACGGATACGCGGGCGCTGCTGCATCGGCAGGATGCGCTGGAGGACCCGCCCTGCCCTGGCAAATACCGGAGAACCGCTCATCAATGGCCTCCTTGAAAAACGGGCTGGCGCGGGTCCTTGAGAAAAAACTTGTGCGGATCCGGCGCCTGTTCTTCCAGGAAGGCGGCGTATTTTTTCTTGATCTTGGGCAATTCGTACAACGCCTTGACTCCATGTTTGGCTGAGTTGCGGATCACCGACGAAGGGTTGAAGTAGCCCTCGGCGTTCTCCAGCGTCAGCACGAACGGCGGCAGGCCTGCACGCATCAGCAAATAGCTGACGATCAGCGAACCGCTGCGGTTGTTGCCTTCAATGAACAGCTGCGGCTTGCTGAGGATGCGTACATACACCCCGGCGGCGCGCTTCCAGACTGATTCACTGCGATACGCGCAGTACCAGTTGTACAAGTCCTTGATGCCACCTTCGACATTGTTGAAGAAGTGTTCTTCGGTCGCCGCCAGGTGGTGGGCGTATTCCAGGCGCCGTGCCGGGTCGCTGCCACAGAGCACGGTGGCGTTGATCTCCAGCATCAGGTCCAGCTGCTGCAGGTCGAACAGGTCGACGCCCCGCGCGACATAGTCGTCAATCAGCGCGTAGCCTTCAAGCACGTTGTGCAGCACTTCGTCGGTCAACGGGTCGCGCGGCTCGGTAAAGTCCCGGCTGAGCTCGGCAAAGCGCTGTTGCACCTCACGCAGTGCGCGTTCAATCGCGGGCAAATCAAGGCGTCGTGTTGCAGGCATCGGCATTCCCATAAGCAGTTGAAAATACGGGAGCATCCCAGCTCCCGCAGGGGCATCAGCTGAACTTGCCGCTGATGTAGTCCCCGGTCATTTGTTCACGCGGGTTCTCGAAGATCTGCGCCGTCGGGCCCATCTCCACCAGGTAGCCGGTGCGCGTGCCCTGGGAAATATCCACCGAGAAAAACGCCGTGGTGTCGGCCACGCGGATGGCCTGCTGCATGTTGTGGGTCACCAGGGCGATGGTGTAGTCCTTCTTCAGCTCGACCATCAGCTCCTCGACCCGGCGGGTGGCGATCGGGTCAAGCGCCGAGCACGGCTCATCGAGCAACAGCACTTCCGGCTCGGTGGCGATGGCACGGGCGATGCACAGGCGTTGCTGCTGGCCACCGGACAGCGACAGGCCGCTGACCTTGAGCTTGTCCTTGACCTCATCCCACAGCGCGGCGCCTTGCAGGGCGTGCTTGACGCGGTCGCCCAGGTCGCCTTTGTAGCGGTTCAGGCGCAGGCCGAAGGCGACGTTGTCGAAGATGCTCATCGAGAACGGGTTCGGCTGCTGGAATACCATGCCGATGTAGCGGCGCACGACCACCGGGTCCACGCCCTTGCCGTAGACGTCCTGGCCGAGGAAGTGCACATGGCCCTCGAAACGGAAGCCCTTGACCAGGTCGTTCATGCGGTTGAGGCTACGCAGCACGGTACTTTTACCGCAGCCGGAAGGGCCGATGAAGCCGGTGATCTTGTTCTTTTCGATCGGCACATGGCTGTCACGCACGGCCATGAAGTTGCCGTAGAAGATCTTGTCCAGCTTGCAGTCCATGACCACAGGCGCCTGGGTGACAAACGGAGCGGCTATTTGCGCAGTTGATACGTTCAAGATTCAGATGCTCCCGTTTTCAATACTTTGGCTTGCCGAAGATACGGCTCACGATATTCACGACCAGCACGATCATTACCAGTACCAGCGACGCCGCCCATGCGAGTTCAAGCTGGTTGTCGAAGGGCATGCCGGAGAAGTTGTAGATCAGCACGGCCAGGGAGGCCGTCGGGTTCATCACCGCCAGGCTGCCGTCGTGGTAGATCCAGTAGTTGCTGAACAGCGCGGTAAACAACAGCGGCGCGGTTTCGCCGGCGGCGCGGGCCACGGCGAGCATCACGCCGGTGAGGATTGCCGGCAGGCCGGTGGGCAGGACGATTTTCCAGATCACCTGGGAGCGGGTGCAACCCATGCCGTAGGCGGCGTCCTTCATGATCTTGGGCACCATGCGCATCGACTCTTCAGCCGTCAGCACCACGATCGGCAGCATCAGCACCGCCAGTGCCACGCCACCGGCCGGGGCCGAGTAGGTGCCGGTGGTCATCACCACCAGGGCGTAGGCGAATACACCGGCCAGGATGGAAGGCAGGCCGGTGAGCATCTTCGCGGCAAAACGCGCGGCGTTCGCCAGCTTGCTGTCCGGGCCCAGTTCGGCGAGGAAGATTGCCGCCATGATGCCGACCGGCACGGCGATGGCAGCGGCAATGCCGACCATCACGAAGGTACCGGCCATCGCGTTGCCGAAACCGCCGCCGGTCTCGAAACCGGTGGGCGGCAGCTCGGTGAACACTTCAAGGCTCAGGCGCGCACCGCCGCGGGTGATGAGCATGTAGAGCACGGAAATCAGCGGTACGCTGGCCAGCAGCGCGCCCGCCCAGACCAGGGTGGTCAACACCAGGCTGCGCAGGGCACGGCCTTCGAACCGGCGCTGGAGGCTGGGCATTGCGCCTGCGGGGGACGTCAGGTCAGTTGCAGCAGTGAGGTCAGTCATCACTTATTACCCCGTTGGGCGTACATCATGATCATGGAGCCGAAGATGTTGACGATCAGCGTGATCAACATCAGCACCAGTGCGGCGTACATCAATACTTCGATCTCGTTCGGCCCGGCTTCGGGGAAGTTCAGCGCCAGCAAGGCCGCCAGGGTGTTGGCCGGGGCGAACAACGACAGCGAGATGTTGTTGGCGTTGCCCACCAGCATGGCCAGGGCCATGGTTTCACCGAGTGCGCGGCCCAGGCCCAGCACCAGGGAACCGAAGATGCCGGTGGCGGCGGACGGCACCATCACCTTGAGAATCGCTTCCCAGTGGGTGGTCCCCATGCCGTAGGCGGCTTGCTTGGTTTTCATCGGCACGGCGGTGAGCGCATCCTGCGACACGGCGGCGATGGTCGGCAGAATCATGATGGCCAGTACCAGCGCCGCCGGGAGCAACCCAGGGCCGCTCAGGGACGTGCCGAAAAAGGGGATCCAGCCAAGTTCAGTGTTCAACCATGCGGTCAACGGCCGAATTGCCGGGATGACCACGTAAATGCCCCACAGGCCGTAAACGACGCTGGGGATGGCCGCGAGCAGTTCGACGATGGTACGAAACACCGCCGCCAGCTTCGCCGGCAAAAAATCCTGGGTGAGGAAAATCGCCATGCTGACGCCGAAAACACCTGCGATCAGCAACGCGATAAAGGCACTGTAGAGCGTGCCCCAGATGGCCGGCAGAATGCCGTACTTGCCTTGGTTGACATCCCAGACGCTGCCCAGCAGCACGTCAAAGCCGTGCTTTTCCATGCCTGGAAGGGCCTTGCGCCCGACTTCGAACACCAGGGCAAACACCAACGCCAGCACCAGAACCACGCCTATTCGTGCAAGCGCACGGAAGGTGCGGTCAACCAGAAAATCCTTCGCAGAAGGTGGCTGGCAGGCAGAATCCGGGTTACCCGGTACGACAAACGGTGTGTTCATTGGCTGATTCCGGAACAGGGGGGTAACCCTCCCGGCCGGGCTGACAGCGCCCGCCGAGAGAGGCCTCACAAGCGTTACTGGATGTTGGCGGACGCTTTACGAACCTGATCGACCACCGACTTCGGCAGCGGGATATAGCCCATCGAATCGGCGATTTTCTGCCCTTCGGTCAGGCTGTACTCGACCATTTCACGCATGGCCTTGGCCTTGGCCGGGTTGCCGTTGTCCTTGCGGAAGATCATCCAGGTGTAGGACGTGATCGGGTAGGACTTGGCGCCGTCCGGGTCCGGCAGCCAGGCCACCAGGCTTTCCGGCATTTTCACCGCTGCCAGGGCTTCGGCACCGCTTTCGGCGTTAGGTACCACGTACTTGCCGGCCTTGTTCTGCAGCTGGGCAAAGTCAACCTTGGCCAGCTTGGCGAAACCGTATTCGATGTAGCCAATCGCGCCTGGGGTCTGGCGTACGGTGGCGGTCACACCATCGTTCTTAGGCGACTTGATGAATTTGTCGCTGGCTGGCCAGTTGACGGTGTTGCCTTCACCCAAGTCCTTCTGGAACTGCGGGTTGATGGCCGCCAAGTGCTTGGTGAATACGGCAGTGGTGCCGCTGGAGTCTGCACGCACGACCACGGTGATCGGCATGTCCGGCAGTTTCAGGCCAGGGTTGGCGGCGACGATCTGCGGATCGTTCCACTTGGTGATCTTGCCCAGGAAGATGTTGGAGTACACATCCCGTGGCAACTTAAGTTCTTTAGGATTGCCCGGCAGGTTGAACGCCAGGACGATTTCGCCTGCGGTCATCGGCAGCAACTGCACGCCTTCGGCGACCTTGGCGATGTCTTCGTCCTTCATGGCCGAGTCACTGGCGGCGAAGTCCACGGTTTTGTTCAGGAAGTCCTGTACACCCGCGCCACTGCCTTTGGACTGGTAGTCAACCGTGACGCCTTCGGTCTTCTTGCTGAAATCCTTGAACCAGGTGAGGTAGATCGGCGCTGGGAAACTGGCGCCAGAACCTGTCAGACGGACGTTCTCGGCAGCAAATACCGAGGTGGCACTTAGAGAAACCGCAACGGCGAGTGCAGCTGACTTCATCAGACGTTTCATTCAGGGAAATCCTTGTGATTACGGGCTCCCGGAACTTTGCAGCAGCTTTGTTACGCTTTTATGAAAATTGGGTGGCAAACCGCTATTTCGTCCGGTCTTTCCGCCACAGCCACGTATTTCGATGTAATTGGTTGGTAACAAAATGCGACTAAGACTTTGCCATCTCCCCCACGACGCGAGTGCCTCCCATGCCTGCAGTAGACGACGCCTTGATCCAGCGCATCCACCGAGAGCTGCTGGATCACAGTGACGAAGAGCTGGAACTGGAATTATCCGAAGACGGGCACGATCTCAACGCACTGTTCGACGAGCACGTCGAGGAAAGCCCCGAGAAGGCCGCGCGCAGGATTTACTTCAGCGAACTGTTCCGCCTGCAAGGTGAACTGGTGAAGCTGCAAAGCTGGGTGGTCAAGACCGGCGCCAAGGTGGTGATCCTGTTCGAGGGGCGCGATGCCGCCGGCAAAGGCGGTGTGATCAAGCGCATTACCCAGCGCCTCAACCCGCGGGTCTGCCGCGTCGCCGCCCTGCCCGCGCCCAACGACCGCGAACAGACGCAGTGGTACTTCCAGCGGTATGTCTCGCACCTGCCGGCCGCCGGTGAAATCGTGCTGTTCGACCGCAGCTGGTACAACCGCGCCGGCGTCGAACAAGTCATGGGCTTTTGCAACGAAGACCAGTACGAAGAGTTCTTCCGCACCGTGCCGGAGTTCGAACGCATGCTCGCCCGCTCCGGCATCCAGTTGATCAAATACTGGTTCTCCATTTCCGACCAGGAACAGCACCTGCGCTTTCTCAGCCGCATTCACGATCCGCTCAAACAGTGGAAACTCAGCCCCATGGACCTGGAGTCGCGCCGGCGCTGGGAGGCGTACACCAAGGCCAAGGAAGTCATGCTCGAGCGCACCCACATCGCCGAAGCGCCATGGTGGGTGGTGCAGGCCGACGACAAAAAGAAAGCCCGCCTCAACTGCATCCACCACCTGCTCGGGCAGATGCCTTATGAGGAAGTGGAACTGCCGGTGATCGAGCTGCCGCAGCGGGTCAGGCAGGAGGACTACTCGCGCAATCCGACGCCGGTGGACATCATCGTGCCGCAGGTCTATTAACGCAGGACGCAATAGATTCCCCAGGGGTAGTTAAGAGCGAACACCATACCTGTGGTGAGCGGGCTTGCCCCGCGCTGGGCTGCGTAGCAGCCCCAATAAGAACGCTGCAGTGTGCCAGACAGTTCCGGGGCTGTGTTTTGG
>NZ_FMUC01000021.1:0-96485 GCF_900100935.1 Pseudomonas sp. NFACC25
GCGGCCATGCCCAGGTACGGCACGTCCTCCATGAAGTTGCCCTTGGCATCGACAAAGCGGTCATCCACGGCAATCACTTTCAAGCCGTTGGCCTTGGCCTTGGCGACGATGGCCGGGCCCAGGGACACGTCCGGCGGGCAGATCACAAAGCCCTTGGCGCCGTTGGCGGCCAGGCTGTCGATGGCCGAGAGGGTTTTCTCGCCATCGGGCACGGCGATCTTGATCACGGTAAAGCCATGTTCCTTGCCGGCTTTTTCGGCAAAGGCCCATTCGGTCTGGAACCACGGTTCCTCGGCCTGCTTGACCAGGAAACCGATCTTCACTTCCTCGGCAAATGCGAAAGTACTGAGGCCGCTGAGCACGGCGGCAGCTGCCAGTACGCGTATTGCTTTTTTCATGAACGGCACCTCTTGTTGTTATTGGGAGTGGCAAGTTCTAGTCGTGGTACATCACCGACCGCCCGCCATCGATCATCAGGCAGGTGGCATTGATAAAGGGCGCCTCGTCGGTGGCCAGGAACAGCGCCGTCATCGCCACCTCGACGGGCTGGCCGATGCGCTTGGGCGGGTGCAGGTCGAACGCGCGCTGGCGCTCGGCGTGGGGGTCGGGGAAACCGTTCCAGTAATCGACGTTGAGCTGGGTCTCGATATAACCCGGGGCGATGGCATTCACGCGGATGCCCTTGGGCGCGTATTCGATACCCAGGGCGCGGGTGAGCCCGAGCAGGCCATGCTTGGCCACGGGATAAGGGAAACAGCCGGGAATGATGTGGCTGGAATGGGTGGAGGCGATATTGATGATGTTGCCGATGCCCTGCTCGATCATGTGCGGCAACACCGTGCGGCAGCCGTACCAGGCGCCGTCGAGGTCGATGGCGAAGCAACGGCGCCAGTCTTCGTCGCTCATCTCCAGCGGGTCGCGGAACACGTTGACCCCGGCGCAGTTGACCAGCACATCCACCCGGCCGAAGCGCTCAATGGCCACATTGACCAACGCCAGCCATTGCGCTTTGCAGGTGATATCGACGGGTTGGGCGTAGATCTCGGCGCCGCATTCGCGCCAGTGGGCGGCGACTTTCTCGACCTTGTCGCCCTGTATATCCGCGATCACCAGGCGCGCCTGCTGGGCCTGGAAACACGCGACGATCGCCTCACCAATGCCCTGGGCGGCGCCGGTGATGATCACCACCTTGTTCTTCAGGCGCTCGCCGTAGGTTGGCTCGGGCACGGCGGGTAATGACAACGGTTGGGCCTGCATCGCGTCACCTGTTTTATTTTTGGCAGTGAGTGCTGATGCAGACGACTATAAACCCATCATTTGAAATATCTCAATATATAAATTTGCATCCCATATAGTGAGCAAAATCAAAAAATAATGTGGGAGCAAGCCGCCTCCCACATTTGATCTACAGTGCTTTCAAAACGGTGGCTTCAGCCGAGGGCGAAGTCCCGCAGCGCATCACCTTCCATGCGATAACGCACCCACTCCTCCTGCGGCTGGGCACCGATGGATTTGTAAAAGGCAATCGCCGGCTCGTTCCAGTCCAGCACGCTCCACTCGAAGCGCGCGCAACCGTTATCAAAGGCAATCTTCGCCAAATGACGCAACAGCTTCTTGCCCGCCCCGCCGCCACGCTGTTCCGGGTTGATGTACAGGTCTTCCAGGTACAGGCAGTTGCTGCCCAGCCACGTGGAATAGCTGAAAAAGAACACCGCAAACCCAATCGGCAAACCATCCCGCGAGCAGATCAGGCCATGGGCCGTGGCGCCCTCGCTGAACAGGCTGCGCTGGATGTCCACCACGCTGGCGATCACTTCATGCCGGGCTTTCTCGTACTCGGCGAGTTCGGTGATGAAAGTCAGGATCTGCGCAGCATCGCTGGGCACGGCGGGGCGAATCTCGATGGTCATGGGCGAGCCTTGGCAATTTCAAAGCACACATACTAAGGCGCTTTGATGACTGATTGCAGTGCAATTTATGGGGAACCCGGCAGCCGACACACAAAATCTTACAGGTGCCACGGCACCGTTCGTCGCCACCCAGGCACGATCATCAAGGCACAACTGACCAATAGAGGGTAAGGACATCAATCATATGGAGACACCCTCATGAAGCATTCCAAGTTTGCCGCCCTCGCATTTGCCGGCCTGTTGTCTTCGGTTTCGCTGAGTGGTTTCGCTGCCACGTCGTCCACCGGTCCTACCAACCCGGACGCCACCACGGAATCGCAGAAATCCATGGGCACCGGCCTGGACACCAACGGCGGCGCGGTCATCGATAACACCAATGGTGCCGACCCGCATACCCAGGGCCACGATACCCAACGCCAGGCTCCCGCTGCCGTCGGCAACGGCAAAATGGGTCCTTCGGTGAATGAGCCGAAGATCAATAAAGGCGATGACTCGAACCTGCCGGGCGCGCCGAAACAGCCTGCGCCTTAACGCTTCACACACAATCGCAACACCCGATCATTCCCCAATGAAGAGGTACGCATGAACGTCGATAAAGACCTTGAAAAAGAAGTCCTCACCCGCCTGCTGCACGCTCATCCCCAGGGGCTGGGCAAGGAGGTGCTGGATAACTACCGCGGAGAGAAAGTGGTCGCCAGTGCGTTGGCATTTCTGCAGGACCGCGGGTTGATCAAGGATGGGCATGTGACCACCGACGACGCCGGTGAATACTCGCTGAATCTGCCGATCAAGTTGACGGCGTCAGGTGTGGATGAAGCGCGCAAGCTCGAAGGTGAAACGCGCCAGTAGCCCTCATGCAAAACCCAATGTGGGAGGGAGTAAACCTTCCTCTCACATGCTTGGGCCTATCTTCAGTCCGTAAGTAATGCGTCGACTTCGGCGGTGCCCGGGGAAGTTGCCGGCCCCCAACGCGTCACCGCCAGGGCCGCCGCTGCATTCGCCCGCCGCGCCGCCTCAGCAGGTTTCAAACCATCCGCCAAACCCGCAATAAACACCCCCGCATGCGCATCCCCCGCGCCATTGCTGTCGACCGCCTGTACCTTGAAGCCGGGCACATGCTCGATCTGACCCGCACGCCCCACCCAGCAGCCATTCGGTCCGTCACGCACCACCAATAGCGTCTCGGCGCGCAGGTGCTGGCTGAGCGCCGGCAACGCGGCAGCGATGTCCGCCGCGCCGGTAAACGCCAAGGCTTCAGGACCATTGCTGGTCCAGATATCGATACGTGGCAACAGCGCACCCATCAAGGCCGAATCCGGCGCTTTGACCAGCGGCCCCGGATCGAACACCACCACGACTTCCCGGGGCAGTGCCAGCAGCCAGTCGATCAGCGCCTGGGCCTTACCTTCCAGGAGCAGGCTGTAGCCACTGACATAGACGTAGTCGTCGACACGCGCTGCGACGGTGGTCAAATCCTCCTGGCTGAGTTCACCCTCGACGCCGATATGGGAAATGAACGTGCGCTCGGTGGTGGCTTCGGTCAAGGACACACACAAGCCAGTGTCCTTTGCGCTGCTGGCTGCCAGGGCCATTTCAATGCCCTCGGCCTGCATCGCCGCGCGGGCCAGGTCGCCGAAGCGACCAGTGCCGTGACGGCCCAGATAGACCACCGGCAAGCCATTGCGCCGCGCCGCCGCCATCACATTGAAGCCCCCGCCAGCTTCGAAGCTGGCGGACTTTGCCAGCACGTCGCCGCCGGTCGCGGGCAAGGTGTCGAGGGCCATGACCAGGTCGACGATGACCTGGCCGGTGTGCAGCAATCTAGACATTAGCACTCTCTACCAACGCCGGACGACGGTCAGCCGCGCCGCCCAGTACCGCATAAATCCCACCGGCAACCAGGAAAGTGACGATCCAGCCCAGGCCATTGTGGCCCAGCCAGGAGTCGGACAACGGCCCGGCGAACCAGATGTTCTCGGCAGTGGTGCCGATGGTGGTGAAGCTGAAACCCAGCACGATGGCCACGGCCCAGGCGCCGAAGGCACGCCATTCCACACCGCCGCGATACCAGTAGGCGCTGCTCGGGCTCACGTCCAGCAGGTCCTTGGGGCTGTAGTAGTGACGATGGATCAGGTCGACCACGAAGATCCCCACCCACGCGGTGATCGGCACCGCCAGCAACGAGATGAAGGTGATGAACGGGCCGTAGAAACTGTCGGCGATCAGCATGAAGTAGATGGAGCCGGCGAAGATCGCCACGATGTCGACGATCACCGCATGCACGCGCTTGACCTTCAGGCCAAGGGTCAAGGTGGTCAGGCCGGCCGAATACACTGACAGGTTGTTCGACAGCAGCAGCCCGCCAAACGCAGTGATCAGGTACGGCACCGCCATCCAGGTGGGCAGCATGTCGCGGATCGCGATGATCGGGTCAGTGGCCGCGGCCAGGTCGTTGTTGCCGACCGACAGCAGGCCGCCAAGGGTAATCAGCAACACCAGCGGAATGCCTGCACCAAATGCCGCCGACGCCACCAGGCGCGCGGCCGTGACGCTGCGGTGCTGGTAGCGCGACATGTCGGCACCGGCGTTGGCCCAGCCGATACCGGTACCGGCGGCCATGGTACCGACGCCGATGATCATCGCGCTCAGGGGAGCCGGGGTGGCGTTGAACACCGCGCTCCAGTCGATGGTGGCACAGAGGAAACCGCCCACCAGGATATTCAACGCGCCGAACACGTAGGTGGCCCACTTCTGGATCACCAGCAAGGTGGCGTGGCCGAGGCCCGAAACGGCCAAGGTCAGCAACACGAAAATGCCGATGAAGATCAGGGTGAGGACCGGTGCGCTTTTCGCTTCCACCGCAGAGCCGAACAGAATCGAACACAACGACAGCAGCACGAAGGCGGCGGTGGTGGTGTTGACGGTTTCCCAGCCCAGGCGCGACATCAACGACACCAGCGTCGGGCCGATATTGCCGCGCACGCCGAAGATGGCGCGGGACAAGGTCAGGCTGGGGGCACGGCCGCGACGGCCGGCGATGGAGATGATGCCCACCACGGCGAACGAGCCGGCAGCGCCGAGGATCGCGACGATGATCGCCTGCCAGATGGCCAGGCCGCGAAACGCCACGAGGGTGGCGCCGAGGGGCAGGCCGAGGATGCTGATATTGGCGGCGAACCACACCCAGAACAGTTGCAGTGGATGGCCGTTGCACTCGCCCTCAGGGACCGGTTCAATACCGCGGGTTTCCAATTGCCCGGCGCTTTGGCCGGAAGAAGTGCTGCTCATGAGTGGTGCTCCTGGTGCCTGTATTGTTGTGGTTGTGGCGGATACGCGGTCTTCCTGACTCAGCGCAATGCGAGCAAGCCTTGAACCAGCGGCTGCAGATCGAGGCCGTTGACCTGCTTGACCTGTTCGATCATCGATTCGGGCCAGCACGGCAGGCCGAGGCAGGCACCGAGCATCGCGCCGAGCATCGCGGCAATCGTGTCGGTATCGCCGCCCAGGCTGGCAGCCAGGCACAGGGCTTCGAACGCGTTCATGGCCCCCACCGCCACTTGCTGGGCGAGGGCAAACGACACCACCACCGACTCCTGGGAGGCGACGGAGGTGCCGATCAATTCATACAGCAGGTCGGCGAACAGGGCTGTGTCGCCGCTGCCGACGCTCAGGGTGCGCGCCCAACTGATACGGGTGGAGATGCGCCCGCCGGCAATCCAATGGCCATGGCCTTCCGCCTGTTGAGCCACCTGGGTGCCGATATTCAAGGCCTCACCCAAGTCCACACCGTTGATGCCTGCGGACACCACCGCCGCCACTGCCGCGGCGCTGGAGATGCCCAGGGTGGTGTTGTGGGTGACCTGGCAGGCCTGGATCACCGCCTGGATAAATCGCGCCGGGTCGCTGACATCGGCGGCGATCCCCACGGGCGTGATGCGCATGGCGGCGCCATTGGTGGTGCCGTAGCGCCCGGATTCTTCCGGGGTATGGCCGTTGAGGATCATGTCGATTGCACGCTTGGTCGACGGGCCGAGCAGATCCTGGGAACCTTTGGCGCGCATCACCGCTTCCCAATCGATCAGGCGCCGGGCGAGCACGGCGGGGTCGATCTTGCCTTGGCCCTCGACCAGCAGTTCACCCACCAGGATCGCTTGCTCGGTGTCATCGGTGATGGAGCCCGCCGGCATATTGGGCGCGATGGGTTGGTCGGCGTCGGCATCTTCCAGGCCGGTAATGGCACCGAAGCGCTGTTGCACTTGCTCACGGCTCAGGGATTGGGTGGGCATGCCCAGGGCATCGCCCAACGCCAGGCCGTAGAAAGCGCCGAGGGCGCGGGTATTGGGGGTCATTTCGAAGATCCAAACTGCAGGTGCAGGCGAAAGTGCAGAGGGTCGAGCAGGCTTTCGACGTACTCCATGAAGCGCTCGCGGCGATCGTAGGTGGTGCGGGAGGCCTTGAGGAACACCGTGCCCACCGGGCGGCCAAGCAGCTCGGCGTCTTCATCGCTGAGGGGCTCGGCGCCGATCCACTGGTCACCTTCGGCACCGACGTAACCGTAGGCTGCCAGGGTGATGGTCAGGGAATTATCGATCAGCCCAACGCGCGGCAGGCTTTCCAGGCCACCGGACGCGGGCATCAGCGAGCGCTCAAGGGAAACGGCCGTGCCATCAGTCGTGCGGCGACGGCGGTCGAGGGCGATAAATTGGTCGGTGCCGAAGCGACTGAACAGATCGGCGCGCGTCACCGCTTCCAGGCGCAGGATATCGGTGGTCACCAGGGCCCCGGTGTCCGCCAGGGCCTGGGCCCAACCGCTGGTTTGATCCAGCGCCATGCCATCAAATGTGACGATGGAGCCCACGCCGCTCTGGGTCGCGATGTAATTGCGCCTTTTGAGTTCGGCGAGGGCTTCACGCAGCGTGCCCCGGCTGACCGCAAACTCTTCAGCCAGTTGATGCTCGCCCGGCAACAGGAAACCATCGGCCATCCCCCCTCCCTCGATACGGCGGATGAGCTCGTCGACGACGCGTTTTTTCTTATCAAATCGGACATGTCTAATCATGTACAAATTGATAACCGAAAGCGGCCATTTGCAGCAAGGGAATTATTTCAGGGAGATGAAAAAACCGGCCTCACGGCTCCAGGCCAATACGGAAAAACTCGCCGCCGCTCCATACGCCAAGCCAGTTCTGACCATTGATCGGGCGGCTCACTGCCAACTCCACCAATTGGTAGAACACATTGCGATGCACCAGGGCTTCGAGGTTGGTACGCACCCGCAGATAGGGGGACGGTTCCTGGGTGACGGGGTCGATCACCACCCGCAGTGGATGCTCGATATCGGCTGCAACCTGTTCGTCGACGTTGGTGGTGAAGCGCAGCACCTGGCTTTCGCCCTGCCCTTCGACGTCGAGGGTAACCGCGACAAAGGGCGCATCATCGACGGTGATACCGACTTTTTCCACCGGGGTGATCAGGAAGTAATCATCGCCATCGCGGCGGATGATAGTAGAGAACAATTTGACCATCGGCTTACGCCCGATCGGCGTGCCCTGGTAGAACCAGGTGCCGTCACGGGCGATGCGCATGTCGATGTTGCCGCAGAAATCCGGGTTCCACAGATGCACCGGCGCCGGTCCCTTGCCCTTGGGCAACTGAGCCAACAGATCGTTGGTCTTGGCGGAATCGGTCATGGTGTTCTCCTCGGTGTTACTGATCGCCCATTCCCAGCAGGCCTCGGGCGTACTGCGCCAAGGGGCGGGCAATCAGGTCTTCTGGCTTGTTGTCGTGGAACGTCAGTAAACCGCCACGACTGCGAATACGTGCAGTATCAATCAAATACTGGGTGCTGGTCTCGATCAACATGATCTGGATTACCCCGTTGTCCAGGCCAAGCCGGTCCAGCGCCTCTTGATCAGCCCATTCGTCGGCGTTGCCGATACGGTCATCGGCCTTGGCGAAGCGGCAGTACAGCAGATAATGGGCACCCGCCGCACGGGCTTCGGCCATCGCCTGCTCCAGGCCTTCCGGCTGACGAGCACGACGCACCATGGGGAAGTATTCGACGAAACCGTTGAAGGCTTCCTCCGCCACCACATTCGGCCGCGGGTAGGCGCTGCCGGGGGGTACGAACGCACCCTGGGCGATAAAGACAAAGGAATCCGGCTGTATGCGCACCGAGGCAGTCCGACGAGTGTCGCTGTGGTCCAGCAACCCGGCGTCGCTCATCTGATAACGGGTGCCTTCGGCCATATCGCTGACGGTCATGCAACCACTCAGCGTCAACGACGCCAGCAACAAAACCAGACTACGCATCCTAATCCTCCAGAAGCCGGTGACGGAAAACCGGCGAATGGGCACGAGATGCAGAATCCGCGCCATTTGGAAACAACGCAGAACTAAATGTGGGAGGGGGCTTGCGCCCTCCCACATTGGATGATGTTTAATCTTGGGAAAGCATTATCCGCCGATGATCTTCATGACCGTCGCGCCGCCGGAGAAGGCCACTTCCTGCTTGTCGCCCAAGGCCTTCATCAGCAGGCCTTGCAGGGCCGGCAACGCCTGGTGGCGAGGCTTGTCCAACAGGTCGCCGACATAGTGACGGTTGCTCGACGACAGGCAGCCATGCAGCCAGCCGGTCGACGACAAGCGCAGCCGTGAACAGGTACGGCAGAACGGCACGCTTTCGTTGGCGATCACGCCGAAGAAGCCTTTGCCCGGCACCTCGTAGCGTACCGCCGTGGCATCCACGGGAGCGTTGGCTTGCAGGTATTCGTGGTGTTCGCCGATCAGGCCGAGCAGTTGTTGCAGGCTGACGAACTGCTGCAGGAATGCATTGGAGTCCTTGGCCAGGTGGCCCATGCGCATCAACTCGATAAAACGCAGCTCGTAGCCACGCTCCAGGCAGTAATCGAGCAGCGGCATCACCTGGTCGAGGTTCTGGCCGCGCAACGGCACCATGTTGACCTTGATCTTGATCCCGGCGGCACGCGCCTGGTCCATGCCATCGAGCACGGTCGCCAGGTCGCCGCCACGGGCGATGCTGCGAAAGGCATCGGCATCCAGGGTGTCGAGGGAAACATTGATGCGCCGAATCCCCGCATCCACCAGCAGCGGCAGTTTGCGCGCCAGCAACTGGCCGTTGGTGGTCAGGCTGATGTCGCTGAGGCCCATGCCGCCCACCGCGCCCATGAAGGCTTCCAGCTTGGGGCTGACCAGCGGTTCGCCGCCGGTGATACGCAAGCGGTCGATGCCCGCCGCCTCGATCAGGTAGGCCACGCCACGGGCCATGGCCTCGGCCGAGAGTTCGTCCTGGGCAGCCACCAGCCGCTTGCCGTTCGGCACGCAGTAGGTACACGCGTAGTTGCAGGCTGAGGTCAGGCTGATCCGCAAATTGCGAAAACGCCTGCCTTGACGATCAACGATCATGGATCACTCCGGCAGAGGATGATTCGGGCGCGCTAAAAGCTGACTGATAAATCAGCTTTTAGCAAGATCCTTGCCTGAGTATATTCCTGGGTTACTGCGCCTGGCAGCAAATCATTACGTGGCCGGGGTTTCGACGGGGGCCGCTTCAACCAGTGCCGGCTCGGAGCTGTGCTTACGCTTGTTGCCCATGCGCACACCGATGTCCATCAGGAACTGGAAGAAACCTTCCTGGTCTTCCAGCACATTGCTCCAGAACGGTGAGTGGTACAGCGCCACGGCGCCGTGCACCAAGGCCCAGGCGGCGCAGTAGTGGAAGTACGGCGGTACGTCTTCAAGCTTGCCTTCGCTGATGCGGCCCTTGATCAGCAGGGTCAGGCGCTCGAAGTTCGAGGCGCGAATCTTGTGCAACTCCTCGACCATCTCCGGCACTTGATGGCCCTTGACCACCTTCTCTTCCAGGCGGTCGAACAGGCGGTAGCGCTGCGGGTCACGCATGCGGAACTCGAAGTAGGCGCGGGACAGCGCTTCCTTGTCCTTGTCGACATCGGCCGAATGCAGCAGCTCGTTCAAGTCGCGCTCGTAGTCGAGCATCAGGCGCAGGTAGATCTCGGCCTTGGACTTGAAGTGCTTGTAGATCGTGCCTTTGCCGATACCCACGGCATCCGCGATCATCTCGACGGTGACGCTGTCTTCGCCTTGTTCGAGGAACAACTTGAGTGCGGTGTCGAGAATTTCCTGCTCACGGCGGCGAAACTCACGGACCTTACGGGGTTCTTTGTGCATGAGGAAGAGGTCTGCAAAGGTCGGAATAGGGAGGGCTGCGCAGGGCCACGAATACATGGCGATACGATTTACCCAGTGCGAGGGATTATCCCGACTGAACGGTCGTTGGGCAACGTCTATGTGAACCCGTCCTGCACTTTACTTTCAAGGCGCCAACGTTTTCATGTCTACCAGTCAGAAATAATACGCAACAACTGCACCCGTGCACTGCCCAATGAGAACTCAAGCGAAGCGCATGTATTCCAAATCTGTTTAAAAAACGATCAGTCGCGACTGGACTGAATCAGATACTGATCAATACTTGAACTGTCGGCGTGACATCTCCCCCAAGTGAAGCGCCGACCTGGGTACCGACGGACTGTGTGCCCTTGTTTTACTCCTAATGGTCTTAACCCGGATTCACCCCCCAGAACCCGGGTTTTTTTTGCCTGCGATTCAGTCGTGTCATGCAGCAACGTGGGCCAGCGGGAACAGGCGCTTGAAGTTCTCGGTGGTCTGCTCGGCAAAGTGCTCATAGGACTCACCGCGCAGCATCGCCAGGTAATCCGCCACATCCCGTACATATTCAGGCAGGTTCGGTTTGCCACGATGGGGAATCGGCGCCAGGTACGGCGAGTCGGTTTCCACCAGCAGGCGGTCGGCTGGCACCTGGCGCGCCACGTCGCGCAGGGCATCGGCATTGCGGAAAGTGACAATGCCCGACAGGGAAATATAGAACCCCAGGTCAAGTGCGGCCCTGGCCATGTCCCAATCCTCGGTAAAGCAATGCAACACGCCGGCCTGGGGCAACGCGGCTTCGCGCAACAGGGTCAGGGTGTCGGCACGGGCGCCACGGGTGTGGACGATCACCGGCTTGCCGGTTTGCCCGGCGGCCTGTAAATGCAGGCGAAACGAGGCCTGCTGCAACTCGGCGGCTTCCGGCTCGTAATGGTAGTCCAGGCCGGTTTCGCCAATGGCCACCACCCGCGGGTGATTGAGTTCGCCCAGCAGCCAGTCGAGGGCCGGGGCTTCGCCAGGCTTGAGATCCAGCGGGTGGATACCCACCGAGCAATCCACATCGGCATAACGCTCGGCCAGGGCTTTGACGTCGGCAGCATTGTCGGCGCTGACGCCAATGCACAGGAAATGCCCTACCCCACGCTGGCGTGCAGCGTCGAGGGCAGCATCCAGGGAGCCGCCGTGCTGGGCGAGGTCAAGGCGATCAAGGTGGCAATGGGAATCTACAAGCATAGGAAATTACGACTTAGGTCACGGAAAGTGTCTGGCCAACGATACATCCGTCGGCCACGGAAATTAACGCCGGCCGAGCAAGCCGACCCACTGCACCAGCAGCGCTTCAAGCAACAGCACGCGGTTGAGGTTGGCCTTGCCGAGCACCTTCTGGCGCTGGGCGAGGATCCAGTCCTGGATAGCCAGCACCTTGTCCTGGGCACTTTTCTGCGCGAGGTATTGCACCACCTTGCGCATATCCGGCAGGCCCAGGCCGTTTTCGTCCTGGGTCAACTGGTAGCGCAGGATCAGGCTCGACCAGTCACAGAACCAGTCGAACAGCAGCAGCAAGGGAATGTCCTTCCAGGCGCTTTCAGCCAACTGGGTGGCGGACAGCTCTTGCTTGAGCAGTTTTTTCACCCCATCCACAACCAGGGCGCGTTGCTCACGTACGCCTTGGGCTTGCAGCTTGACGGCCGCCAGCGGGGAACCGGCCGCCAGGGTCAGCAACTCGATCCGCTCCTCTG
Organism: Pseudomonas sp. NFACC25; assembly: GCF_900100935.1. NCBI lineage: Bacteria > Pseudomonadati > Pseudomonadota > Gammaproteobacteria > Pseudomonadales > Pseudomonadaceae > Pseudomonas > Pseudomonas sp. NFACC25. The sequence goes on from NZ_FMUC01000021.1 coordinate 11,855, forward strand.
CGGAGCAATCCGGCAGCGCCTTCGCCAGCCATTGCAGGCTCATGGCTTCACTGGGCAACGGGCAGGCCTGCTGTACGCAGCGGCTGCGAATGGTCGGCAACAAGCGGCTGGACTGGTGGCTCACCAGCAACAGCACCGTGTCGCCGGAGGGTTCTTCCAGGCTCTTGAGCAAGGCGTTGGCAGAGTTGACGTTCATGGCCTCCACCGGCTCGATCAGCACCACCTTGCGCCCGCCCATCTGCGCGGTCTGCACCACGAAACTGACGAGGTCACGCACCTGGTCGACCTTGATCGCCTTGTCGGCTTCCTCGGGTTCAAGCAGGTAGTTGTCCGGGTGGCTGCCGGCCTTGAGCAACAGGCAGGATTTGCACGCGCCGCAGGCTTCAAGGTTGACCGGGCGCTGGCACAGCAAGCTGGCCATGAGTCGCTCAGCCAGATCGCGCTTACCAATCCCGATCGGCCCGTGCAGCAGATAGGCGTGGGCGTGCTGGGCACGGCCGGCCAACTGCTGCCAGAGACTGTCCTGCCACGGGTAGGCTTCAGCCACGGGCGCGCTCCAACAGCTTGGGTAACAGGGCGTCGATGGCCTGCTGCACCTGCGTCAACGGCTGGGCCGCGTCCAGCAGGTGGTAGCGCGCCGGTTCAGCCTGGGCGCGCTTGAGAAACGCGCTGCGCACAGCATCGAAAAACCCCTGGCCTTCCAGTTCGAAACGGTCGAGACGCCCACGGGCGCTGGCGCGGGCCATGCCCACTGCCACCGGCAGGTCGAACAACAGGGTCAGGTCGGGACGTAGATCACCCTGCACAAAGGTTTCCAAGGTGGCGATACGCGCCAGGGACAAACCCCGGCCACCGCCCTGGTAGGCATACGTGGAATCGGTAAAACGGTCGCAGATCACCACGGCACCGCGGGCCAGGGCCGGACGAATCACCTCGGCCAGGTGCTGGGCACGGGCAGCGAACACCAGCAGCAGCTCGGTGTCCGGGTTCATCTGTTCTTCGCCTGGGGCCAGCAACACGTCACGGATGCGCTCGGCCAGGGGTGTACCGCCGGGCTCACGGGTCAACACCACCTCGACACCTTCAGCCCGCAAGCGGCCGGCCAGGTAATCGCGGTTGGTGCTTTTGCCGGCGCCTTCCGGGCCTTCCAGGGTAATAAACAAGCCAGTCACAGGCAGTCCTTAGTCAGAGTCATTGCGGGCTTTGCGGCGCGGCGGCATCCGGCGCGGGCTCGCCGGGAGCATCAGCAGGCGGCGCCAGGTCTTCCGGCGGTTTTACCAGCGGTGCCGGGCTTGAGCGGTAATCGGCACGGCGCTTGAGCTGGAACTCACGCACAGCAGCATTATGCGCACCCAGGTCATCGGAGAAAATATGGCTGCCGTCGCCACGGGCGACGAAATACAGGCTGCTGCCCGGCACCGGGTTCAAGGCGGCATGGATCGCCTCGCGGCCGACCATGGCGATGGGTGTCGGCGGCAGGCCGGCCACCATGTAGGTGTTATAAGGGTTGGCTTCCTTGAGGTGCGCACGGGTCAACTTGCCGTTGTAGCGCTCGCCCAGGCCGTAGATCACGGTGGGGTCGGTCTGCAGCAGCATGCCGATCTTCAGGCGGCGTACGAACACACCGGCAATCTGCCCGCGCTCTTCCGGCACACCGGTCTCTTTCTCCACCAGGGAGGCCATGATCAAGGCTTGATAGGGGTCGGTATAGGGCACGTCGGCAGCACGCTTGCTCCACTCCTGGGCGAGGACATCATCCAGGCGGTTATAGGCTTTCTTCAGGAACTCGACATCGGTCATGCCGCGCACGAAGCGGTAGGTATCCGGGAAGAACCGACCTTCGGGGAACACGCCAGGATGGCCGAGCTTGTCCATCACTTCGCTGTCACTCAGGCCCGCCAGGGTCTGCACGATCTTTTCATGCTTGGCCAGGGCCGAACGCACCTGGCGGAAATTCCAGCCCTCCACCAGCGTCAGGCTGTATTGCACCACCTCGCCGTGCTGCCACAGGCCGATCAGGCCTTCGGCGGTCATGCCCGGGGTCATGCGGTATTCACCGCTGTGCAGCGGTTGGCCGTCCAGGTTGAAACGCCAATACAGGCGCAACCAGAACGCGCCGTCGAGCACGCCATCCGCCTCCAGACGATTGAAGGTGCCAGTGGGGGTGGCCCCTGCCGGCACATCGAGCAATTGCTCCTGGGTCAGATTCAACGGCTGCTTCAAGGCAGCGTCATATTTCCACGCGGAAAACCCCAACAGCAAAGCCGCCGAGAACAGACCGATCAGCAGCAGTACAACCAGTTTTCGTATCAACTCAAATATCCAATAGCGCGCGAACAATGCCCTGCAGTTTACGGGTGAGCGGCCCAACCGACCAGCTCATCGCAGCGCACCCACGCACCGGCCAAATGCCATAAACGCTGTTGCACACAAAGACTTCGTCAGCCTCCCGCAAGTGCTCAAGGCTGATGTCAGCCACGGCCACCGGGATGCCCAAGGCGCTCGCCTGAGCCAGAATCTCGGCGCGCATGACGCCTGCAACGCCGCAACGATTCAGATCGGCGGTTAGTAACAAGCCATTACTTACCAGGAACAGGTTGCTGAATACGCCTTCGATGACACGCCCGGACACATCCAGCATCAACCCTTCGGCATGTTCGGCATCCTGCCATTCGGCACGGGCGATCACCTGCTCGAGGCGATTGAGGTGCTTGAGACCGGCCAGCAACGGCTGCTCGGCCAGGCGGGTGGCACATGCAAACAGACGAACACCGTCGGTTCCATGGGCCTGGGGATAGGTCGCAGGCGGACTGCCCTGCAAGATACGACGCACCGGGGCCTCGGGGTTGATGCCATAACCGCGCAGGCTGTCGCCGCGGGTGAGGATCAGCTTGAGGACACCGTCGCCGAGAGCGGCGGCATAGGCCTGCACTTCGCTGCGGACCAACGTCTGATCCACAACGAAAGCGAGGCGCCTGCAGCCCTCATCCAGGCGCTGCAGGTGACGGTCAAGCAGCACGGGCTGCCCGGCCTTGACGGCGATGGTCTCGAACAGGCCATCACCGTACGCCAGGCCGCGATCTTTCAGGGGCACGCTGTCCGCTGGCTGACCGTCGACCCAGCTGTGCATCACTCGGCGAACCGGCGGAACACCAGGGAACCGTTGGTGCCACCGAAGCCGAACGAGTTGGAGATCGCAACGTCGATCGGCATCTGTTGCGGCTCATGCGGCACGAAGTTCAGGTCGCAGCCTTCGTCCGGCTCATCGAGGTTGATGGTCGGCGGAGCGACCTGGTCCTTGATGGCCATCACGCTGAAGATCGCTTCTACCGCGCCCGCCGCACCCAAGAGGTGGCCGGTCATGGACTTGGTGGAGCTGACCGCCAGCGTGTAGGCGTGCTCGCCGAACACCGACTTGATGGCTTCGGCTTCCGCCAGGTCGCCCGTCGGGGTCGAGGTGCCATGGGCATTGATGTACTGCACTTGGTCCGTGTTGACCTTGGCATCGCGCAAGGCATTGGTGATGCACCGCGCAGCGCCGGCACCGTCGGACGGTGGCGAGGTCATGTGATAGGCGTCGCCACTCATGCCAAAACCGATCAACTCGGCATAGATGGTGGCACCACGCGCCTTGGCGTGCTCCAACTCTTCGAGCACCAGGGCACCGGCGCCGTCGGCCAGTACAAAGCCGTCACGGCCCTTGTCCCACGGACGGCTGGCACGGGTCGGCTCGTCATTGCGGGTCGACAGGGCACGGGAGGCGCCAAAGCCGCCCATTCCCAGGCCACAGGCGGCCATTTCAGCACCACCGGCGATCATCACGTCGGCTTCGTCATAGGCGATGTTACGCGCCGCCATGCCGATGCAGTGGGTACCCGTGGTGCACGCGGTGGCAATCGCGTAGTTAGGCCCCTGCGCCCCCAAGTGGATGGACAGGAAACCGGAAATCATATTGATGATCGAGCCAGGCACGAAGAACGGTGAAATTCGACGAGGGCCGGAATCATGCAGCGTGCGGCTGGTTTCTTCGATATTGGTCAAACCGCCAATACCCGAACCCATGGCCACGCCGATGCGCTCACGGTTGGCGTCGGTCACTTCCAGGCCAGCGTTACGCACTGCCTGAAAACCGGCTGCCAGGCCGTATTGAATGAACAGGTCGAGCTTGCGGGACTCTTTGATCGAGAGATATTCCTCGACATTGAACCCCTTTACCGAGCCGCCAAAACGGGTGGAATAGGCAGAAAGGTCCGTGTGTTCGATCAGACCAATACCACTGCGGCCAGCCAGAATGCCCTGCCAACTGCTCGGCACATCCGTACCCAGTGGCGACAACATACCCATACCGGTGACTACGACGCGTCTACGCGACACAGCACTCTCCTTTTTCTAATGACGACACTTTGCTTCAGAGCTTACTTTTCATCAGCGCTAAAGAAAAAACCGCACGCCGTTACAGCAGTGCGGTTTTTCCCTAACAGCAGGCGACGACTACAAACTATTACGCCTGGTGGTTCGTAACGTAGTCGATAGCAGCTTGAACAGTAGTGATTTTTTCAGCTTCTTCGTCCGGGATTTCGGTCTCGAATTCCTCTTCCAGAGCCATCACCAGCTCAACGGTGTCAAGGGAATCGGCACCCAGGTCTTCTACGAAGGAAGCAGTGTTGACCACTTCTTCTTCTTTGACGCCCAGTTGCTCGGCAACGATTTTCTTGACGCGCTCTTCGATGGTGCTCATACCTTGTTTAACTCCTAATGGACAAATTCAGGCAGCTGGCCAGTGGGTAAGTGTATAGAAAGCCTTTTCAGCTTTTCAACTGAAAGCTTCACCCTGTACCCGGTTTGCCACCTGCCTATAAATTAAGTTGCAGCTTTATAACGGATTTTAGACAGCTCGTATGACATTTTTTTGAAGCGATCCGTCACAATTTAGCTCATGTACATCCCGCCGTTCACCGGGATTGTAGCCCCAGTCACGTATGCCGCACCGTCGGATGCCAGGAAAGCGACCACATTCGCGATCTCTTGAGCCTGGCCCAGACGGCCCAGCGGAATCTGCGTCAGCAAGCCTTCACGCTGTGCTTCCGGCAGTTCGCGGGTCATATCGGTGTCGATGAACCCTGGGGCCACCGAGTTGACCGTAATCGACCGCGAACCGACTTCTCGCGCCAATGCACGGCTGAAACCTTCCAGGCCGGCCTTGGCGGCTGCATAGTTTACTTGGCCTGCGTTGCCCATGGCACCCACTACGGAGCCAATATTGATAATTCGACCCCAACGGGCCTTGGTCATGCCGCGCAAAACACCCTTGGACAGGCGAAACAGACTGTTCAGGTTGGTATCGACCACGTCGTACCATTCGTCGTCTTTCATGCGCATCATCAGGTTATCGCGGGTGATACCGGCGTTGTTCACCAGAATCGCCGGTGCACCGAACTGGGCGGTGATCTCGGCCAGTACGGCAGCCACGGACTCATCGCTGGTCACGTTCAGCTCAAGGCCGGTGCCTTGAACGCCGTTTTCCTTCAGGGTCGCGGCGATACGCTCGGCGCCCGAGGCGGAAGTGGCGGTGCCGATCACGACGGCGCCCTGACGGCCCAGTTCCAGGGCGATGGCCTGGCCAATGCCACGGCTCGCGCCGGTAACCAGTGCAACTTTACCTTGCAGACTCATGCAGGCTTCTCCTAAGTTCGGGGATCAGGCCAGCGCCGCACGAGCGGCAGCGAAGGCATCCGGGGTATTGAGGTTGGCAGTCGACACGCCGTCGGCGCAGCGCTTGTTCAGGCCAGCCAGGACTTTGCCCGGGCCGCACTCGACCAGCTCGGTGGCGCCATTGGCGGCCAGGGTCTGGACCGACTCGACCCAGCGCACAGGCTTGTAGAGTTGCTCCAGCAGGTCGCGCTTGAGGGTGTCGAGGTCGGCGGCCACGGCCGCGCTGACGTTCTGCACCAGCGGAATCTGTGGCGCCTGCCAGTTGATGGCGGCGATGGACTCGGCAAAACGCTCGGCAGCCGGGCGCATCAGCTCGCAGTGCGACGGCACGCTCACCGGCAACGGCAATGCACGCTTGGCACCGCGCGCCTTGCAGCCTTCGATGGCACGCTCGACGGCCGCCCTGGCGCCGGCGATCACCACCTGGCCTGGGGAGTTGAAGTTTACCGCGCTGACCACTTCGCCCTGGGCCGCTTCGGCACAGGCTTCGATCACCACAGCATCGTCCAGCCCCAGGATAGCGGCCATGCCGCCCTGCCCGGCCGGAACGGCTTCCTGCATCAGCTGGCCACGACGCTCGACCAACTTGACCGCTTCAGCAAGGGTCAGGCTGCCCGCCGCCACCAGGGCGCTGTATTCGCCCAGGCTATGACCGGCCACGAACGCCGGACGCGCACCGCCTTCGGCCAACCACAAGCGCCACAGGGAGATCGAAGCGGTCAGGATGGCTGGCTGGGTTTTATCGGTTTGATTGAGCTGCTCTTCCGGCCCCTGCTGGGTCAGCGCCCACAGGTCGTAACCCAGGGCCTCGGAAGCTTCCTTGAACGTGTCCAGGATCAGCGGGTATTGCGCGCCCAGCTCGGCCAACATGCCGAGGGACTGCGAACCCTGCCCTGGAAAGACGAATGCGAGGGATGTAGACATGTAACAAGCCCCTAATGATCTGGTCGTCGGAAATGGTCGCTCCTCGGTGGGAGCGCACGAAACTGACAGATTGGATGGTCAATTGAACTGGCCGGTCACATTTAAGCATTCCCCGGCCGATTCGCCTAAGGCAACAGGTCCTCGAGACGGCCGTGCAAGCGTTGCGGCAAGTTTTCCTGGATCTCGATCACCGCCCGCGCAATCGCACTCTGGAAGCCTTCGACCCCGGCCGAACCGTGGCTTTTCACCACGATGCCCTGCAACCCCAGGAAGCTCGCACCATTATGCCGCGCCGGGGCCAGGTCGGCCTGCAGGCGACGCATCAACGGCAGCGCCAGGGCGCCCACCAGACGCGATACCAGGTTACGCCTGAACAAGGCCTCGATACGCGAGGCGATCATGGTCGCCAGGCCTTCGCTGGACTTGAGCAGGATATTGCCGACAAAACCGTCGCACACCACCACATCCGCCTCGCCCCGGTACAACCCATCACCCTCGACAAAGCCGATGTAGTTCAGGCCTCGCGCACCTTGCAGCAAGGTGGCGGCAAGCTTGACCTGCTGGTTGCCCTTGATGTCTTCGGTGCCGATATTCAGCAAGGCCACCCGCGGCCGGGCCACGCCCAGCGCTTCGGCGGCCACCGAGCCCATCACGGCAAACTGGAACAGGTGCTCGGCACTGCAATCGACGTTCGCCCCCAGGTCCAGCAACTGGCAATAGCCCTTCTGCGTCGGAATCGCCGCCACCATTGCCGGCCGATCAATGCCAGGCAGCGTCTTGAGCACATGCCGCGACAACGCCATCAGTGCGCCGGTGTTGCCGGCACTGACACAGGCTTGCACCTTGCCATCACGCAGCAGCTCCAAGGCCACCCGCATCGAAGAGTCAGGCTTGCCGCGCAGGGCCGTCGCCGGTTTCTCATCCATGGTGATGGTTTCGCTGGCTGGCGTAATCGTCAGGCGCGCGCGATCCACCGCCGGATGGCTGGCAATCAGTTCTTCAAGGAGGGAGGGTTGACCGACGAGGGTCAGGTGCAGCGAGGGCGTGGCAGACAGGCTGGCAATGCAGGCCTGAACAATGCTGCGGGGACCGAAGTCCCCGCCCATTGCGTCAATCGCGATGACTTGAGCAGACAAGTGATTACTCGTCAGCGCCCTTGTCGATCACTTTACGGCCACGGTATACGCCTTCTGGCGATACGTGGTGACGCAGGTGAATTTCACCGGTGGTTTTTTCTACAGACAGAGTGCTTGCCGTCAGGGCGTCGTGGGAACGACGCATGTCACGGGCAGAGCGGGATTTTTTGTTCTGCTGAACAGCCATAATTGATTAACTCCTAAACGTTTGGGTCACGCTTTAACTGCGCCAATACACTGAACGGGTTGGACCGCGTTACCTCGTCCTCGCTCGGTTCGGACTCGTCATCGAGACCCGCCGGCTGCTGGCATTCTTCCGGATGATGAGCAGGCACAATGGGCAAGGCGAGCAGAAGCTCCTCCTCGATCAGTGCATGCAGATCCAAAGGATCTTCGCCCAGTTCCAGCACGTCATAACCTTTCGGCAACGACTGGGTATTCGCACCCTCCTTTACCACAGCATAACTGCACTCGCTGTGAATCGGCAGGGTGACCAGCTCAAGACAACGCTGGCAAACCATTTTGACCTCGGTGTCGATAAAACTGTGAATTACCACAGATTTACGTTCATCTCGTTCAAAAACGAATTTGGCCTGCACCGTACCGACAGTGTCGGAAAGCGGGTCGCAGAGTCTCTCCAAATCGGCCAGCAGCAACTCACCTTGAAGGGAAGTGCCACGATCAGCCAATTTGCGCGGGTCAACGTGAGGTGGAATCGGGTCATTCAACATAGGCGCAGCATTATAGGGATGCCCCCAGCCATGTCAAAGGAAATTCAGCCCTGTGCGTCGGCCGGTCGCCCCGCTAGAATCGGCGGCTGCCTTGAGGATACGTATATGCTGCCTTTATTACTCGCTTCCAGCTCGGTTTATCGCCGGGAATTGCTCAGCCGCCTGCACCTGCCATTCATCTGCAGCTCGCCGGATATCGACGAAAGCCATGCTGCAAACGAGTCCGCCACAGACCTGGTCAAGCGCCTGGCCGAACAGAAAGCCCGCGCCCTCGCCGCCAGCCACCCCGGCCACCTGATCATCGGCTCAGACCAGGTCGCCGCGCTGGAAGGCCGCATCATCGGCAAGCCTCACACGTTCGAAAATGCGCGCGAGCAGTTATTGGCCGCCAGCGGCAAGCGTGTCAGCTTCCTCACCGGCCTGGCCCTCCTTAACAGCGAGACCGGGCGCTGCCAGGTGGACTGCGTGCCTTTCACTGTGCACATGCGCGAGCTGGATGCAGCGCGCATCGAGCGCTACCTGCGGATCGAGCAGCCGTATGACTGCGCAGGCAGCTTCAAGGCGGAAGGGCTGGGCGTGAGCTTGTTCCAAAGCACCGAAGGGCCGGACGCGACCAGCCTTGTCGGCTTACCGCTGATTCGTTTGGTGGACATGCTGCTCAGCGAAGGCGTGCAAATCCCTTAAGAACACTGCTAAACCAAATATGGGAAGGGAGGGCTTACCCCCGATAGCAGTGTGTCAGCCAACCTTGGATTGATTGATCCACCGCTATCGGGGGCAAGCCCCCTCCCACATTTTGATCTACGACAGACTTGAGATATTAACGCAGTGCCGGACCCTGGAAGCCCATGTACAGCGCCAGCTTCTCAGCCACGCTGGCGCCGAGCTTCTTGGAGAAACGATCAAACGGCGATTCTTCAACGGTGAAGTCCACCAGTTCTTTCTCGCCGACCACATCCCGCGCTACCGAACTGGCACTGCCCAAACCATCGATCAGCCCCAGCGGCAATGCTTGCTCCCCCGACCACACCAACCCGGAGAACAGCTCCGGATGGTCTTTGTCCTTCAGGCGATCCCCACGCCCCTGTTTCACGCTGGCGATGAACTGGCGATGGGTGGTATCGAGCACTCCCTGCCAGAACTGGGTTTCATCGGCCTTTTGCGGCTGGAACGGATCAAGGAACGACTTGTGCTCGCCCGAGTTGTAGGTACGACGCTCAACCCCCAGCTTTTCCATGGCACCGACAAAGCCGTAGCCGGCTGCCGTCACACCAATGGAGCCGACAAGACTGGCCTTGTCGGCGTAGATCTGGTCGGCGGCACTGGCAATGTAATACGCGCCCGAGGCCCCCAGGTCGGAAATCACCGCGTACAGCTTGATATCCGGGTGCAGGCCGCGCAGGCGGCGAATCTCGTCATACACATAACCCGATTGCACCGGGCTGCCGCCTGGGCTGTTGATGCGCAGGATCACGCCCTTGACCTTGGGGTCTTCAAACGCGGCACGCAGGCTGCTGACGATATTGTCAGCGCTGGCAGGCTCCTTGTCGGCGATCACTCCCCGCACTTCGATCAACGCGGTGTAGTTGGCGCCACGGGTCGCGTTTTTTTCCATGTCCATCAGCGGACTGAATAGCGCCAGCATCAGCAACAGGTAAGTGAAGGTCAGCAGCTTGAAGAAAATCCCCCAGCGTCGTGCTCGACGCTGCTCCTGGACGCTGGCCAGGAGCGTCTTCTCCAGCAGTTTCCAGCTCTTGTCGTCACCGCTTTCAGCCTTTTCAGGCGCTTTCCACTCGTCACTCATGCCATCAACCCCAGCAAAGACTTATTGGGCCCGACCGAGCCAGGCCTGCAATTCAGAAAAATGATCAATCGTGACCCTCGGCTCGTATTGCTGCAACGCCTCGGCGGACTGGGCGCCATAGCTGACTGCCACGCTGTCCATGCCGGCGTTGCGCGCCATCATCAGATCGAAGGAAGCATCACCCACCATCAACGCCTCACGCGGCGACACACCGCAATGGGCAAGGATCTGCTCCAGCATCAGAGGGTGAGGTTTGCTGGCGGTTTCATCTGCGGCACGGGTGATGTCGAAATAATCCTCCCAGCCATGGGCGCTGAGCACCCGGTCCAGCCCGCGGCGGGCCTTGCCGGTGGCGACGGCCAGGTGATAGCCCCCGGCGCGAAAAGCCTCCAGCGACTGCGCCACACCCTCGAACAACGGCGAAGGTGTGGCCTCCAGCGCAATGTAGTGATCCGCGTAATGCTCGCGGAACGTCACCAGTTCAGCGTCGCTGATCCCGGGGTACAAGGTGCGGATCGCCTCAGGCAAGCCCAGGCCGATAATGCCTTTGACCGCCAGGTCAGTGCACACGTCGAAGCCCGAGCGGCTCGAAGCTGCGTGCATCGACTCGACAATCCGACCGATGGAGTTACACAGGGTGCCGTCCCAATCGAAAATCAGCAGCTTGTAGTCAAGGTGCGACACTCAAACGCTCCACGGTCTTGGCCCACATCTCATCGACCGGCGCCTGCAGCTTCAGCTCGCCGCCGTCAGGCAGCGGCACGGTGAGCATGTAGGCGTGCAGGAACAGGCGCTTGCCGCCCAGGTCACGGATTTCCCTGGAAAAATCCTCGTCGCCATACTTGGTATCGCCAGCGATGCAATGGCCTGCATGCAGGGTGTGCACACGAATCTGGTGGGTGCGCCCCGTCACCGGCTTGGCCTCGACCATGGTGGCAAAATCACCGAAACGACGCAGCACCTTGAACAGGGTCAGGGCTTCTTTGCCCTCCTCGTCCACTTCGACCATGCGCTCGCCGGAGCGCAGGTTGCTCTTCTGCAACGGCGCGCGGACGCTCTTGATCGAGCTGGCCCAGTTGCCGCGCACCAGCGCCATATAGCGCTTGTCCACGCCATCGCCGCGCAGGGCGGTGTGCAGGTGGCGCAACATGCTGCGTTTCTTGGCGATCATCAACAGGCCGGAGGTGTCGCGGTCCAGGCGGTGGACCAGCTCCAGCTCCTTGCAATCCGGGCGCAGCTGACGGAAGGCTTCGATCACGCCGAAATTCAGGCCGCTGCCACCGTGAACCGCAATACCGCAGGGCTTGTTGATCACGATCAGCTTGTTGTCTTCGAAGACAATCGATGCCTCAAGGCGCTGCAACAGGCCCTGGGCCAATGGCACGGGCTCATCGCGTTCAGGCACGCGCACGGGCGGCACACGGACAATATCGCCCGCCTGCAACTTGTACTCAGGCTTGATGCGGCCCTTGTTCACGCGCACTTCGCCTTTGCGCAAGATGCGGTAGATCAAGGTCTTGGGCACACCCTTGAGCCTGGCCAGGAGAAAATTATCGATGCGTTGGCCGGCATATTCCGGCGAGACCTCGAGCAGCTGGACGCTGGGGGTCTGGGGGGCGGTAGTCGTCATGGCGGCGATGATAACAATTTTTTATGGAATTGAAGCACTTAATCATTGCTGCTATAGTCGCGAACGCCGCCAAAAGCGGCCTGGGCAGAGGACTAGCGGCAAACTGCCGGCCCTGACCATCGCAATTCATCAGGACGCGAGGCCGTCCTACGGGGCTTTCGCCACCCTGGAAGGCTCGAGATTGTAACAAGCGCAGGTGACATGAGGCCTGAAGCGAGTGCAGAAAGCAGAGTGAATACTCGCGTTCTGCGCCGATATTTACGGCCAGTTCACAAAGTGCAGTCAGTCTTGAGCCGGACCACGGCGAATGCTTCGGAAACAACGCCTGTTAAGAGCTGAGTGTGAGCGCAGTCGCCCACATTCAGTCTTGTTTAGCCATGAGCGTGGACTCCCCATTGGAGAACACGGTAAATGCCAACCCGCTGCGGATTCTGCGCGCGGCAGCACCCGAATTATCAGGGATACGTGTAGGGTGGAGATGCACAACCGTCGGACCGTGTAGCACTAGGCTTATATTTAGACGCTTCATCTCGTCCACAGTCGCCGGTTGATTCCTCCTCCTGACCTTAGCTTTTGTTGAAGTGGTGCCTTTGTCACCACCGCTAACAAGCAGGACGCGTCCGTCGCGATACCGGCCCAATTGGCCGATTTTGCTGGACACTGGAGTGGCCAACCACTCTTGACGCACCTGACACCGACCGTGAGAAGTCGTGTGTGCCGAACGCCGTTTCCGGCAGCCCGGAAACCGACGGTACAACATGAAAAGAATGCTGATTAACGCAACTCAACCCGAAGAGTTGCGTGTTGCACTGGTAGATGGCCAACGCCTCTACGACCTGGACATCGAATCCGGTGCACGCGAGCAAAAGAAGGCCAACATCTATAAAGGCCGTATTACTCGCATCGAACCAAGCCTTGAGGCTGCCTTTGTCGATTTCGGCTCCGAGCGCCACGGCTTCCTGCCCCTCAAAGAAATCTCCCGCGAATACTTCAAGAAATCCCCCGAAGGCCGCGTAAACATCAAGGACGTCCTGAGCGAAGGCCAGGAAGTCATCGTTCAGGTCGAAAAAGAAGAACGTGGCAACAAGGGCGCCGCCCTGACCACCTTCATCAGCCTGGCCGGCCGTTACCTCGTGCTGATGCCGAACAACCCGCGTGCCGGCGGCATCTCCCGTCGCATCGAAGGCGAAGAGCGCAACGAACTGCGTGAAGCGCTGAACGGCCTGATCGCACCGGCCGACATGGGCCTGATCGTGCGCACTGCCGGCCTGGGCCGCAGCAGCGAAGAAATGCAGTGGGACCTCGACTACCTGCTGCAACTGTGGACCGCCATCAAAGAGGCCTCCCTGGATCGTTCCGCGCCGTTCCTGATCTACCAGGAAAGCAACGTGATCATCCGCGCCATCCGCGATTACCTGCGCCAGGACATCGGCGAAGTGCTGATCGACAGCGTCGAAGCCCAGGACGAAGCCCTGACCTTCATCCGCCAGGTGATGCCGCAGTACGCCAGCAAGATCAAGCTGTACGAAGACAGCGTGCCGCTGTTCAACCGTTTCCAGATCGAAAGCCAGATCGAGACCGCTTTCCAGCGTGTGGTCGAACTGCCTTCCGGCGGCTCCATCGTGATCGATCCGACCGAAGCCCTGGTGTCCATCGACATCAACTCGGCGCGCGCCACGAAGGGTAGCGACATCGAAGAAACCGCCCTGCAGACCAACCTGGAAGCGGCTGAAGAAATCGCCCGCCAGTTGCGCCTGCGCGACATCGGCGGCCTGATCGTGATCGACTTCATCGACATGACCCCCGCCAAGAACCAGCGCGCCGTGGAAGAGAAAGTCCGCGAATGCCTGGAAGCCGACCGAGCCCGCGTACAGGTCGGCCGTATCTCGCGCTTCGGTCTGCTGGAAATGTCCCGTCAGCGCCTGCGTCCATCCCTGGGCGAGAGCAGCGGCATCGTCTGCCCGCGTTGCAACGGCACCGGCATCATCCGTGACGTTGAATCGCTGTCCCTGGCGATCCTGCGCCTGATCGAAGAAGAAGCCCTCAAAGACCGCACCGCCGAAGTCCGCGCGCAAGTGCCGATCCCGGTCGCAGCCTTCCTGCTCAACGAAAAACGCAACTCGATCACCAAGATCGAACTGCGCACCCGTGCTCGTATCGTGATCCTGCCGAACGATCACCTCGAGACGCCGCACTTCGAAGTACAGCGCCTGCGTGACGACAGCCCGGAAGCCCACAGCGGCCAGTCCAGCTACGAAATCGCTGCCGCCGCCGCCGAAGTGGAAGAAGTCCAGCCAGCCGCCGCGACCCGCACCCTGGTGCGCCAGGAAGCCGCCGTGAAAACCGCCCCAGCCCGTGCCAACGCACCGGTGCCGGTTGAAGCCGCTGCCCCGGTTGCCGCACCGGCCGCCCTGCCTGAGCCGAGCCTGTTCAAGGGCCTGGTGAAGTCGCTGGTCAGCCTGTTCGCCACCAAGGAAGAGCCTGCGGCACCGGTCGTGGTTGAAAAACCTGCGACCGAACGCCCTGCACGCAACGAAGAGCGTCGCAACGGTCGCCAGCAGAGCCGTAACCGCAACGGTCGCCGTGACGAAGAGCGCAAGCCGCGTGAAGAACGTGCGCCTCGCGAAGAACGCGCACCACGTGAAGAGCGTGCACCTCGCGAAGCGCGTGAAGAAACCCCGGCCGTAGCCCGTGAAGAACGTGCACCGCGCGAAGAGCGCGCACCACGTACCCCACGTGCTCCGCGTGAAGATCGCAAGCCGCGTGGCGAGCGTGAAGAACGTGTGCGTGAACTGCGCGAGCCATTGGATGCCGCCCCTGCCGTTGCAGGTGTTGCAGCCGCTGCCGCTGAAGAGCGCCCAGCTCGCCAGCCGCGCGAAGAGCGTGCACCACGTGAAGAGCGCCAGCCGCGCCCACCGCGTGAAGAGCGTCAACCACGTGCCGAGCAAGCCGCTGCCGCCAGCGAAGAAGAAGTGCTGGCCGGCGAAGAGCAATTGCAGGAAGACGGTCAGGACAACGCCGAAGGCGATCGTCCACGCCGCCGCTCCCGTGGCCAGCGTCGTCGCAGCAACCGCCGTGAGCGTCAGCGTGATGCCAATGGCAATGTGATCGAGGGCTCGGAAGAGGCCGGCGAGAACGCAGAAGGCGCCGCCCACGAACCGACCGGTGCCGAACTGGCTGCCGGCCTGGCCGTTACCGCAGCGGTTGCCAGCTCGGTGATCAGCGCACCTGCTGAAGCCCAGGCTCACGAACAGGCTGAACGCGCGACTGCCGCTGTCGAAGAAACCGTTGCCGTTGAAGCGCCAGTTGCCGAGACCCCAACGGTTGAAGCACCGGTCGTTGAAGCAACTACCCCTGTCGAAGCCCCAGTGGTTCCGGAAGTGGAAGTGGCACCGACCCGCGACGCCCAGCCAGAAACCGAAGTGGTCGCAGTTGAAGCCGCTCCGGTGGTTGAGCCTCAGCCAGTAGTTGAAGTCGCCGCTGAAGCCCCGGCTGTCGAAGAAGCTGCCCCGGCAGTGCGTGAAGTTCGCGAAGAACAGACCGCCTTCCAGTGGACTGCCGAACCTGCCGCCCCGGTTGAAGCACCAGCGCCTGCACCGGTGGTAGAAGAAGCGCCTGCGCCGGTTGCCGAAGTAGTGGTTGCCGAGCCTGCGCCAGCTGTCGAGGCTGCGCCAGTGGTTGTTGAAGCCCCGGTGGTTGCCGAAGCACCCGTGGTAGAAGCCGCACCAGCCAGCGCCCTGACCGAAAACGGCCGTGCGCCGAACGACCCACGTGAAGTGCGTCGTCGTCGCAAGGAAGCTGAGGCAGCTGCCGCCGCTGCTGCTGCCGCTCCAGCCATCGTCGAAGCTGTCGAGGCGCCAGCCCCGGTTGCTGAAACCGTGGTTGAGCACACCGCTGCTGAAGCAGGGGTAGAGCACAAGGCCCTGGAAGAAGAACACGAGCCTAAACCCCTCGCCTGATTCCATCAGCCACTAAAAAGCCCCGCCTGAGTGATCAGGCGGGGCTTTTTTTATGTCCTTTACTTAGTCCGCACTAAAATTTAACCGTTTCGGCAGATCCACATCCCACAGAACACCCGCATCTTCCACCTGCACTTCCCGCACCCGGACACGTGCGAACAATGGCTTGCCTCCACGATCCCCGGTCAGCGCCATCAAGTCCGGACCAAAAGCGCGACCAAAGGCCACTGGATGCCCATAGTCACCCGCCTGCACCGGCACGCTGATGCCATCCTCCTCCAGCGCGTCAATCACCCGTTCAATGCTCGATGACTGGATAAACGGCATATCCCCCAACACCACCAGCCAGCCATCCGCCGAGGCACTGGCCGCGACGGCTGCGGCGATGCTCTCGCCCATGCCGGCTGACTGCAACAGCAAGACCTGGCAGCCATACGCCTGGGCCAACCGAATGATCTCCGTGCGATCCGGCGTGGTCACCAGCCAGCGCGCCATCAGGCGATCCGGCAAATTCACCAATACCTGCTCGATCACCGGACGCATCACCCCATCACGGCCCACGCAATCGGCCAGCAACTTATCCTGGTCAGCCCCCGCCTCGGCTCGGAACCGGCTGCCCCGCCCCGCCGCCAAGACAATCGCCGCCAGCATTATTCAGCAACCGCCGGCAGGGGCTTTTTCTGCATTGGCGCCACGCCGTTCTTGATCGCGACAATTTCCGCCATCAACGACAAGGCGATCTCCGCCGGCGTATGGCTACCGATATGCAGGCCAATCGGCCCATGTAAACGCGCAATCGCGTCCGTCGACAACCCCAGCGCCGCCAGGTTCTCGCGACGCGTCTGGCTATTGACCCGCGAACCCAGCGCGCCGATGTAGAAGGCACTGGAGTTCAACGCCGTCAGCAACGCCATATCATCAAGGCGCGGATCATGGGTCAGGCAGACAATGGCCGTGCGCTCGTCGGTCTGGATATTCAGCACCGCCTCATCAGGCATACCCGGCACGAAGCGGCCGTGCTGCTCTTCCCAGCCGTAGACAAACTCACTACGCGGATCGCATATCAATACTTCGAAATCCAGCAGGCGCGCCATTTCCGCCACGTAGCGCGACAGTTGCCCGGCACCGATCAACAGCAGGCGCCAGCGCGGGCCATAGATAGCCCGCAGGCGTTCGCCATCGAAGGTGACCACATCGGTCTTGTTCGCACTGCTCAACGTGACTTCACCGGAGACCAGGTCCAGTTCCCGCGCGACAATTTCATGCGCTTCGCAACGCTCCAGCAACTGCGCGACCCAGGCCCAGTCTTGCACCCGCTCTTCGGTCAAGCGCAAGGTGCCGCCGCATGGCAGGCCGAAACGCGCCGCCTCGTCGCGCGTCACGCCGTAGGTCACCAACTGCACCGGCGGCCCGTCGTGCGTCAGGCGACCATCCTGCAAGCGGGCGATCAAGTCGTCCTCGATGCAACCGCCGGACACCGAGCCGATCACCACGCCATCCCCCCGCAACGCCAGCATGGCGCCCGGTGGACGCGGCGCGCTGCCCCAGGTCTGGACAACGCTATACAACACCACCTGCTGCCCGGCGCGGCGCCATTCGAGCACGCTGCGCAGGACATTCAAATCAACACTGTCCATATATCCTCCTGCCAGTCTGCGTTTGGAACATGCCGCGTAGCGCGAATTTCATCAGTCGCTGACTCTAAGTGAAAATATTGCAAAAAAGTAATCCCGCACAAACGCAAACGCCCCGAACCAGTCGGGGCGTTTGCGGATAGCTGTCGGCGCGGATTTCACGCCATCAGCGGTTTACTTGATCACAGGGGCTGGGCCCTCGGCCACGCCCAGGTCATCGACTTCGCGGGTTTCAGAGATACCGGTACCGCCGGATGCCAGCTCGCTTTGCAGCTTGTCGGTGTCCAGTTCCTTGACCCACTTGGCCACAACGAGGGTAGCAACGGCGTTACCCACCAGGTTGGTCAGTGCACGGGCTTCAGACATGAAGCGGTCGATACCCAGGATCAGCGCCAGGCCGGCAACCGGCAGGTGGCCGACAGCCGACAGGGTGGCTGCCAGTACGATAAAGCCGCTACCGGTCACGCCAGCAGCACCTTTGGAGGACAGCAGCAGCACCAGCAGCAGGGTGATCTGGTGGGTGATGTCCATGTGGGTGTCAGTTGCCTGGGCGATGAACACGGCAGCCATGGTCAGGTAGATCGAGGTACCGTCGAGGTTGAACGAGTAACCGGTCGGGATTACCAGGCCGACTACGGATTTCTTCGCGCCCAGACGCTCCATCTTGATCAGCATGCGTGGCAGTGCGGATTCGGAGGAGGACGTACCCAGAACGATCAGCAGTTCTTCACGGATGTAGCGGATCAGTTTGATCACGCTGAAACCGTGGGCGCGGCAGATACCGCCCAGCACCACCAGCACGAACAGCAGGCAAGTGATGTAGAAGCAGATCATCAACTGGCCCAACTGCACCAGGGAACCTACACCGTAGGCACCGATGGTGAACGCCATGGCGCCCAGGGCACCGAGTGGCGCGAGCTTCATGATCATGTTGATGATGTTGAACATCACGTGGGCGAAGCGATCGATGAAGTCCAGCACCGGCTTGCCGTAGGCACCCAGGCGATGCAGGGCGAAACCGAAGATCACCGAGAACATCAGCACTTGCAGGATGTCGCCGTTGGCGAAAGCGCCGACGATGGTGTTCGGGATCACGTTAAGCAGGAAGCCAACGATGCTCTGGTCAGCACCGGCAGTCACATAGGCAGCGACTTTGGATGCGTCCAGGGTTGCCACGTCGATGTGCATGCCGGCGCCCGGTTGCACGACGTTCACCACGATCAGGCCGATCAGCAGTGCGATGGTGGAAACGATTTCGAAGTACAGCAGCGCGTAGCCGCCGGTTTTGCCGACCGATTTCATGCTTTGCATGCCGGCGATGCCGCTGACAACGGTGCAGAAGATGATCGGGGCAATGACCATTTTGATCAGCTTAATAAAGCCGTCACCCAGTGGCTTGAGCGCCACGCCGGTCTGCGGGTAGAAGTGACCGAGCAAAATACCGATAACGATTGCAACGATCACCTGGAAATACAGGGATTTGTAGATTGGCTGACGAGTCGTCATTGCAAAATTCCTCAATCGTCCCGTGTGGCAAATATCCGCCATTGCCCACGACACTTGAATTGCGAACCCTCCTGCACTGGAGGGATTTGTTGTTTGCGAAGCCTGTAGGACCAGGCCTGCGCTGTAATCCTTATCGCAAACGCCGTGCCACTTTGCTGAAAACCCCTGGGAGCCTTAAGACATCAGGGCTGCGGATTTCAAAGCCGCCACCAATGTGCCGAATAGGCTGGCGGATTTCCGCCACGCCGCCCAATCCCGTCCTACAATTTGGCGGATATCCGCCTTGTCGCCCTGCCAGGTGATGACTACCATCCGCCATTCCATGGACGAGGGCCCCGCATGCGTGAACGTACCATCGCCAGCCATTACGCCCGGGCAGCCTTGGGCGGTGCGCGTCGAACCGGTTACGACTATTCGGGCCTGTTGCAACAGCTGGGCATCACCCCGGAACTGTTGGCCGAACCCCGTGCCCGCATTGCACCCGAGCAATTCACCCGGCTGTTGCAAATGCTCTGGCTGGCACTGGACGATGAATACTTGGGGTTCGCCGACGGGCCGAGCAAACGCGGCACCTTCGCCATGATGTGCCATGCGCTGATCCACTGCCGCACCCTGGAGAAGGCCCTGGAACGCGGTTTACTATTTTATAGCCTATTCCCACAAGGCCCGCGCTGGCAGCTGACACGGGAAGGCGAAATGGCCCGCCTGAGCCTGGATGATTCTCACCTGTGGGACCCGGATCACTTCCTCAGCGAATGCCTGCTGGTGATCTGGCACCGCCTGGGCAGTTGGCTGATCGGCCGGCGCATTCGTTTGCACCAGGCCACCTTCAGCTACCCGTTGCCGGCCCACGCCGCTGAATATGACCTGCTGTTTCCCTGCGCCCAGGTGTTCGGTGCCCCGCACAGCAGCCTGGTGTTTCCCGCCCGCTACCTGAGCCTGCCGCTGTTGCAGGACGAGCGCACCCTCAAGCATTTCCTCGAGCGCTCCCCCGCCGACCTGCTGTCACGCCCGGATGAAGGCGACAGTTTGAGCAGCCAGCTGCGACGCTTATTGAGCCGCGACCGCACGCCCTGGCCAGACCTGGAGGCCGTCGCCCGGCACTTGCACGTCAGCCCGCAAACCCTGCGCCGACATTTGCGCGAAGAAGGCACCAGCTTTCAGGCGCTCAAGGATGAATTGCGGCGGGACATCGCCATCTACCACCTGGGGCGGGCGGACTTATCCTTGCAGGCGATCGCCGAGCAGCTGGGGTTCTCAGAACCGTCGGCGTTTCATCGGGCGTTCAAGAAGTGGACGGGGCTGACACCGGGGGCCTATCGGGCGCAGGAGAGTTAGCGCTGCGTCGTGTGTGAGGGCCTCATCGGGGGCAAGCCCCCTCCCACCTTTGACTGTGGTTACAAAGTTTGATCTGTGAATACGTTCAAAATGTGGGAGGGGGCTTGCCCCCGATAGGGCCAGCCCAGCCGCTACGGTTCACAAGGCCGGAAAGTGAATCTTGAACGCCGCACCACCCAGCGGCGAATCCCCCAGGGTCAATCGCGCGCCGTAGCTTTCTATGATGTCCTTGACCACCGCCAACCCGATCCCCTGCCCCGGATGCTGACGGTCCAGGCGCTCGCCCCGTTGCAGGATCCGTGCACGCTGGTCCGGAGGCACTCCGGGGCCGTCGTCCTCGATGCACAACTCGAGCCCTTCGGAATTTTCCACCAGGCTGATGCGCACTTCACTCAGGCACAACCGATAGGCGTTTTCCAGCAGGTTGCCGAGCAATTCAAGCAGGGCACCCTTCTCGATCGGTACATCGCATTCGTGTGGCAGGTCAAAGGACACCGTGACGCCCTTGTCGCGGTAGACCTTGCCCAGGGTATCGCAGAGGCTTTGCACTACCGGCTCCAGGCGCACCTGATGGCGCACCAGGCCGCTTTTGCGCAGGCTGGCACGCTGCAGCTGGTAGCCGATCTGCTGGCTCATGCGTTCGATCTGGGATTGCAGCACCCAGGCCTGGTCGCGATCTTCCGGACGTTGCGCCATGTCTTCGCTCACGCTTTGCAACACGGCGAGCGGCGTTTTCAGGCTGTGGGCCAGGTCATCGAGGGAGTCGCGGTAACGTGCCCGTTGTTCGCGCTCGCTGTGCAGCAGGCGGTTAAGGGAGCCGGTGAGACGCAGCAATTCGCGCGGGTGTTGCTCGGAGAGGCTTTCGCGGGTACCGCCTTCGATCTGGTCAAGCTCCTGGCTCAATCGCCGCAGGGCCTGCAGGCCCCAGGTCAGGCCCAGCCACAGCAAGGTCAGCAGCACCAGCAGTGCCGCGCCGAAGCCCAGGTAGAGGTTTTCGCGCAGGCCTTCGAGGGTCAATTGGTATTCGCGCACCGGTTGCAGGGCCACGATACTGAACGCCGCGCTCTTGCCACCGAGCAGCCTGACCTCGACGTCGTAGACGAAGAACTCCTGGCCGTCGGCCTCGCGAATCCGCGCGAACTCATTGCCGCGCCCGTCATAGCGCGGCTTGTAGTTGATGTTTTCGTCCCGGGTGGCCCGCGAACGCCACACCAGGTGGCCTTCGCGGTCATAGATATAGCCGAGCAAGCGGCTATCGGTGAGGTTGAAGCGTTCATCCGGCAACTGCGCCGGCATCAGCAGGCGATTGTTTTCCACCCGCGCGGCGGAGATCAGGGTGGTGACGTCCGACGCCAGGCGCTGCTCGATGGAATCCTGCAATGCCAGGCTGAACGCACCCTGCATGGCGGGCAACAGGCCCAGCATAAACAGCACGGCCAGGGTGGCGGCCGCCAGCATCAAGCGCACACGGAGCGAGCGAATCAACGGCAGCGCTCATTGAACAGGTAGCCCAGGCCGCGCACGGTGTCGATCGGCTTGAACCCCGCCGGGCCTTCCAGCTTGCGGCGCAGGCGGCCGACCAGCACTTCAATCACATTCGGATCGCGCTCATCGTCGTCGGGGTAGAGCTGCTCCATCAGGCGGTCCTTGGCGACGACCTGCTGGTGATGGCGCATCAGGTATTCGAGGATGCGATATTCATAGGCGGTCAATGCCAGGGGCTGTTCGTCGAGGGACGCCTGCTTGCGGTTGAGGTCCAGCAGCAAGGGCCCGGCGACGATGGTCGACTGGGTAAACCCGCTGGAGCGGCGCAGCAAGGCGTTCATCCGCGCCTCCAGCTCTTCGAACTGGAACGGCTTGACCACATAGTCGTCGGCCCCGGCGGCCAGGCCTTCGACCTTGTCCTGCCAGTTGCCGCGCGCGGTGAGGATCAGGATCGGAAAGGTCTTGGCCTGGCTGCGCAGTTGGCGGATCAGGTCCAGGCCGCCCATGCCGGGCAGGCCCAGGTCGATGATCGCCAGGTCATGGTTGAATTGACCGGTCTGGTACAGGGCCTCTTCGGCATTGGCCACGGCCTCGACCACGTGGCCGCTGTCGGTCAGGCGGGTAAACAGGTGATGGCGCAACAGCGCCTCATCTTCCACCACCAGCAATTTCATAAGGCTCTCCAAAGCAAATCAACTGTCCGACAGAGGGGTATCATAGCGGCCCTGCAGGTCTTGCGGGCGCAGTTTAATGCCGTTGAACCGGCCGGTCAGGTGTTCATAGCCGGCGCGATAGCTCGGCTGCGGGGTGGCCTGGCCCAGGGACTGGCCCCAGGGCGCGGGCTGACTGCCAGCATCTTCGATGCTGACGCGCTGCATCAGGATGCTGGACTTCTTGGTTTTCTCACGACCGAATGCGGCAAAGGCACCATCGGAGGCCTGAACCCCGACGGTGGCACTGAGCATGGTTAAGGCCAACATCAGCTTCTTGATCGCAGTCATGGTGTTACCTCATTACGCGTTTGGCTGTGAGGCCAGACTACGCAAGCGCCCCTGAACTCCCCCTGAACAGGCTTTGAACCTCGCCTGAATCACGGCGGGCTATCCTCTTGCCCTCCAACTCGGCAAAATACCGCCCATGACCCCCCTACCCGCTTGCTGCACCCCACTCGACGCCCATTGGCCGCTGCCCGCCCCCTTGCCGGGCACGGTGTTTCTCAGCACCCGGTTCGATCCTGCATTGCTGGCGCCCGGCGACTTCCAGCATTGCGCCGTGCCGCCACCGGCGAGTATCCAGCGTTCGGTGGCCAAGCGTCAGGCCGAGTTTCTCGCCGGTCGCCTGTGCGCGCGCGCGGCCCTGCAACGGCTCGATCAGATCAACTGCATCCCGGCGATCGGCGAAGACCGCGCACCGGTGTGGCCCGCCCATATCAGCGGTTCCATTACCCACAGCACCGGGCATGCCGCCGCGATTGTCGGGCACAAGGCGCAATGGCGCGGGTTGGGGATGGACCTGGAGAACCTGCTGAGCCTGGAACGGGCGGAGCGCCTGGCCGGGGAGATTCTGACGGCGCAAGAGCTGCAGCGTATGGCCGACCTGCCGCGAGAGCAGATCGCCTTGCTGGTGACGCTGACGTTTTCGGTCAAGGAGAGTTTGTTCAAGGCGCTCTACCCGATCGTGCAGAAGCGCTTTTATTTTGAACATGCCGAGGTGGTGGAGTGGTCAGAGGCCGGGCATGTGCGCTTGCGCTTACTCACAGACCTGTCCAGCGAGTGGTGCCACGGCAAGGAACTTACCGCGCAGTTTGCGGTGAATGAGGGGCAGTTGTTGAGCCTGGCTGCCATCGGCGCTTGATAGACCGACATCAGGGTTTGTCTTGATCCCTTGGCCAACTCAGGCTGAAACACGCACCGCCCAGGTTGTTGCTCTTGCTGATCAATGCTCGCCCGCCGTGCCAATAAATGATGCGCCGCACAATCGACAACCCCAGGCCATGCCCGCCCGAGGCGCGGGTGCGGCTGTCGTCCAGGCGCAGGAACGGCGTGAAGATACGCTCCCAGGCGCTTTCCGGCACACCGGGCCCGTCGTCCTCTACATCAATGCGACAGCGCACCTGGCCCACCTGATAACTGATCAGCACCTGGCCCTGGGCGTGGCGCATGGCGTTGCTCACCAGGTTTTGCAGGGCGCGGTGCAAGTAGCGCGGCTCGGCATCGACCCAAGCGTCGTCCCAATGTGCCGACGACAGGCAAATCCCCCTGGCCACGCTCACCTGCGGGCGCAGTGGCGATAATTCGCCGATCACCTGGTCAAGTAGCGCATCGAGGTCGACCCGCTGGAAAATCAACGCCGGCGCACCCTGCTCCAGCCTTGCGTAGGTGAGCATTTCATCCACCAGGCCGTCGAGGTCCTGGATATCACTGTCCATGCCTTCCAGGTACTTGCGCCGGGCTTCAGGCGTGGCGGCGTCGCCGATCATCTCCAGGCCGAAGCGCAGGCGTGCCACCGGTGTGCGCAATTCATGGGACACCGCGCGCACCAGTTCACGCTGGATCGCCAGCAGTTGCTGCAGGTGCTCGGCCATGCCATTAAAGGCCGCCGCCAGGCGCCCCACCGAGTCGGCACCCCGGGCCGGCACACGCACCTCGAGATTGCCTTTGGCGATGCGCGTGGCGGCGGCTTCCAGGCCTCGGAGCCGGCGCTCAAGCTGACGCACCAATAAATAGACAATCAGGCCGATCAGGGTCAGGCCGATCAACGCGATCAGGACCAGCCATTGCGCCGGATACGGGTTCATCTGATACAGCGGGCCAAGCTCCAGCACCCAGGGCGTGCCGACCATGCCGGCAAACACGCGGATCGAATCGCCGCCCTTGCCCAGGGCCATGACCGTATCGCCCTCCGATACGCGGCGGCGTTGGTCGTCGTCCATGTCGGCCTGGTCGAGGGTCATCAGGTGCATTTCGAAACCAAAGCCCTTGGCTTCCTTGATATCCGCCAGCCGTTGCGGCTGCTCGGCCACGGGGAAGCGCACCAGTTCATCGGCCAGCAGGTAAATGGTCGCGCGGGCCAGTTGCTCGCTGATCTGCTGCACCTCCCCCGTCAAAACCCACTGTTCCTTATCGCTGACCAGGCGCAGCACCCGGGCGGCGTGGGGGCCGGTCTGTTCCACCAACACCTGGCCGCGTTGCAGGCGGGTTCGCTGGCTGAGGTCCAGTTGGGCATCGGTAAGGCTGCGCAATTCCAGGGGGATGCCGAGCAAACGTTCCCACACGGCCAGGGCGCGCTGGCGTTCGATGGCGCTCATGGGCTGCAGGTTATCGCCCATCAAGGCAAAGGTGCCGTGGGCCAGGCGCTCGCGGTATTGGCCGCTGCGCACCTCGTTGAGCAGGTGCAGGGCCAGCACGCCGAGCAGCGCCACCAGAATCAGCGCCGCGCACATGCCGCCGTAGATACGCAGGAAGATCGAGTTCACAACGGCATATCGGCAGCGGCTTCAGGGACGAACAGATAGCCTTTGCTGCGGATGGTCTTGATCAGCCGTGGGTGGATCGGGTCATCGCCGATTTTCGGGCGAATCCGTGAGATGCGCACATCAATGGAGCGGTCCTGGCCGTCATAGCCGATGCCGCGCAGGGCGATAAAGATTTCTTCGCGGGACAGGATGCGCCCGGCATTCGCCACCAGCAGCCACAGCAGGTCGAACTCGGCACTGGTCAACTCGATACCTTCACCCTGCAGCCAGGCTTCGCGCAGGGCGTTGTCCACCAGCAGCGGGCCGAATTGCAGGCGGCGCTGGCTTTCCACGCTGGTGGGTTCCGCCGGCTCACTGCGGCGCAACAGGGCCTGGATACGCGCGAGCAACAGGCGCGGGCGCACGGGTTTGCACACGTAGTCGTCGGCGCCCATGTCCAGGCCGAGCACCTGGTCCATGTCGTCGGTGCGGGCGGTGAGCATCAGGATCACGCCGTCGTAGCGTTCGCGCACTTTGCGGCAAATGCTCAGGCCGTCTTCGCCGGGCAGCATCAGGTCGAGAATCACCAGGTCCGGCTGCTCGGCGATGATCCGCGCCGCAGCCAGGGCGCCATCACCTTCCACAGAAACCCGCAGGCCGTTGCTCTCCAGGTAATCGCGGGTCAACTCGGCGAGTCGCTCGTCGTCCTCGACGATCAGGATGTGCCAGGCTTCTTGCTCCACGGGTGATCCTCGTTGTTATAAAGGGATGCGTTGGCCGAGCAGGCCACACCTTATTTGTAATGTTTTGAGGGCATAACAGAGGCCGATTGTAGCCATGCCCAAGCCCTCTCGCACAAGCCGGGAAATCCATTCGGTGATCGCGCTTTTCTGTGATAGGGTTCGCGCCCTCAAAAATCCAACCGGCTGTTTTCAACTTGGAATATTCAGTGACAAACGGCCGAATCCAGCAGTGCTGCGGCCTACACGGGTGTTCCACGTTTCATACACATTTTACCCACAACGTTATCCACAGGTAGTGCGTTGCTAAGCCCCCCAAAACGCATTATCTTGTAGCTCGGCGCAAAAAAAACCCTACATGTAGGGTTTTCAGCGAAAAGACCCAACACAAATCAGACAAGAAACTCAAGCCCTTTCTTGCTCCTGTTGGGTCTAATCCAAGCATTTTTTGAAAGCCCAAACCGCTCAAGCGGATGGCAGCCGTTTTCCAGCTCCAACAGCGGAAAACGGTACGGGTGTTGCAGTGCTTGAACCTGGCAACTGTCACCCACCAGGAATACGGCCAAGGGCGTTTGAGCCCCGAACCGAAGACTTCGGCATGGAAGCGGCGCGTTCAGCTCCCTTCCTCCTGTCCCGAAGTTGTTATGCCAGGCCCAGGCCTGCTGTAAGTGCTTCAGGACGGAACGGTGGGCACCGTGATGGTGCCCAAATAAATATAGAAATGTGGAGACAACCCCCCATGCAAACCGACACAACTCGCGAGAACCCGCAAGGCTCCGTGCCGCAGGCCGCCGATTCGACTATGGATCTGTCCGCCACTGCACCTGGCCAATTGCGCGTGATCAAGCGTAACGGCACTGTCGTTCCTTACACCGATGACAAAATCACCGTCGCCATCACCAAAGCGTTTCTTGCAGTTGAAGGCGGCACCGCTGCTGCCTCGTCGCGCATCCACGACACCGTTGCCCGCCTGACCGAACAGGTCACCGCGACCTTCAAGCGTCGCATGCCGTCGGGCGGCACCATCCACATCGAAGAAATCCAGGACCAGGTCGAACTGGCCCTGATGCGTGCCGGCGAGCAGAAAGTGGCCCGCGACTACGTGATCTACCGCGATTCACGCGCCAAGGAACGCGCCGTCCGCACCCCGGCCGAAGAAGCCGCCGTGCAAGCGCACCCGTCGATCCGCATCACCCTGGCCGACGGCAGCTTCGCGCCGCTGGACCTGGGCCGCCTGAATACCATCATCACCGAGGCCTGCGAAGGCCTGGAAGAAGTCGACGGTGACCTGATCCAGCGCGAAACCCTGAAGAACCTGTACGACGGTGTGGCCCTGACCGACGTCAACACCGCCCTGGTGATGACCGCCCGTACCCTGGTTGAACGCGAGCCGAACTACTCGTTCGTGACCGCGCGCCTGCTGATGGACACCCTGCGTGCCGAAGGCCTGGGTTTCCTGGGCGTGGCCGACAGCGCCACCCACCACGAAATGGCCGACCTGTACGCCAAGGCGCTGCCTGCCTATATCGCCAAGGGTATCGAATTCGAATTGCTGAACCCGGTCCTGGCCACCTTCGACCTGGAAAAACTCGGCAAGGCGATCAACCACGAGCGCGACCAGCAGTTCACTTACCTGGGCCTGCAAACCCTGTACGACCGTTACTTCATCCACAAGGACGGGATCCGCTTCGAACTGCCGCAAGTGTTCTTCATGCGCGTGGCCATGGGCCTGGCGATCGAAGAGAAGCACAAGGAAGACCGTGCGATCGAGTTCTACAACCTGCTGTCGTCCTTCGACTACATGTCGTCCACTCCGACCCTGTTCAACGC
This sequence comes from Pseudomonas sp. NFACC25, assembly GCF_900100935.1. NCBI lineage: Bacteria > Pseudomonadati > Pseudomonadota > Gammaproteobacteria > Pseudomonadales > Pseudomonadaceae > Pseudomonas > Pseudomonas sp. NFACC25. The sequence continues at coordinate 39,738 of NZ_FMUC01000021.1, forward strand.
CGGTACCCTGCGTCCACAGCTGTCGAGCTGCTACCTGACCACCGTGCCGGATGACCTGTCGGGCATCTACCACGCGATCCACGACAACGCCATGTTGTCCAAATTCGCCGGTGGCCTGGGCAACGACTGGACACCGGTGCGCGCACTGGGTTCGTACATCAAGGGCACCAACGGCAAGTCCCAGGGCGTCGTACCCTTCCTGAAAGTCGTGAACGACACCGCCGTAGCGGTTAACCAGGGTGGCAAGCGCAAAGGCGCTGTGTGTGCCTACCTGGAAACCTGGCACATGGACATTGAAGAGTTCATCGAGCTGCGCAAGAACACCGGTGATGACCGTCGTCGTACCCACGACATGAACACCGCCAACTGGATCCCTGACCTGTTCATGAAGCGCGTCTTCGATGACGGCAAGTGGACCCTGTTCTCGCCATCCGAAGTACCGGACCTGCACGACCTGACCGGCAAGGCCTTCGAAGAGCGCTACGAGTACTACGAAGCCCTCACCGAATACCCAGGCAAGGTCAAGCTGTTCAAGACCATCCAGGCCAAAGACCTGTGGCGCAAAATGCTGTCGATGCTGTTCGAAACCGGCCACCCATGGCTGACCTTCAAGGACCCGTGCAACCTGCGCAGCCCGCAGCAGCACGTGGGCGTGGTCCACAGCTCGAACCTGTGCACCGAGATCACCTTGAACACCAACAAGGACGAGATCGCCGTTTGCAACCTGGGCTCGATCAACCTGCCGAACCACATCGTCAACGGCAAGTTGGACACCGCCAAGCTGGAACGCACCGTTAACACCGCCGTACGCATGCTCGATAACGTGATCGACATCAACTACTACTCGGTGCCACAGGCGCAGAACTCCAACTTCAAGCACCGTCCGGTCGGCCTCGGCATCATGGGCTTCCAGGACGCGCTGTACCTGCAGCACATTCCCTACGGTTCGGACGCTGCGGTCGAGTTCGCCGACAAGTCCATGGAAGCGGTCAGCTACTACGCGATCCAGGCTTCCTGCGACCTGGCCGACGAGCGCGGCGCCTACGAGACGTTCCAGGGTTCGCTGTGGTCCAAGGGCATCCTGCCGCTGGATTCGCAACAGATCCTGATCGAGCAGCGCGGCCAGAAATACATCGACGTTGACCTGAACGAGTCCCTGGACTGGGCACCGGTACGTGCCCGTGTGCAGAAAGGCATCCGTAACTCCAACATCATGGCCATCGCACCGACCGCGACCATCGCCAACATCACTGGCGTATCGCAGTCGATCGAACCGACCTACCAGAACCTGTATGTGAAATCGAACCTGTCGGGCGAATTCACCGTGATCAACCCGTATCTGGTCCGCGACCTGAAAGCCCGCGACCTGTGGGACTCGGTCATGATCAACGACCTGAAGTACTACGACGGTTCCGTGCAGCAGATCGAACGCATCCCGCAGGAACTCAAAGAGCTCTACGCGACCGCCTTCGAAGTGGACACCAAGTGGATCGTCGACGCCGCCAGCCGTCGCCAGAAGTGGATCGACCAGGCTCAGTCCCTGAACCTGTACATCGCCGGCGCATCGGGCAAGAAGCTCGACGTGACCTACCGCATGGCCTGGTACCGTGGCCTGAAAACCACTTACTACCTCCGTGCCCTGGCCGCGACCAGCACCGAGAAGTCGACCATCAACACCGGTAAGCTGAACGCTGTGTCCAGCGGTAACCACGGTGATGATTCGGTGCTCGCCGCCCCGGCCGGCCCGGCGCCAGTGCCAAAGGCCTGCGCGATCGACGAGCCGGATTGCGAAGCTTGTCAATAAGCTGAGCGGTTCCCGGGCTTGAACGCCCGGAACTGAAAAAGCCCGATAGACCCCGACTGTATAGGGTTTATCGGGCTTTTTTCGTTTTCCGGCAAGGCGTTTGCCACTCCAACCTCTAGAGAAATGTGTATGCAATACCCGCTTTGGGATGACCGCCACGGGTCCCCCACATCTCCACCAGCCCGCCAATCACAGCCATTGAATGGCCGTCATAGGCCACGATCCCCAACCTGCCATTCGCGAGTTCACTGCTCGTAGAAGGCCTGTAGAGCCCCCTCAACCCCAGACGATCCAAGGCCTCATGGGCCGCCTCGCCGTTGTTCATGCTTTCCAACGCATCGGCATAGCTCCTTTTTGATTTATTGATATCGTCGTCGATACCATTACCCTCCATTTCAATGCGCTTGCCGCTCACGGCAAACATGAAAATGGCGTCGGCCAGCATCTCCGGATCGGTCCCTTTAAACTTAGACGCAAGGGCAGCCTGCCTTAACTCGTCCTTGGTTAAATGAAGCTCAAATCCATCCCGCATCTTCACGTAATAGCCATCGTCCGTTTCTTTCACCTCCTTGAAGACATCGGTGGGTTTCTGGCCAAACTGCATCATTGCAGCCTTTATCGCTGAAACGGTGACGCAATTGCCATCAGGCCCCTGGCTGAATCCACTCCAAATATCATTGGGTTTCTTGCCAGGGTTGGATCGATCCGGTCGATAGTTAAAATAATTCGCCCCACTCAAAATGGGCTTGTTGCTCATTTTCTCGCCAGACCCATATACCCTGCCGCTTGAAGGTCCACCGCCAGCCGCACCTCCTCCTACTCCTAGACCCCCAGCAAGCCTTGGACCGAGCAACGGCTGAAGAAGCTGGCGAAACTGCGGGGACTCCGAGCCCGCAGCCAGCTCGCCAAGTATGTTTTTGAATTGTTCAGCACCCAGTTCCTCGCGAAGATCGTTCAGCTTATCGCGCAAGTCCTGAGCCAATTGTTTTTTTGAGCCTTGCTCTGCGTAAAACAGCTGGTTGAGCAACTGCTTGACCGCCGACCCGCCAGCCACGGGCTGAGTGCGAGTCGATGCTCCTGAAGCGATACCGGGCACGAATGTTACGTGCCCAGCGCCTGACACGGACACTATTGAACTGCACATCTTCACCTCTCCATAGATTGATGAGCCTGCAGGCCCTAGACCAATCAGTGGCAAGGTAGGAATGGAGTGTTCCTCTCCATACATTTCAACGCGTAACCTGCCGCGTCTAGAGGTATTTTCCCACATCCACAAAAAAGCCCCTCTTACGAGGGGCTTCTTGTGGAGCACTACCGCATCAGGTCATCTGAATGATGGTCTGCATGATGGTGCTCTGGGTGGAAATGGTCTTGGCGTTCGCCTGGTAGTTGCTCTGGGCCTTGATCAGGTCCACCAGTTCGTTGGTCAGGTTGACGTTGGAGTTCTCCAGGGAGTTGGCCACGATCGAACCCAGGGTGCCGGATTGCGGGGAGTCATAACCCGGCTGGCCCGAAGCGAAGGTTTCTCTCCAGGTGGTGCCACCCGATGGCTGCAAGCCTTGCTCGTTGTTGAAGCTGGCCAGGGAGATCTGGCCGATGGCCTTGCTCTGCTGGTTGCTGAACGTGGCGAACATTACGCCATTGCCGTCGATTTTCAGGCCGGTGATCTGGCCAGTGGCGTAACCGTCGGTGGTCGGCGGGTTGCGGTAGCTGGCGGAGTTGTACTGGGTGATATTGGCCATGTTGACGGCAATGTTTGGCGCTGTAGCCTTGTTAGGCGTCCATACGCCATTGGTCACCGAGCCCGGGATCCAACCGGTGAGCGTCAGGGTCGTGCCAGACACGCCTGCAGTGGTGATATCCGTCAGTTTACCGGCACCGTCAAAGCTCAATACCGACGGCACGGGAGCAGTGGTACCCGTCGTTGTAGGCTTGGAACCATCCAGGTTACGGCCATCGATCAGCGTGTAGGCGCTCCACTTGTTGGCGTCGGTTTTCACCATGTACTGCACCATCTCGTGGGAGTTGCCCTGGGAGTCGTACAGGGTGGTGCTGTACTGGGTGGTGAAAGTGGTGGTGTCAGTCGGGTCGAACGGCTTGGTGGTCTGGTTGATCACCGGCTCCGACGAGTTCAGGTTACTGGTGGAGTCCACTTTGGTGGACGCCTTCGGTGGCAGGTACGACAGGTTCAATTGCAGGTCGGTCAAGCCGCCTTTGATGATCTTGCCGTCGTCATCCGCCGCGTAGCCCTGCAGGCGCGAGGTACCGGTGTTGTTGGTGATGTAGCCGTCTTTGTCGGCACGGAAGGCACCGCTACGGGTGTATTCCAGCGAGCCATCGCTGCCCTTCTGCACGAAGAAGCCACCGCCCTGGATCGCCATGTCCAGCACGCCGCCGCTGTTGTTGACGTCACCCTGGGTGAACTGCTGGGACACCGCTGCCAGGTTCACACCGTTGCCGATGCTGTTCTGGCCGGTGCCCAGTTTGGACGCGGCGTAGATATCCGCGAATTCCGCACGGGACGACTTGAAGCCAGTAGTCGCAACGTTGGCGATGTTGTTGCCGGTTACGTCCAGTTGTTTGTTGGCCGCATAGAGGCCGCTAAGGCCGATATTAAAAGACATGTTTCTCTCCCTCTGCCGTATTTAGCCGGCTCTATGTACCGATAGTCTGAATTTGCGACAGCTTGACGCTGCCCATGCCACCTGCAAGGTTCAGCAGCATTTCGCCGCCGGTCTTGCTCAACGTCACGCTGGTCACCGTTGCCGGCAACGAAGTCGCCATGGCCACCGATTCACCCTTGTCGTTCTTGGTCGTCGCCGCGAAGGTGTAGGTGCCGGCTGGGGCGACCTCGCCCTTGTCGTTCTTGCCATCCCAGATGAAGTCGGACGAACCCGCGCTTTGGGCACCCATATCGATAGTGCGCACCACGTTGCCGTCTTTATCGGAGATCTTGATCGAGACGTTGCCCGTCGCCGCAGTCACCGCCACCGAACCGGTCATGCTCTTGCTCGTGTCTACCAAGGCCTTGTTGGTCTGGGTAATGATCGAGCGCCCCACCAGCGACGAAGCCTGCAACGCCTGCGACGAGCTGAAGTTGCTGGAGATCGCATTGACCGAGTCGTTCAGGGTGTTGATGCCTTCCAGGCTGCTGAATTGCGCCAGCTGGGCCACGAACGCACCGTTGTCCTGAGGCGACAGCGGGTTCTGGTTTTTCAGTTGGGTCACCAGCAGTTGCAGGAACGCATCCTTGCCCAGGGACTGGCTGCCCGTCGCCGTCTTGGTAGCATCGGCGACGGTGGTGTTGTCGGTGGCGGTCTTGACCTTGGAGTTGAAAAGGTCCTGGACTGCCGTGTTGGTCGTGGTATCAACGATGGCCATTATTTGGCGCCCCTTATCACTGACCCAGGGTCAGGACCTTCTGCATCATGGTTTTGGCGGTGTTCATCATTTCCGCGTTGGTCTGGAACGAGCGGCTGGCGGAGATCATGTCTGCCATTTCCTCGACCACGTTGACGTTGGGGTAATAGACATAACCCTTTTCGTTCGCGGCAGGATGGTTCGGCTCGTAACGGGCCTCGAGGTTGCTCTGGTCTTCGACCACACCGAGGACCTGCACGCCCTGGCCGGCAGCATCCTGGTTCTGGAACAGCGAATCGCTGCCACCGCTCTGGCCACCCTGGAACATGGTGGCGAACACCGGGTGACGGGCGCGGTAGGTCTGGTCGATGCTCGAAGACACGGTCTCGGCGTTGGCGATGTTACTGGCGACGGTGTTCAAGCGCGTGGTCTGCGCGCTCATGCCACTGCCGGCAATATTGAAAACACTGGACAGGGACATGGCTTACTCTCCACGCAGGGCTGACATCAGCCCTTTGAATTTACTGTTGAGCAGGGTAAAGCTGGCCTGAAAGTTCACCGAGTTCTCGGCATAGGCCGATTGCTCCAGCTGGGCGTCGACGGTGTTCTGGTCGATCGACGGCTGCATCGGCGTGCGATACAGCAGCGACTCGTCACCACTGCTCAGGCCTTGTGCTTCGATATGACGGTTGTTGGTCATGTTCAAGGCGAAGGTGCCGTTCTTGGTCTTGTCCTGCTGTGCGGCGAGCACGGCGGAGAAATCCAGGTCCCGAGCCTTGTAGTTCGGGGTGTCGGCGTTGGCAATGTTGTTGGCCAGGACTTCGGCACGCTGGGCGCGAAAGCCCAGGGCTTGTTCGTGGATACCGAGCGCTTTATCGAAGCTGATGCTCATGGCGGAAACCTTTAGGCTGACCTGCTGTTAACAGGGTTATAGCAAGGCGCATGCCAATATCTGATACCCCCGTAAATCAAGGGGTTGCGAGGAGCTTGCCGGCGGCAATGCCAGAAAAGCGGCAACGGGTTTCCGCGTGGCGCCAGTAAAGCGGCAATGGGGAGTTGCCGCTTTCTTCAACTTTTTTGCCGCAGAAACAAATGTGGGAGGAGGCTTGCCCCCGATAGCGGCTGATCAGTTGATGTCTCTATCACTGATACACCGCTATCGGGAGCCAGCCCGCTCCCACATTATTATCTGGCCTGATTATTTGGCCTGGTAGATGATCCCAGGGCTGCATTGCACCATCTGGAAGTGATCCGGCAAACCATTGAGCGCCTCGGATGCACCGAGAAACAGGTAGCCGCCACGCTTGAGGGTGCCGTGGATGCGCAACAGGATGTCTTTCTTCACCTCGGCCGAGAAGTAGATCAGCACGTTGCGGCAGAACACCATGTCGAACTTGCCCAGGCTGGCGTAGCTGTCGAGCAGGTTGAACGAGCGAAACTCCACACGGTTCTTGATCGGCGCCTTGACCGCCCAACGCCCTGCCCCTTTCGGGTCGAAGTAACGTTGCAGGCGTTCCTGGGACAAGCCACGGCCCAGGGCCAGGCTGTCATACTCGCCGGTCTTGCAATTGGTGAGCATGGTGCCGGACAGGTCGGTGGCGACGATCTGCGCCCCGGCTTTAAGCTGGCCCATGTTGGTCCGCTCAAACTCATCGATGGACATCGAAATCGAGTACGGTTCCTGACCCGAAGAGCAGGCGGCCGACCAGATACGCAGGCGCTGGCCCGGGCTGGCCTTGATGGCCTCCGGCAGCACTTTGCTCTTGAGCACTTCAAAGGGGTAGGTATCGCGAAACCACAGGGTTTCGTTGGTGGTCATGGCATCGACCACCATCTCCTTCAGGCCACTGCGCGGCTGCCCCTGGATCCGCTGAACCAACTCGCCCAGGGACTTGATGCCCTGCTGCTCCATCAGTTTGTTAAGACGGCTGGATACCAGGTATTGCTTGTTTTCACCGAGCAATATGCCACAGGCTTTTTCCAGGAAGACCCGGAACTGTTCAAAATCCAAATTACCCGTAGACACTGATACCGCCTCTAAAATCGTATGACCGCCAGGGGAAAACCCTAGCCGTGATCTGCTGCCTTGATCCGGTCGACTACCCGGGATGCCAGGTCATCAGGGCGGAATTTGGCAAGGAAGTCATCGGCACCGACTTTCTTGACCATCGCCTGATTGAATACGCCCGACAACGAAGTATGCAGGATGATATGCAGTTTTTGCATGCGTGGATCGCTGCGTATCTCAGCAGTGAGGGTATAGCCGTCCATTTCCGGCATCTCGATGTCAGAGATCATCATCAAGAATTCTTCTTCCGGCTTCTTGCCTTCATCCACCAGCTTGCGCAGGTAATCCAACGCCTGGCGCCCGTCATTGAGGGCGACAACGTCCACGCCGACGGTTTGCAGGCAACGAGTCACCTGTTTACGCGCCACCGAGGAGTCATCCACCGTCAGCACACGCAGCGAGACCGCCTTGTGGGCCGTTTCGGCGTCGACCACTCCCACGGAAATCGATTCCGAGGTGGGCGCCACTTCGGCGAGGATCTTCTCCACGTCGATGATCTCCACCAACTGGTTATCGACCCGCGTCACCGCCGTGAGGTAGTGATCGCGACCGGTGCCCTTGGGCGGCGGATGGATCTCTTCCCAGTTCATGTTGACGATGCGCTCCACCGAGCGCACCAGGAAACCCTGGGTCTTGGTGTTGTACTCGGTAATGATCACGAACGGGTTCTCGCGATCCTGCAGGCCGGCCGAACCGGTGGCCAGGGCCAGGTCAAGAATCGGGATAGTCGCACCACGAATATTCGCCACACCGCACACCACCGGACTGGACTTGGGCATGATCGTCAGCTTGGGACATTGCAGCACTTCCCGCACCTTGAATACGTTGATGCCATACAACTGCTTGCCATCCAGGCGAAACAGCAGCAACTCCAGGCGATTCTGCCCTACCAGCTGTGTGCGCTGGTTTACTGAATCCATTACTCCTGCCATGCCATGACTCCTACGCTAAAACCTTTGGCTATACCTACAAGGGCGGCGCGCCCCAACACTAAAACGGCACGAGCTTTGCTATTTGTTCAATTATGGACATTACAACGACAGTTTCCCGACGCCTTCACCTGACACGGTTTTGCAGATTGCTCTGCGCACCGCTCGCGCTGCTTGCCTTCAGCCTGGGCACCACGGCCCGTGCAGAGAACGTCACCTTGCCTGATCTACTTATCGGCGTCACCCAAGGCTTTCTTGAGTTCACTGTAGAAGATTATCTGGCAACCACACAGACGCCGGGGCGTTATGAAATCCAGGTCAACCAGTTGGACCCGCGCCTGCGCATGCCGATGTGCGACAAGGAATTGACAGCAACCCTGGAAAGTCCCGCCCAACCCATCGGGCGCGTAACGGTCAAGGTACGCTGCGAAGGCGCCTCGCCCTGGACCGTGTTCGTACCGGCCCAGGTCAAATTGTTCCGTGATGTGGTGGTGGTTGCCCGCCCACTGAAGCGCACGGGCATCATCGATTTCGAGGACGTCGTACTGCGTGAGCGCGACATCAGCCAGATCAGCCAGGGCTACCTGACATCCCTGGACCAGGCCATCGGGCAGAGATTGACCCGACCAGTGGTCACCGATCAGGTGATTACCCTGGTGCACCTGGAACAGGCCGAGGTCATCCGCAAGGGCGACCAGGTGGTGATTTCCGCGAGCAGCGGCGGCTTGAATGTGAAAATGCCGGGCGAAGCGCTGTCCAACGGCGGCATGAGCGAACAGATTCGCGTCAAGAACCTCAACTCCAACCGCGTGATCAAGGCGCGGGTAACAGCCCCAGGGCAAGTCGAGGTCGCTTTATAGATTACTGGTACAGGACGCTGGGTTTTCCTACACTGTGCACGAGAAGCCCCGTGCGGAGATTTATTGTCATTCGCGCCTAAAGTTTGTCCGGGTATGGCCGAAAACATGGCAAGCGTCCAAATACCCAGAGGTTTTTTTATCATGGTCATCGATTTCAGCCGTTTGAATAACACCCCGACGACGTCAGGCACTACGCGCACCACCAGTCCCAAGGACAACGTAGAAGCCAAGGCCCCGGCGCTGCCCGCCAAGGCAGAACAGGCCAGCGCCAGCCAGAGCGGGGAATCCGTACACCTGAGCAATGAGGCTCAACAGTTGCAGAAGGTCACTGACTCGCTGCGCGACCAACCGGTAGTCAATAAAGCCCGCGTGGCCGAATTGAAACAGGCGATCGCCGATGGCAGCTATAAAGTCGACAGCAACCGTGTAGCCAGCAAGCTGCTTAACTTCGAAGCCGAGCGCTAGGCAAAGGCCTGCGCAGGGCTTTTGGACGCTTAAAACCCAAGGCCAGCCATGCATCACGACGAACATTTGCTTCAACTGATCATTGATGATCTAGCGCCGACGCAACAATTGCTCGAGCTGCTCAAAGAAGAATCACTGGCCCTCTATGGCCGGGACATGCCGCTGCTGGAAGAAATTCTGGCACGCAAGCAGTCGTTGATCGTCCTGCTGGAACAGCACGGCAAAAAACGCAGCCAGATCCTCATCAGCCTCGGCCTGCCGGCAGACCACGACGGCCTGGCGCAGTTGGCCAGCCACTCCTCGGTCGGCGATCAATTGCTGGCCCAGAGCAAAGAACTCAACCAATTGCTCGCCCAGTGCCAGGAAGCCAACCTGCTTAACGGTCAGTCGATCCAGCTTCAGCAAGCCACGACCGCCAACCAGTTGCGTATACTCCACGGCGGAGAGCCTCCGGCACTCTATAACGCCCAGGGCTCCACCTCGCGCCTGGTCAAGCCAAGCACCCGCAGCCAAGCCTGACACCGGTTTACAGCGCGCCCTATCCAAGGCGCGCCACATGCTGGCAAAATGCCGGTTCTTGCGTGTAGTCGTATTTTGTCTGGAGATGGAAGAACCGTGTTCAACGCCCTTAATGCGGAAGATGCCCCGCAGCCACCCAAGGTCCTCACCACGCCTCTGGAAATCGCCGGCACCTTGCGGATGCTGCAAGACAGCCATGATCCGCTGATCATCACTTTCCATGAACGCAGCCAGCGCTTCCAGAGCTACCTGGTGGACGTCAACCGCGACAGCAACACGCTGGCGCTGGACGAAATGATCCCCCGTGACGGCGAGCGCCACCTCGAAAACGGCGAACCCTTTCGCATCGAAGGTTTCCATGATGGCGTACGCGTCGCCTGGGAAAGCAAAGGCACCCTGACCATCAGCGAAAAAGGCGGCCACCGTATCTATACCGGCAGCCTGCCGGACGAGGTGGTCTATCATCAGCGCCGCAATGCCTTCCGCGCCGCGTTGAAGCTGGCGCAACTGGTGAATATCGAGCTGGGCGGCGAGAAGCTTCAGTTGCCGGTCAACGGCAAACTGCTGGATATTTCCGCCACCGGCTGCAAATTGCGTTTTGAAGGCGATATTTCCGAGCGCCTGCAACTGGGCCAGGTCTACGACCGTTTTATCGCAGCCCTGCCGTTTGGCAGCATGACCACCGCCGTCGAACTGCGATACCTGCACTTCGAAGAAAGGATCAACACGACCTTTGCCGGCGTGCGCTTCCACAACATGAGTGGTTTGGTGCAACGCCAGGTCGAGCGCTTTGTGTACCAACTGCAGCGTGAAGCACGACGGTTCGACAAAGACGACGATTTTTGATCCTTAACCATCGCAGCAAAAAAACGGGCAGACCCTTTGGGATCTGCCCGTTTTTGCTTTCAGGGGCGTGCCCTGCTCAATTCGTGAGGATGCTCGTCCGGCCCCAGGGGCTCAGGTGGGCCTTCGAAGGCGGGCTCATCCACCGGCGGCTCCGGATCGGCCTGCGGCTCGGGGTCGGGTACAGTCTGCATCTGCTCCTGCACCACCTGCTCGTCGACCCGCGGGTCCAGCGCCGCCACCAGCGGTGAACTCGACATACTGTCGGGCATTGCCACGTGATGCAGGGGGGCATCTTCCACCTGGTGCAGGTTGGTCACCGCCTTAGGACGGATTCGCCACACCAGGATCAGCGCGCACAGACTGAAAAACGCATACAGCATCTGGCTGCCGAACAGCTTCATCACCACACCCGCCAGCAACGGCCCGACGCTGGCGCCGATACCGTAGGTCACCAGCAGCATGGCCGTCAGCGATACCCGGCGATCCCCCTCCACATGGTCGTTGGAAAACGCCACCGCCAATGGATACAGGCAAAACTGCACGAGAGAACACAGGAAGCCCGCCACGAACAGCACCTCCAGCGGCACCTGGGTCATGATTGCCAACGGCAGTGCCGCCACCGCCAGGCATAAGGCGAAGCAGCGGATCAGCAGCGCGCGATCATAACGATCCGACAACCAGCCCAGGGGCCATTGCACCAGCAACCCGGCAAAAATGCAGCTACCCATGAACAGGCCCACCTGTTCGGTGCTCAACCCTTGCTGGGAGGCATACAGCGGCGCCAGGCCGTAGAACGAACCGACGATCAACCCCGCCCCCAACACCGTACTCAGCGACTGCGGCACACGCTTGATAAAGAAGCGCGGCTCCATCGGCGCAGGATGCAAGGCCGCCGGGTGAATGCGCCGGGTCATGGCCACCGGCACCAGGCACAGGGCGAAACACAGCGCCACCAGCATCAGCAGCTCAAGGCCAAGCTGGGGATGCATCACCAGTATCAACTGGCCCAATACCAGACCCAGGTAGGAGGCGATCATATAACCGCTGAACACTACGCCACGCTGCTTGGCATCGGCCTGCTCATTGAGCCAGCTCTCGATGACCATGTACTGGCACATCATCCCCAGGCCCACGATTATCCGCAGCACAATCCAGGCCGGCAGCCAATCGACCAGGCCATGGCCCAGCACCGCCGCACCGACAATCCCGGCACAGGTGGCATAGGCACGGATATGCCCGACCCGGGCAATCAGGCGATGCCCGATCTTGCCGCCCAGCACCAGGCCAAAGTAGTTGGCCGCCATCAGCGCGCCCACCCATAGGCTGTCGACGTGGTCGGCCGCCAGGCGCAAGGCCAGGTAGGTACTGAGCAGGCCAGAGCCAATCAGCATCATCAAGGAGGCGAAATAAAGGGCTCGAAAAGATTTCCAGATCTGGCGCATCGGCGTTCCGAGCGGCTCCTTGCGGTGAGAGACAGGGCTATCGGCATGATAGTCCGGGGTGACCGGGTCCGGACAGGCAACATGCGCTGTTTCCGGGGATTATTTTGCTTAACAGCTCAGACGCTGTCGGATGGCGCGCAAGGTACATGGTTGCGACAAATACATCACGGCACCTGCTGTGAACCTTGATCGGCGGCAAGGTTCGACCTGCGTGCAAAAAGATCGAGCACGCACAAAAAAGCCCCGCCAGGAAGTTCTGTACGGGGCTTTCTCTATGGGCTACGAATCTAGTGTCCCAGGGCCGGTTCGAACGGCCAACCTTCCCCTTAGGAGGGTCAATTTAGACCCAATGGGTACAGCCACAGGCCCAGTATTATTGGGCCTTTTAGTCCCATTGAGTCCGTGAACATCGAGCGGTATAGTGCGTTTTGCTGCCACCCTGCTGTCACGGACGAACCCTTGAAATCCAAAATCACTCAGAAGCTAATTGGCAGCCTAGCCGCCGAGGCGAAAGCATACCGCGTGCATGACACAGTGCAACCCGGCTTCTTCATTCGCGTGCTGCCCAGCGGTCACAAGTCCTACATGGTCACTTGGGGCCGAAACAAGAACGCCACCCTCGGGCGTGTCGGCGTGCTTACCCTTGACCAAGCCCGAACCGAGGCCGCCCAGTACTTAGCCGATGCGCACGCCCACGGCGAGCCCCTGGCCATCGCCCAGGGGCGCAAGGGGTCAGCCCTGCCCTCTCTGCGCGACTTTATCGACGACACCTATATGCCGTGGTTCAAAGCCCATCACAAAGGCCATGAGAAGACACAACACACCCTAAGCGATAACTTTGATCCAATCATGTCCCAGCGCCTGGACGCGATCACCGGGCGAGACCTGGAGCAGATCCGCACCGGATGGATGCAGGCCGGCAACAAGCCTTCAACGGTGAACCGCAAGATGGGTTCAATCAGCGGGGTATTCAGTCGCGCGGTTGAGTGGGAGTACATCGATACACACCCGCTGGCCAAGCTGAAACAGCTCAAAGTCGATTCGAAGGGGGTGATTCGCTACTTGGCTGCTGACGAGGCCAAGCGTCTACGCGATGCCCTGGACGCTCGGCAGGATGAAATGAGGGCCGAGCGCGAGAGTGCAAACGCCTGGCGGACGGACCGCCACAGAGAACCGATGCCAAGCCTGCTGCAACTGCCCTTCACCGATCACCTGAAGCCAATGGTGTTGGTATCGTTGAATACCGGCATGAGGCGCGGAGAGCTGTTCGACCTGGAATGGTCAGCGGTGAACTTCGACACGAAGACAATCACAGTCGCCGGGGCCACCACCAAGACAAGCGATACGCGCCACATCCCGATGAACAAGGAGACTATTGGTGTGCTGGAAGCCTGGAAGAAGCAGGTAAGCAAGTCGCCGTATGTGTTCCCAGGTCAGGGCGGCGGTCGCTTTGAGGACGTCAAAAGCGCCTGGCTCAAATTGCTTGAGCGGGCGCAGATCGACGGATTCCGCTGGCATGATATGCGGCACGACTTCGCTTCACGCCTGGTAATGGCTGGCGTACCGCTCAACACGGTACGGGATCTGCTGGGGCACGCCGACATCAAGATGACTTTGCGCTACGCACATCTGGCGCCAGGAACAAAGGCCGCTGCTGTGGAGCTGATCTAGAACGGTATGTCGTTAGGCATGAAGTCGTGGTCGTACATGGGGACCACTGTCGGTGACGATTTGTGCTTTTCGACATGAGACTGTATCAGCGCCCAGTGAGACCTGATGAGATTCAGCTCTAGCCGATCGAAATTGTTTCCGAATGAGCCGTCTGAGTACACGTCCCAAAAATAAGCACTAGATCTGATTGTCTCCCACACTCTTAACTCATCATACGTGAGGGCTTCCGGCATATTTATCGCCAGGTTGACCATTCTGACCGCTTCATCTGTAGACCAAATTTTGTCTATCGAGCTAGCCAATGTCCCGCCATCAAGATCCGTCGCCTGGTTAGCGATTGCCTGAGAGATCGACCATTCAATAACGGCGGTCAGAGAGCGCTTTTGCAGCCGACCCATGATGTCCAGAGCGAACTTGATTTTAGGATCGATCCGAATCCCAACGCTTACTGTCGTGCTCGATTCACCCGCGCGCTTACTCGTTTTAGTCGCCATACCCTTCCATCTACTCTGATGCGGCCAGCCTAACCGACCTAATTGCCACAGCTTGCGCGACACGCAAACCTCTGTCAATCCATGCAAGTACGAGACTGTTTAGCATTTGCTTGCAGTGATAGTTTTATGCGAGGTAAGCTAGCACCACACGACGCCTCTCTGGCTTCGTTTTTTGGGAGAAAACCATGGAACAAGCTCAGCAACAAATGGCGCCGCTGTCGGTGAGCGTCGAAGAATCTGCACGCATTCTGGGCATTTCGCGATCTGCTACCTATGAGCTGATCGCTCAGGGCGAAATCAAGACTTTCAAGATCGGCCGCCGGCGCTTGGCTCTGGCATCCGAATTGAAGGCATTTATCGAGCGCGCAGCAAAGGTGGGCGCACGGTGAAGTGCGGAGAGAATAAGGAGTGGGAATTGCGCAAGGCCGCGCGGGGGATTGCTAAGGCGGTGTTGGAGCACCGCCTTAGCGAAAACACACTGGATAGCACCAACGTGAGAAGCAAACTATGACACGCCATTCTTCGACTGAGCAAGACCGCAAGATGATGGAGGCCCTGCGAAACGGGCCGGTATCAACAATCGAGGCCGCAAAGGAACTGGATATTGTCCAGCCTCCAAACACCATTCGTCGACTCAGGAAAAAGGGTCACGAAATCCGCACCTACTGGACGCACCAGTCCACCGAGCCAGGCCGGCCGCCTCACCGCGTGGCCAAGTACATCCTAATGCGCGAAGCGTCGTAATCCAGAGTACGCAGAGGTCTCCGCGGTTTTGCGGCGACCTCTTGCGCCTGCCTGTGAGCTGCTGGCGGGCTTCGGCCCGTTATTTATCCAGCCGAATTACGCTGAGGTCGATTCAGTGGAATGCCTAGCCACAAAACTACTTAGCCGTGGCGACACGGTTAGCATTGAGCGTGGGCAGCTCGTCATTCAACCGGCGAGCGGCAAGCCCGTACCGGCTGAATGGCTGGATCAAAAAGCACTGGAGATTTGCCGATCGGTACTGGCGACAATTGGAGTCGATGCATTCAGGTACGAAGGCTATAGCGCGGGCCGGTACGGGGAGCACAAATCGGCCGGCGTGACCCTGCGCTTCACATCGGTGCTGACTGGCGAAACTGCATACGCCATTTTCAATGTGGACCTGACCCGCAAACGCACAACGGTAGGAGGCAAAGCTGGCGCACCTCTTCCGGCCGGTGAGTTCCGTGTCGGCCAGCGAAGCCAGTTTTACAAGTTCTGGCAGGGCACTGGTCTACCAATGCCCGAGCGGATGCAGCGGTTTCACAAATGCATGGGAAAGCTGTCCAGCGTCTTGCTGGCTGGCGAGGTGAAAAAGGATCGGCTTAATGTGCAGTCACTCCAACCTGTGACCATCACTGCAGACCAAGCGCGCATGGCTGTCCTAGGGCACAACTAAGGCACAACTAGGGCACAAGGAGGGCACAAGATCAGGGCACAAGGAAATGGCTACAGACCTTGAACCACAAGGGTTACAGCCAACTTCAACTGCGTGCGCTTCAAACTACGAAAACAAGTTAACAAGAAGGGACGATAATAAGACAGCTTCCATAACTGATTTACCTACCCCCAAGCCACCACAGGACCAGAGCGTGGATGAGTGGTTGGAAGCATACGGCTCCACCTGATCCACTTTGCTGAGAAGGCACCAACCGCAAGCAAATGAAAAAAGGGCACCACCCTGTTTCGGGGTAGTGCCCTTGATGCTGCGAAGGTTTGGTAGTTTGCCAGCCCTACTCCAGCACCACCGCGCGGTATTGCTGATCGCCGCCCAGGTCATCCGAGCCGAACAGAGCCTGATTGACGGCCTTCCTACTCTCAAGCAGACGGTCATGCTCATCGTGAGTGCCAATGTCCGCCGCAACCCACTCAGGGAGCTCCTTACGCCGCCGCAACTCGCTTAGGTGTGTCCACCACCGGCTAGCGTGACGGCGCTCTGCCAGGATTAGCTCCATCACCAAGGTTCGCTGGTTCTCGGTGAAGAAAGGCAAGTCTACGGCGTTAGAGCCGTACACCTCAGTGCCTACCGCCCCCTCCCCTTCAGATTCGGACTTATCTTGGCCTTTCAGGGCGTTACTGATATTTTGGTAAAGTTGCATGACGTCTACCTTCAAGTTTCGTCGTGTGATCGCCAGGCCGCTGTTAGCGCAGCGGCTTGGCACCTCTTCTGCGATGGCCCAAATCTGGACCATCGATTCGATCAGCTAATTTCTCAGCCGATCGACATACGGGATTCCCCCGTATCTACTGCTTACCCTTCTCGCTGATCCAGCCCGCCGCCCAGCTCAAGGGGTCTTTCGACTCCATCGGCTTGAGTGGCTTACCGTCGCGCGCCGCCTGCTTGCCTTCCTCCTCTGTTTCGCCGTGAATCCATACTGTCGTTTGCCTAAATCCAGCCTCGCGCTGACGATCCTTGTAAATCCTTTGGCGATCGGCCGCAGATAGAGGGCCTTTCGGTTCGTCTTTCCTCACAATAACCTCCGTTAGCAGTCACGATCGAGCAATAATGCGCCACCGTTAGCAGTCACGCAATAGCGGAGTACAAATAAATTTCAGACTTCAATGGCCGCCTATCTTCGGACTGAGCCATGATCAGCGAAGGTCGATCCACGGTTCTGATTTCCAACGAGGGCTAGCAATGTCAGACGAAGAGCAAATCATGGAAGAGCGCTTTGACAGATGGGTCAAGGTGTCAATTGGAATGGCGAGATTCGAGCCACACCTTGTAAGCCTTGTGCAAGATATGGGGCAGTTAGATGCAGACTTGTGCTCCGTAGATGCGAGTTTCGTCAGAGCGTGTCCGGACGAGCAAAATGCTCTTTACGACCATCACTCGATCCAATCGCATAAGACGCATTCCTACCTGTGGGTTTTGGGGGCCTATGAGATCCTTCGTACTCTGGCGCAGCGGGTAAGGGAGGGGCAAAGCGATGATCCTCACGATGTCGGCGCCCGGATCAACGCCGCGAGAGACCGATTCGCCCGCGTTCGGATACCTCTGGCCAAATTTGAGGCGTCTGGGAGGCACAAGGCAACAGACAACCACATCGCCTATCCCGGACTTGACCTCAAATATGGGATCGCCTGGCAGCTAAACGAGAGCGAAGTGATTTCGAGGCAGGAACTCTCTGATGTTTTTTTAGAGGCCCTTGAGTTCGTCCGTGCGTCGAAGCTGGTTAGGCAAGCGCAACCTTGATCCGGACTGAGATTCGGTTATGGGGACCAAACTTTCGGAGCATCTACCGGAATCCCGGTAGTTTCGCGAGAAAGTCGTAAAAGGGCTGGGTTCCCCACCATCGGTGGAAAACCCCAACTCCCTGCATTGGAGGAAGTTACAGCCACATCTGCCTGATCACCTGGCGCGGATCGGCGCCGGCGGATATCGCTGAGATTGCGTCCTTGGTGAGCTGATACAGCGCCTGCTGCTCGAAAGCATCGGCGAATTATGCGGCTTTGCGCGCGATCAACAGGGCCAGCTCCGGCGGGAATGTGGACTTGGCAGGGTCTGGCAAGTAATCGCAATTGATGATCGATATACGGGGCCCCGGGAGATATCCTGAGATTTGAGGATATCGCCAAATGCAGGCAAAGGCCCTGCGAAATCTCGTTTCCATAGGGAAATATCTCGACTTGTGAGGTTTAGTCCATAACTGTGAAATCTTTGATGCACTCAACTTTGAGCACATCTGTTGACATTGAAATCACGATTCGAGCTATCTTTTGGTCACCGTCGCAAAGTTAAGGAAGGATCTTATGCTGTTCTGGGAATGGGAACGCTTAGAGTCGTATGTAGAAAATAACTTTTTCAAAATATCCGATCCAGGGAAGCTCTTGGCTCCGGTTCGCAGCGTAAAAATCTGGCGAGACCATAACCTTCGCCTTTTTATGGAGACAAAATCTGCGGAGCACCTGAAAAACAGAGAACAAGAATATCCGCCTGGCACGGTACGCGTGAATGAAGATGTGGTGGAATTTATCAGCCTTGGAGGGGGAACCGCTCGCGCATATGGAGTAGATATTAGGAATACGAAGAGCCATTCAAATAACCAGCACGGTACGCATGAAACAACTCAGACCTCTTCGCTGCATAATTTTGAGACCGTAACATCTCGAAGCGGTACTGTGAGCTACATTTTTGATTGGGTAGCTAATATTGATAAGGGATATTACATTTGGCCAGACATCGCAAAAGATTCAATGCAGGAGATATCAACCCGGACCTTCGGGTACGGCGATGAAACTGTCACTCTGACGGCCACCTCCACGGATGAAAGCGGTTCAAGAAATTGCTTGGATCTCAACATAGGAGGATTTCGGGTGATACTAGGCTCCACTAAGCCTGAAGCCGGAAGAGAAAATGTTAAGCCGGGGTATATTCTTTATATAGGAGATCCAGATGAGGAGACCAGAAAGAGAATTCGAGATAGCTTGTCCTTTGCACTTGGATTCCCCATCGTTTATTTGGGGTGCGCAAAATATAGCGAAAAACAGGAACTGCTCAGGTTCAAGGCAATAAACGCCTACTCTATGGATGGTAGGGCCTTTAACGTCGCTGTAATGCCTCCAGCACCAATCTCCACGCCAGCGGGAAGCAATATGCTCGACAAGGGAAAACTTGAAAAAGTAGCGAGCTCTTTTTTTGCTAATTATAATAACTACAGCCTAAGTTCTCTCAACTGGGTTTATTGGCACGCCGTGACAGCGCCAGCACACATGGCTGCGGCATATTTTGGGGCAATTATCGAAACGATTCAAAAAAAATATATCGACGGAGAGGGAGCAAAATTCAATAATCTTATTATTCCCAAGCGCGAATACCACGCCCTAAAAAAAGCTGTATTCGAGGCCATTAAGGATTGCGACTTAACACCAGAAACTAGAAAGGTTTTTCATGACAAGATTAGCAATGGAAATACAATATCTCTAAAAGTCAGATCTCAACGATTCTTTGAACATATAAGCTTAAGCATGGGAGACGCGGAAGTGAACGCATGGCAACGGCGCAACGACGCAGCTCACGGTAACGAGTTAGTAGACGGGGATTACATCTCCCTCATAAAGGATACTAAATTACTAAAGCTCATTCTTCACAGAATTGTTCTAAAGATTACGGGCGCCAGCAATGAATATTATGATTACTATTCATTAAATTTTCCGATTAGGAGCATTCAGTCTGGCGTAACGGAGTGAGACGATCTGGTCTCACTGAGTGTGGAAAGCAACACAGGGGATGGTCAACATCACCATGCCTTTGCTGCAAGGCCCGAGATGGTGCCCTTTCCCTCTCCCTTCGAGACAGACCAAATGAGCCGACTCGGATCGTTTCGTCTGTTGACGACCGGCGCACGCAAGAGACGCCGTTGAGCTCAATACGAGGAGAGCGACTCCCCCATCGCTGCCTCCTTAAACCAAAGTAGCAATCATCACTTTCTAGCTTGATTTGCCACAACGGGTGTGGCTATTTGCAATCATACCCACATGGATGAATGCCCAATGGCGAACAAACGGAAGATTGCTTATGCACACCACCTGCCAGGGTGGAAATTTGAGGGCGGCAACCGAGAAGTCTTGAAAGCAAGCAGACGTGTGGCACCGGATGAATATGAAGAGGAAATGAGAGGCGCCTTGTATTGCCCCGGATGCTTCACCAACGTCGAGCGTACCCCCAAAGAAAAAGACTTGTTTACGAACCAGCGTGACCCTTTTTATCGCCACCTGAGGCGGTGGAGCCACGTAGCCTGCGTACTTAGAGCGAAGAAGCCCGTAGGCAAGCGTTACGACACATGGGAGGAAGCGAGGCGGGCCGTCGAACACGAGCACCTGGCGGTCGTGAAGGAGTTCTTGCAAGAGAAACCAGAAATCGACTTGGTTCCGGGCGAAGAGTACGACGAAACCCCTGTCGAGGATGTAGACGGGCCGTTATCTGAAGTACCAATAGGCCGGCATCAGGGCGAATCGTTTGAGCTCCCCAGCAAAATCAGCACAGTGGCGGGCATATGCCGAAGCTTTGAGAAGAACAAAGACAAGTACTTTGTTTTGCCCGGTGCAATACATGCGGTCAAGCTCGCAGAGCTGCTCACAGAAATATCCGACGTCGATTACAGTATTTTGGATCGCCCTCAATCCCCTCGTCTTTATTACGGGAAGATTCTCTCCAGTCACAATGCAGGTAGCTCCGATCACTCAATACGAATGACCAGGCTGATTTGCAATCCTGCAGTGAAAGACTTTTATTTGAAGCTTCCCAACGGCTTTTGCCGAGATAAGGGGATTACCAACGATTCTAAAGGCCGCATAGTGATGTTTTTCGGGACAATCACGAGTAGCGGCATTGGTCTAGCAACGACAGGCCTCGTATGGGGTGAAATCGCGTTGGTGCCCAAAAAGTACAACGAACTACTCATGCCTGAGTAAACCCAGCTAGCGCAGCCTGACAGCAGGCCGGAACAGGCACACGACACGGTGATCCACCACTGGTGGAAGATGCGTCCAAAGCTGGACGCATCAAATCCGCGCCACGTTTTCACATCTCGCAAAACGTGGCGCGGAACCTGGCATACCAAAATGGGAGGCCAGGTTGTTGTACGGAAATAGGACTTCAAAGCAGCCACTTCCCCGCTACTCCCTCCCACCTTTTACGACCTCCTCGTAAAACCCACCATCCTCCGACGCGCTCCAGTAATTACGCGATGCCAGGCTGAGGGTTATCAACTGAGCTGAAAACTCAGCCCTGTATCACTTAGCCTACCTCCGACTTACTGCAACGAAAATCCCCTTCTCGATTCGCTGCAAACCAACTATTTCAGTCCCATTTAATCCGGTTGCGTGTATCACCTAGAGTGCACCTAAAAAGCACTGGATAAATGATCAGATCATGCCTAATGTGAGTTTTTGAGCCACTCAAAACCCATTCGAGGCAGCACCCATGAACACAGCTAAGCCCGCCCGAGGACGCCAGCACAAACCAACTCGATCTGAAGTTGCCGCTGCCTGGGGCCGCCTTCGCGAAGCCGCAGCAGACGGAAGCGTTCAAGCATCCGCCCTGTTGATAGCGCTCGCCGAAAACAAACCGGTCATCGCTATGGAATCGCCCGCCGCATGACTGATCGCGATAAAGCCGGCAAATGGAAGCCCGGACAGTCGGGTAACCCCGGCGGCCGCTCCGGCCAGACGCAAGAGCTGCGCGCCCGACTCGCGGAAGGTGCAGACGCCGTGACAAAGAAGGTTCTGACAGCAGCCAAGAAGGGCGATATGCAGGCTTGCCGACTGATCCTTGAGCGCCTGGTACCGCCAATCAAGCCAACTGCCGAGACAGTGTGCTTCGAACTCGACGACACCGACCTACCCAGCGCAGCCAAATCAATCCTTCGCGCAGTTGCCGCCGGCGAGCTACCGCCCGACCAGGGCAAAGCATTGATCGAAGGTCTAGGCGCTGTTGCCCGGGTAATCGAAGTTGCCGAGCTACAGAAGGCCGTCGAAGAACTCCGCGAACAAATGGAGGGAATGCGGCAATGAGCATTAAGTGGATGCGGGCCGAGCTCAAGCGAATTGCAGAGAAGATCGGCACCGAAGACGAAGAGACAGTACTCGTTATGTTAACGGTGGTGGACTGCAGGGTTGACGCGGTTGAGGAGGAGGAGATGGACTACCCCAAGACAGTAGGCCATTCGTTCAACTATCCCGTCCTAGGCGTACAGACGGTGATGCACTTCCCACTCTGCACCATGAACAGCTATGACGCGGCCAATCTAGCAGAGGCGTTCATTCTCCACGTCCGCGTAATTGAAAGCCTCCGCCGTCCCGCTCCAGTAGGTGTGATGGATATGCGGCCTTTCCCAAGCGCTAACGCTTGGATCTTCCCGCCATTGGCTGATGGGCAAGACATCAAAAATCACGTCGCAGAACAATACCGACTGATCATCGAGGCCCGCCATGAACATCCGTAGCCAGGTGGCCAAGTTGCGCCAGCAATCCGGTCTCACCCAGTTCAATCGCGACGTGCGAGAGATCAGCGCCCTTATGGATGAGTTGCACGCCGCAGCAACCGGCGGCGGCCCCCAAGAGAGCGTGTCCCTATTCGAGATCCTGAGCGAAGCCTCAGACCAACAAACGGCCGAACCACGGCCAGACAATCAAAAGGTAACCCAATGAAAATCGGCAAACGATCCGTCCTCAAAGTTGGCTTGGCCAACCTCCACTACTCCGAATACGAGCACTCCCAGGTAGAGGCAAGAACCTTCAATATTCAGCGCCCCGATGGCACCAAAGGAACCTGGCAGGCCGGTGGTTTGCTGAAGTCCGTTCGCCATTTGCAGGGATTGTCGCTGGAGGCGTTCAAGGACCTCGGAGAAGAAATTCTCTCGATTCGCGAGAACAAGGACCTCAACGCCGCTGCCATTGAGCGCAAGGGCAAAGAGCAGATTGATGGAATCATCCCCGCTCTGATGCCGGCGATGGAGAAGGCGGCAAAAGATATGCTCACGCTGGCCCAAACAGTGGCCAGCGGGTTTGCGGCGGTCACGCCTCGCGCTAGCTCGGACGTTGTTGGTTTCCTGGCTGATCAGGAGCTGCGAGCCATCGTGCGAGGCCTCAAGCCGGAAGAGCGTCAGCGGCTAGTAGCTGAAGCGCGCGCTGGTAGTCACCCCGACGTTGTAGAGGCCGTGCTCAGGGCAAACCCAATGCTCTCCGGGCTATCGCCAGAGGCGGCTGACAGCCTTTCGCGAGCAGGCATTGCCGCGTCGCGCGCCGAAGACATCGAAGGGCTCAAGCAGATGCTAGCGATCTACGATGACGTGCTGGCCACCGCCTCCAATGCTGGTGTCGCACTGAGCGGCATGGTTGCCAATTCGAATGGGTACACCGGCCGGTTTGAGAAGTGGCGATCGGGCTGCGAGGGCTCCGAAGCACTTCGCGAATGGCTAGCGAAAATGCCCACTCGCACCTCTGCAAAAGCGGCCCCTGATCAATCCGAAGCGGCCTAACTGATCATCCGTGCGCTACGAAAGTTTAGGTAGCGCCCATCAGCCGGCTGATTCTTTGAGTAAGAAGACATGACGTTTCAAGAGCGCTTTACCGAGGCGTGCAAAACGCAGAAATTCAAACCCTACGAACTGATCCAGGGGCCGGACGCCGGTTACACGGTGTGGGAGGTCCAGCACGTCAGTGGTGGCCAACAGGTGACAGTCGACGGCCCCTTCTTCACCGAAGAAGAGGCCAGGGTTTCGGCCGACCTGCTGAGGGGTACATTTCGCGGCGCCCGGGCCAGCGAGACGATTTACAACCGGGTGTGGAACTACGACCCGAGCCAGGAGCAACTGACCATCGACCAGGCGCGTATGTCGCGCGCAGTGCTCGCCATTCGCCTTGGGCTGCCAGCCCCTTCGACCAATCCTTAGGAGGCCCCATGGCCGCTACAGCATTCGATAACTCCCCTATGACTACCATCAAGCTCTACGGCCAGCTCCGACAGTTCGGTCGCTCCTACGACCTTGCCGTGCGGACGCCGGCGGAAGCGTTGAAAGCACTGTGCGTGCAGATTCCAGGTTTGGAACGCTTCATCTCAAATGCCAGGTCGCGTGGGTTGGTGTTCGCCGTTTTTCGAGGCAAGAAAAACATCGGGGAGAGCGAGCTCAACTACCAAGGCCAGGGCGACATCATCATCGCACCTGTGATCGTAGGCAGTAAGCGGGCAGGCATCTTGCAGACGATCATAGGGGCCGTACTGATCGTTATGAGTCCTTTCACAAATGGTGCAACTCTTGCGCCGGGTATCGCCTTGGCCGCCGGCGGCGTAATTCAAATGCTGAGCCCTCAAGCCCAGGGTTTGAAGTCCAGCGCCGCGCCCGAGAACACGCCTGGCTATGCTTTTGGTAGTGCGAAAAACACGGTGGCATCGGGCTTGCCGGTACCTCTCTGCATCGGCCACCGACGCTGGGGCGGCGCCATCATCAGCGCGGCTATTTATGCTGAGGATCGGGTATGACCGCCATCGAATATTCACCACGCACAACCATTCTGCTCAGTGGCTCACTGGCCAAAAAATATGGCCGTCGACATACCTATGCCCTGTCCGCTCACGGCGATACCAGGGAGGCGCTGAGGGCGATCGATGTGAATCACCCGGGCTTCCTGAGCGACATCGCGCGAGCAAGGTCTATCGGCCTGGAGTTCGCAATTTTCCGCAACAGAAAGAACGTGGGCGAATCCGAGTTGACTCTCGGCGGGGCCAGGGAAATAAGGGTGGTTCCAGTGATCACCGGGAGCAAGCGCGCCGGCATACTCCAGACCATCATAGGCATCGTGTTGATCGTGGCCAGCCCATTCACCAACGGCGCTACGCTTGCCCCAGGGATTGCTCTTGCTGCCGGTGGCGTTATCCAAATGCTCAGCCCCCAAGCGGGCGGCCTTAAGACCAGCGCCGCGCCGGAAAACACCCCCGGCTACGCTTTCGGCAGCGCCAAGAACACCACGGCATCCGGCAACCCGGTACCGCTCTGCTACGGCAAGCGGCGGGTAGGAGGCGCGATCATCAGTGCCGCGATCTACGCCGAAGACCAGATGTAGCCAGGCTGGTCTAAAGTCACCTATCAACCCACGAGGAAGAAATATGCACAGGATGCTGCTCGCCGCCGCTGCGGTCTTGATGGCCGGCTGTTCAAGCACACCGGTAGAGCCCGGTTCGGCCAAGCGTGTGCCAGCCGATCGGGTCTACGCCTATCAGGCCGCCGTTCCAGGTGGTGCTACGTTGGTGGTAAGCCGGGATAACGGGTTTTGGGCTTCGGGTGGCTGTATGGCGACCGTGCTAATTGACGGGAAAAAGGTCGCTCGCATCAACACTGGCGAAGTGGTGAAATTTCAGGTCAAGCCAGGCCGGCACATCATCGGAGTCGCTGGCGACGACGAGGGAAACGGCCTTTGCGCGATGCAGATCGGCCAGCCAGTCAAGGAGACGGCCTCAGAGGTGGCGGCGGGCGAGGTTCAAAAGTACCGAATCTCTGGCACGCAGAACGGCACGGATATTCGCCCAAGCTCGCTTTGACCCGCCACCGTGTCGAACGCAACAAAGTGTCTTGAAAGCTACACACTGTGGCGCTTTCACCACACCATCATCGACGGCTCTGATAGCAAGGCAAACTATCGCATCAGACCATGTATTTTTCCGCAAGACTGTCGAGTAGCGAACTCATTCTTTCAATGTATCCGTCTGCATCCGAAAGGTGCTTCTCAACCTCCGCATCGGACCTTTTCCCAATGTTAGCAAGGTTCCAAGTAGAGCTAGGTAGGGGTTTACTAATCTCAATCGCAAGATTATGGATCGAGCGTTCTAAATCGGACGCATGATCCTGCCACTCAGCACCCCGCTTGACCACTACCTTGTCGAGCAAAATACATTGATATTTAAATTTACTAAAAGCGTCACCTAGCGCCGTGCCGTCAATTTCTTCCGTAATCTCCTTCTTCGTCTTTCGACCTCTATCGAGCGCGTCTATTCGTTGAAGATAGACGCCGCCGGAAGCTTCAATTTGCCGTAAAGCTACTTGGGCATCCCAGATTACCCCGAGAGCTTTTCCATAAATTATTTGGTTCCGCCAAGCGCTTAGGCCGTGGAATGCAATCCCGCCGACAACGATGGCTGCAATGGCCTGTACCAACGAAGAGAAGGAGCCAATAAAGCTGAACGCCTTATCAGCGCCGCCAACGCTCAAATTTCCGAAAAAGACGCCTGTAGACAACACGAGAAGAGCAACCAGCGCGCAGTAAAATCCAACAGCATAAGGGTTTTTCATATCCGGAGTTTTCACCACGCAAAAGCTTGAGATCATAATGACATCAGGCGGGTATCACTAGAGTATGCCTATCCAGATACAGGCTTATTTTGCCTTTTCCGAGCTTTCCGCTTGATAAGGAACACCCAAAGTGCAACAGTATCAGTAGAACGCCCTAACTGATACAGGCACCCATCATGTTCATCCGCGCATACCTCAGAGCTTCCACCGAAGAACAAGACGCCGGCCGCGCCCGCGCCTCGCTCGAGCAGTTCGCCAGCGACCACAATAAGGTCATTGCAAGCGTGTACCTGGAGAATGCCAGCGGCGCCACCGCCGACCGACCTGAGCTGCTGCGCTTGCTGAAGGATGCCCGCAAGGGGGACGTATTGCTGGTGGAGTCGATAGACCGCCTCTCCCGCCTCCCGGTTGAGGACTGGCAAAAGCTCAAGGCCGCGATCGACTCCAAGGGCCTGCGCATCGTCGCGCTCGACCTTCCGACGAGCCACCAGGGGATGCAGGACACCAAAGGCGACGAGTTCACTGGCAGGATGCTGGGGGCGATCAACTCAATGCTGGTGGAGATGATGGCCGCCATCGCCCGCAAGGATTACGAGCAGCGCCGCGACCGGCAGGCCCAGGGCATCGAGAAGGCCAAGGCCGCAGGCAAATACCAGGGACGGCCGGTGGACGCCGATCTGCATAAGCGGGTCACCGAGCTGCTCAGTGCGGGCTTGGGCATTCGCGCGACGGCGCGACACGCCGGTTGCTCTACCACTACAGTGCTTAGGGTTCGAGACCTTACCGCAATTGCAAAGTAGCGATCGGCCAGCTTAATGTGTCGAGCATATTTTACTGCCCGTGAGAAAAGGAAATTCAGTGGCTGACTACATCGACAAAAGCATCATATGCCAAGCCTATATCCACATTGATCCAGTGCCAGAGGGTCTGGATGAGGAGGCACTGAAGGCACAATTGGAGGCTTTCCTAGGCGTACGGGCTGAGTTTTTTCTCTATAAAGAGGTTGGGACGGAGGTTGAACTCAAGGAGGGATCATTAAAAATCTATTTGACGATCCTTGGTAGCCTCTATGTCGGGATTTCCCAATACCCTGATTTCCGACAGGGGGTGGAACTCCTTGCCTCTGATTCTAAGCGCGTCTCCGAATACGCCATTTCCGAGAGCTTATTTCTCTCAAAATCCCGTCATGATTGCGTGCTGCGAACTGAGGCCAGAACCGGTGTGTGTGGCACGCTGAAAAAGATCGTCGATGAGATTGACTACATCAAACGAGAATCTGGATCGGCTGATCCAAGTCGGCTGATAGCTCGAATGGAAGCGCTGAACAAGGACATTTTCACGTTCAAGGACAACGTTACTGATCGAGAAGACAAGGCGTGGGTGTTTCCGCAATTGAAACAATACGCGGATGAACAGCTGCCTAAGCGTGCGGTGCCGAAGAAGGATGAGATCGTGAGCGCGGAGATTGGGAGTGCTTACATTCGTGAGCGTAGGCTTCTTATGCGCTCGATGAGCCTGCAGCAGTAACCCGCGATAACAGATTAAAAAGGCCTGTAATAATGCCTAGTGCTGCCACCTTGCTGTCACAGCCACTTTTCAAGAATGTTAAAAGCGGCTGTAAGCCTTGATTTATATGGTGTCCCAGGGCCGGTTCGAACGGCCAACCTTCCCCTTAGGAGGGGGATGCTCTATCCAATTGAGCTACTGGGACAAATGACAGCCATCAGGCCAAGGGCACCGCGACGGACGGCGTGCATGTTAACGGCCAAGGTGGGTTTTGTCATGTCGTCCGTGGGCTTTTTAAGTGTAGGCCGAGCCTTGCCCGAGCAATTGCGGTTTCGCCCCGCGAATACGGGCAACTGGCCTGATCGTGCAAAATGCAATCACCCAAAATGCCATCATTGCAAATTGCAATCCTTCACCTCCTCAAAGTAAACTCAAGCCATTGATTTTATTGAATTAATACATTGGCACGACACCTGCAACAGTTCTCCTGCAAACCCCATCCAGCCAAGGCATTAAACGGAGAACATGACCATGAACAGTGCCATTCTGTTAGCTCTCAACACCGTCGCCCTGGCTGCACTGGTGATGTTCCACTTTCAATCGACTGGCAGCAACGACCCCGCCCAGATCAGCCAGCAGGCAGTCCCCCACCACTTGCAACAACGTCCGCAACTGGCCGTGATGACACCGAATGCACAAGCGCCAGTACGCCTGACTCAAGGCACCCACGCCGCGCCAGCATCTCAACACTGGTTTTTTTAAGGACGCTGATCATGAGCAAATTTGCCTGGCTGTTCCTGAGCCTGACCATCGCCACTGGCCTTATGGGCCTGAGTGCAAGCTCCCAGGATGGGCAAACCAGCGCATTCGTCGCCGCCGGCGTTTTCGCAGGCCTGCTTCTGTTGACGCTCGTCGTGGGTCGCCGAATCAAATTTGACCCGGTTTTACGCTGACCCCTCCCTTCCCTGCGCTGCCCTCCCCCTACCTTATGTCGCCTCGTCCTAGTAAATCGGCAAATTGCCACTAGTCTTAAAACTAAGGGCAAAAGGCCACTTTGCTATAGGATGTGCGACCTCAAACCCTGTGGTGGCCTGGACTTACGGGAAGTTCCCTCGTGGAATCACTCATGGAAAAGTTTTCCAACCAGTCCGCAAAAATGCAAATGAGTGCTGGCATAAAGCCTCTAGGCAGTTCAATATTTGTCACAGAATTGACGCCAAGGAACTGGCAAATCTGAGGCATGATGCGGCCTCTTTGCAATTCGGGTTGAACTTTGGTCGTGAGTCTTGTCTTAACACTCATCTTGCGGCCAATTCCAATAACCGCTCCCCTGAACTAACCGGTTAAATATATGCGCCCATTGAAACAGGCAATTTATTCCAGCCGTACGGCTGACAAGTTCGTCGTACGTCTGCCAGACGGAATGCGGGAACGCATTGCCGAGGTGGCTCGCAATCATCACCGCAGCATGAACTCCGAAATCATCGCGCGCCTGGAGCAGAGCCTTATTCAGGAAGGTGCGCTGGGTGAAGAACTGAGCATGCGCCTGGACAGCCCCGAGCTGTCGCTGCACGAACGCGAACTGCTGCAGCGTTTTCGTCAGCTCTCCCACCGCCAGCAAAATGCCCTCGTCTCGCTTATCGCGCACGACGTAGAGGCGGCCGCAGAAGCCAATTGATCCGCCACTGAAAGCCGAAGCCAGCCCTGTGCTGGCTTTTTTTTGCCTGGGATTCACAGGGCTCGGCATTCTTATCACGTAGCAGAGGGCGCCCGCCCGAGACAGATCAGAGCAGGAAGATCGTCGCCAAACCGAGGAAGATGAAGAAGCCACCACTGTCGGTCATGGCCGTGATCATCACGCTGGCGCCCATGGCCGGGTCGCGCCCAAGGCGTGCCAGGGTCATGGGGATCAGCACCCCCATCAGGGCCGCCAGCAGCAGGTTGAGGGTCATGGCAGCGGTCATCACCACCCCCAGGGACCAACTGCCGTACAGCAAGTAGGCCACCACGCCAATCACCCCCCCCCACACCAGGCCGTTGATCAGGCCCACGGCCAACTCCTTGCGCAGCAGGCGCGAAGAGTTGGCGGTACTGACCTGGTCCAGCGCCATGGCGCGTACGATCATGGTGATGGTCTGGTTGCCCGAGTTACCACCAATGCCTGCCACAATCGGCATCAACGCTGCCAAGGCCACCAGCTTCTCGATGGAACCTTCGAACAGCCCGATCACACGGGAGGCGATAAACGCGGTAATCAGGTTAACGGCCAGCCAGGCCCAGCGGTTATGCAGGGAACGCCAGACTGACGCAAAAATATCTTCCTCTTCACGCAAACCCGCCATGTTGAGGACTTCGGTTTCACTCTCTTCACGAATCAAGTCGACGATTTCGTCGATGGTCAGACGGCCGATCAGCTTGCCGTTCTTGTCGACCACCGGGGCAGAGATCAAGTCGTAACGCTCAAAGGCCTGCGCTGCGTCGTAGGCATCCTCATCGGGGTGAAAGCTCACGGTATCGCTGGCCATCAGGTCAGCAACCTTTTTCTCCGGATCGTTGACCAACAGGCGCTTGATCGGCAGCACGCCCTTGAGAATGCCTTCATAGTCGACCACGAACAGTTTGTCGGTATGACTCGGCAGCTCTTTCAGCCGGCGCAGGTAACGCAAGACCACTTCCAGGCTGACGTCTTCGCGGATGGTGACCATCTCGAAGTCCATCAGTGCGCCGACCTGATCCTCGTCATAGGATAACGCGGAGCGCACGCGCTCACGCTGCTGGCCGTCAAGGGCCTCCATCAACTCATGGACAACATCACGCGGCAACTCTGGAGCCAGGTCGGCCAGTTCGTCAGCGTCCATCTCCCTGGCGGCCGCCAGGAGCTCGTGATCGTCCATGTCGGCGATCAGGGTTTCACGGACCGAGTCGGATACTTCGAGCAGGATATCGCCGTCGCGGTCGGCCTTGACCAACTGCCAGAGGGTCAGTCGATCATCCAGGGGCAAGGCTTCGAGAATGTAGGCAACGTCGGCGGAGTGCAGGTCATCGAGCTTGCGTTGCAACTCGACGAGGTTCTGGCGGTGGACCAGGTTTTCGACGAGGTCGTTATTCGGACCATCCTGGCGGTGCGTGAAATCTTCGACCACGCGCTGGCGCTGCAGCAGCTCGATGACTTGAGCCAGGCGATCCTGCAGACTTTCTTGTGTTTTCTTTACTTCTACTTCGGTCATAGGCGAACTCCACTCCCAGCAGCGGGGCACGCCGGAAGGATCAATCAGTCAATTCATGATTGGTAAAACGGGGTACTGAGTAACTACTGGGTAAGTCCATGGAGGTATTCCATAAGCCCCGGCGGGGCTGACGGGCGCAATGATACACCGTGCGTCCGGTTTTAACGTCAAAAAACTGGAAAGAACAAGCGCTTGCGAGCCAAAGTTGAGTATTGGCCACACCTATTCAACTGCGACGCCATCACCGGAATGGAAAACACATAAGGAAGGAGAAAAAGATAAGGATCCACACAAACCCCAGACGGCAAAAAGCCCGCACTAGGCGGGCTTTTTGTTTGTATGGTGCACTCGACAGGATTCGAACCTGTGACCGCTCGGTTCGTAGCCGAGTACTCTATCCAGCTGAGCTACGAGTGCATATTGTGTTTTTAGACCAGATCACAACTGGTTGAAGCCGAGCTACCTGCATTGCTGCAACTAACTCTTAAATGGTGCACTCGACAGGATTCGAACCTGTGACCGCTCGGTTCGTAGCCGAGTACTCTATCCAGCTGAGCTACGAGTGCATATATTGAAGCGCATTATAGGCCGTTCAATCTCTATGTAAAGCTATTTTTTCGTTTAATTTCAACAACTTAACGAAAAAACCAGATTGCAACGTACTAAGCAAATAATGGCGGAGAACGGGGGATTCGAACCCCCGACACCCTTTTGAGGTGTACTCCCTTAGCAGGGGAGCGCCTTCGGCCACTCGGCCAGCTCTCCGCAACACGGGGCGTATATTAACCACGTTCATCCCCGTTTGCAAACATAAAAAACGATAAAAATTAAAGGCTTGGTTCTCAGTCCTTTTCCTCGTCCTTCTGTTCGTCGTTTTGCGCGTCCTGATCTTTACCCTTCTCTCTGTCCTTCTCTTTACTGATCCGCAAGAAGATTTCCTCGCGATGGACCGCCACCTCTTTCGGAGCGTTAACCCCGATACGCACTTGATTGCCTTTGACGCCGAGCACGGTCACGGTGATTTCGCCATCACCGATAATCAGGCTTTCTGCGCACCGACGAGTCAGAATCAGCATACCTTTCTCCTCACGCATTTCATTTCAGGAACAACAGTCTGCAAAAAAAAGGCGTTCGACCTACGACTCGAGAGCCATAGCCCTAACGGCCTAAGTATTGTCGAGCGCACGCAAAAGACCATGCGCCCTACAAAAAAATGAAAGGCGCGGTAAACCGCGCCTTCCTGGCATTGCATCACTCGCCCTGTCGGGCCGGAGCATCCAGCTCAAAAGCGGTATGCAGCGCGCGTACAGCCAGTTCCAGGTACTTCTCTTCAATCACCACCGAGACTTTGATTTCCGAGGTAGAGATCATCTGGATATTGATGCTTTCCTTGGCCAAAGCCCCGAACATGCGGCTGGCAACGCCGGCATGGGAACGCATGCCCACACCTACGATCGACACCTTGGCAATCTTGGTATCGCCGACCACTTCACGGGCGCCAATTTCGCTCGCGGTGTTCTCCAGGATTTTCAACGCCGCATCGTACTCGTTGCGGTGCACGGTGAAGGTGAAATCGGTGGTGTTATCGTGCGAGACGTTCTGCACGATCATGTCGACTTCAACATTCGCATCGCTGATAGGGCCCAGAATCTTGAAGGCCACGCCCGGGGTGTCTGGCACGCCACGGATCGTCAGCTTGGCTTCATCGCGGTTGAAAGCGATGCCGGAAATGATCGGCTGTTCCATGGATTCCTCTTCATCAATAGTAATGAGGGTGCCCGGACCCTCCTTGAAGCTGTGCAATACGCGCAGCGGAACGTTGTACTTGCCGGCGAACTCCACCGCGCGGATCTGCAACACCTTGGAACCGAGGCTGGCCATTTCCAGCATCTCTTCAAAGGTGATCTTGTCCAGGCGCTGGGCCACGGACACCACACGCGGGTCAGTGGTGTAGACGCCATCCACATCGGTGTAGATCTGGCACTCGTCAGCCTTGAGGGCCGCAGCCAGGGCCACACCGGTGGTGTCAGAACCGCCACGCCCGAGGGTGGTGATGTTGCCGTGCTCGTCCACACCCTGGAAGCCCGCTACAACTACCACGCGGCCTGCTTTCAGATCAGTGCGAATTTTCTGGTCGTCAATCTGCAGGATCCGCGCCTTGGTGTGCGCGCTGTCGGTGAGGATGCGCACCTGGCTGCCAGTGTAGGACACGGCAGGCACGCCACGCTTGTTCAGGGCCATGGCCAGCAAGGCGATGGTCACCTGCTCGCCGGTGGACACGATCACATCCAGCTCACGCGGCAGCGGCTGTTGCTCGCCACTGATGGCCTTGGCCAGTTCGATCAGGCGATTGGTCTCGCCGCTCATGGCCGACAGCACCACGACCAGGTCATCCCCGGCATCGCGGAATTTCTTAACCTTGTCGGCCACCTGCTCGATTCTTTCGACAGAGCCGACCGAGGTGCCTCCAAATTTCTGTACGATCAAAGCCATTTCCAAGCCGCCTCAGCCCGTAAAGGGGCGCCTAATATCCAATCAACCAGCACAGAACAGCCCGTGACTAGACCACGGGCAGGTTAACAGTGCCTTAAATACCTGCCTCGACAAATGGCACGGTCAGGGCCAGGGCCGCGTCCAGGGCACTGGCGTCTACACCACCGCCTTGCGCCATGTCCGGACGACCGCCGCCCTTCCCGCCCACTGCCGCAGCGGCCTGCTTCATCAAATCACCGGCCTTGAGTTGGCCAGTCAGGTCCTTGGTTACACCGGCAACCAGCACGACCTTCTCCTCATGGACACTGCCGAGCAGGATCACTGCGCGGCCGAGCTTGTTCTTCAACTGATCGACCAGGGCCAACAGCGCCTTGCCGTCCTGGCCGTCCAGGCGTGCAGCCAGGACTTTCACGTCCTTGACGTCAACGGCCGAAGCCGACAGATCGTCGCCCGCAGCGCTGGCCGCCTTGGCTTGCAACTGCTCCAGCTGTTTCTCCAGCGCACGGTTGCGCTCCAGAACGGCGGACAACTTGTCGATCAGGTTGTCGCGGCTGCCCTTGACCAGGCTGGCCGCTTCCTTGAGTTGTTCTTCAGCGGCATTCAGGTAGGCCAGGGCCGCAGCGCCGGTCACCGCCTCAATACGACGCACACCCGACGCCACGCCGCCTTCGCTGATGATTTTCAGCAGGGCGATATCGCCGGTACGGTTGGCGTGGATACCGCCACACAGTTCCACCGAGAAGTCGCCGCCCATGCTCAGCACGCGCACGCT
Organism: Pseudomonas sp. NFACC25; assembly: GCF_900100935.1. Lineage (NCBI taxonomy): Bacteria > Pseudomonadati > Pseudomonadota > Gammaproteobacteria > Pseudomonadales > Pseudomonadaceae > Pseudomonas > Pseudomonas sp. NFACC25. The sequence goes on from NZ_FMUC01000021.1 coordinate 74,001, forward strand.
GTCGCCGTATTTCTCGCCGAACAGCGCCATGGCACCCTTGGCCTTGGCCGTCTCGATGTCGGTTTCTTCAGTTTCTACCGGGGAGTTCTTGCGAATCTCAGCGTTGACGATGTCTTCCAGGGCCTTGATCTGCTCAGGCTTGATCGCTTCGAAGTGACTGAAGTCGAAACGCAGGCGCTGGCTGTCGACCAACGACCCCTTCTGCTGGACGTGCTCGCCCAGCACCTGGCGCAGCGCGGCGTGCAGCAAGTGCGTGGCCGAGTGGTTCAGCGCGGTGGCATGGCGTACGTCGGCATCGACCTGGGTGTCCACTGGCGCACCGACAGTCAGGTTGCCCAGCACCAGCACGCCGTGATGCAGGAACGCACCGCCGGTCTTGGTGGTGTCGCGCACCTCGAAACGACCGGAGGTCGAACTCAGGAAACCACAGTCACCGACCTGGCCACCGGATTCGGCGTAGAACGGCGTCTGGTCCAGGACCACAACTGCCTCTTCGCCTTCGCTCAACACGTCGACCGACTTGCCGTCTTTATAAATGGCAACGATCTTGGCCGCGCCAACGGTCGCCTTGTAACCGGTGAATTCGGTGGGCACGTCAACCTTGACCAGGGTGTTGTAGTCCAGGCCAAAGGAACTGGCGGAACGGGCGCGCACGCGCTGGGCTTCCATCTCACGCTCAAAGCCGGCTTCGTCGATGGTCAGCTCGCGCTCACGGGCAATGTCGGCGGTCAGGTCCATCGGGAAGCCATAGGTGTCGTACAGCTTGAACACGACATCGCCCGGCACCACGGTGCCTTTGAGCTCGGCCAAGTCCTGTTCCAGAATCTTCAGGCCGTGCTCCAGGGTCTTGGAGAACTGCTCCTCCTCCGCCTTGAGCACGCGCTCGATGTTGCTTTGCTGTTGCTTGAGTTCCGGGAAGGCATCGCCCATCTCGGCAACCAGTGCAGCGACGATCTTGTAGAAGAAGCTGCCGGTGGCGCCCAGCTTGTTACCGTGGCGGCAGGCGCGACGGATGATGCGACGCAGCACGTAGCCACGGCCTTCATTGGACGGCAGTACGCCGTCGGCGATGAGGAAACCGCAGGAACGGATGTGGTCCGACACCACCTTGAGGGACGATTGGCTTTCATTGGCACAACCAATGGCCGCGGCCGACGCGCTCAGCAGGTTGGTGAACAGGTCGATCTCGTAGTTGGAGTGAACGTGCTGCATCACCGCACTGATCCGCTCCAGGCCCATGCCGGTGTCCACCGAAGGCGCTGGCAGCGGATGCAGCACGCCATCGGCGGTGCGGTTGAACTGCATGAACACGTTGTTCCAGATCTCGATGTAACGGTCGCCGTCTTCTTCCGGCGAGCCCGGTGGGCCACCCCAGATGTCGGCGCCGTGATCGTAGAAAATCTCGGTGCATGGGCCGCATGGGCCGGTATCGCCCATGGTCCAGAAGTTGTCGGAAGCATAAGGCGCGCCCTTGTTGTCGCCGATGCGAATCATGCGCTCGACGGGCACCCCGATTTCCTTGGTCCAGATGTCATACGCTTCGTCGTCCGTCGCGTAGACGGTCACCCAGAGTTTTTCCTTGGGCAGCTTCAACACGCCGGTCAGGAAGGTCCAGGCGAAGGTAATCGCGTCTTTCTTGAAATAATCACCAAAGCTGAAGTTACCCAGCATCTCGAAGAACGTGTGGTGGCGGGCGGTGTAGCCGACGTTTTCCAGGTCACTGTTCTTGCCGCCGGCACGCACGCACTTCTGGCTGCTGGTGGCGCGGGTGTAGGCGCGTTTTTCCTGGCCCAGGAAGCAGTCCTTGAACTGGTTCATCCCCGCGTTAGTGAACAGCAGGGTGGGGTCATTGCCTGGGATCAAGGAGCTGGAGGAGACACGGGTGTGACCTTGCTCTTCGAAGAAGCGAAGGAAGGCTTCACGGATTTCTGCGCTTTTCATAGGTTCTTCCACGGAGGCTGCGGCCAAAGGCCAGTGCGCAACATCATCAGACGGAGCGACGGCAAAAGGCCGCATTATATCGGCCCTTTGCCGGTGGTACAGCGTGTTTATGCGATAGAGAGGTTCAATTAGACGGTCTGCACACTCATTTGCGCGAAAATTCGACGAATGCCTCGAGCACTTGCTCGATCTGCGCCCGGCTCACATCCAGGTGCGTCACCATGCGCAGGCGCGGCGCAGCACTCAACTTGATCCCACGCTCGGCGGCAAACGTCTTCAAGGCCTGGGCCTGGTCGCCGATCTGCACGTAGACCATGTTGGTCTGCACCGGCTCCACCGCGTAACCGGCGTTGCGCAGCTCATCGCCCAGCCATTGCGCATTGGCGTGGTCGTCGGCCAGGCGCTGCACCTGGTGATCCAGGGCGTACAGCCCCGCCGCCGCCAGGGAACCGGCCTGGCGCATGCCACCGCCGACCATCTTGCGCAAACGGCGTGCCTTGGCGATCAATGCCGTGGAGCCGCACAGCACCGAGCCAATCGGTGCACCAAGGCCCTTGGACAGGCACACCGACACCGAGTCGAAATGCTGGGCGATCTCCCGTGCATCGACCCCAAGCTTGACCGCCGCGTTGTAGAGTCGCGCGCCATCCAGGTGCAGGGCCAGGCCATGTTCGCGGGTAAACGCCCGCGCCTTCGCCAGGTAGTCCAGCGGCAGCACCTTGCCCTGCATGGTGTTTTCCAGGGCCAGCAGGCGGGTGCGGGCGAAGTGGAAGTCGTCGGGTTTGATAGCCTCGAGCACCTGATTCAGGTCGAGGGAGCCATCCGCCTGCACGTCCAGCGGCTGCGGCTGGATCGAACCCAGCACGGCCGCACCGCCGCCCTCGTATTTGTAGGTGTGGGCCTGCTGGCCGACGATGTACTCCTCGCCACGCTCACAGTGGGCCATCAGCGCCAGCAGGTTGCTCATGGTGCCGGTGGGCACGAACAGCGCGGCTGCAAAGCCCAGGCGTTTGGCCAGCTCGGCTTCCAGATGGTTGACGCTGGGGTCTTCGCCGTAGACGTCATCGCCGCTGGCGGCATTGGCCATGGCGTCAAGCATGCCGGCGGTGGGTTGGGTCACGGTGTCGCTGCGCAGGTCGATCACAGACATGAAACAAGCCTCGAAGGGGTTCATTAAGCTTCTTATGAGGATGATTACTGCGGGCAAAGCCGCGGAATATCAAGCCCCACGCGTTCTCAATCGAATACCAACCAAACAAACCGATATAGCTTATCGATACGACGCTCGTGCAGTTTATGAAAAACCATGTTAAAAACTCTCCGCCACCAGGGTTCTGGTGGCAACGTTCTCAGGGCGGGGTGCAATTCCCCACCGGCGGTAATTGCACGCAATGTGCATAGCCCGCGAGCGCTTGGCGCCTCGAACTGCTCACGCAGGACGGCGACAAGGTCAGCAGACCCGGTGTGATCCCGGGGCCGACGGTCATAGTCCGGATGAAGAGAGAACGGGATTGGCACCTAAGGGCCGCACGCTGAGCGCATGCCTGCATGACTCGGCGGTTCGTACCCTTAAATCCCATTCGATTCATAACGCCCTGTTTTTTTCTTAAACAGGAGTCAGAACATGCAACCCACCGCAATCGACAGCAAAAGCAAAAACCATCACGGCGAGCGCGTCGCGTTTATCCAGGCTTGCTGGCACAAGGATATTGTCGACCAATCGCGCAAAGGCTTCCTCGCCGAAATGATCGCCCAGGGCTATCAGGAATCGGACATCGATTTCTTCGAAGTCGGCGGCGCCTTTGAAATGCCCCTGCACGCCAAGCTGCTGGCCAAGACCGGCCGTTACGCCGGTATCGTGGCCGCCGCGCTGGTGGTGGACGGCGGGATCTACCGTCACGAATTCGTCGCCCAATCGGTGGTCAGCGGCCTGATGCAGGTTCAGCTGGAAACCGAAGTGCCGGTGTTCTCGGTGTCCCTGACGCCGCATCACTTCCACGCCGGCAGCGAACATACCGCGTTCTTCCATGAGCACTTCGTGCACAAGGGCCAGGAAGCTGCACGTACATGCGCCGACACCCTGCACAAGGTGCGGGCGATCCGTCGCAGCGAGCCACGGGCGCTAGCGGTCTAAGCAACACTGCAAAACAAAATGTGGGAGGGGGCTTGCCCCCGATAGCAGTGTGTCAGTCAGCTGATCTGGAGCTGAGACACCGCCATCGGGGGCAAGCCCCCTCCCACATTTGGATCCGGATACGCCTTGAGACCTATGCCAGGCCCACGTCCGTGGTCGGCACAATCAATATCCCCGCCCGCAAGCCATTCTTTACCTTCGGGTTGGGGAAGATGATGCGCGCACCCTCCTCCTCGATCACCCAACGGGTCTTGGCCACGTCTTCGGCCAGCAGATAACCCTTTTCCAATTCCGAAAAGTTTTCCACGTCCGCCGGCAAGTGCAGCAGGAATGCATCGCTGTGCTTGATGACTTCCCGCGACACGGCGAACAGTTTCAACCCGTCCAGACTGTCAGTCTCAGGCTCGGTGCCTTCGATGATCTGCTTGAGGCGCAGCTCCAGGCGGGAGACATTCACGCCCTGGTTGTGCCCGAACGGTCGCGCCTTGCCCAGTTCGAGGGTGAAGGCCTCGGCCTCCAGCTGCTCGTAGGTAAACGCGGTGAAGGTGATCGAGCTCTTGTTCTGCAGCAGCACCGCTTCCATGCCAGCGGCGTTCAGGCGCGCCAGTTCGTGGCGTGAATGCTGGCGCCCCTCCTTCCAGGGGTACAGCGCAAACTGCTCGATCTTCGAGCCGCGGATGGCGGTGTGCAGGTCGTAATGCAGGCGCGAACGGCCAGGCTGGCTGAAGAAGCTGCGGGCCAGCTGTTCAAGTTCGGCGGCGCGCATGGCTTCGGGGCCGATGTTTTTTTCATGCCGGCCGTTGAACAGCCGGTTGACGTCCAGTTCAAGGTAACGCTCGCCGCGGCGCATGGCCTCGGGGTTGCCGAACAGGAACAGAATACGGGTGCGGGGCTTGATCTCCCCACGGGCGATGCCATGCAACAGGCGGTCGAGCAATTCGATCGGCGCGGTTTCGTTGCCATGGATGCCGGATGACAGCAACAGGTCGCGGCCATTGTCCGTTGCCTGCGGCGGGCGCACTTCGAGTGCGCCCTCGCTGAGCCAGCGCATCTGCACGCCGTCGACAGTCAGTTGAATTTTTTGCGCCGGTTCGCGACCGGCGAGGGTCAGTTCAAGCAGTTTGCCAAGGGCGAGCATACGCAGCTTCCTTAGTGGTTGCAGCCTGGGCCGTGGACGTGATCGTCATCATCACCTTCAACGTCGGCCGGTTCCATTTCCAGTTGCAGGCTCATCAGGTTGGTGGCCAGTGGGCGCATCAACAGGTTGGCGTATTCGGCGTCGCCTTCTTCCACGTCCACGCCGATCAGCAGTTGGCCACGGCCGTCGTGCTGGATCCAGATTTCCTTGCCCTGCCAGACCACGGCGACGCGGGTGCAGGAGGTTTCCAGCTGGGTGCCGTCGGTGTCTTCAAGGATCAGTTGCAGGGTGTCGGTGCTCATAAATAATTCTCAGCCATAGGGTGTAAAAAGAGGTGGCGTTAATTGATCTGGAAAGGATAAACCGAGCCCAGTTTAAGGATTTGCGTCAGTTCATCCAGTGCCGTCCGGCACTCAAGCAGTAATTGCGGGTCAGCCAGGTCGGTTTCGCGCAGGCTGTCGCGGTAGTGCTTGTCGACCCATTGGGTCAGTGTGTCGTACAACGGCGCGGTCATGATAACCCCTGGGTTCACCGCTGCCAGCTCGGTTTCATTGAGGGCCACGCGCAGGCGCAGGCACGCCGGGCCGCCGCCGTTCTGCATGCTTTGCTTGAGGTCGAAGACTTTGACTTCGCGGATCAGCCCCGCGGACGCCGTCAGGCCTTGCAGGTACTGCCAGACGCGCTCGTTGGCGCGGCATTCTTCCGGCACGATCAGCAGCATCGAACCGTCGGCGCAGGTCAGCAACTGGCTGTTGAACAGGTAGGAGCGCACCGCGTCCTCGACGCTGACCTGGGCACGCGGCACACACACCGCCTGGAAGTTGCCGCCCAGCTTGCCCAACTTGCCCTGCAACTCGGCCAGCATCTGTTCGGTATGGAGGAACGCGTCCTCGTGATAGAACAGCACCTCGCCGTTGCCCACCGCGATCACGTCGTTGTGGAACACGCCGGCATCGATCACCGCCGGGTTCTGCTGGGCGTAGACCACGCCTTCATCCTTCAGGCCATGCAGGCGGGCGACGGCCTGGGAGGCTTCGAGGGTCTGGCGCGCCGGGTACTTCTGCGGGGCCGGGTAACGGGGGTCGAACGCGCTGCGCCCGAACACGAAAAATTCCACCCCCGCGTCGCCATACTCACGGCAGAAACGCGTGTGGTTGGCCGCACCTTCGTCGCCGAACTGCGCCACCGCCGGTAACGCGGCGTGGTGGGCAAAGTGTTTCTGGTCGGCAAACATCGCCCCCAGCACGCGGCTGGTGGTGGGGTGTTCGATGCTGCGGTGGTATTTGCAGTTGAGGTTGGCGGCGGTGAAATGCACGCGGCCATCTGCCGTGTCGGCGCTCGGGCTGACGGTGGCGGCGTTGGCCACCCACATGCTCGATGCCGAGCAGCTGGCGACCAACAACGGCATGGCCTGCTTGGCCGCCTGCTGGATGACCTGGGCGTCGGTGCCGCTGAAACCGAGGTTGCGCAACGCCGCTACATCCGGACGCTCCTGGGGCGCAAGCACACCTTGCACAAAGCCCATGTCCATCAGCGCTTTCATTTTCTGCAGGCCCTGCAACGCCGCTTCCCTGGGGTTGGAATGCTGCTGGCTGTTGCTCTGGGAGGCGACGTTGCCGAAGGACAAACCGCCGTAGTTATGGGTCGGCCCCACTAGACCGTCAAAATTGACTTCATAGGATTTCATCGGCGAGGCTCCACGAACATCTGTTTTTATAGGCTTCAAATTACTTGAATACACCACTGACCCCCTGTGGGAGGGGGCAAGCCCCCTCCCACATTTAGATCAGCGTAATGCCGGGGGTTAGCGTGGCCGGTACCACCAGGCTTGGCGTTTCAAGCGACGCCACCGGGTACGCACAATAATCCGCCGCGTAATACGCACTGGCGCGATGGTTGCCCGAGGCCCCTACCCCACCAAATGGCGCGGTGCTGGCGGCGCCGGTCAGCTGTTTGTTCCAGTTGACGATGCCGGCACGGCTTTCCAGCCAGAATTGCTGGTAACGCGCTTCGGAATCGGACAACAGGCCAGCGGCCAGGCCGTACCGGGTGTTGTTGGCTTCGGCAATCGCCGCCGCGAAATCGGCGTAGCGGATCACCTGCAACAGCGGCCCGAACAGTTCTTCGTCTTCGCGCTCGGTCACGCCGGTCACGTCGATGATGCCTGGGGTCAGCAAGGCAGCTTGATCCTGGGGCTGGGTCATCTCCAACAGCGCCACGGCGCCATTGGCCAACATCAGCTCCTGGGCGTCCATCAGGGCTTTTGCCGCCGCCAGGGAAATCACCGAGCCCATGAACGGCGGTGGTTGCTGGTCGAACGCGCCGACTTCAATCGTCGCGCTCACCGCCACCAGCCGCGCCAGCAGCGCATCGCCCCAGGCGCCTTCCGGCACCAGCAGGCGACGGGCACAGGTGCAACGCTGGCCGGCGGAGATAAACGCCGACTGGATGATGGTGTAGACCGCCGCATCCACGTCGGCTACTTCATCTACCACCAGCGGGTTGTTGCCGCCCATTTCCAGGGCCAGGATCTTGTCCGGGCGCCCGGAGAACTGCTGGTGCAGATGATTGCCGGTACGGCTGGAACCGGTGAAGAACAACCCATCGATACCGGGGTTGGCGGCCAACGCAATGCCGGTCTCGCGCGCGCCTTGCAGCAGGTTCAACACGCCCGCCGGCAAACCGGCGTCGATCCAGCACTGCACGGTCAGCTCGGCAACTTTCGGGGTCAGCTCGCTGGGCTTGAACAGCACGGTATTACCCGCCAGCAACGCCGGGACGATATGCCCGTTGGGCAGGTGACCGGGGAAGTTGTAAGGACCGAACACCGCCACCACGCCGTGGGGCTTGTGGCGCAATACGGCGGTGGCGTCGCCCAGGGGGCCGCTCTTCTCGCCGGTACGCTCGCGGTAGCTTTGCACCGAGATTGCGATCTTGTTGGCCATGCTGGTGACTTCGGTGGCCGACTCCCACAGCGGCTTGCCGGTCTCCTCGCCGATGCAGCGCGCTATTTCATCGGCGCGACTTTTCAGGCTCGCGGCGAAGGCTTCCAGCACGCTGATGCGCTCTTCCAGCGGGCGCCGGGCCCAGGCCGGGAACGCCTGGCGCGCGGCCTGCACGGCCGACTCGACCTGCTCGACCGTGGCGCCATTACCGGCCCACAGCACCTGCTGGGTCACCGGATTGCGGGATTCAAACAGTTCACCCTGGCCAGCCAGCCAGCTACCTGCGATATACAACGAATTCATTATTTCGACTCCCGGGCAGCAGACAACGGTACGGCACGCACTTGATCACCCACCACCAGTTGCAGGCGCTTGGCGGTTTGCGGATCGACCACCAGCGTGCCGGCCGCCAGGCGTGCCGGTGCGGCGGTGATGCGGCAATCTTCGCGTTTGCGGTTATGGATCAGGAACGGCGTGGCGTCGTCCCCCGGTGTGCCGATGGCCAACACCAATGATTGGCTGTCGCGCACCGCACGGATCTTGGCGGTCTCGCACTCCACCGCCGGGCCGGCGTCGAAAATATCGACGTAGCCCTGGTAGCTGAAGCCTTCGCTCTTGAGCATGCTCAGCGCCGGCTCGGTGTCCGGATGGACCTTGCCGATCACGTTGCGCGCGTCTTCGGAAAGGAAGCAGCTGTACAACGGAAACTTGGGCATCAGCTCAGCAATAAACGCCTTGTTGCCCACGCCGGTGAGGTAATCGGCCTGGCTGAATTCCATCTTGAAGAAGTGCCGGCCCAGGCTTTCCCAGAACGGTGAACGCCCGGCGTCGTTGGACACGCCGCGCATCTCGGCGATGATCTTGTTGCCGAACAGCTGTGGGAACTCGGCGATAAACAGCAGGCGCGCCTTGGCCAGCATGCGGCCGTTGAGGCCGTTGCGGTAATCGGCATGCAGGAACAACGAGCACAGCTCGGAATTGCCGGTGAGGTCGTTGGCCAGGAACAGCGTCGGAATCTCACGGTAGATATTCAGTTCCTGGGAGGCGCTGACCGTCAGGCCGACCCGGAAGTTGTACCACGGCTCGCGCAGGCCGACGGCACCGGCGATGGCGGAAATCCCCACCACGCGGCCTTCGTCGTTTTCCAGCACGAACAGGTAGTCGGCATCACCGCGCCCGGCGTCGCCGCGAAAGGTTTTTTCCGCCCAGCCTACCCGGTGGGTCAGGCGCTCTTCGTTGGCCGGCAAGGTGGTGAGGCCGGTGCCGGTGCTGCGCGCCAGATCAATCAGGGCCGGTAAATCGCTGCTGCGTACGGGACGAACGATCATGCTATCTCCTCAGACGGGCCGCTGCTGCCAGCCACCCGCGACACTCTGTTTATACCGCTACCAGGCGCACACTCGCGCCTTCACCAACGCCCAGGGCTTCGGCGGCTGCCAGGTCCAGGGTCACCGGTTTGCCCGGCGCGTAGTCCAGCTCCAGCATCACCGCGCGGTAATCCTGCAACTGCGCGTTGCTCACCAGGTACTGGCGGCCGCCCCCCTTGACCATCTCGCCGATCTTCACCGGCACCACGCGACTCTGGGCAATCGAGCGAATGCCCGAGACCCGTGCGTGCAGCGTCGGGCCGCCGTCGAAGATGTCGATGTAGTGGTCAGTCTCGAAGCCTTCGCGCATCAGGATGTCGAAGGTGATCTGGGCACGCGGGTGCACCTGGCCCATGGCTTCCTGGGCTTCGTCCGGCAGCAGCGGCACGTAGATCGGGTAATGCGGCATCAGCTCGGCGAGGAACGTACGGCTTTTCAGCCCGCACAGGCGCTCGGCGGCGGCGTAGTTGAGGTCGAAGAAGTTGCGGCCGATGGCGTCCCAGAACGGCGAATCACCGTGCTCGTCGCTGTAGCCGACAATCTCGGTCACCACCGAGTCGGCAAAGCGCTCGGGGTGGCTGGCGACGAACAACAGGCGGCCGCGGGAATTGAGTTCCGACCACGGCGAACCGACCAGCTCCGGCACCACGTAGAAACTGGTGAGCAGGCTGTTGCCGGTGAGGTCGTGGCACTGGGAAAGCACGTGGATCTTGTTGTGGATCTTCAGCTCGCGGGAGGCGTGCACGAAGGTCTCGTTACGAAAACTGTAGAACGGCTCCGAGTAACCGGCCGAAGCGACGATGGCCGAGCAGCCGGCGAGCTTGCCGGTCTCGGTGTCTTCGAGCACGAAGAAATAGCTTTCTTCACCGTTGAAACTCACCTCGGCCGCGAAGGACGCTTCGCTGGCGGCGATCTTGTCGCTCAGGCGTTCCACATCATCCGGCAAGGAGGTGACACCAATCGGGCTATCCGCAGCCAGACGCTGTACCTCGCCCAGATCAGCCATTTGCGCGGGGCGCATCACCAGCATGGTGTCACTCCTTAACTCTAGAACTCACAGGAAAAAAATACCGAACAGGTCGGGAACACCCCATATCTTCATGTGGGGCATATTCCAGTGTGGGAGGGGGCTTGCCCCCGATAGCGGTGTATCAGTCACCAGATGCATCAACTGACAGATTGCTATCGGGGGCAAGCCCCCTCCCACATTTGATCCGGTCCGACAGACAGATATGTATCAGGCTTGGGTCAGCGTTTTTACCGCACGCTCGAAACGATCCAGGCCTTCGTTGATGTCCGCGTCTTCCACCACCAGGCTCGGCGCAAAACGCACCACGTCAGGGCCGGCTTGCAGGATCATCAGGTTTTCTTTCTCGGCCGCGTTGAACACGTCCTTGGCCTTGCCTTTGAACGCATCGCTCAGTACGCAACCGATCAGCAGGCCCATGCCACGTACTTCGGTGAAGATGCCGTACTGCTTGCCGATCTGCTCCAGGCGCGCCTTGAACAGGTCGTGCTTGGCGTTGACGCCGGCCAGCACCTCAGGGGTGTTGATCACGTCGATGACCGCTTCGGCCACTGCGCACGCCAGCGGGTTGCCGCCGTAGGTGGTGCCGTGGGTACCGACCACCAGGTGCTTGGCCAGGTCTTCACGGGTGAGCATCGCCGCAATCGGGAAACCGCCGCCCAGGCTCTTGGCGCTGGTGAGGATGTCGGGCACCACGCCGTAGTGCTGGTAGGCAAACAGATGGCCGCTGCGGCCCATGCCGGTCTGCACTTCGTCGAACACCAGCAGCGCATTGTTGGCGTCGCACAGTTCGCGGGCACCTTGCAGGTAAGCCAGCTCGGCCGGCAGTACGCCGCCTTCGCCCTGGATCGGCTCCAGCACCACGGCGCAGGTCTTGTCCGACACGGCGGCTTTCAGCGCTTCCAGGTCGTTATAAGGGACGTGGGTGATGCCGGTAATTTTAGGCCCGAAACCGTCGGAGTACTTCGACTGGCCACCGACGTTGACGGTGAACAGGGTACGGCCGTGGAAGCTGTTCAGCGCGGCAATGATCTCGTACTTCTCGCTGCCGAAACGGTCGAACGCCACGCGACGGGCCAGCTTGAATGCGGCCTCGTTGGCTTCGGCACCGGAGTTGCAGAAGAACACGCGCTCGGCAAACGTGGCGTCGATCAGCTTATGGGCCAAGCGCAGGGCCGGCTCGTTGGTGAAGACGTTGGAGACGTGCCACAGCTTGTTGGCCTGTTCGGTCAGTGCACCGACCAGCGCCGGGTGGGCGTGGCCCAACACGTTGACCGCGATGCCGCCGGCAAAGTCGATCAGCTCGCGACCCGCCTGGTCCCACACACGGGAACCTGCGCCACGCACGGGGATGAATGCGGCAGGTGCGTAGTTGGGAACCATGACCTGGTCGAAATCGGCACGTTGCACCGGGGCTTGCTCAACGGACATCGGAGTCTCCTGAAGAGGAACGCCTGCCTGGAACTGGCGGGCGATGCAGGGATTGTAAGGACAGTTTTCAGCGCGGCCTTGCCGCCAAGCGACAACTTCTTATAGCGCCAACCCCCGTTTTACGCGGGTTTACGCCAATGCGACAAATAGCGTCGCAATGGCGCAGTTTAAACGGATGCAGGGGTTTTCGGCAGTATGCAGGGAAGTTGCGCGATGGACGCGACACACCGCGCCAATCGTATTCACCCCACGTCAACCACGCTCGGACGGCACCGACGAGAGTTCGAACGGGCTGCTGCTGCGGCGCTGGTTGCGGTCTTCGCGAGGGGTGGCGCCAAAGAAGTTGCGGTAGGCGCTAGAGAAGTGCGGCCCCGAGGAGAAGCCGCAGGACAGGCCGATCTGGATGATCGACTTGCTGGTTTGCATGAGCATCTGGCGGGCCTTGTTCAGGCGCAGTTCCAGGTAGTACTGGCTGGGGACGCGATTGAGGTATTGCTTGAAGATCCGCTCCAGTTGTCGTCGCGACACGCACACATGCTGGGCGATTTCGTCGGTGGTCAGCGGCTCTTCGATATTGGCTTCCATCAGCAACACCGCCTGGGTCAGCTTCGGATGGCTGGAGCCCAGGCGGTTCTGCAGCGGGATGCGCTGGCGCTCGCCGCCTTCGCGGATGCGCTCCACCACCAGCTCTTCCGACACCGCACCGGCCAGTTCGGCACCGTGGTCACGGGCCAGCACCGCCAGCAACAGGTCGAGTACCGACATGCCGCCGCAGGCGGTCAGGCGATCACGGTCCCAGTCGAACAGATGGCTGGTGGCGATGACCTTGGGGAAACGCTCGGCAAAATCATCCTGCCAACGCCAGTGCACGGCGGCGCGGTAGCCGTCGAGCAGGCCGAGCTGGGCCAGCGGGTACACACCGGCCGACAAGCCGCCGATCACACAACCGGCGCGCACCAGCTGCTTGAGGGCGGTGCTCAGTTGCGAGGCGATCACGGCAGGCGGCTCGTCCGCCAGCAGGAACAGTTTCTGGAAGCCTTCCAGCTTGCCCGCCCACGGCTCGCCCGGCAGTTGCCAGGCGCCTTCGGTGGCCGGCTCTGCGAGCAAAAACGACAGCTCGTAGACCACCTCCGGATGCACCCGCTGAGCAACGCGCAAGGCCTCCTCAGCCAGCGCAAGCGTGAGTGCTTTTGTGCTGGGCCAAATCAGGAAACCAATTTTGTGGGCGGTCATGGAGTGCTATCCGAAGCGAGTAACAGTAATGAAGACAGAGGCCAATGCTAGCCCGTAAACCAACACAAAGCTTAAAAACGATAAAGACCTGCTTTCCTGTAGGAGCGAGCTTGCTCGCGAAAAACCTGAGAACACCACGGGGCATCAGGCTTCCCGCGTTATCGTTGACGATCTTCGCGAGCGAGCTCGCTCCTACAGGGGGGAGCAGCGGCCTTGATTATTTCAAGCTGCCGGACAGGAACTGCTGCAACCGCTCGGACTGCGGGTTGACCAGCACTTCCCGAGGGTTGCCACGCTCTTCGACGATGCCTTTGTGCAAGAACACCAGCTGGTTCGACACTTCACGGGCAAAGCCCATTTCGTGGGTCACCACCACCATGGTGCGGCCTTCCTGGGCCAGGTCCTGCATGACCTTGAGCACTTCGCCCACCAACTCGGGGTCGAGGGCCGAGGTGGGTTCGTCGAACAGCATCACCTCCGGCTCCATCGCCAGGGCTCGGGCAATCGCCACGCGCTGCTGCTCGCCACCGGACATATGGCCGGGGAACGCATCCTTGCGATGGCCCACACCGACCTTGGCCAGGTAGTGCTCGGCCTTTTCACGGGCGTCTTTTTTCGACATGCCCAGCACGTGCACCGGCGCTTCCATCACGTTTTCCAGCGCGGTCATGTGCGACCACAGGTTGAAATGCTGGAACACCATCGACAGGCGCGAGCGCATGCGTTGCAGTTGCTTAGGGTCGGCGGCCTTCATGGCGCCGTCCTTGTTGGCCACCAGTTTCAGCTCTTCGTTATTGAGCAGGATCTTGCCGGCGTGGGGTTGCTCCAGCAGATTGATGCAGCGCAAAAAGGTACTTTTGCCCGAACCACTGGAACCGATGATGCTGATCACATCGCCGGCTGCGGCGGCCAGGGACACGCCTTTGAGCACTTCATGACTGCCATAGCGTTTATGCAGGTCTTGGACTTCAAGTTTGTACATGCGGTCGGTTCTCACAAAAACAGGTGGTCAGTCGTTGAGCAAGCGCCCGTGACGCAGCGCTTCGCGCCCCGCCACCTTGGCCAGCCAGAAACCCGCTTGGGCATAACGTAGCCGTTCAACGGCAAACAACACCCCCGAGGTGCCCGCGCAGATAACGCTCACGCGGTCTTCCAGGGGATCAATCACTTCAAAAATCGGCTCGCCCTTCTCGATCCAGTCCCCGGCTTTACGCAGGTAACTGATCACCCCGGCGTGGGGCGCGAACAGCAATTCTGTGCCTTCGAAGGGCACGCCTTCACACGGTTCGTGTTGCGGCGCCGGCCATTCGCCCTTGATCAGGCCTTGCTCGGCGAGAAACGCGAGGATGCCTTCGGCGTGGAAGATCGCTTCGTCACGGCCGGTGTCCGCCTGACCGCCCAATTCCAGGGTTGTCGCCAGGCAGGCCAGCGGGATCTGTGCGTCGGGGAAGGCGCGGGACAACCGCAGCCACGGCAACGAACAGGCCTCATCAAACGAGCTGCCACCGGAGTCTTCCGCGAGCAGACCGACTTTCACATTCAAGTGCGCCGACAGCGAACGCCACTGCGGCCAGTGCTGGGGCAGCGCGTACATGTGCAATGCGGCTTCGGCGTCACAGTGCAGGTCGAGGACGATATCGGCGCTGCACGCATGGCTCAGCAGGATGCGCTGCATGCCTTGCAACTGGCTGCTCGGCTCGGGCAATGCGTTGAGCGCATCGGCCATCGCCTGGCGAATCATGCGCACGTTGGCGTGAGCATCATCCCCCAGCTTGCCTGTGAGCAACTCGGCCACCGGCTCGCTCAACTCAACGAAATCGCGGTTGAAATTCTTGCCGCTGCCCACTTCGAAACGGCCCTGGTGGCTGCCTTGCAGCAACTGGCCCAGGCCCATCGGGTTGGCCACCGGCACCAACTCGATCACGCCGTTGAGGGCGCCTTGCGCTTCAAGTTCGGCGAGGCGTTTTTTCAGCTCCCACGCGGCGCGCATGCCCGGCAATTCATCGGCGTGCAGGCTGGCCTGGATATAGGCCTTGCGCTCGCCGGTGCCGAAACGGAACACGCTCAGCTGGCGCTCGCAGCCCAGGTGGCCCCAGGGCAACAGGTGATCGATACGTTCCATATCAGTGCTTCCGTGGAGCCAGGTAGCTCAGCCAGCGGCGCTCGGCCAACTTGAACAGGCGCACCAGGATAAAGGTCAGGCACAGGTAGAACACGCCGGCGGTGATGTAGGCTTCGAACGGCAGGTAGAACTGCGCGTTCACCGTGCGCGCGGCACCGGTGATGTCGATCAGGGTGACGATGGACGCGAGACTGGTGGTCTGCAGCATCATGATCACTTCGTTGCTGTACTGCGGCAGCGCGCGGCGCAGGGCCGACGGCAGCAGGATGCGGCGGTACAGCTTGTAGCGCGACATGCCCATGGCCTTGGCCGCTTCGATCTCGCCATTGGGGGTGGCCTTGAGGCTACCGGCAATGATCTCGGCGGTGTAGGCGCTGGTGTTGATCGCAAAGGCCAGGCACGCGCAGAAGGTCGCGCTGGACAGCAGCGGCCACAGGACGCTCTCGCGCACCGCTTCGAACTGCGCCAGGCCGTAGTAGATCAAAAACAGCTGCACCAGCATCGGCGTGCCGCGGATCACATAGGTGTAGAGCCAGGCCACGCCGTTGACGACCGGTTGCTTGGACACACGCATCAAGCCCAGGGGCAAGGCGGCGAGCAGGCCGAAGAACAGCGAGATGGCGAGCAGTTTCAGGGTGGTCAGCAGGCCGCCAAGGTACAGCGGCATGGCCTCCCAGATGACGTTGTAGTCGAAGATCATAGATCAGCCGCCCTTACGCCTACCGAGTAGCGCTTCTCAAGATGACGCAGGGCCAGCAACGACACGCTGGTGATCACCAGGTACATCGCCGCCACTGCGAGGAAGAAGGTAAAAGGCTCGCGGGTGGCATCAGCCGCCTGCTTGGCCTTGAACATCATGTCTTGCAGGCCCACCACCGAGATCAGCGCGGTGGCCTTGGTGAGTACCAGCCAGTTGTTGGTAAACCCAGGGATCGCCAGCCGGATCATCTGCGGCACCATCACCCGGAAAAACACCTGGAAGCTGCTCATGCCATACGCCAGGCCGGCTTCGGCCTGGCCCTTGGGGATGGCCATGAAGGCACCACGGAAGGTTTCCGACAGGTAGGCGCCAAAGATGAAACCCAGGGTGCCGATACCGGCGGCCAAGGGGTTCAAGTCGATATAGTCGTCATAGCCGAGCATCGGCGCGACGCGGTTAAGCAGGTCCTGACCACCGTAGAAAATCAGCAGGATCAGCACCAGGTCGGGGATCCCGCGGATCACCGTGGAGTACAAGTCACCCAGCCAGGCCAACCAGCGCACCGGCGACAGGCGTAACGCGACCCCGATCAGACCCAGAACAATGGCCAAGGCCATGGACGACAAGGCGAGCTGAAGCGTCAACCATGCGCCATCGAGGATGACGGCCCCGTAGCCTTTCAACATGATTCAGGTCCTCGAAAAGGGGGATGAAAAAATGGCGCAAACCGCAGGAATTCTGTTGCTTGCGCCATTTCGGACAGACAGCTGCGAATACTTACTTGGCTTCAGGGCCGTAAATATCGAAGTTGAAGTACTTTTTCTCGATTTCTTTGTATTTACCGTTGGCACGGATCGCGGCGATGGCAGCGTTGATGCGGTCCAGGTTTTCCTTGTCGCCCTTGCGTACGGCGATGCCTACGCCGTCGCCGAAGTACTTGACGTCGGTGAAGGCCGGGCCGGTGAACGCATAGCCTTTACCGGCTGGCGTATCGAGGAAACCTTCCTGCAACAGGGTGGCGTCGGCCACGGTGCCGTCGAGGCGACCGGCTTCCACGTCGAGGTAGATTTCGTTCTGCGAGCTGTAAGGCACAACGGTGGCGCCTTTAGGTGCCAGGACTTCCTTGGCGAAACGGTCGTGGATCGAACCGCGCTGTACGCCGATCTTCTTGCCCTTCAGTTCATCCAGGCTGTCGCTGACGGCGGTGCCTTCCTTCAATACCAGGCGCGCTGGGGTCAGGTAGTAGCGGTTGGTGAAGTCCACGGACTTCTTGCGGTCTTCGGTGATGGACATGGACGACAGGATCGCGTCGATCTTGCGCACCTTGAGCGCCGGGATCAGGCCGTCGAACTCTTGCTCGACCCAGGTGCACTTGACCTTCATCTCTTCGCACAGGGCGTTGCCGATGTCGTAGTCAAAACCGACGATGCTGCCATCCGGCGCCTTCGAGGCAAACGGAGGGTAAGCCGCTTCGATACCAATTTTCAGAGGCTTGCCTTCAGCGAAAGCCTGCATGGACAGCACGGACAGCGCCAGGGCGCCCAACAGCACGAGTTTCTTCATCTTGGGACTCCATCGGTATAGGGCAAAACAGCAGTATGAGCCATGGCCCACGATGCGACTGAGTGAAACCGAATAGCGGTGCTGCGTCCTACACCAATTCAACAGTGGAGACGACGAGCGAGTGATCGGCATTCTAACGACAGGCCGGAAGCCGATATTTCCTCAATGCGACAACAATTTACAGAAGCACTGAGAAAGCGGTTCCAGCACATTGACAGCCTCTGAATTTTATGCAGAGACAAAAGATATTAAACCTATTGATGCTGCAAATTGCGGGCCTATTATTCGCAAACCCTTCTAGCACGGCAAGTGTGGCGTTTAATCTTATGGCTCCGGGTGTCTAAAGCGCGGTTTTTCGGGGCATAAGCGTAGCCCTTTGCCTCAGGTTTGGGCGATGGGTTACACATTTGTGCCACTCGGTAACATTCAGAAACCTCCTACGCGAAAAACCGATATTTATTTGCCTGATGATCATGCGGGCCTGTCAGGCCCTCCCCCATACCCACCTTGGAATGCAATCCAAATGTGGGAGGGGTTCTACACCCCCGATAGCGGTGTTTCAGCTATAGATGAGTTGACTGACCCACTGCTATCGGGGGCAAGCCCCCTCCCACATTGGATCTCCTCCGATTTCAAGCACTCACAAAAAAGCCCCACCCGGCTCACACCGAATGGGGCTTTGTCTGACCAGCCCGCCTTACGCGACGTTCATGGTCTTGTGGGTCTCAATCAAATGCGCTACTACACCCGGGTCCGCCAGGGTGGAAATATCGCCCAGCCCATCGTACTCGGCCGTGGCAATCTTGCGCAGGATGCGGCGCATGATTTTCCCCGAGCGCGTCTTCGGCAAGCCCGGTGCCCACTGGATCACGTCCGGCGAGGCAATCGGCCCGATTTCCTTGCGCACCCAGTTCTTCAGCTCCAGGCGCAGGGCTTCGCTGGGTTCTTCGCCATTCTTCAGGGTCACATACACATAGATGCCCTGGCCCTTGATGTCGTGCGGCACACCCACCACCGCCGCTTCGGCGACTTTAGGGTGGGCAACCATGGCGCTTTCGATCTCGGCGGTACCCATGCGGTGGCCGGATACGTTCAACACGTCATCCACACGGCCGGTGATCCACCAGTAGCCATCTTCATCGCGACGGGCGCCGTCACCGGTGAAGTACATGCCACGGAAGGTCTTGAAGTACGTGTCGACAAAACGGTCATGGTCGCCGTACAGGGTACGGGCCTGGCCTGGCCACGAGTCGAGAATCACCAGGTTGCCTTCGGCGGCGCCTTCGATGATGTTGCCCAGGTTGTCCACCAGCGCCGGCACCACACCGAAGAACGGCCGTGCGGCAGAACCCGGCTTGAGTGCATGGGCGCCCGGCAGCGGGCTCATCAGGGTGGCGCCGGTTTCGGTCTGCCACCAGGTGTCGACGATCGGGCAACGGGATTGGCCGACGTTCTTGTAGTACCAGTCCCACGCTTCCGGGTTGATCGGCTCACCCACCGAACCCAACAGGCGCAGACTGCTGCCATCGACGCCTTCGCAGGCAGCGGTGCCGGACGCCATCATTGCGCGGATCGCGGTCGGGGCGGTGTAGAGGATATTGACCTTGTGCTTGTCGACGATCTTGCCCACCCGGGTAATGTCCGGGTAGTTCGGCACGCCTTCGAACAGCAAGGTGGTCGCGCCATTGGCCAGCGGGCCGTAGACAATATAGGTGTGGCCAGTGACCCAACCGACGTCGGCGGTGCACCAGTAGATTTCGCCCGGGCGGTAGTCGAATACGCGCTCGTGGGTCAGGGCCGCATACAACAGGTAGCCGCCGGTGGTGTGCTGCACGCCTTTAGGCTTGCCGGTGGAACCGGAGGTGTAGAGGATGAACAGCGCTTCTTCGGCGCCCATCTCTTTTGGCGCACACACGGTGCCCGCCACCTTCATCAGGTCTTCGTACCAGATGTCGCGATGCTGGTTCCACTTGATCTGGCCATTGGTGCGCTTGCACACGATGACCTTCTGGATGCTGCTGGTTTCCGGGTTGGTCAGCGCGTCGTCGACGTTGGCCTTCAGCGGAATCTTCTTACCGGCGCGAATGCCTTCATCGGCCGTGATCACCACCTTCGACTTACAGTCGATGATGCGACCGGCCAGGGCCTCCGGCGAGAAACCGCCGAACACCACCGAATGGATCGCACCGATGCGGGTACACGCCAGCATGGCGACCACGGCTTCGGGGATCATCGGCATATAGATGGTCACCACGTCGCCGCGGTGCACATCCTGGCCACGCAGGGCGTTAGCGAACTTGCAGACTTCTTCGTGCAACTCGCGGTAGGTGATGGTGCGGCTCTCGGCCGGGTCATCGCCCTCCCAGATGATCGCCGCCTGGTCGCCGCGCTCGGCGAGGTGACGGTCCAGGCAGTTGTAGGACACGTTCAGGGTGCCATCGGCGAACCACTTGATGTCGACATGGTGATCGTCGAAAGAGGTCTGCTTCACCGCGGTGAAAGGCTTGACCCAGTCAAGGCGCTTGGCTTGCTCGCGCCAGAAGCCATCGGGGTTGACCACCGACTGCTGGTACATGGCCTTGTAGGTTGCCTCGTCGGTCAGCGTGTTGGCTGCTACTTCGGGGCGAACGGGGTACAGGGAAGCCGCACTCATCTTTCTTACCTCGGTGACATAGTTGTTGTTGTATGACCCAGTTGTATCCGGGGTGGGCCTATAGAACCATTCGACGATGGTAGTAACAAGACCCTACAAAATGCCCTGCTATCCCCGTTTGCCGCTCTGGCCCGCAGCCTGCGGGGCTCTGCAGGCGGGTGAAAAAACCTTTACCACGGGATTGTTACAAAAACCGCCAATAGTCTTTATCAAAAGCACGGGTATATGAATATAACCCGCAAGCCTAGAATCACTTCCGCCAACCAAGGCATTGTGATTAACACAACAGTGATTAACAACGTAACAGCCCCCACGAAGGCACGTTAATCCGAACTAACCAATCCTAAGTTACACACGTGGCCTCACAAGGGCCCCGTGACCCCTTTCGCCCTGAAGAAGGTAAGTAAAGAAATGAAAGCTCTCGTAGTTATGGCCCTCAGCAGCTTGTGCGCCACCGCCGCCCTGGCCGACGAGGCCCCGACCGAGCTGGCCGGCCAGAACGCCCCGATTGTTGAAGATTACACCTACAGTACCAAGCTGGACGTGGCCAAAGTATTGTCCATGAGCACGATCCCGGAAGTCTGCGAAGTTGTACCGGTAAAGATGGAATATGAGGATTCCCAGGGTCAGCGCCATATCCTTAATTACCATGTCATGGGTAATGGCTGCTCTAACGGATAACAACTTCGTTAGTTGGAACAGACCCGGATCTTATTCGCCGCAAGAAATCGTTCTTGCGGCAAAGAACCGGTCCTCCCTTCCCGCCCTCAAAAAGCCCTCCCCTCTTCCCCACACTAAATAGCCCACCGCCCGTCAAAAATTTCCTACCCCATCAACCCCCCGCAAACCCTCACTCTGGCTCAAATAGCCGCCTTTTTGTCTCTGATCCGAGACCATCCGCCGCAACACAAAGCCGAATTTTTCCCTATAATGCGCGGGTAAATCGGGCCTGCAATATCCCTTTACACAGGGGACGAAGAGCCAGACCTTGAGCCTGCGCTGGAGTATGCATCCACCGCTCCGCCCCTCAAGCCTCATGCAGTACCCGTTACCCAATTCCGTTTATTTGCCTGCGCGAGCTGTTGCAACAAACGATTCCTTAAGATCCACCGCGGCCCTGGGCCGTGTGAACACCCAACCATCCGGTTTCACACGGGCACCTTTGAGCCCTCACGCAGGAGACGACACGTCATGCTGAGCTGGGACGAATTCGACAAAGAAGAAGACGGCGAAGTAGCCACCAAAGGCGCCAACGCCGGCCACGCCACCGAAGCCAACATGGACCGCCTCGACGGTGCCGGCGCCGCCGCCGCCATCGAAGCCCGCGCCGTCACCGCCAGTGACTCCGCCGCCATCGTGCGCGCCAAGGCCGCCCTGGACAAACTCGACGTCGCCGAAGGCCTCGCCGAACTTGAAGGCGCCTCCGCCCGCGTCGCCGTTGACGAAAAGCGCATGATCAACTGCCGCGCCGACCTCAACCAACTCGTACCCTTCAAGTACGACTGGGCCTGGCAGAAATACCTCGACGGCTGCGCCAACCACTGGATGCCGCAAGAGGTCAACATGACCGCCGACATCGCCCTGTGGAAAAACCCCGAAGGCCTCACCGACGACGAACGCCGCATCGTCATGCGCAACCTCGGCTTCTTCTCCACTGCGGATTCGTTGGTCGCGAATAACCTGGTCCTGGCCGTGTACCGCCTGATCACCAACCCGGAGTGCCGCCAGTACATCCTGCGCCAGGCCTTCGAAGAAGCGATCCACACCCACGCCTACCAGTACTGCATCGAATCGTTGGCCATGGATGAAGGCGAGATCTTCAACATGTACCACGAGATTCCATCGGTGGCTAAGAAGGCAGCCTGGGGCCTGAAATACACCCGTTCGATCTCCGATCCGAAGTTCGAAACCGGCACCGTCGACACCGACAAGGAACTGCTGCGCAACCTGGTCGCCTACTACTGCGTGCTGGAAGGCATCTTCTTCTACTGCGGCTTCACCCAGATCCTGTCCATGGGCCGCCGCAACAAAATGACCGGCGTGGCCGAGCAGTTCCAGTACATCCTGCGCGATGAGTCGATGCACCTGAACTTCGGTATCGATGTGATCAACCAGATCAAGATCGAAAACCCGCACTTGTGGGATGCCGAGATGAAGGAAGAAGCGACCCAGATGATCCTGCAGGGGACTCAGCTGGAGATTGAATATGCGCGGGATACCATGCCGCGTGG
>NZ_FMUC01000018.1:0-116590 GCF_900100935.1 Pseudomonas sp. NFACC25
AACATCTTTGGGTTTTTAAGAAACCCTAAACTTGGCTCAGCAATCGTTGGTTACATCTTTGATTTCTCGCGGAGTAACTTGTGATGCTGATAATCTTGTTGACTATCAGTCTGACTCCACAAGCACCCACACGAATTGCTTGATTCAGTTGTTAAAGAGCGGTTGGTTAAGAGCTTTCGTCTCAACCGAGGCGCGCATTCTACAGCAGCCTCATTTGCTGTCAAGTGATTATTTTCAGAAGCTTTCGAAGATTTCTTCAACAACTTCAACCACTTGCGCTTGCGATCTCTCGTCAGCGGGAGGCGAATAATACAGCATTGAATTACATGGTCAACCCCCGCCCTGAAAAATCTTTTCCTTAGCAAGGAGCCCACACCGCGACGCAACGACGCCCTCCTTTAAAAGAAGCGCGTCGTTGCGTCTATATAGATAGAAGGTGTACTTGGCCAATAGGGGATGCGACTGCCAAGGATGACTCCGGTGTCCCCGTGAAGTCAGGCGACTCTTTAATACCGCAGGAGAGCCCGGTACGCATCGGGTCTTTGTTTTCACGCCCAGAACAGGGATCATCGCCCTCCCCCAACCCCAGAGGAACCGACACCATGGAATTGACGCTGGAAGCTGTTGCGCTCTTTGCACTCAAGCTCGTGCATGAGGAGGACGGCGGCAGCCCGGTGTTGAGGGACGACCTGGTGATGGATCGGTATGAGCGGGAGGTGTTCGGATTGCTGGTGCGACAGGGGGATCTGCCTGGAGTTCTGCTGAAGATAGACGAGTGTATGGCGCAGGCGCTGGTCGCTTTGGGTGGGGCCGATACGGTATTGGGACGTGAGCTGCAGCGGTTGTCTACCGACGTACAGCAAGCCTCCACGCTGGAGGAACTCAAGCCACTGCTCGCGACACTGAAGGACTACCTTAAAGCCATTCAATAACGGACTCACCACAAGGACCTTCACATGATCGACTTCAATAACAAAGGCTTCTTCAAACTCAAGCAAAACAACGAATACGCCGAACGCGTCGCGGCCCTGCTGCTGGACGGCGAAGAAGTCATCGACGCCTACAAAGCCATGCGCGACGGCGTGGTCTTCACCACCAAACGCATCATCGCAGTGAACGTACAAGGCATAACAGGCAGCAAGAAGGACTTCACCTCGCTGCCGTACAAAAACATCGTCGCGTACTCGGTGGAAACGTCCGGGACGTTTGACCTGGATTCGGAACTGGAGATTTACTTTTCGTCGTTGGGGAAAGTGAAATTTGAATTCACCGGCAAGACCTCGATTGTTGAAATCTCGCGCTTGATCTCCAAGCACTTGCTGAGCTGATCAGCAGGCATGCTTCAGAACATCACCGATGACGCCTATTGATCGTCACCCACGCTGTTGAACCGAGCCCGATCACCTAAAAGTAAACCGAGGCTGACGACACGCAACCTCATCAAATAAGTGGAGCCCCCAGTCAACAGCTGACGCTACCCACATTCACCAAGCCAGAACTCAGAAGCATGAGGCTACCGCCCCCCAATCTGCATTTCCTACACCGTCGCCCCTTATTTCACTAGCCCACGTTCACAAACCCTGTCGTTATTCCGTCCTGCTTGCTCCGGCCAGTGCCCCACACGCTTTGCAAAAAAAGCCTGTCGGGCCTGGCGCCGCAGTTGATCAGGGAATGATTATGGCGAGTGACAGGGATGCGAAGCCGCACGGTGTCGAGCACGGCTGTGCGCCGAATGAAATTTGGCTGTTCTTGATCCATCACGACGCAATCATTCGTCAGCGCTGTCGACGGTTGCTGCGCCGCCCCCAGGATGCAGAGGACGCCTTGAGCGAGGTGCGCCTGCATTTGTTCAACCTGTTGAGCAAGGCCCCCGAACGCTTGAATAGCGTGGAGAATGTGCCCGCCTGGCTCAAGCGGGTGGCGCACAACTTTTGTATCGACCGCCTGCGCAAAACGCCGGTCACCTGCAGCCTTGAATGGCTTGATCACGATCTGTATGAAAGCGTCACCTGGCAACCTCCGCATGATGACCCGGAACGCAATGCGTGCGGACAAGAAGCCTTGCAGGCCCTTAACCTGGCCATCGGCCGGTTGCCGGCGACACTTTCGCAGGCGTTGGCGCTGCGTTGCATCGATGGCCTGGAATACGAAGGTATGGCAGGCACGTTGCTGATCAGTGAGTCCAACGCCCGAAAGCGTGTGCAACTGGCACGGCAGCAATTACGGGGTTTACTCGGTCCGATTTGCGGCACTTGATTCATTGGCAAGCCCCGCAAGAACAAGCCTGCCCCAAATCATTGGGGCAGGCTTTTCCATACTCAGAAAGCCGCGATCGGGAAGGCTGAACTCACCCACCAAACCAAGGCAGCACCAGGCGCAGGGGGAATACCGTTGAGATAGCCGCCAACCGTAAATGCCAGCCCTTGCTCATCAACACAATAAGGATTGGGAACGACGGCGATCACCGTCGGCGCGGAAGGCCCGAAGAAAATCTGGCTGTTTCCCCCACCCATCACCAGGCCAGAGCTCAAGTGCATGAAGGCATAGCGAATCGACGCGACAACCTGCTGTTGCGTGCAACTGTCGGGGAAGAACGTGGAAGGCCCTGCCTTGGCCACCCACGTCCCCGTCGCCACGTTAAACACTTCTACGTTGGCGTTTGCATAGCGGTAATCGTTAGGTTGATTAAGCCCGTAAGGCACCATGTATGTACGAGGACCGATGGTACGCGCGGCAACCGGGTCAAGCGCCAGCGGCCCCACCAGCGGATCATGGTTACCGGGCCGAGAGTGAAACCCCACCGCATTGCCAGCGGCGTTGATCTCGCCACAGAAGATATGCCGTTGGTTTATCTGCGGGTTGCTCCGGCTGTTAGGGATAGCCACGTTGCTGACCTGCACCGGTAGCGGGATCACCGCGGCTGAAGCCGCAGCGCAGTCCATCTGCGCAGCAGCCGACAGGCTCAGTAGTGCGCTGGCCACACCCATGGCAACGACGGTAAGTGCGTGCATGACAAGACTCCTTTCTGACAATCGGGACGGAATGCCCCTTCGTCAGGACGCAACGCGACTACCAGTTGTGAAGCGTACATGACCGCGTCTGCACGGCTTTCTTGCACAGCGAGGAAGAAGTTGAAACAGATCTTCACAAGCGGTGACGCGGTACGTCAGGAGGGATAAGCCAAGGCATGTTGCTCCGGCTTGAACAGGGAACAAGGAGAAGGACAATGACCACATTCAATGTGAACTTCGCTGTCGATGATATGGAAGGCAAGACCGTTCTGGTATTTCTCAAACCCCAACAGCCTCAGCGCGATTATCGGATTCACGCCTGGCAGATCCTGACCGGCTCTGCCGGTGCCACTGAGTCGTTCGACTACGAGGCCATCATCGAAACCGATGTCACCACCCTTGGTGAAAAAGACAGCAATACCATCATCTCGGGCCGTCGCACGCTTAACCCTGGCACCTTGCTTCAGGCGGTCAGCCCTAACGGATTGTCACCGTACCTTGAGCCGGCGGCGCTTTCACTGGCCAAGGAGAAACTCACACCGCAGCAGTGCGGCATCATCAACAAAACCAACCCGTACCTGCAGTTCGACAGCAACTGGTACGTCAACGGTCGGCCTGTAGTGACCATGCCGAAAGTGGACTCGAGCATGACCGTAAGCTTTGAATACGAGCCCAATTTTTACTTCATGGTGGCAACGCCTCCGATGGTCGGGCAAACCTATATCGTGCAGAACTTCTCGGACATGACCCAGTTCATCGCGCCCATCACCGCCACTGAGGTGAACGTGACGGTAAGCCGTGCCAGCGGCCTGTGGTCGTTCGATTTCGCGCCGATGTAACGTTGAAACACGCGGCGAGCAAATCGCCGCGTGCCTTACCTGCCCCCCCGTCCCCCTCGTAGCCTCACTCCCTAGCACAAGGAAGTGAGCCATCCATGTCAGAACGCTTTTATCCCCCCACCGAAGAAGAGTTACTCAAACAGCGAATCCTGACCCCACAGCCGTCGCGGGCGCCGTATTCGCCATCTGTTGATTTTTACGAGCCATCCCCGCGTTCGCAGATGCGCTTGCATATCGAGCAACGCGAGGACGGCACGCTCAAGGGGTATGGGTTTACACCGGCAATAATCCTGATTGGCAAACGATTGATGTGGTGCAGTTCCAAAGCCGTGGCGATCAGTTTGTGGCGGATTTGGGTGAGGGTGTCGAGCTGATCTGGACACCCGCCGTTGATCCAAGTGGCACGCTGGGTATTCCGACCCTGGAGGCTGCGCCACAAGCACCGGTGATCTGGATTTACCCGCCGACGGATAAAGCGGCGCAGATTCTGGTGAACCCGATTTATCCGCCGTCGTATCGGGATTTTATTCTGGTGTTCCCGGTGGAGTCGGGGATTCGACCGCTGTATGTGGTGGTTAGTGTCAAGGCGGGGGATCACAAGTACCACAAGGCTCCAAATACTGAACAAATAACTGGCTTTGGAAACCTGATAAAAGCAAAACCCATGGCTCCCAGACAGGGCGGTGCCGGGCTGAGAGAGCGTTGGATTGAGGAAAAAGGCAGGAAAGTTTATGAATGGGATTCCCAACATGGAGAGTTGGAAGTTTATCTTGCAAGTGATGGGTCGATAGACGAGGACGTCAATAACGGTATGTTTGAACTGCGGCGTGAATGGCTATCACTGATACAGACACACTTCTCTCATGAAATTGCTCTCTCAGAAAGCGACTACTTCATCGCGTTTGATTACGAAGGTGCAAACGAATAACACAGACTTAGAGAATTCATCTTCATGCGCAGACTGTCGTTCAGGCAGGCCTCCACGAAGTTGGCTTTCACTTCATCCACGAGGACGAAAAAGGAAACGTTTTCGAATCAGAGCATTGGTACTTCGGCGAAGTCAGCACAACCGATGAAGACCCTGGCGGAGAGCGCTGGAAGTATCAAACCTTCAGGTCCTTCCAAGCGCATCATCCGCATTTGTTCGGCCGTCCACCTAACCCTCTTTCGCCTCACTCCCCTCCCCCCCAATCAGAACCCGCTTCCCCGGATCCGTAATATCAAACACCTGCTGCGCACACGCCGAAGGTTTGAACTGGAACTCCACCAGATACACCTTGCCCTTTTCAGGCTGGAAGCTACTTAACAGAGGCCCGCAAATGGCGTAGATGCCAGGGCGTGAGTCGGTGGACGAACTGGCAACGATCAGCTTCTTGCCAGGTTCTGCCTGGATCTCCAACTGCGGGAAGCGCTTGAACCCAGCGCTGGCCACCGTCTGGTTGAGCTTTGCAATCCAGTTGAAGACGCGGCCTTCACCTGTATCCATCACCGTGCCCAGGGTTTCCATGCGTTCATCGGGGTCGCCTTCGCGGCGTATCGAGAACTCGACGGGAGCGGTGCCGCCGTAGGCTTTCATGATGACTTTGGCATGCTCAGCATCGACGGCCATGGCTTTCTGGCGCAGCTGGATGCCGTCCTTGAACAGGCTGGGCGATGAGTCGCGTTGGTTGGATTGGCAGGCACATAGCGCCAGGGCCAGGGAGAGCAGTGCGATTCGCTTCACGGGAGGATGTCCTTATCTTATCAAGGTGAACGATGATGACTGGACCTGCGATTAAACAGAATGTTCCGCCATGATCGCCTCAGGTCTCGTTAAACACCAACCGCGCACACAACCCGCCCTGCTCCCGGTTATGCAACGCCAACCGGCTGCCGATCTTGCCCACGATCATCTCCACAATCGCCAGCCCCAGCCCAGCGCCATTGGCATTGCCACGGCTGTAGAACCGCTCGAACAAACGCCCCATTTCCGCCTCATCAATGCCCGGCCCCTGGTCCTCCACGCTCAGGCAATGGGCGCCAATCACCACTTTCACTTCGCTGCCCGGCGGGGAGAAGTTGAGGGCGTTGGTCACCAGGTTTTGCAGGGCGATGGCCAGTGCCACCGGTTCGGTTTCGATCCAGCAGTCTTCATCCCCTTCCAGCACCAACTCCACGCCTTTCTCCATGGCCAGCGGTGTCAGTTCGGCGAGTTCTTCGCGCACCAGCTCGGTGAGTTGTACGCGGCTGCGCTTGGGATTGTTCAACTGCGGTTCGATACGCGCCATGGTCAGCAGTTGGCTGCCAATACGGGTGGCGCGATCGACGCCGTTGACCAGGAAGTCCAACGCTTCTCGCCGCTGGGCCTCGGTGCCGGCGCTTTGGGCGTTTTGCGCATGGATGCGCAGGATCGCCAGGGGTGTGCGCAGTTCGTGGGCGGCGTCGGCGATAAAACGGCGTTCGCGTTCCAATAGATCATCCACCTGGACCAGTAGCCGGTTGAGCGCGGTTTGCATCGGCTCCAGGTCGGTAGGCAGCGGCTTGAGGTGCAGCGGTTGCAGGGTCTCGGCGGTTCGCCCGCGAATCTTGCGGGCCATGGCGCGCAAGGGCTTGAGGCCCCAGCCGATCACCAGCCAGATCAACACCGTGAGCAGCGGCACGCCGATCAAGGTGGGCCAGAGGGTGTGGCGCATGATGCGCTGGATCACGTCCTGACGAATGTCGTCGCGCTCGCCCACCCAGATCAGCAGGCCCTGTTGCGGATCGGCGAGGAGAAAGGCGCACCAGTCGTTGCCGTTGTCCATGATGTCGTGGGACCCGAGGGTAGCCGGCGGTGCGACCAACACCGGCGCTTCGGCGGAGCGTACGAGTAATTGGCCGTCGCTGCGCCACACCTGGAAGGTCAACCGGGTTTCATAAGGGTGAGCGACGCCGTCTTCGCCGACACGGCTCATGGCCTGGTCGAAGGCCTGGTACAGGCGGTCCCAATCAGCCTCGCCGGGGTCGCGTTGGCGTAGCACGCCTTGCAACAGGCGCGCGCTTTGGGCGAGTTGGGCGTCGTAGACTTCTTCGATTTCGTGGTGGCTGTCGCGCAGCACCAGCCAGCTGATCAGGGCGTCGCCCAACAGGATCAGCACCAGGACAGGGATGAGGATACGAGCACGCACGGAGGTCATGGTTTGAGCGCCAGTACATAGCCAACGCCGCGCACGGTGCGGATCAGCTCGGTGGATAACTTTTTACGCAGGTTGTGGATCAACACTTCCAAGGTGTTGCTCTCGACCCGGTCCTGCCAGCCATACAACGCGCGGGACAGGCGCTCGCGGGTCACCACTTTGCCGGGGCGCACCATCAGTTGGTGCAGCAGTTGGTACTCCATCGGCGTCACGATGATGTCCGCGTCCAGGTACCGCACCTGCTGGGTGGCCGGGTCGAGGCTGACGCCGGCATGTTCCAGCATCGGTTGCGCGCGCCCCTGGCTGCGGCGCAGCAGGGCACGCACGCGGGCCTTGAGTTCTTCCACATCGAACGGCTTGACCAGGTAATCATCGGCACCGGCATCCAGACCGGCGATGCGCTCGGCGGTGCCGTCGCGGGCGGTGAGGATCAGCACCGGCAGGTCGTGCTGCTCGGCACGCAGTTGCTGCAGCAGGTCCAGGCCATCAAGGCGCGGTAGACCTAAGTCGAGCAGCAACAGATCGAAGCTTTCCGTGCGCAGGGCATGCAGGGCCGCAACGCCATCCTGCAACCAATCCAGGGTGTAGCCCTCAACGCCCAATGCCACGCGAATCCCTTGGCCAAGGGCACGATCATCTTCGACAAGGAGTAGGCGCATAGCAAAGTCTCTGTAGGAATCGGCGGCATCATGCCGGGTTCTGGGCGGGGCTATTCCAGCAAAGATGTTACGGCGCGTTGCCAACTAAGGTTGCCCTAAGGTTGGTTTTGCACTGTTAAATCTCCCACATCTGCTGAGAGCTTTTCCATGCGCAAAATTCTCCTGCTGTCCCTGATTATCGCCAGCCCCCTGGCCGTTGCCGGTCCGCAATGCACCACCGCCGAACGCTCGCAATGGCAAGACGAAAAAGCCTTCCAGGACAAGCTCAAGGCCGAAGGCTACGAGATCAGCAAGTTCAAGGTCACCGATGGCAACTGCTACGAGATCTACGGCTTCGACAAGGACAAGCGCAAGGTGGAGATCTACCACGACCCGGTCACCGGCAAGGCCGTGAAGACTGAGATCAAAGGCTGATGCCAGGCGAATCCCTGCGTCTGTGGGACCCACTGGTGAGGCTGTTTCATCTGTCGATCGCCGGGGTCTTCGTCGCCAATTACTTCTTTAACGAAGCGGGCGACGACTGGCATGTCTGGCTGGGCTACTACGCCATGGCCTGGCTGCTGGTACGAACGGTGTGGGGGTTCATCGGGCCGCGCAGTGCGCGCTGGGCGGACTTCTGGCCGACCCCGAAACGCTTGAACACCCATCTGCGCTCGCTGCTCAACCGCCGCCCGCAGCATCGCCTGGGCCACTCGCCCATTGGTGCGCTGGTGATGCTGTTGATGTTGCTGGCATTGCTGACCCTCGGCATCAGCGGCTTTTTGATGCAGGAAGTGGATGCCCTGTGGGGCGCCGATTGGCCCCTGCAAATCCATGAGACCGCCGCCAATGTGCTGTTGGGCCTGGTGTGCATCCATGTGCTGGCCGCGGTGTTTGAAAGTATCCAGGTGCGGGACAACCTGCCGTTATCCATGCTCACCGGTCGCAGGAAGCGCCTGCCGGATGAGCGTGCGCAGTAATCCTTTTCTCGACAGGTCCTCTATGCGCTCCGCCTTACTGATCTGCAGCCTGCTCGCCGTCTTCGTGGCCGCGTGGCTAAGCCATCCGCCCCATGTGCTGGCCCCCTTTGCCCAAGTGACGCCAAACACCTCGAAGGTGGCGGCGCCGCCGCAATACACCAGCCGTTTTGTGTCCTCGCAGCTCACTGACTTTGTCCACGCTTCCTCGGTCACCGCCCTGCCCGGTGGCGACTTGATAGCCGTGTGGTTTGCCGGCTCCCGTGAAGGCGCCGCCGATGTACAGGTGCGCACCGCACGCTTCGATGCGCGCAGCGGCGAATGGGGTACCGAGCAGGTACTGGCCACGCGGGAAAGCACCCGCGACGGCACCCAGCGTTATATCCGCAAGCTCGGCAATCCGGTGATTGCCCTGGGGCCGGATAAACGCCTGTGGATGTTTTATGTCTCGGTGTCGGTCGGCGGCTGGGCCACCAGTGCGATCAACCTGATGGTCTCGGATGACCTCGGCGCCAGTTGGTCCGCGCCCCGACAGTTGGTGACCTCACCGTTTTTCAACATCAGTACCCTGGTACGCGCCGCGCCGGTGTTCCACGCCGACGGCTCCATCGGCCTGCCGGTGTACCACGAGTTCATGGGCAAGTTTGCCGAGTACCTGTACTTAAGTGCCGACGGCGCGGTAATCGACAAATTCCGCATCAGCCGCGGCAAGAATTCCCTGCAACCGACCATCGTGCCGCTGGATGGCAAGCGTGCCGTGGCGATGTTGCGCTACGCCGGCGACACCCACCACCGCGTCCTGGCCAGCCGCACCGAAGATGCGGGGCAAACCTGGAGCGAGCCATACCCGCTGGAACCGGCAAATCCCAATTCATCGTTGGCGGCGGTGGGTACCGAGGATGACGGGCTGCTCGTGGCCCTCAACGACCTGCAGGACGGCCGCTTCAAGCTCAGCCTCTACGGCACCGACGCCCAGCTCAGCCAATGGCGCACCGTGGTGCAACTGGATGAGTCACCCGACCCGCTCGGCCAACCGTTCTCCCCCGAGGCCTATAAAGCAATCATCGGCGAAGGCTTCCGCGCCTCCAGCGGCGCCAAACGCCTGCCGCTGGAACAGCGCTTTCTCAGCAACCTCGACTACCGCGTGTGCAAACCCCAAGGCTGCGATTTCGAATACGAGTACCCGTACTTCAGCCGCAGCCCGGACGGCATGTACCACGTGGTGTACTCGTGGAATAACACCTTTATCAAACATGTCAGCTTCAACGAAGCCTGGCTGGCGGAGCGTCTGTGATGGTTTCTGTGTGGCAGGCCCATTTGAGTTTTGTGCTGCTGGGGTTTGTGCTGTTGAGCGCGCTCAGGTTTACCGCTCCCTGGCGGCCATGGCTGCTGCCGGTGCTGGTGGCGGTCAGTTTTATCCCGGTCAACGCGCTGCCGCTGGCGGCGTATGTGCGCAGTTTTACCGATGACCTGGCGATCAGCACATTGGTGCTGTTGGCGTGGGTCGTGCTCAGCCGCCTGGGCTTAGTGCAACCGCTCGCTCGTCGGCATCAAGTGCAGACTTTGCTGCTGTTTGGCCTGCTGAGCCTGGTGCTGTACCCGGCCACGTTGGGCCTGACCTACTTCGACCCGTACCGCTGGGGCTTCAACCCGCGGCCGATGATCGTCCTGGTGGCGGCAGCCGCACTGTTGATGCTGTGGCTGCGTAATACGCTGGCGGCGTGGATGCTGGCGGTGGGCACGTTGGCCTTTGCGTTACGGCTCAAGGCGTCGGAAAACTATTGGGATTATCTGGTCGATCCGTTGCTGACCGGTTACTGCCTGATCGCCGGCGCGGGGCTGCTGATCAGCGCCGCCTGGCGCCCTCTTTTGAAATGGCACCGGGGTCAATGATGAGTGCGTTGCAATCACGCCGCCTGCGCTACGGCCTGGGCGCGATCGGGTTGGTATTTGTGTTGCTGGCTGCGTTGCGGCTGGTGTTTGTGCTGGGTTTTTCCGGCCTGGACTTGAACACCCCGGCGCTGCTGGAAACCCTGGGAATCGGCCTGCGTTTCGACCTGCGCCTGGCGGTGTTGATCCTGCTGCCGCTGGCCGTGCTGGCGTGGCTGCCGCGCTGGAACCTCACCACCCTGCCGGCCCTGCGCTGGCTGGCGCGCGCTTACCTGGTCATCGCACTGGCCGTGGTGGGGCTGGTGTACATCATCGACTTCGGCCACTACGCCTACCTCGGCGTGCGTATCAATGCGACGGTGCTGCGCTACCTGCAGGATGCGCAGATTTCCCAGCAGATGGTGTGGGAAACCTACCCGGTACTGTGGATAACCGCCTGCTGGCTCGCGGCGGTGGCGCTTTGGGTCTGGGCGTTGGTCTGCCTGGAGCGGTTGACCCTGGATCGAGCGCCCGCCCTTATCGGCAAACCGGCACTGGCAGTGGTGAGTGTGATGGGCGTCGTCGCGGTGCTGCTGGCCCTGCTCGGCCGTGTCGCCCATCTCAACCTGGAAAACCCGGTGCCCCTGCGCTGGAGCGATGCCTTCTTCGCCGGCAACAGCCAACTGGCCGCCGTGGGCCTGAACCCGGTGCTGTTTTTGTATGACACCCTCAAGGTCGGCCAATCGCAGTTCGATGAGGCCCAGGTCCGCCAGTATTACCTGCAAGTTGCCCAATACCTGGGCGTGACCCAGCCCGATGCCCAGTCCCTGGACTTCATCCGCGAACAAGGCGTGCAGCCCTATCGACTGGCCGGCGAGCGCCCGCCCAACGTGATTTTCGTGATGCTCGAATCCCTCGGCACCAGCGCCGTGGGCGCCTATGGCAACCCGCTCAACCCCACGCCGAACCTGGACAAACTGGCGACGCAAAGCTGGTTCTTCAAACACTTCTACGTGCCTGTGACCGGCACCGCGAAAACCGTGTGGGCCAGCATCACCGGCGTGCCCGACGTCACCCGCCAGGAGACCGCCACGCGCAACCCGCTGATCACCCGGCAACACACATTGATCAATGCATTCGAGGGCTACCAGAAGTTCTACATGATCGGCGGCAACGCCGGCTGGGCGAATATCAATGCACTGATCCGCCAGAGCATCGATGATGTGCAACTGTTCGAGGAGAGCGACTGGCAGTCGCCACGGGTAGACGTGTGGGGGATTTCCGACCTGGACCTGTTCAAGGAAGCTGACGATCTGCTGAGCACGCTTCCCAAGGACCAACCGTTCTTTGCCTACCTGCAAACCTCCGGCAACCATCGCCCCTTCACCATCCCCAAACACAACGATGGCTTCCAGCTCAGCCACGTGACGCTGGAACAGGCCCAGGCCGCGGGGTCCCGCAGTGTCGAGCAGTACAACGCCGTGCGTCTGCTGGACTACAACATCGGCCGGCTGATGGACATCGCCAAGGCCGGTGGCTACTACGACAACAGCATCTTTGTGTTCTTCGGCGACCACAACACCCGCATCAGCCAGATCCCGCACATGGCGCCGGCCTTCGAGCAGCTGGGCCTGGAAAGTAACAACGTGCCGCTGCTGATCCACGCTCCCGGCCTTGCACCGCGTGTGATCGAAGAAGCGGTGGGGCTGGCCGACCTGCTGCCCACCGTGGCCGGCATGGCAGGCGTACCGTTCCGCAACGGTGCGATGGGCCGTGACATCCAGCAACCGGCGCCCGAGGGCGAGCGCGTGGTGCCGCTGGTATTGCGCGAAGGCACCTTCCCGATCATCGGCGGCGTGACCCGGCACTTTTTGCTGCAGATGCAGCACGACGGCAGCTCACCCACCTTGCATGACCTGGCATCACTCACCCCGCGTGACGATGTGGCCGCGCAGCACCCCGAGGAATTCCAGCGCCTGCAGGCACTGACCCGTGGGCTGCACGAAAGTGCGCGGTTGATGCTGTTCAGGAATGTGCGTGAGTGATTACTTGGGCTGGAACGTCTCAAGGTACGCCAGGATATTGTCGATTTTTTCCGGGTCGCTGATGCCCCAGAAAATCATGCGCGTACCACTCACCACCTTTTTGGGCGCTTCGATGTAGGCCGCGAGCTTGTCGCGGGTCCAGACCACACCGGAGTTTTTCATCGCGTCCGAATATTGATAGTCGGTGGTGGTACCGGCAGGTCGGCCGATGATGCCGTTGAGCTCCGGGCCAAAGCCACCGCGAGCGCCTTCGCCGACGCTGTGGCAGCCGCCGCAGGTCTTGGTGAAGAGTTTGCCGCCGGCCTCGGCATCGCCGGCGGCATTGGCGGCGCCGGTGTTGAGGATCAGCGCGAGGGTCAGCAGGACGTACTTCATGGGTGACTCCACATCGGTGTTGGCGGCGATTATGCCTGTTTGTCAGGAGCGCATGCCCATCCAGATCACCGCTTCGGTCCACGCCGTAACCACCGGCGTCAGCGCACGAAACCAGGGATCCTGCACATCGATCTGCGCAGCCGAGTGGTCGTGGTGGTGTTGCTCTTCTTCAACGATGGAAGCAATGGCCGCCACTGCCAGTGGGTCGATTTCGCGTAACGCATGAAGCTGATGAGCCAGGTGCTTGAGCACCACGCTTTCCACCGCGACGGTGGTGGCAACAATAGCCTTGCGCCCGCACACCCCGGTGAGCAGGCCCAGCACCAGCCCGCCAAGGCCGCACAGCCAGTAGCTGCGGCAGCGTCGGTAACCCCGTCGTTGCAACTCGGCCTGGAACACCGCGCGATGGCGACGTTCGTGGGACAGGAATTCCTCGAGCTCACCCACCATGCCGGGTACAAACAATCGCGCCATAAACAGCTGGCCGCTGTAGATACAGATCGCGCCATGCTCGCCGGCGTGATCGACTTTGATCATGCGATTGCCCAGGTCCGGGTCGATCAAGGGGGCTGCGGAAGCGTTCACGGTTGACGACCTTGTGCGAGGGCCCACGGGATTCGGGCCGATCCTGATTGCAGAGCGCCGGTATCCTGCCGTACCTCCGCGCAAATGCGCAACCTAGACCCTCGAAACTGACCACCCATCGCCCCATACGCATCCAATCGAACCTAACCGGCCCCGTTCCACTCCACCTTACTGAACCCTGATGGTGGAGTAAGGATCATGGCTCAGCCATCGATTTTGGTATTGGAAGACGACGAGATCATTCGGTCGTTGATGGTGGATGTACTGGAGGATTTCGGCGCGTTTGTGACGTCTTTTCCTTCAGCCGATGAAGGAATGATTTACCTGGAGCGCGGCGATGATCCGGTGGACTTGATTGTCAGCGATGTGCAGATGCCGGGGTTGCTCAACGGCTATGACTTGAGCCGGGTAGTTGCGCACCGCTGGCCGTCGGTGCCGGTGCTGCTCACCTCCGGCAATGCCAAACTTGCACAGCAATTGGGCGGCTCCGTGCGGTTTCTGCCCAAGCCGTGGAGCACCGAACATTTGCTTGAGTGTGTGCAAACGGCGCTGACTCAGCAGGGCTCATCCATGCATTGATAGCTTCGCGATATCACTTTTGCCGAACTTCACAGCCTGCCTTGTGGTCACTTGCATCAGCAGGGAGCGACTTTTCTGATCCGCTGGTCAGCCTTTTCGTCTTGTGCGTTCAGCTGATGCTCACCTGTTGTGTAGAATTGTCGCCTTTTACAACGCGTCATTCATGGCCGGAAGGCCCACAGTTCGAGCTCATTGCATGCATTCACAGGCCCATGATGGTGGTGCGCCCTCATTGCTGGACGCGTTGCGCGCAGGCACCGGCCTATTGCACGTAGCCTTGGAAGAACGCCTGCCGTTTTTTTCCGAGGAGCTGGATGCCGACTGGTATCGGCGCCTGATCCAGGCGTATTACGGGTTTTACCGGCCGATTGAAGCAGCGCTGTACAGCTGTGAGTTTATCCCTGAAGGCTTCGACCCTGCGTTGCGTATGAAAACGCCGACGCTGATCGACGATCTTCACGCCCTTGGCCTGGACGCCTGCGCGATCAACGCCTTGCCGCATTGTGGGCAATTGCCCGCTTTCGACACCCCCGCCGCCTGCCTCGGCGCCTTGTATGTGCTTGAAGGCGCAACCCTGGGCGGCCAGGTACTGCGTCGGGAAATGGCTCGACGCCTGGCGCTGGACGCCGACAACGGAGGGGCGTTCCTCGATGTGTACGGTGCCGAAACCGGTCGGCTCTGGAAAGATTTTCTCGACTACCTGGGCCGCCTGCCGCTGGACACGCCAGCCAAACAGCGCGCGGTGCACGCGGCCCGCTCGACATTCAGCTGCTTTGAGCAATGGCTCGACAGCCAGGAGGTACTGCTATGAAACCCGAAGACTTTGAAGAGCTGCTTGCCAACTGTGCCGACGAGCCCATCCGCTTTCCAGGGGCGATCCAACCCCACGGTGTGCTGCTGACGTTGTCGGAGCCCGACCTGAACATCATTCAAGTCAGCACTAACGTCGCCAGCCTGTTCAACCGCGCCCCCGAGTCGTTGCTGGGCCAGCCACTGCACACGCTGATCGGTGCCGAGCACGCCCAGGCCGTGCAGGCCATGGCCGAACACAACAGCTTCTTTGATGCGCCGCCTTTGCACGTCACCCTCAACGGCGCCGAGTTCGAAGGCCTGTTGCACCGCCATCAGGACGTGCTGGTGCTGGAATTCGAACCGCGGCTCAAGGACTTCCGGCCGCGGGCCCTGAAAGGCCGCAGCAGTGACTTGGGCAAGATGCTGCAACGTTTGCAATCAGCGAAAACCCTGCAAGCGCTGTACGAAATCAGCGTGACTGAAATCCAGGCCATGACCGGTTACGACCGGGTGTTGATCTACCGTTTCGAAGAAGAAGGCCATGGCCAGGTGATCGCGGAAGCGTCGGCACCGTCCATGGAGCTGTTCAACGGGCTGTTCTTCCCCGCGTCCGATATCCCGGAACAGGCCCGCGAGCTGTATCGCACCAACTGGTTGCGCATCATCCCGAATGCGGCCTACGAGCCGGTGCCATTGCTGCCCAAGCTGCGCCCGGATACCGGCGAACCGCTGGATTTGAGCTTTGCCACCCTGCGCAGCGTGTCGCCGATTCACTGCCAGTACATGCAAAACATGGGCGTGCTGTCGTCCATGAGCATTTCGCTGATGAAGGGCGACAAGCTCTGGGGCCTGATCAGTTGCGGCAACCGCGAGCCGCTGCTGGTACCCAATGATTTGCGCATCACCTGCCAGACCATCGGCCAGGTACTGTCATTGCAGATCAGCGCCATGGAAGCCCTGGACCTGAGCCGTCAGCGGGAAGAAAAAGTCGAGGCCCTGGCGTTGCTGGATAAAGCCATGAAGGCCTCCGAAGAAAACGTGTTCGACGGCCTGGCCCAGCGCGGCCAGGTGCTGATGGACCTGACCTTGTCCGGCGGCGTGGCGATCATCGAAGACAAGCAATTGCACCGCTACGGCAACTGCCCGGAACCGGCGCAGATCCGGGCCTTGCACAAGTGGCTGCAGGACAGCGGCGAGCCGGTGTTCTCCAGCCATAATCTGGTGTCGATCTATCCGCCAGGCGCCGAGTTCCAACAGGTGGCCAGCGGTGTCCTGGCCATGAGCCTGCCAAAGCCTGTGGATAACGGCGTGCTGTGGTTCCGCCCGGAAGTGAAAGAAAACATCAACTGGAGTGGTGACCCGAAAAAGCCGCTCGACCTGGAAAACTCCGACGCCGGCCTGCGCCTTCGCCCGCGTACCTCGTTTGAAATCTGGAAAGTGGAGATGGCCGGTATTTCCACCAAGTGGAGCCATGGCGACCTGTTCGCCGCCAACGACCTGCGCCGCTCGGCCCTGGAAAACGACCTGGCTCGCCAGGTGCTGCGCGAGCAACAGGCCGTGCGCGCCCGCGATGACCTGGTGGCGGTGGTGTCCCACGACCTGCGCAACCCGATGACGGTGATCTCCATGCTCTGCGGCATGATGCAAAAGGCCTTCAGCTCCGACGGCCCGCATACCTCGCGACGCATTTCCTCGGCCATCGACACCATGCAACAGGCTGCCGGACGCATGAACGTCTTGCTGGAAGACTTGCTCGACACCTCGAAAATCGAGGCCGGGCGCTACGTGGTCAAACCCGTGGCCCTGGACGTCAGCCAAATGTTCGAAGAGGCCTACTCCCTGCTCGCGCCGTTGGCGATGGAAAAAGGCATCGACCTGTCGTTCAACGCAGAGCCTGGCCTGCAGATCAACGGCGACCCGGAGCGGCTGTTCCAGGTGCTGTCGAACCTGATCGGCAATGCCATCAAGTTCACTCCGCGCCAGGGCAATATCGGCATCAGTGCGATGACCAATGGTGAAGAGATCGTGTTTTCGGTGCGTGACTCAGGCGAAGGGATTGCGCCTGATCAACTGCCCCACGTGTTTGATCGCTACTGGACCCAGTCGGAAAACAATCCCACCGGCACCGGCCTGGGGCTGTATATCACCCAGGGGATTGTCCAGGCCCATGGCGGCAAGATCATGGCTGAAAGTGAAGTGGGCCGTGGCAGTGAGTTCCGGTTTACGGTGCCGAAGGTGATTGAGGACTCCCATACCTGACCGCCCCTGTGGCGAGCACCGGTTACACCGGCAACACCACCACCGCCTCCAACCCACCACCCTGGCGCTCCGACAGGGTGAGTGTGCCGCCGTGTTCCAGCACAATCGCCCGGGCGGTAGACAGCCCAAGTCCGACGCCGCCGGTGCTTTTGTTGCGTGAATTTTCGAGGCGGTAGAACGGCAGGAACACCTGTTCGCGATACTGCGCCGCAATCCCCGGGCCGCGATCCAGCACGCGGATCACCACTTCGGCCGGCCCTTGTTGCAGTTCGATTTCAGGCGCCCGGCCGTAGTGGATGGCATTGTCCATCAGGTTGGTCATCACCCGCTTGAGGCCCAAGGGCCGGCCAAAGTACACCAGGCGCGGCGGTCCGCTGAAAGCCAGTTCGATCGCCTGGTCGCGGTAGTCGTCGATCAGGGTTTGCAGCAGTTCCGCCAGATCCAGCTGGGTGGCCTGCTCCAGGCGTGCGTCGTCGCGGAAGAACGCCAGGGCCGTGTTGATCATGGCCTGCATTTCATCGACATCATTGAACAGCCGGCGTTGCTGGTCGGCATCTTCGATGAATTCACCGCGCAGGCGCAGGCGGGTCAGGGGCGCACGCAGGTCGTGGGAGATGGCCGCGAGCATTTGCGTGCGATCCTGGATAAAGTGCCGCAACTGCGCCTGCATGCCGTTGAACGCGAGGATCGCCTGGCGTATTTCGTGGGGCCCGACCGGCTCGATGGGCGGCGCGCGGAAGTCGGCGCCAAAGCGGCGCGCGCCCTGGGCGAAGTGTTGCAGGGGGCGAGCCAGGCGACGGGTCGCGACCAGGGTGACCAGCGCAGTCGAGATCAGCACCAGCAACACCACGATCACACTGCGTGCACCCTCGTCCAAACCCCAGCTGCGCGCACGTGCGCTGAACATCAGCCAGGATTGATCGGCCAGTTGCATCAGGAGCACATACTGCCCGTTGCCACCTGGCCAGTCGGACGGTTCGTAGGCTTCCATGGGCCGGGTCGGTCCCTGAAGCAGGTGCTTGAACGCTTGCTCCCCCGAATCAAAGTCCGGGTCGTTCAGCACGGGCAAATCAAAGGCCGCGCGCTGCGCTACCCACGTCACGCTGAAGGACTCATCGCCCATCACCTGAGCCAGGTGTGCTCGCTGGGCAGGCTGCGACGCCTCGACCGCGCGCACCACCACGGCGATCTTTTCCAGCAAGCCGATTTCGGTCAACGGTGGTCGTGCCCACACGCCCGCCAATTGTACGAACAGGGCGTTAAGCGCCAGCGCGGTAAACATCGCAACCAGGATGGTCAGGGCGATCCAGCGCGCTACGGTGTCACGCGGGCGGCGGCTCATGAACGGCTCACGCTGGCCGTGAATTGGTAACCGCCATTGCGCACCGTGCGGATCATGGCCGGGCGCTTGGTATCGAACTCCAGCTTGCGGCGCAGGCGGCTGACCTGCACGTCGATGCTGCGGTCGAACGCGTCATGGCTATGGCCCCGCGCCAGGTTCAGCAGTTGTTCGCGGGTCAGCACGCGCTGGGGGTGTTCGACGAAGACCAGCAGCAGGTCGAATTCGCCGGATGACAGCGGGATCATCACCTCGTCGGGGGAGCGCAGTTCACGGCGCGTAACGTCCAGTTGCCAGCCCGCAAAGCGAATCAAGGGACGGGCAGACCCGCCCAACACTGGCCGCCCCTCGCCTGCCCGACGCAATACCGCACGCACCCGCGCCAGCAGTTCACGGGCGTCGAAGGGTTTGCTCAGGTAATCGTCGGCGCCCATTTCCAGGCCTACCACGCGGTCGCTGAGTTCGCCCATGGCGGTGAGCATGATCACCGGTGTTGCGTACTGCTGGCGCAGGCGCTGGCACAGCAACAGGCCGTTCTCCCCCGGCAGCATCAGGTCAAGAATGATCAGGTCGGCAGGATGACGCTCCATGGCGGCCCACAGCTCGGTGCCACCGGCGACGGTCTCGACCGCATAGCCATGTTGCATAAAAAATTTCTTCAGCAGCGCGAGGACTTCAAGGTCATCGTCCACGATCAAAAGGTTGCTCACAGGCGGGCATCACTGGGTGTTGTCGATGCGCCATCTAAAACCATTCGACGCAGCCCGTCATATATTTCAATCGTGCAATAAAGCGTCAGCGCCGCAATAAACCAGACATCTTTGCGCAAGGGACGGCTGCCAGCATCGGCCTCCCTTTTGCGGAGACCGTGCTTATGCGCTCGCTGACCTATCCCCGGCACCTGGCTCGCCAGGTCGTGCTGTTGTTGACCGTGTCTTACCTCACGGGCTGCGCCAGCCCGGCCCCCTCGGGCACCACCACCCGCTGCGCACAGGTGAATTACCCGGTGTACGACCCGGCCGAACCGCTCAATCGCGGGGTGTTTGCCTTCAACCGGACGGTGGATAACTACGCCCTGGCGCCGGTAGCACGTGGCTACCGCTACCTGCCGGATTTTTTCCAGCAGGGTGTGCATAACTTTGCGAGCAACTTCAGCGAGCCGAAGGTGTTTATCAATGACCTGTTGCAAGGCAACCCAAGGCGCTCGGTCAATACCCTTGGCCGTTTTGCGCTGAATACCACAGTGGGCGTGGTGGGGCTGATCGATGTATCAGACCGCGTGGGCATCCCGCGCCATAGCGCCGACTTCGGCCAGACATTCGGCGTGTGGGGCATCGGCAACGGGCCGATTGTCGAACTGCCACTGCTGGGCACCGGCAACAGCCGCGATGCGGCAGGCAAGGTCTTGAGTTTCCTGGTCTCGCCGTTGGGAGACAGTGACACCGTGCAGACCCTGGGCACCCTCAGCCTGGTAGGTGGCACCGTGGATACCCGGGCATCACTGTTGCCGCTCACCGACAGCCTGCAAAAATTGCCGGACTATTACAGCGCAATACGTAATGTCGTGGCACAAAACCGTGCGGCCTTTGTGCTGGATGGCAAGGACGGCGCGACCACTCCCGCGACCGGGGGTTGCGCGGACGGCGCCGCTGATGACTTCTGAGCCGAGTAGCCAAAGGTCGTCATATCTTGCAGCAGGACGTTTATAGCTCGCCAGCGCCCTGCTCTATAAGTTTGGCGGCACTTCGCTCCAAGGGGTGAAGTAACACTCGACTAATAGATAAAAGGACACTGCCATGCTCAGCTCTATCAACGCCACACCGCTCCCCCCTCCTCCCCCCACTACGCCGCAGGACGACACAGCCCTGCAACGCAAGAAACGCAGCATTGAAGACCCTCAGCCGCAACTGGAGCCTCAGGAGGCTGACGGTTCATCGCGCAACCGCCCCAGAAGTGGCGGCCTGGATAGCCTGGGCAAGGGGAACTTGCTCTGAACCGCAGGAAGAAGGGCAGCGTATTGCCCTTCTTCTTTTTTACAGACCGCCCCGCTTTAACAAAACACTGACATCCGTTGCGCTAACCTTGCCGGTTCAACCCTGGCCGGAGCCTGTTACCGCATGCCACATCCCGACACCTTGCCCGCCGTACTCGCCGGCCCTCTGCTGCGGCGCCTGGAACCCCGGCGCCTGGTGCTGTGGCTGGTGGGGAGCCGGGCATTGCCCCTGAGCCTGAAACTGCACTGTGCCGGCCAGTGCCTGGACATACCGCTGGGCCAGGACCGGTGCCAGGTCGTGCCGGTGGGGCGCCAGGCGTACATCCATCTGATTGATGTACGGTTGGACGAGGCGCTGCCCCAGGACATAGTCATCCACTATGACCTGCTGGTCGACGACGCCTGCATTGCCGAATGGGCACCGCACCTGCTGTACGCCGACACA
This sequence comes from Pseudomonas sp. NFACC25, assembly GCF_900100935.1. Lineage (NCBI taxonomy): Bacteria > Pseudomonadati > Pseudomonadota > Gammaproteobacteria > Pseudomonadales > Pseudomonadaceae > Pseudomonas > Pseudomonas sp. NFACC25. The sequence goes on from NZ_FMUC01000018.1 coordinate 20,902, forward strand.
CACTGCCCAAGTTTCGTACTGCACAGCCACATCCATCAACTGGTACACGGCTCCTGCCGCAAACCTCACCACAGCGCCGACGAAGGCCTGCTCTGCGTCGATCGGCTGCTGGCGGATGCGCCTACCCCGGCCGACCGCCCAGCCTTGCTGATGATGAGTGGCGACCAGGTGTACGCCGACGATGTGGCCGGGCCGATGTTGCGGGCGATCCATGGGCTGATTGCGCGCCTGGGCCTGTTCGATGAGTACCTGGAAGGCGCGGTGGTAGACGACAGCGCCAGCCTCTACGGGCATCACGCCAGCTACTACCACCGCGCTGACCTGCTACCCGCGCTGGACAGCAATGAGACCCTGCGCGAACGTTTTTTTGGCGGCGTGAAAAAGCCGATTTTCACCAGCAGCACCGCCGACAATCACCTGGTGACGTTCGCCGAAGTCATGGCGATGTACCTGCTGGTGTGGTCGCCCACCCCCTGGTCCCTGATCACCGTACAGCCACCGCAACTGAACGCCGATGAAGCTGCGCGCTATGCCCGCGAACAGGTGCAGGTGGATAAATTTCGCGACGGCTTGCCGGGCGTGGCGCGGGTATTCGCCCATCTGCCCACCTTGATGATCTTTGACGATCACGACATCACCGACGACTGGAACCTCAGCGCGCAATGGGAAGAAACCGCCTACGGCCATCCGTTCTCCAGACGCATCATCGGTAACGCCCTGCTGGCGTACCTGCTGTGCCAGGGCTGGGGCAATAACCCGGACGCCTTTGATGAGCTGGTGGGCCACACCCAGGCACTGGCCACCCAGGCGCAGGACAATCACTTGGACGCCCAGGCACAGGATGCTTTGCTCGCGGCGCTGCTGAAGTTCCAGCAGTGGCACTACGTACTGCCCACCACCCCGGCCCTGGTGGTGCTCGACACCCGCACCCGGCGCTGGCGCAGCGAATTCACCCTCAAGCAACCGTCCGGCCTGCTGGACTGGGAAGCCTTGAGCGAACTGCAACAGGAACTGCTCGACCATCCCTCGGCCATCATCGTCTCCCCCGCGCCGATCTTCGGCGTCAAGCTGATCGAGACCGTGCAGAAAATCTTCAGTTGGTGCGGCCACCCGTTGCTGGTGGACGCAGAAAACTGGATGGCCCATCGCGGTGCGGCCCAGGTGATCCTCAACATCTTTCGCCACTCGCGCACACCGGGTAACTACGTGATCCTCTCGGGGGATGTGCACTACTCGTTCGTCTATGAAGTGCTGATCCGCCATCGCAACGCCGGCCCCAGAATCTGGCAGATCACCAGCAGCGGCATCAAGAACGAATTCCCGCCGCGCTTGCTGGAATGGTTCGACCGCCTCAACCGCTGGCTGTACTCGCCGCGCTCGCCTCTCAACTGGTTCACTCGCCGCCGCACCATGCAGGTGGTGCCGCACATCCCGGAGCATGCCGAGGCCGGTGAACGGTTATGGAATTCGGCAGGCATCGGCCAAGTGTTTTTCAACGAGCGGGGGCAACCTGACACGATCTACCAGCACAACGCCGATGGGAAGGCGCATACGAGGATGATCGCGCCGAAGCAATAGCCCATGGCCACCCTCCTGTAGCCGTCCATCCGCCCTATTCAAAGCGCACAAGCTCCGTTGTACAGTAGCTCCAGCCACGGAGTATCGGCATCAATATGACTGGCCTTGGACGCCAGCCCATGCAAGGAGCGCACAGATGGACGATACCTCCGACAACGGTAATTTCTCCCACCTCAATGCCGACATGCTGCATACCGTGCTGGAGCTGGTCAGCGACGGGATCTGGGACTGGAACGCCAATACCGGGTTCGTCTACCGCAACCCAGGCTGGTACGAAATGCTGGGCTACCCCCGCCACTCCCTGGAAAACAGCGTGTTCACCTGGGAGACCGTCATCCACCCGGAAGACTACCCCCACGTGATGACGCTGTTCGATGACTACATCCACCGTCGCGCTCCCCATTATCAAATCGAATACCGTTGCCGCAAAAAAGATGGCAGCTACCTGTGGATCGAAGACCGGGGCTACGTGATTGCCCGTAACCCCGATGGCTCGGTGGCGCGGATGGTCGGCGCCCATCGCGATATTCATATACGCAAGTGCTCCGTCGAACAGCTGGAGCGGCGCAACCAATCCCTTGAGGCGCTGGTGGCCGAGCGCACGCGCGAATTGTCACGGGTCAACCAGCAGTTGCAATTGCAGCTGGACGAAAACCGCTCCCTGGCCGAACGGGATGCCCTGACCCTCGTCGCCAACCGCTATCGCCTGGAAAAAGTCCTGCTGGAAGAGTGCGACCGCGCCCAGCGTTTTCGCCTGCCGCTGGCATTGATCGCGATGGATATCGATGATTTCAAGCCGATCAATGACCAGCATGGTCACGGCGTGGGCGACCAAACCCTTTTGCAGGTAGTGGAATGCCTGGAAAGCTGCCTGCGCCCAGGCGACCTGCTCGCGCGCTGGGGTGGCGATGAGTTCATCGCGGTCCTGCCCAAAAGCGCACTGGAAACCGCCAGGGAGCTGGCCGAGAAAATCTGCCAAAAGATGCGCAAGATCCCGATGCGCGGCGGCCTCCACGTTACCCTGAGCGTGGGCGTGGCCGAGCGCCGTATGGATGAATCCCCCAGCGCGCTTATGGCGCGTGCCGATCAGGCGCTGTATCGCGCCAAGGCGGCGGGCAAGGATGGGGTGTCGGCGTAGCATCGACGGGGCTACGGCGTTGCCAAAAACGAGCTTTTGGCAACAGCTCTTCCGATTTGGAATGACCCGGCGACTTTATTTCGTTTGCGGCAGGGCCTGGCCCACGGCTTAGATAAAAGCACGCCCGCCACTGCCGAGTCCGAGATTCATGAGCCGCGAAACCATCAGCCAGTCGATTTCCATCGTTCATCCCATCAGCCTCAGCCATGGCAGCAACGCCGAGGTCTGGGACACCACGGGCAAACGCTATATCGATTTTGTCGGCGGGATCGGCGTGCTCAACCTTGGCCATTGCCACCCGGGCGTGGTGGCGGCGATTCGGGAACAGGCGACGAAGTTGACCCACTATGCGTTCAACGCGGCACCGCACACGCCCTACATCGAACTGATGGATCGCCTGACCGGGTTTATCCCGGTGGACTACCCCGTCAGCGGCATGCTTACCAACAGCGGTGCGGAAGCGGCAGAAAACGCCTTGAAGATCGTGCGCGGCGCCACCGGCCGCACGGCGGTGATCGCCTTTGACGGTGCTTTCCACGGCCGCACCCTGGCCACCCTCAACCTCAATGGCAAGGTGGCGCCCTACAAACAAAAGGTCGGCGTCCTGCCCGGCCCGGTGTATCACCTGCCCTACCCCAGCGCCGATAACGGCGTGAGCTGCGCTGAAGCGCTGAAAGCCATGGACCGCTTGTTCAGCGTGGAAATCGACGTCGCTGACGTCGCCTGTTTCATCATCGAGCCGGTGCAGGGCGAAGGCGGTTTCCTGGCGCTGGATATCGAGTTTGCCCACGCCCTGCGGCGCTTTTGCGATGAACACAATATCCTGTTGATTGCCGATGAGATCCAATCGGGCTTCGGGCGCACCGGCCGGCGTTTCGCCTTCTCACGCCTGGGCATCGAACCGGATCTGATCCTGCTGGGCAAAAGCATCGCCGGCGGCGTGCCGCTGGGTGCGGTGGTCGGGCGCAAGGCCTTGATGGATAACCTGCCCAAAGGCGGCCTCGGTGGTACTTACTCGGGTAACCCCATCGCTTGCGCGGCAGCATTGGCTACCCTCGATGCGATGACGGACGAACACTTGCAGGCCTGGGGCTCGCAACAGGAAGCAGCGATCGTCGGCCGCTATGCCGCCTGGCGTTCGCAGCACCTGTCGCCGTACCTGGGCCGCCTGACCGGCGTCGGTGCCATGCGCGGCATCGAACTGGCCAACGCCGACGGCACGCCCGCGCCCCGGCAACTGACCCAATTGCTGAGCCTGGCGCGAGACGCCGGGCTGTTGTTGATGCCCAGCGGCAAGTCGCGGCACATCGTGCGCTTGCTGGCACCGCTGACCATCGAGCCTGCGGTGCTGGAAGAAGGACTGGATATTCTCCAGGCGTGCCTGAAGCAGTTGGTTTGACGCCCTGCATTCGCCGGTCGGCAGCCTTGACCTGATCCCCCTCCCCGCTGAAAATGCGCGACGCTTTTTTGTCTTCCGTTTACTGAAGTAGTGAAATTTCAATGTCCGATTCTTACACCGAACACTCCGCCGAAGAATCCGTAGTCGCCTTGCACGCCAAGGCTGAATACGAAAACGCCATCAATCTTTCACAGCATGTGCCAGCCGCCAAGATCATCAGCGAGATGGTGCTGGACGCCTTTCACACCTCCAAGGAAAGCGACCAGATCCGCGAACTGCGCGTGGCCATCCGCCAGGCCCACGACGCCTTCGACGACGACAAGGCCTACGACCTGATGGGCCAGCTCAAGCAGCTCAAGGACGCCGAAGCCGCTGACAACCTCGCCCTTGAAGACCTGAGCGGCAAGTTCTCCATCAGCCGCATCCTGTCGAGCTTCAAGGATGATCCTGAGTTTCAGGAGCTGGTCTACGGGCTGGCCCTCAAAGTGCTGAACCAGTCTCACCAGGCCATCAGCAACCCAAGCGCCGGCAAAGGCAAGGCCGCTCGCCCCAAGAAAGAAGCCGAAGTGTTTGTGATCAGCAAGGACGGCACCAGCGTCACCCTGCCGCTGCGCACGCCACGCTCGCGGTTGAACGTCGACCGTGAGGCGTTTGAGTTCCTGGGCTTCAGCTTTGTAGGCGAAGGCGACGAAGCCGAGCTGGAGGTTGAAAGCTTTGTGGATAACGCCGGCGTCGAGCAGCCGCTGAGCCGCAAGAGCGTGATTACTGCGCTGCAACAGCAGACGGCGTTTGAGGGCTACAGCATCGCGCAGCAGTGACACCGAATGTGGGAGGGAGAAAGCCCCCTCCCACATCGGCGCTAGACCGTCGCCGCAAACACCTCGCGAAACCGCTCCATCTCCCGCTTGTTCCCCACCGTCACGCGCACCCACTGCGGCCAGTTTTTCCACACCCGCCCGATGAACACGCCCTGTGCGGCAAGCTTGTCGATGACCTGCTCGGCCGGTTGCTTCACGTCGATCATGAAGCAGTTGGCCTGGGAGGCCGTGCAGGTGAAGCCACGGCCCTTGAGCCAGGTGATTGTTTCATCGCGCAGCTGGGCATTGAGTGCCTTGCGTTGTGGCAGCAGCTTTACGTCTTCCAGGCTGGCGAGGCCGCCGAGCAGGGAAGAACCCGCCGGGACATTGTCACCGCCGAATACCGCCAGCCGTTCCAGCAGCGCCGGGTGGCCGATCGCCAGGCCCAGGCGGGCGCCGGCCATGCCGTAGATTTTCGAGAAGGTGCGCAACACCAACAGGTCGTCATGGTCCTTGACCCAGCTCACCACGCTTGGGGTGTCGGCGAAGTCGATGTAGGCCTCGTCCACCACCAATACGCTGCCTTTGGGCTTGTTCGCCAACGCCTGGCGAATAGCCTCGGTAGAGGTGAGGGTGCCCGTCGGATTATTGGGATTGCAGACATAGAGCATCCCCGCCTGGGGATCGGCGGCGAGCATGGCGGGAACGTCGTGGGCGTGGTCGGCGTCAAGGTCCACTTCGCGCACCGGCGCCTTACGGGACTCGGCGGCCTGGCGCGGTACTTCGTAGGAAGGCGTGGCCATCACCAGGCCGCGGGTTTCGCTGGTGAACGCCAGCACCGCGTAGCGCAGCGCGGCCATGGAGCCGGCGAACACCGCCACCTGCTCTTCGGCAATCCCGTGCTGCTGGGCAAACAGGCCGGCCAAGGCGTACATATGTTTGTACGGATACCGGCCGGCTGTCGCGATGCCGCGCTGCATCGCTTCGCGGGCCGCCGTCGAAGGCCCGTAGGGGCTTTCGTTGTAGTTGAGCAGTACCTTGTCAGTCTTGGTCGGCGCAGGTGCGGCGAGCGCCCAATCCAGGCGCCCGAGCAAAGGCAGGGCGGCGCCAAGAGCGAGAAGGGATCGACGACTAACGCTGACCATGGTGACTACTCCTTGTAGACGGGTGAGGAATTCGCACAGCTCGTATAGAAGGGTATGACGAGACAAGGAACGAAGGATTTAACCGAGCCACCATGAAAAAGCCCCGTACAACGTGCGAAGACGGGGCTTTTTTCGAGCAGGGCGCTTCAGCGTTCCCAGTAGCCGGCGATGGGATATTTCGCACACAAGGCTTCGAGTTCTGCACGCAGTTGTTGCTGCAGAATCGGTTCGAGGCGGTACGCGTGCTCCCCCAGCGGGGTGACATTGTCCAATACCCGGCACACCAGATCGATGATGTGTCGACAGCCCTCGGCATCAACACCGCGTTGCGCCATGGAGCCCGTGCCGATACACAAGCCACTGGCAACGGCAGACGAACGCGTCTCACCCGGTATGCGGTTTTTATCCACCACGACACCGCAGCTTTCCAGCGCAGACTCGGCGATAGCGCCGGTAACGCCGCCGCGCAAGCGAATCAGCACGGTATGGTTTTCACTGCGCCCGCCGACCACTTCATAGTCATGGGCCTGAAACGCGCTGGCCACTTCATCGGCCAGGGCGCGAATCCGCCCCATGCACGCGTCGAACTCCGGTGTCATCGCGTAGCCCAGCGCAGCGGCTTTGGCGGCGATCATATTGACCGCCGGCGCGCCCTGCATGCGTGGGAACACGGCTTGATCAAGTACACGGCTGAAGGTCGCCCTCAAGCCGGGCACCTTGGTATGGGCATCGCGGCCGGACAGGATCAAGCCTCCGCGCGGCCCACCCAGCTGCTTGTGGGTACAGGTGGTGGTGACATGCGCGGCGTTGATCGGACTCGGGTGCCGCCCCGTCACGACCAGCCCGGCAATATGAGAAATGTCGGCGAGCAGGATCGCACCCGCTTCATCGGCTATGGCGCGAAACCGCTCGAAATCCACAACCCGCGAATAAGCCGATGCACCGCAGATGATGATGCGTGGGCGATGGGCAAGCGCCAGACTACGCACCTGCGCGTAATCGATCAGTCCGTCGGCGGTGGTGCCGTAGCGAATGGCCTTGTAGTAGGCACCGGTAAATACGGCGGGGCTGCCATGGGTAAGGTGCCCACCGTGATCGTGGGCCATGCCCAGCAGGGTATCCCCCGGTTCAAGCAGGGCGGACAGCACTTGGGCGTTGGCGTTGGAAGCCGAGTGCGACTGCACGCCGGCGTAGTGGGCATCGAACAATTCACGCGCCCTGCGGATAGCCAGGGACTCGACCAGATCGACATTCTCGCAGCCCGCCCGATGGCGTCGGCCAGGCGCGCCCTCGGCGGTGATGTTCACCAATGCAGACGCGGAGGCCACCAGGGTGCGGGGTTCGACCGCACAGGAGGACGCGACCAGTGACAGTGTGCGGTGCTGGCGCGCCACTTCCGCGTCCAGCAGCATCGCCAACTCCATGTCCTCGGCGTGCAGATCCGCCATGCCTCGGCGCAACAGGTCAGCCTGATCCTGCAGGTGTACGGTATTGACTGCCATGGGGAGTGTCCCTTCCTTGGTTGCTGCGTAGCGGTTCGTCCTGAACCGTGGCGTCCAATTAAACAGGAAATTAAACATTTTCCAAATTAAATGTTCGCTTTTGTCCCCCTTTGCCGAGTAACTGGCCATTTGCCTTTCCGCCTGACAGGGTCGAGCATCTTGGGCTTTATTGTTAAGCCACGCGCGTGCAACACTTGCGCCCGCCGCAAAGCCTGAACGCCCTGGATGGGTACTTCAGTGCTGAAACAGCCTGCGTGGCGTCTTCAAGGATCAACGGTTTTTACTAAAGGGAAGTGGTGAGCACGTGATGCACAGACGAGAAAAAACCGAGCACTTGAAGAGCAACATCAAGTACTTGATCAAGAGCCGCGGCGAGACCCAACTGTCGTTGTGCAGCGCGGCCGGCCTGACCCGCACCACGATCTACAACATCCTCGAAGGCAAGGTCGTCAACGTTCAACAGTCGACCCTGCGCAAGATTTCCGATTTTTTCGGCGTGTCTTACGAAGAAATCGAGACCATCGATTTTGAAGCCAAGGAAATCATCGAGAGCAGTGTGTCGCCCCAGGGCAATATGAACCCGGCAGCCGTGCCTGTGCTCAAGCAAAGCCAGGTCATGCAGCACCTGGACAAGCGCATCGGCGAACTGGCCACCCTCTTCCCGCTCACGTACTACTTCGGCGCGTCCCATAACCTGATCGGCGTGCAGTTGGAGCATCCCATCGCGGGTGTGAACGAGCCAGGTGACCTGCTGATCATCCAGAAGGGCTCATCGAGCGATGCCAAGGAAAAGCTGGTGTTCGACAAGGTCACTCAGGCGCTGTTGATCAGCCGTGAGGCCTGCGCCAACTCAGAACGCCTGTGTGTACTGGGCGATATCATTGAGGAGCGCTTCAATGACCACGCATGAAAGCGAGATAGAAAACAGCAAGTACAAACTGCTTGGCTTCGAAAATGACAAGAGCCTGGCCGTGATCATGATCATCGCCACGGGCAAGATCATCCGGGTCAAGTTGAGCGAAGTCATCAACAGCGAAATCATGGACAACTTAAATAAAATGGAAGTTAAAAACCTATACAAGAAGTTCTATTCCCAAGGCGGCTCGGTGACCGCGTACGACCTCAATGACCGTAATGAAAACTCATGGATGATCTACATCATCCTGAACCTGCTGCTCTTCACTTTTTATATTTTCACCAGCATCGCCGCGACCAAACCGATCTACATCGAGTCACTCGACATCATCGTCACACCCGGCACTTTCCTGTATCCGTTGACCTTTTTGATCGTGGACCTGCTCAACGAAAACTTCGGCCTGAGACTCGCCAGAAAGGCCATTCTGTTTGCCTTTGCCAGCAACGCGATGATCATCATCCTGCTCTACGGCTCGACCTTCCTGCCCGGCCTGCCAGGTTGGAAGCTCGACGGTCCTTACAACGATGTGATCGTCCAGGTATCGTCGGTATTGATCGCCTCTTCGGTGTCGTTCCTGGTGTCGGAAAATATCAACTCGTATTTACTGTGCAAGATCAAAGAGCTGACCAACTCCAAATACCTGTACCTGCGCATTTTCCTCAGTACGTTCTTTGCAGTGATTATCGACAGCTTCCTGTTCTGCTTCATCGCGTTCTACGGTGCCATGCAGACCAGCGACATCCTGAGCATGATCTATGTACAGATCGCGATCAAAGTCGGTTTTGCGTTCTTCAATATCCTGCCGGCCTACGGTGCGCGCTCGTTGTTCAAGCGCTACCTGACCGCCGCCACTGCCTGATGCGTAGCAGCTGTCGAGCCTTGTCGAGGCTCGACAGCTGCGTGTTGGAGGTCAGTTCAGCTGCAATTTCTGCTTAAGGCTCTGCATGACCGCTGCCTTGTTCTGCAGGTAGTCATTCAAGCCACGTGCACGCAGGTTGCACGCATCGCACTCGCCGCAGCCGGTGCCGATAATGCCGTTGTAGCAGGTCAGGGTCTGCTCGCGGACCAGGTCCAGTTGCTGGTGGTAATCCGCCAATGCCCAGGTCTCGGCCTTGTTCAGCCACATCAACGGGGTTTCCAGGCGTACGTCGTACTCCATGCCCAGCTTGAGCGCCTGGTTCAAGGCTTTGACGAACTCATCGCGGCAATCGGGGTAGCCGGAGAAGTCGGTTTCACACACGCCGGTGATCACCGTCTCGGCCTTGACCTGATACGCGTAGATGGCCGCCAGGGTTAAAAACAGAATATTGCGGCCCGGCACAAAGGTGCTCGGCAAGCTTTCGCCGGAGCTGTTCACGGTCGGCACCGGGATGTTGTCGCGGGTCAGGCTGCTGATCGCCAGTTCGTTGAGCAGCGACACGTCCATCACTTTGTGAACGGTGGCCCCCAGTTGCTTGGCCAACTGCCGGGCGACTTCGATTTCCGCGACATGGCGCTGACCGTAATCGAAGGTGATGCAGTGCACTTCGTCATACAGCGGCAGCGCCTGGATCAGGCAGGTGGTCGAATCCTGACCGCCACTGAACACCATAACGGCTTTTTTACTCATCACTTTGCTTCCTGCAGGGGTAGGGTTTGGTCGTAGTTTAAAGGTCACTCAATAAAAAACCCCGCGCTTCTTTCGAAGGCGGGGCCTTTTTATTACTCAGACACTCAGTGGGCGTAGGTCAGCAACAGCTCTTTCGGCACTTGGAAATCCAGGGACATCATCACGCTGAGCGCGGTGATGGTGAAGATCGAGAACACGAACAGCTTGCGCGCCCAGACGGTGTCGTCCACCGCCTTGTAGCCGGTCCAGGCCATGTACAACCAGTACATGCCCATGGCGGCGGCGACGGCAAGGTAGCTCATGCCGGCGTAGCCACTGAAGGTCAACATCAAGGTCGCCACGAGGAAGGCCAGGATGTAGAGCAGGATGTGCTTCTTGGCGACCTGGATGCCACGCTTGACCGGCAGGACCGGAATCGAAGCAGCCAGGTAGTCGTTGAAGCGGAAGATCGCGATGGCGTAGGAATGCGGCATCTGCCACAGGCTGAACATCACCAGCAGCACCAGCGCAGCCATGTCGAAGCTATTGGTCACAGCCACATAACCAATCACCGGCGGCATCGCCCCCGACAGACTGCCCACCAGCGTGCCGTGCACCGACTTGCGCTTGAGGTACAGGCTGTAGAGACCGACGTAGATGACAAAACCGATCACGGCAAACAACGCCGCCAGCGGGTTGGCCACCTGGTACAACAGGGCCACACCGGCAACACCCAGGACGGTCGCGAAGATCAGTGCCAGTTTCAGGGAAATCAGGCCCTGGACCAGCACGCGATTCTTGGTGCGCTCCATCTTGATGTCGATGTCACGGTCGATGCAGTTGTTGAACACACAGCCGGAAGCCACCACCAGGGACGTACCGATCATCGCAGCCAGGAAGATGGCCAGATCGACATGTCCCTTGGAGGCCAGGAAGAAACCGCCCGCCACAGAAAGCACGTTACCGAAAATGATCCCCGGTTTGGTGATTTGGATAAAGTGCTTAAGCGACATCGGGTCTTACCTCACTTCGCCATCATGAACGTATGGATGCTGAACATGATCCATATCGACAGGCCAACCAGCAGCAGGATTACTAAGCCTGCGAACACGAACGCAATCACGTTATCGCGCTGCTCTTTAGAGCGATCCAGGTGCAGGAAGTACACCAGGTGAACCAGAACCTGAATCACCGCGAACGCCAGTACGATCATCAAAGTGATCGACTTCGGCAGGGTCGGGTACATCACCAGACCGAACGGGATGAGCGTCAGGATTACCGACAGGATGAAGCCGATGGCGTACGACTTAACGCTGCCGTGGCTCGCATCATGGCTGTCATGGTCATGGGAGTGTGCATTAGCCATTACAGAGTCCCCATCAGGTAAACAACGGTGAAGACGCAGATCCAGACCACGTCCAGGAAGTGCCAGAACAGGCTCAGGCAGCTCAGGCGAGTCTTGTTGGTGTTGGTCAGGCCGTGTTTATTGACCTGATACATCATCACCGCCATCCACAGCAGGCCGGCCGTCACGTGCAGACCGTGGGTACCAACCAGCGTGAAGAAAGCCGACAGGAAGCCGGAACGGTGCGGGCCGTAGCCTTCGGAGATCAGCAGGTGGAACTCGTTGATCTCCATGCCGATGAAGCCCAGGCCGAACAGGAAGGTCAGTGCCAACCAGCTCAGGACGCCTTTCTTGTTGCCCTTGTAGAAGGCCAACATGGCGAAGCCGTAGGTGATCGAACTGAACAACAGCAAGGCGGTTTCGCCGAGCACGTAAGGCAGTTCGAAGATGTCGTGGCCCGACGGGCCACCCGCAACGTTGTTTACCAGTACCGCGTACACCGCGAAGATCGACGCAAACAAGATGCAGTCGGTCATCAGGTAGAGCCAGAAACCGAAAACGGTCATCGGCCCCGAGTCGTGGTGATGGTCATCGTGCCCATGGTCATCGACATGGGCGTGTCCAGCATTGGTCACTAAGTTCGACATGGTTTAAGCCTGTTCCAACGAGGTTTCTACACGGTTGGCCGGGATTTTCTTCTCGGCGACCAGGCGAGCGTGCTGCTCGGCTTCGATGCGCTCGATCGTTTCGACCGGCACCATGTAGCCTTGATCATCACGTGCTGCGTGGACAATGAAGTAGCCGATGGTGCCCACCAGGCTCACGATTGCCAGCCACCAGATGTGCCAGATCATCGCGAAACCGAACACGGTCAACAGCGCACCCATCACCACGCCAGTAGCGGTGTTGCTTGGCATGTGGATCGGTTCGTAGTGCTTAGGTTGCTGGTACGCAGTACCGTCTTCCTTGGCTTCGGTGAACGCATCAATGGTGTTCGCAGTCGGGATCACGGCGAAGTTGTAGAACGGAGGTGGCGACGAGGTCGACCATTCCAGGGTGTGGCCATTCCATGGGTCGCCGGATTCGCAAGCGTTCTGCTTACGGTCACGGATGCTCACGTACAGTTGGATCAACTGGCAGGCGATACCCACAGCGATCATGAGTGCACCAAACATGGCGACGTACAGGTACGGCACCCACTCAGGGTTGGTAGTGGCGTTCAGACGACGGGTCATGCCCATGAAGCCCAGTGCATAGAGCGGCATGAACGCAACGAAGAAGCCCGAGATCCAGAACCAGAACGCAGCCTTGCCCCAGCCTTCGTGCAGCTTGAAGCCGAACGCTTTCGGGAAGTAGAAGCTGAAACCAGCGATGTAGCCGAATACCGCACCACCGATGATCACGTTGTGGAAGTGCGCGATCACGAACAGGCTGTTGTGCAGCACGAAGTCAGCACCCGGGATGGCCAGCAGTACGCCGGTCATGCCGCCGATGGCGAAGGTCACCATGAAGCCCAGGGTCCACAGGACCTGGCTGGTGATGCGCAGACGGCCGTGGTAGATGGTGAACAGCCAGTTGAATAGCTTCACCCCCGTCGGGATGGAAATCAGCATCGTCGCCAGGCCGAAGAAGGCGTTGACGCTGGCCCCCGAACCCATGGTGAAGAAGTGGTGCAGCCACACCATGAAGCCCAGTACGGAGATTGCGCCCGATGCGTAGACCATCGAGTGGTGACCGAACAGGCGCTTGCCGGTAAAGGTCGAGATCACTTCGGAGAAGATACCGAACGCTGGCAGGATCAGGATGTACACCTCAGGGTGACCCCATGCCCAGAACAGGTTCACGTACATCATTGGATTGCCACCAAGTTCATTGGTGAAAATGTGGAAATCCAGGTAACGGTCAAGCGACAGCAGCGCCATGGTAGCGGCCAGGATCGGGAACGACGCCACGATCAGGACGTTGGCCCAGGTGCAGGTCCAGGTGAAGATCGGCATGTCCATCAGTTTCATGCCAGGGGCGCGCATTTTCAGGACGGTGGCCAGGAAGTTGACCCCCGTCAGCGTCGTCCCGAGTCCTGATAACTGTAGCGCCCAGATGTAGTAGTCCACACCCACGCCAGGGCTGTACTGGATGCCCGACAATGGCGGATACGCAACCCAACCGGTCTTGGCGAATTCGCCGACCCCCAGGGAAACGTTGATCAGCACCACGCCGGAAACCAGCAGCCAGAAGCTCAGGGAGTTCAGGAACGGGTAGGCAACGTCACGCGCACCGATCTGCAGCGGCACTGCAAGGTTCATCAGGCCGGTGAAGAAAGGCATCGCCATGAAGATGATCATGATCACACCGTGGGCGGTGAAGATCTGGTCATAGTGTTCAGGCGGCAGGTAGCCAGGCGAACCTTCGGTGGCCATGGCCAACTGGGTACGCATCATGATGGCGTCGGCAAAACCACGCAGCAGCATGACCATGGCAACGATGATGTACATCACGCCGATTTTCTTGTGGTCGACCGACGTCAGCCACTCGGTCCACAGGTAGGTCCACTTCTTGAAATAAGTGATTGCTGCAAACAGTGCCAGACCACCCAGCGCGATCATGGCGATGGTAATCATCACAATCGGCTCGTGGAACGGGACCGCATCCCAACTTAATTTACCAAACATCGTTTACTCCTCTGCCCCAGCAGTTGAATGCGAGCCCGTGTCAGAACCTTCAACCGCGGCCACTTCTTTCTTCTCGTGCTTGACCGGCTTGCCTGGCTTCATACCTTCGTACTTGTCGACGATTTTCTGAAACAGGTTCGGCTCATACGCGGAGTACAGGGCGACTGGGTTGTTCTGGCTTGGTTTGGTCAGGGCGTCGTATTCAGCTTGATCAAGCTGTTTAGGTGCGGCCTTGACTTCGGCTACCCAGGCGTTGAAATCTTCCTGGCTCGTCGAGATCGCTTTGAATTTCATGCCGGTGAAGCCAGCGCCGCTGTAGTTCGCGGAGATGCCTTCCATTTCAGCTTTTTCGTTGGCGATCAGGTGCAGTCGGGTCTGCATGCCTGCCATCGCGTAGATCTGACCGCCCAGGGCAGGGATGAAGAACGAGTTCATCACGGCGTCGGAGGTGATCCGGAAGTTAAGCGGGGTGTTCTCAGGGAAGCGAATCTGGTTAACCGTGGCGATACCCAGGTCCGGGTAGATGAACAGCCACTTCCAGTCCAGCGCGACCACTTCGATGTTGATCGGCTTGACGTCGGACTCCAGCGGACGGTACGGGTCCAGCTCGTGGGTCGACTTATAGGTGATGTAACCCAGGGCGATGATGATGAGGATCGGGACCAGCCACACCGCGATTTCGATCTTGGTGGAGTGCGACCACTTAGGCGCGTAGGTCGCGCTGGTGTTCGACGCGCGGTATTTCCAGGCGAAGGCAAAGGTCATGATGATCACAGGCACCACGACCAACAGCATCAGCAGGGTGGCAGTGATGATCAGGTTTCGTTGATCCAGACCGATCTGTCCTTTTGGGTCCATCAAGGTCCACTTGCAGCCTCCCAGCATTAACATCATGCCAAGCAGCGGCAAAAAGCCTAGTAATCGGGGGTACCTGTTTTTACTCATCTCACGACCTCTAAAGCAGCTTGCGCAATGCAGTTGGGTTTTGATCGCCAACACTTCACCCTGCCAAGGGTTGGCATTTCTCTTCGATTGAATAAGAGCCTGCCCGGCACGCCATATAACGGAGCGTTTCACGGACCTGCGGTGAGTTCTTATTCGATTTCGTGGTTAAAGGCCTTGTTACAGACCAATTCCCTTTGGTGCGGATAGTTGAAAGGCTGCCGGAACCTTGGGGTCGCACAGAGCCGTCCATCTGCCCCTCGACCGCTCCAGTGCTCAAAGATTGAGCAGCACCGGACATTCAGTGCGGGCGATTGTAGTTAGCTAGCGATGTATAAACCATGTCTTATAAAGAAATAATTTTTATCGATTACAGCAATAATCCTTCACCAATATTGCAATGGTTCGCGATCTTATCGCGTTCGATTCTCAACAAAAACCACAAAAATTGCCGTGTTATAGGGCAAACCGTCACAGCCCTTACCCCCCGTAAGGGCCTACGAAACCTATGCAACCCCCCATAAAACAAGGCATTCGGACATCACTCAAAGCCTTGTACGACGTGAGGTACGTGGCGGCGTCCAAACCACGAACTGACAGCACATCCTGGAGGCTTTTTGCAAATTTAAGCGCTGGTTTGGCGGGTCAGGAACGTCCTGCGGCGGCTTCCGTGTGACAACATGTCGCACACTGCGCGCAGCCAAAATTGTCCGGCGTCACGCTCTGTTCACAAAAGCCTACATGCAAAAACGCCCCGGCCTTCCTTGAAGAAAGACCGGGGCGTTTCACTGATGGGTTCAGCCTTTGTGGCGGCGATTGCGATAGATGCCCAGGGGCACCAGGATGACCGTCAGCACGAACGCCACCAGCGCCCATTGCGCCAGGGACAGGCCCAGCACCGGCGGGTATGGGGTGCTGCAGAAGCCGTCGACCTGGAAGCCCAGCGGGAAGACCTTGGCCAGGGGCAGGTCGTCGACGATAGGTTGCAGTACATCGACGCCGCAGCTCACCTGCGGGAAGAACTGGGTGTACACATGGTGACCGGCCGCAGCCACCCCACCGAGAGCGCTGAGTACCACCAGGCCTTCGAACAGCGTGAGGGCGCCCTTGGTGCGCATGGCGGCACCGATGAACGCGAAGATCGCAATCAACAGCAAGGCATAGCGTTGCAGGATGCACAACGGGCACGGCGCCTCGCCCAACACCACCTGCATGTACAACGCCCCACCGATCAGCGCCAGGCAGATGATGCCCAGCAACACCAGAAAGCGCCGCTCCCTGCCTAAACGCAATTCGTCACTCATCCCCGTATCCCTTTGTTTGGTTGTGCCAATGGCCGCAAGTTTACACACAGAGAGTGGTTTAAACAGAGAGGGGTTAACAGGGGATTAATCGAGAGGAACAGAGATCCAAATGTGGGAGAGGCGAGCCCCCGCCCACATTATTTTGAACAGTGTGAACCTTCAGGTCCTATTCCAAGGCAGCCGCCGGGCCGAAGAATTCGTAGCGGCTTTGTTTCTCGGGTACGCCCAGGGCCTTGAGGTGGCGCTTGATCGCCGCCATGAAGCCTTTAGGTCCCAGGAAGTACGCGTCCAGGTCACGCTGCTCCGGCAACCATGCGGCCAGTTGCTCCTGGCTCAACAGACCGACTTTATCCGCCGCCGGGCTCACGCCATCGTCCTCGGCATAGCAATAAAAGCGCTTGAGCTGCGGGTGCTTGGCTGCCAGGCCGTCGACCCAGTCACGGAACGCATGCACCCCGCCATTGCGCGCGCAGTGGATAAAGTGCACCGGACGCTGGGTGGCCAGTGCGGCCTCCAGCATTGGCAAGGTTGGGGTGATCCCTACCCCGCCGCTGATCAGCACCAGCGGCTTATCGCTGGCCGCCAGGGTGAACTCGCCCGACGGCGGAAACAGGTCAATCGTCGCACCGACCTGCAACTGGTCATGCAGGTGATTGGAAACCCGCCCGCCGGCCTCGCGCTTGACGCTGATGCGGTATTCACCCCCATCACTCAACGCCGACAGTGAGTAGTTGCGGCGCACTTCCTCACCGTCGAGCACCAGCCTCATGCCGATGTATTGGCCCGGCGCGGCCGCGAGGATCGCCCCGTTGTCCGCCGGCGCGAAATAGAAGGAAGTGATCTCGGCGCTCTCCTCTACGCGCTTGACCACAGTGAACGCCCGCGCACCGCGCCAGCCGCCGGGGGCCTGGGCTTTCTCTGCGTAAATAGCGGCTTCGGCACCGATCAGGATGTCCGCCAGTTGGCCGTACGCGGCGCCCCAGGCATTCATCACCTCAGGGGTGGCGATCTCACTGCCCAGCACCTCGGAAATCGCCCGCAGCAAGCAAGCGCCCACGATCGGGTAATGCTCCGGCAGGATCTGCAAGGCGACGTGCTTGTTGATGATCTTCGCCACCAGGTCGCCCAGTTGGTCGAGCTGGTCGATATGCCGCGCGTACATCAATACGCCATTGGCCAGGGCGCGGGGCTGGTCACCGCTGGCCTGGTGAGCCTGGTTGAACAGCGGGCGAACCTCAGGGTACTCGGAGAGCATCATGCGGTAGAAATGGGTGATCAGCGCTTCGCCGCCGCTTTCCAGCAGGGGCACGGAGGATTTGACGATGGCACGGTCTTGGGCACTAAGCATGGGAGCCTCCTGGGCTTCTTTACTGATTGCCCTTAGCTACTCAGTATTCATGCCAACTTATAAATCCTTTAATTTCAATAAGTTGAACATTATGTAGTCAGTATGACCTCCTACACCTTATAGTCTTATGGACTACAAGGAGTCATTATGACTGCACACTCGCTGCTCACCACCCTGCTGCCGCTGGTCGCCGACCTGTCGCGGGAACTGCCCGAAGGCGAACGCTATCGACGCCTGCTGCAAGCCATGCGCGCCCTGTTGCCGTGTGATGCGGCCGCCCTGCTGCGCCTGGACGGCGAGTCGCTGGTGCCGCTGGCGGTGGATGGCTTGAGCGCGGACACCCTGGGCCGCCGCTTCAAGGTCAGCGAACATCCGCGCTTCGCCGTGTTGCTCAGCAGCCCTGGGCCCACACGCTTTGACAGTGACAGCGAATTGCCCGATCCCTACGACGGCCTGGTCGATGGCGTGCACGGCCACCTGGAAGTCCACGACTGCATGGGCTGCCCGCTGTTTGTCGACGATCTGCCCTGGGGCCTGTTGACCCTGGACGCGCTGGACACCGAACGCTTCGAACGGGTGGAACTGGACGCCCTGCAAGCCTTCGCCAGCCTCGCCGCCGCCACGGTCAACGTGGCCGAACGTATCGAACGCCTGGCGTTGCGCGCCGAAGACGAACACCAGCGCGCCGAAATCTACCGCCAGGCCAGCAGCCAGCAGCACAAGGAAATGATCGGCCAGAGCAAAACCCACAAGCGCCTGGTGGAGGAAATCAAGCTGGTGGGTGGCAGCGACCTCACGGTGCTGATCACCGGCGAAACCGGGGTGGGCAAGGAACTGGTGGCCCAGGCCATTCACGCGGCGTCGTCCCGGGCGGACAAACCGCTGATCAGCCTCAACTGCGCGGCCCTGCCGGAAACCCTGGTGGAAAGCGAGTTGTTCGGCCATGTGCGTGGCGCCTTTACGGGCGCGCTGAATGAACGGCGCGGCAAGTTCGAGCTGGCCAATGGCGGCACGCTGTTTCTGGACGAAGTGGGCGAACTGTCCCTGAGCGTGCAGGCCAAGCTGCTTCGGGTGCTGCAAAGCGGCCAGTTGCAGCGCCTGGGCTCGGACAAGGAACACCAGGTGGACGTGCGCCTGATCGCCGCCACCAACCGCGACCTCGCCGATGAAGTGCGCAACGGCCGCTACCGCGCCGACTTCTACCATCGCCTGAGCGTGTACCCGCTGCAAGTGCCGGCCCTGCGCGAGCGCGGGCGTGATGTGTTGCTGCTGGCCGGCTTCTTCCTCGAGCAGAACCGCTCACGCATGGGCCTGGGCAGCCTGCGCCTGACCAGCGATGCCCAGGCGGCGCTGCTGGCCTATAACTGGCCGGGCAATGTGCGGGAGCTGGAACATTTGATCGGCCGCAGCGCGCTGAAAGCCCTGGGTAACTGTCGCGAACGCCCGAAGATTCTGAGCCTGAGTGCCCAGGACCTGGATTTGCCCGACGTCAGCACGCCAATGATCGAAGCACCGGCAGAAGCAGCCCTGGCCGTCACCGGTGACCTGCGCCAGGCCACCGAGGACTACCAGCGCCAAGTCATCAACGCCTGCTTGGAACGCCACCAGCACAACTGGGCCAGCGCCGCCCGCGAACTGGGCCTGGACCGCGCCAACCTCGGCCGGATGGCCAAGCGTTTAGGGCTCAAATAAACCAGACAACTCGGTCAAATGTGAGAAATGCAGGAAATGTGGGAGGGAGCTTGCCCCCTCCCACACTAGACCTGCTTTGCCTGAAGGATCGGATTCACCGGCTGAGCCACCTTGGGCTTACGAAACACCAACACATTCCCCAGCATCACCAGTACCAACCCCGCCAACGCCGGCGCGGTCCACTGGTAGCCTTCGGCAAACGCCGACACATTCAGCGCCACCACCGGGAACAGCACCGTGCAATACGCCGCACGCTCCGGCCCCATGCGCCCGACCAACGTCAGGTAAGCGGTAAAACCGATCACCGACCCCGGAATCACCAGGTACCACAACGCACCGATGTACCGTGCGCTCCAGTCCATCTCAAACGGAATACCGCGCACCACGCAGTAGGTCGCCAGCATCAACGAACCATACAACATGCCCCAGGCATTCGTGGTCAGCGGCCTCAGACCGGCCTTCTGCTGCAGGCTCGAGAGCATATTGCCCGCCGAGAAACACATCGTCCCCAGCAACGCCAACCCCAACCCCAGCAAGGTCTGCGGGCTGGCGGTATGCCCCACCAGTTCCGGCCAGAACAGCAGGCCCAAGCCGGCCAAGCCCAGGCTACCGCCCATCAACACATTGCGTGCCACCCGCTGGCCGAAAAACACCCGGGCGTTCAGCGCATTCCACAGCGTGGCCGTGGAAAACACCACCGCCACCAGGCCGCTGGGGATCCATTGGCTGGCCGTGAGAAAGCACATGAAGTTGACACAAAACAGGCACAACCCCTGGGCCAGGCAGATGAGGTGCCCGCGCCGGTTCATCACCTGCAACTTGCGACTGACCAGCAGCAACGCAAACAACACCAGGGCCGCCAGGCCGAAGCGGTAGACGATGGACACGGGAATCGCCACCACGCCAAGCTGCCATTTGAGGGCGATCCAGGTGGTGCCCCAGATCAGCACGGTAAGTAGATACAGGGAAAGGTTCATAGCGGGCTCCATCGATTGAGCCACAGTGTCGCCTTCAACCCGGGCAAGGCTCTTGCACAATCTTGCGCTTTTGTCGGGCGATGGGATCACAGCGCCAGCCTCGCGGAGTAGGATGCAAGGCGTCGGAGAACACACACCATGCCAGACCTGGAATCCCTGCAAGTCTTCCAAGCCCTTAACCGCTCGCCCAACGCACGCCTGGAAGCCTGCGCCGAGCTCGGTGACGGCTTGTCCGCGGCCTTGTGGAGCAACCATCACGATTCCCAGGACTACCAGGCGCCCAGCCATCACACCTTGTCCTGCTATGTCGGTGGCGGCACCGGCACGTTTCGGCGCGACCGGCCGGGCACCAAGGGCGGCCCCGACAAGCTGTGCATCCTGCCTGCCGAGCACCAATCGGCCTGGGTGATCAACGGTGAAATCCGCCTGGCCCACGTGTATTTCAGCCCGGAACAATTTGCCCTGGGCTGCGTTACCCTGCTTGATCGCGAACCGCGCGCGCTGGAACTGCGGGAAAGTACCTTCCTGGAAGACCAGCGCCTGGCCCGACGCTTCCACCAGTTGATCGCCCTCAACTGGGACGAACCCGCCGAACGCCTGCTCACCAGCAGCCTCGCCCATGAAATGCTCAGCCACACCCTGCTCAGCCAGGTGGGCGCCCGCGAAGGCCTGCGGTTGAAAGGCGGGCTGGCCGCCTACCAACGACGGTTGCTGGTGGACTACATCGACCAGCACCTGGAAGACCCCATCAGCCTTGGGCAACTGGCTGGGTTGTGCGCGCTGTCGGAGTACCATTTCGCCCGGATGTTTCGCCAAAGCTTCGGCCTGCCGCCCCATCAGTACCTGCTGGCGCGCCGGCTGACCCGCGCGCAAAACCTGCTGCGTGGCGGCGCCCTGCCGTTGGGCGAGATTGCCTTGCTGTGCGGTTTTTCCAGCGCCAGCCACTTTACCCATCGCTTCCGCCAGGCCATGGGCGCGACGCCCGGCGAATACCGTCAGGCGTTCATCTAAACCATCAGGCCCAAGGTCTTGGCCTTGGCCACCGCCTGGGTGCGCCGCTCTACACCGAGCTTGCTGTGAATGCGCCGTGCGTGGGTCTTGACGGTGTGCAGGGAGATAAACAGGCGGTCGGCAATCTCCAGGTTGGAACTGCCGAGGGCGATCAGTTGCAGCACTTCCAGTTCGCGCTGGCTCAAGGGGCTTTCCACCGTGCCCGGGGTTGATGCCTGAGGCTCCAGGCCCAGCTCACTCAGCAGTCCCGGCGCGCGCAGACGCAATTCGCGAATCGCTTGCTGCACCTGGCAACGCGCCGCCAGCTCCAGGCCGGCTTGCAGCGAGCGGCGCGCCAGGGCCGGATCACCCAACTGCCAGGCGACTTCGCCCAGCACCAGGTGCAGTTCGATTTCCAGGCACAGCATGCCGCGCTGATGGGTGGCTTGCAGCAACGCGTGGAGCCGTTCCAGCGGTTGCTCGGCGCAGCCCAGCTTCACCTCCGCCAGCACCAACAGGTATTCAAGACGCGGGATCAGTTCCAGGGTGGCCGGCGGTGCTTGTTTGGCCTGGGGCCCACGGAAGTGACGCAGCACGCGGCGCACCGCTTCCACGGTCAATTCGGCGCGCCCCTGCTGCAACCAGAAGTGCCCGCTGACCAACAGCAGCACCGCGCGGTACACCGTGTCCGGCACCTGGCGTTGCTGCATCAGCCGCTCAGCCTCACGCAACTGGACAAAAGCCTGGGCGTAATCGCCACGGTTGGCAGCCAACAGCGCCAGGCCGAGAAAGCCGTAGAGCACGCGCTTGTCCTGGCTGTGCAGGCACATCTTCAAGCCCGTGTCGAAACACTCGGCGGCCAGGCTGTCCTGGCCCTGGCGCAAGGCCAAGTGCCCGCGTCGCAAGGCGATACGCCCCACCAAGGGGCCGGCCTTGAGCCGCTGTTCAAGCAACATGGCCTGTACATTTTCCAGCAGGCTCTGGGCCCGGTACGGTGCCCCGCGCTGTTCCAGCAGTTGAGCGTGATCCAGTTCAAGCAGCGCCTCCAGCAGCAACGAACCCTGGGCGCGCGCCAGGCACAGCGCTTCGCGGTTCAGGCGTTGGGCCACGTCCAGTTCGCCGCGCAACAAGGCTTGCTGGGTCAGGCCCGACAGGCACATCAGCCGCGAGGTCCACGCGCTGTCGGGCAAGGCCTGCAGCGCCTCCAGAAAATGCAGGCGCGAGCCCTCGGCATCGCCGCTAAGATGCAGCAGCCAGCCCCATTGCGCCTGCCAGCGCGCCAACAAATACCGCTGCTGCGCCGCCGTCGGTTGCGGGGCAAACCGGGCCAGTTGATCGATGCACACCGCCGCCTGTTCGAAGCGCCCGGCAAACAGCAACGCCGCCGTCACCAGCCCCACCAGTTGTGCCGAGCCGAGCATCAACTCATCGCCATGTTGCTCATGCAGGTGCAACAGCAAGACGGCGTTCTGCTGGCGGAACAGGTCCTCGAAACTGAAATGCTGCAACAGGCTCACCGCCATTTCATATTCTTCGGCCAGCATCGCCTGTTCGAAGGCGGCCTGCCAGTCCTGTTCGGCGCAGAACCATTGGCAGGCGCGGCGATGCCAGGAGCGTTTGGCCGGCCAGGGCTCGTTTTGCATCAACTGCGCCAGGGGCGGAAAAACCTGCAGCCAGTCGGTGTCTTCCCACGGCTGGATAAAGGCGCCGAGCACCTGCAGATCCCTCAGGTACTGGTCACCGTCACCCGCGCCGAACAAGTGCTCGCACAGGCCGGCGTTGAAGCGCGGCAGATGGGCCAGCACGCGCCAGGCCTCCGCCAGCTCCGGCGGCAATGTGCTGAACAGTTCGTGTTGCAGGTAGTCGAGCAAGGTCTTGTCGGGGTGCCCATCCCCCAGCAGGGCGATGCGCACGCCCGCGCACCAACCGGCGCTGAACTGCTGCACGCTGTCGACCGAATGCCCGGGGGCATGGCTGAGCAGTTGCTGGATTTCCCCAGGGCTGAAGGCCAGTTCGGCGCCACATTCGAGCAACTCATCGTCGAGCAGCAGGCGCGGCCAGTTGCACGCCGGTCGCCGCCGTGCGCCCAGCCACCAGGTCAGGGCCGGGCTGCTGGCGGTGAGCAGGCGGTCGAGCAAGGCGTCGGTGTCGGGCGTGGGCAAGCGGCAAAAATCATCGAGGAACAGCCACGCCGAGGCCTGCCAGCGGCTGAGGTCGAGCAGCAAGGTGGTTTCATCGGTAAACGTCAGGCCCAGGTTTTGCGCCAGCCGCAGGCACAGATCGAGGGGGCTGAGCACCGCGCCATTGAGGGGCAACCAGTACACCTGGCAACCCGCAGGCGCCTGCAACGCACATTCGGCGAGCAGCGCGCTCTTGCCACTGCCGCCGGGGGCGCAGAGTAATTTGACCCTGGCCTGGTCCGTCAGCAACGGCTCGGCCAGGCGTGGGCGCAGCAAATGGTGAGCGGACAGCCGGGGCATGAATCCAGGACGGTCCAGGCAGCGTGTCATGGCAGTCATTGCTGCATCCTGCTTTTTTATTGTTATGCAACCTGATGCTTACCCTAGTCCTGTGGCGGGTGGTTGTTGAAGAAGTATTCAGCGGGGTGATTGAAGGCCATGCACAGAACCCCATGTGTACAAAACCCACTGTGGGAGGGGGCTTGCCCCCGATGAGGGACTGTCAGTCACTGGATTGGTTGACTGATACACCGCCATCGGGGGCAAGCCCCCTCCCACATTTGATTGCATTTCATATTGGGATCAGCGCACGCCTTCAGCCCTCAACGCCGCCGGGGTGTAGTCCGCTGCCTTGGCCGCAAAGCCGAACACGAAGCTGCTCTTCTCCTCGTTCTTCATGCCCAGTGCGATGTAGCGTCCGGCAATGATGTCGTACAGAGTCTCGACGGTGTAGGCCGGCACCTGGTGGTCGTAGTAGAACTGCGCATGGCCTTCGGCGACGCGCCACAGTTGGCCACGACCGTCGTAGTGATCCACCAGCGCGACTTGCCAGCTGTCTTCGTCGATGTACATGTGGCGCTTGGCGTAGATGTGCCGCTCGCTCGGCTTGACCGTGCCGACCACTTCCCACACGCGGTGCAGTTCGTAACGGGTCAGGTCCTGGTTGATATGACCGGCCTTGATGATGTCGTCGTACTTGAGCGACGGCGAATCGAGCTTGTAGCTGTTGTAGGGGATGTACATCTCTTTCTTGCCCACCAGCTTCCAGTCATAGCGGTCGGGGGCGCCGGAGAACATGTCGAAGTTGTCGGTGGTGCGCAGGCCGTCGGATGCGGTGCCCGGGCCGTCATAGGACACTTGCGGCGCGCGGCGCACGCGGCGCTGGCCGGCGTTGTAGATCCAGGCCAGGCGCGGCTCCTTCACCTGGTCGAGGGTCTCGTGCACCAGCAGCACGTTGCCCGCCAGGCGCGCCGGGGCGGTCACCGATTGCTTGAAATAGCTCAGCACGTTGGCCGCCTTGGCCTGGTCGATATCGGGAATCGCCTGGGGCACCGCCACTTCCTCCTCGAAGCGGATCGGCGTGTAGCTGCCATTGGTCTGCGGGGTGGCCTGGGTGATGATGCGGCGCAGGTTGCCACCGTGGTAGCGGGTGATGTGGTTCCACAGCACTTCCACGCCATTCTTGGGAATCGGGAACGCGTAGTAACGGTTACCGGTGAAGTTTTCCAGGCCGTTGCCGTCGTTGATCGTCTTGACGTTCAGCGCGCTGCGCTTGATCGACTCGTAGATGTCCGGTGGCAGGTTGACCGTACGGTGGCTCGGGTACACCGGGATCTTGTAGGTCTCGGGGTAGCGCTTGAACATCGCCACCTGGCCGTCGGAGAGTTTGTCCTTGTACTTGTCCACCGTGGCGGCGGTGATCACGAACAGCGGTTTTTCATTGGCGAACGGGTCGGCGAGGAAGCCCTTGCTGTCCACCGCGCCGGCGTTTTTCGGGATACCGCCGGTCCAAGCCGGGATCGAGCCATCGGCGTTGCCGGCTTTTTCGGCGCCGACCGGTGTCAGGGTGGTGCCCAGCTTGGCCGCCTCTTCCGGCGACACCGCCGC
This sequence comes from Pseudomonas sp. NFACC25, assembly GCF_900100935.1. NCBI lineage: Bacteria > Pseudomonadati > Pseudomonadota > Gammaproteobacteria > Pseudomonadales > Pseudomonadaceae > Pseudomonas > Pseudomonas sp. NFACC25. Next base: position 46,299 of record NZ_FMUC01000018.1, read on the forward strand.
CATCACGTGGGAGGCCAACAGGCTGAGGGCCAATACTGCAATTGTCTTACGCATGGATTCTTGTCCTTCTTTAAGCCAAATCAGAAGTTCACGCCGAAGCTGAGGGCGAGGAAGTCGCGGTCGGTCAGAGTGTTGTAGTCGCCGCCAAAGAAGTCGGTGTAGCTGAGGCTGGCGGTGTAGGTGCTGCGATAGTCCGCATCCACGCCGACGCTGATGGCCTTGGCGCCTTTATTGAAGATCCCGTTGGGCCCGTAGCCGGCCACGTCATGGGACCAGGACAGGTTGGGCTTGAGGTTCACCCCGGCAATCGCATTGTTGTAGTCGAGGATCGCCCGCGCGCGGTAGCCCCAGGAGGTGGAGGTGACGAAACCGTCGGTGTCACCCTGGAAACCATAGGCGCCGTACACCGAGTCGCGGCCGTAACGCAGCTTGGATTTATCCTCCAGGCCGGCCACATGCACCACGGCCGCTTCGCCCACCAGGGTCAGGCGTTCAGCGCCCAGTACCTGGTCGAAGAACTGGGTCATGGTACTTTGGATCTGGGTGATTTCCTTGCGGCGGTAGCCCTTGTTGTCGGCGCCGAAGGAGGAACGGATCGGCGATGCCGCATTGCCGGCAATCGGGTTGATCAGGGCCAGGGTCAAGTCAGTGGTGTTGAGCTGCACCGGTGCATTCGGGCGGTAGCTGATCTCGCCGGTCCACGCCGTGCCGGTGGGCAAGGTGGTGGAGAAGCTGGCGCCGAACAGGCGGATGTCTTCCGGATAGTCGAGGTAGTACTGGCCACGGCCAAGCATGGTGCTCTGGGCCAGGGCCGAACCGAAGCCCGCCGGAGCGGCCGCCGCGATACCACCGATGGTCGCCAGATTGGTGTTGGCGGTAATCGTGCCCACAGTCGGGGTGCGGCTGTGGTAGTTCATGAAGTACAGGCCGTACTCCGTGTCATCGCCCAGCCAGCGCAAGGCTGCGCCGAATTGGCCGGAGTCCCGTGCATCGCGGTCACCGGCACGCTGCACCACCACACCTTCGCGGGTCACCACAAAGCCTTGGCCGCGAGCCGCTGCGATCGGTTGGAGCGGTGCAATCGCCGGACTACCCACCGTGTAGTTGCCGGTGCAGCCATCCGCCGCCACGTCATTGCCAAAGAAGGTGCCGCAGTTATCCAGCACCGTCTGGTCCCACTCCAGCTGGTAGAAGCCTTCCACGGTCAGTTGGTTGGTCAGGCTCTGGGACGCAAACAACATGTTGACCGGGATCAGCCCTTCCTTGATCTCGGCACCGGGCCGACGGAACGCCGACACGTCAATCGGGTTGATGCTGTTGATGGAGTTGCCGATGAAGGTACTTTCGCCCCAACTGACCACCTGCTTGCCGGCACGCACGGTGCCCGGCAGGTCGCCCAGGGAGTAGTTGTGGTAGACGAACGCATCGAGGATCTGCGCACCGCTGGACTTGGCGCCTTCCTTGCGGTTGTGGTCGCTGATCTGCTTGAACTCGCGGTCTTCGTCCTTGAGTTCGAAGTCGTACCAGTACTTGCCGCGCACGAACACACCGGTGTCGCCGTACTTCAGCTCCAGGTCATGCAGGCCTTTGAAGATCTTGGAGAAGGTCTCACCCTTCTTGAAGTTGAGACGCCCGTCATCCCCCGTGGAAGCCTGGCCCGTGCCACCATTGACGGTGCCCACGAGCTTTTTATCGGCATCGCGCATGCCCCAGCTCGAGCCGACCGACAGCGAGGAGTCGAATTGCCCTTCGATCTCGCCGATGTTGAAGGAAACAGCCTGTGCCTGGGCACAGCAACCCAACGCAACCGCAGCGGCCAGCGCCTGTGGCGTGAAGATGGCGCGCATTGTTGTTTTTGTCATGCGTCTTCCCCGGTGAGTGACAGAAGGCCTCACCCTACTGCCGCGCATCAGGAGCGATAAGCGCACCAAGGAGGGATTCGCTCTATCGCTCGAAAGGATGACAAGCCGCTCTGGCCGGGGTGCGGGCAGCCCCATGGATTGGGTGGATGGCGGGCTATCAGGGGAATGGATGGCTTGCCCTGAAACTGTTGCGCTTTCAGTAACAGTCCTTGTCATGAATCGGGATTACTCATTTTGTAACAACCGACTATTCTTGCCTGGCTTTCAGGGCAAACAGCCCGCTTCCCCCTCGGGAAGAACAGCCAGACTTGAATGGATTGATGCCTGTTTTCAATCTGTTACCTGTGTTCACTGACGTTGATTTGTCGCTCCTTGATCCAACGTCTGACTTCAGCCGCTGCGTTTGCAGCGGCTTTTTTTTGCCTGAAATAAAACGGGGCGCCATCAGCGCCCCGTGGGATTCAAGCTTTTTCAAGCAACGATCACAGGCTGTACTTCTGCAAGTTCGCCATCATCTCCTTCAGCGCTTCGATGTTGTCGTTGGGGTGGGCTGCGCCTTCAAAGTCGCAGATCTGCGCCCAATGCGCCGCCACGTCATCGGGGGAGAACCCGGCTTCAGGGTCGAAGCCTACGCCCAGGCTGCGTTCCCAGCGGGTCTTGCCGATCCAGCCGCCACCCACCTCGAACAGCCCGGACGTTTCCTGGCACGCTTCGCTGCCCAGGTACACCACCAGCGGGCTGACCAGTTCCGGCTTGAGGCGCTCGAACACTTGCGGCGGGATCAGGCCTTCGGTCATGCGCGTACCGCCGGTAGGGGCAATCGCATTGACCAGGATGTTGTTCTTGCGCCCTTCCAGGGCCAGGGTGCGGGTCAGGCCGTACAGCCCGAGCTTGGCCATGCCGTAGTTGGACTGGCCGAAATTGCCGTAGATGCCCGAGGTGGACGCGGTGAAGATCACCCGGCCGTAGCCTTGCTCACGCAGGTGGGGCCAGGCGGCGCGGGTGACTTTGTAGGCGCCTTCGACATGCACGCGGTAAACCAGGTCCCAGTCGGCGTCGTCCATTTTGTGGAAGGTTTTGTCACGCAGGATGCCGGCGTTGTTGACCACTACGTCGACGCGACCGAAAACGTCGAGGGCGTTCTGGACGATTTTGTCACCGTCGGTGACAGAGTCATGGTTGGCCTCGGCGACACCGCCCGCAGCACGAATCTCGGCGACCACCCGGTCGGCGGCGGAGGCATTGGCGCCCTCGCCCTGGGTAGAACCGCCGAGGTCGTTGACCAGGACCTTGGCCCCGTGCCTGGCGAACAGCAGCGCATGGGCCCGGCCCAATCCGCCGCCGGCACCGGTGACGATCACGACCTTATCCTGGAACTGCACTGACTCACTCATACCAAACTCCGCTGGCGACAATGGGAATGGTTCGAGTGTCCGGCAACGCGCCTGCGGTCACAATAAATACGGCGGAGTCTGAATGGTGCTCGATAAGGCTGGGGGATGATGACTCGTCTCTCTGTAGGAGCGAGCTTGCTCGCGAAAAATCCCAGAGCGCCGCGTGGTGTCAGGATTCCCACGTTATCGTTGACGATTTTCGCGAGCAAGCTCGCTCCTACAGAAAAGGATTCGGGATCAGGAATAGGCCACTTGCGAGGCCGGCTGCCCGAGCCGATCACGAAAGGCCTGGTAGTGCCTGAGCACCTGCACCGGCGCCTCGATCTGCGGGTAGTGGCCGATATTGGCCAGCAACACCGTGTCGGCGTCGGGCACCAGTTGCTGGTAACGCTCGACCATATGCGCGCCGGAGATCGGGTCCACTTCGCCGTCGATCACCCGCAACGGCACTTCGCCGCGCTGCATCGCGCCGACCCAGCGATCACGCAGGCGACGGCGCTGGGGGACGTAGGCGATCAGTTTGTGCAGGATGCGCGTGCCGCCGTTGGCATTGATCAGGCTCCAGAAATCATCCAGCGCACTTTCACTGGGGCGGGTGTCGGGGCCGAATATCTGGCCGAAGCTGTCAGACAGGGCACTTCGCCCGAAGGCGCGGCCGATCATCCAGCCCAGGGGGCTGAGCAAGAGTTTTTGCACCAGCGCCAGGCGATGGGTTTCGGGGAACAACCCGCCATTGAGGAACACACAGCTGGCCATCTCAAACCGGCCTTCGTAGTGCCGGGCCAAAAGTTCCTGGGCGACGCTATCACCGTAGTCGTGGGCCAACACATGCACCGGCTGTTCCACCCGCAAGTGTTCGAGCAGGGCCTGTTGCAAGTCAGCCTGTTCCAGCAGGCAGTAATCGTGGTCCAGCGGCTTGGCCGAGTCACCGAAGCCGAGCATGTCGCAGGCGATCACCAGGTGCCGCTGGGCCAGGGGTTGCCATAGGTAATGCCAGTCCCAACTGGCCGTGGGGAAGCCATGGATCAGCAGCAGCGGTTCGCCCTGCCCGGCCACCCAATAGCGAAGGGTACGGCCGCGAAAGACGAAATCCTGGCCACGCTTGCGCCAGACTCTGAGCGGGATTTCGGCGAGTGGCATCAGCGGTTATACCCTGGGTCTTGCAGGTCCAATTTGCGCAGCAAGGCCGGCCAGGCCAGCGCGCCGCCCATGCCTTGGGCGCTCTTTGTGACAGCCGCCACCATCGCCTTGGCACCGGCAAGAATCTGCGGCCCGATGGCGATCAATTCGGCGCCGCCGCTCTGCGCCAGCACCTGAATATCGCAGGCGCGCTGGAAGGTGAACATCATCAGAAAGGTGTCGGCAATGGTACTGCCGCAGGTCAGCAGGCCATGGTTGTGCAGCATCAGGAAATTGCTATCCCCGAGGTCGGCCTGCAGGCGGGCTTTTTCTTCGTGGTTCAAGGCCACGCCTTCGTAGGCGTGGTAGGCCAGGCTCGACAGCACGAAGAGCGATTGCTGGCTGATGGGCAACACGCCCTGCTTCTGCGCAGCGACGGCCACACCCGCGGCCGTGTGGGTGTGCAGCACGCACGTCACATCATGGCGAACTTCATGGATGGCACTGTGGATGGTGTAGCCCGCCGGATTGATGTCGTAGGGGCTGTCCATCAGTTTGTTGCCGGCCAGGTCGACCTTGACCAGGCTCGACGCGGTGATCTCGTGGAACATCAGCCCGTAGGGGTTGATCAGGAAATCATCGGTGCCCGGCACCTTGGCCGAGATATGGGTAAAGATCAGGTCATCCCAGCCATGCAGCGCCACCAGGCGATAGCAGGCCGCCAGGTCGACGCGGGTCTGCCATTCGGCAGCGCTGACCTGGTCTTTGACATTCTGCGGCGATAGAACGGGGGCTAGGCTCACGGCGATGACCTCCTTGGCGCACTGTCTTATTGTTGTTTTTTTGTGTGATGGGCCAGTCTAGTCAGACCTCATGGCCGCCGGAGTTGCCTTGGCAGCCAGCTTGATGACCGAGCGGGTCAGTTCAGAGAATAGTTGAAGTTTGTTTAAAGCGCGTCAGAGAAGCGCCGCCAGAAAAGGCACGGCAAACAGGTTGAGCAACCCCGTCAACACCATCACCAGGCCGGCGACCGAGCCCTCTTCGCCACCCACTTCATGGGCGCGGCTGACACCCGCACCGTGGGCGCCCACGCCAAACAATGCGCCACGTGCCAGGGGTGTCCGCAGCGGCAGCCATTTGAGCAAGACACCACCGAGCATGGCGCCGAACACACCGGTGAACATCACGAACACCGCCGTCAGCTCCGGCACGCCACCCAGGTCGGAAGACACCGGCATGGCGAACGGTGTGGTGATCGAGCGCGGCACCAGCGACATCGTCACGGCGCTGTCCAACGCCAGGGCTTTTGCCAGGCCGAACGAGGTCGCGATCGACGCCACGCTGCCCGCCATCATGCCCAGCAACAACGCTGGCCAGTGCCGCGCCAGCAAGCGGCGCTGCTGCCAGATCGGCACGGCAAACGCCACAGTCACCGGGCCCAGCACCAGCATCAGCCAGTGGGTGTCGGTGGCGTATTCGGCATAGGCGGTGTGCATCGGCACGGCCACCGCCAGCAACAGTGCCGGCACCAGGATCAGCGGCGACAGCAGGTAGCGCCCGGTACGTCGGTAGAGCCAGCGGCTGAATACGTAGGCGCCCAGGGTCAAGGCGAGCCAGAACACCGGCATCAGCTCAAGCTTCATGGCGCAACCTCCAGCGGCACACCGCTTCTACCGTAAACGCCGTGACCAGCATCACCGCCAGCGTGCTCAAGCCGATCACCAACAGGATGCGCCAGCCATCGTTGCGCAGCAGGCCACCGTAATCGAGCAGGCTCATCAGGGCCGGGATGAAGAACAGCAGCATCTCGGCCATCAACACCCCGGCGCCCAATTGCAGTGCCGCCGGTTTGACCAGGCCGCTGGCGAACGTTGCCAGCAACAGGCCCAGGCCCACCACGCCACCGGGAATGGGCCAAGCTAGCCAGCTCGCCAACTGGGTGCCCAGCAGATAAATCGCGAGCAGCACGACCAGTTCAGTCAGCAAACGGCCAAGGTGTTTGAAGGGAAAACGTTTCATGGGCTTTGGGTCCTCGCAGGCCCCCATTTTAGAGCGAGGCCTTTCATCCCCACAGCGAATTGTTAGACTGCCAGCCATTCCAAACTGGAATCAGGCCGATGGAATTCAAACAGCTGCGCAGCTTTGTCGAAGTGATCCACCGAGGGGGCTTTACCCAGGCGGGGAAAACCCTGCATATCAGCCAGTCCGCCGTCAGCAAACAGGTGGCGCAACTGGAGCAAAGCCTTGGCACACCGCTGCTTGACCGCATCGGCTCGCAGATCCGCCTGACCGCCGCCGGCCAGGTCGTACTGCAACGCGCCGAAGCCATGTTGCGCCTGCAAGCCGAACTGCTGAGCGAGCTGGACGATATGCAGCAGCTCACCCGCGGCGAGTTGCGCCTGGGCCTGCCGCTGCTGGCGGGTGACACGCTGTTCGCCGGGTTGTTTGCCGAGTACCGCCGGCGCTACCCGAACGTCACCATCCAACTGCTGGAAGGCGGTAGCCGCAATATCGAACAGGCCATCCTGAGCGGTGAGCTGGAAGTGGGCGGCAGCTTGAAACCCAATGACCCGGCGTTTGCCTGGCAAGCCTTTTGCGATGAACCCCTGGACGCACTGCTGCCGATTGACCATCCCCTGGCGGACAACGCCCAGGTGCGCCTCGAGGAATTGGCGGACACACCGTTCCTGATGTACCAGCGCAGCTTTGTGCTTAACGACCGCCTGATGCAGGCGTGTCAGCAGTTGGGTTTTACCCCGAAGGAAATCGGCCGCAGCGGCCAAGCGGATTTCCTCGCCGCCTTGGTGGCCGCCGGCCAAGGCGTGGTGCTGCTGCCCAGCGTGGTCGCCCGTGGGCTGGTGCGACCTGGGGTGGTGCGCCTGACGTTGAAGGCGCCCGACTACCTGCGCTGGGACATTGCCTTTATCTGGCGTGAGGGCGCCTACCTGTCGAGAGCCGCCCAGGCCTGGCTGGCGTTGTTACGCGAGTTTCCGGTCAAGCGCGCAGTGCAGTGACCAGCTCGGCCAGCCATGGCTCGGCGTCGGCTTCCGGGGTGACGCTTTCGCTGGCGTCCAGGCGCAGCATCGGCAGCACTTCACGCACACCCAACTCGCCGAACAGCTCGCGCATTTGCTCGCCGCCGCCACAGAAGGTATCGCCGTAGCTGGCATCGCCCAGGCCGATCACTGCGCCGGGCAGGCCGCGCCAAGCGGCGGGCAGTTGGTCGCGAATGGTTGAATACAGGGGTTGCAGGTTGTCGGGCAATTCGCCCATGCCGGTGGTGGAGGTCACCGCCAGAAAGGCTTGCGGACTGAAGGCTATTACATCCGCCAAGGTCGCACGGGGATTGTGCCAGGCCTCAAAGCCGGCCTTGTTGAGGAGGTCGGCGGCGTGGCGCGCGACTTCTTCAGCCGTGCCGTACACCGAGCCGGAAAGGATGGCGACTTTCATCAATCTGATCCTGTAGTTGAGCGAAAGCCTGGGATATTAGCAGCTGGCGCAAATATTTCGGCGCCCGCCGTGCAAGATTCAAGGCATGTCTTAAACTGCCCACTCCAACCACAAGCCATGGACCGCTCAATGATTAACGCCAAGCTGATGCAAATGGTGATCAACGCTTCCAACGACGGCATCGTCGTCGCTGAAAGAGAAGGCAAGGACAAGCCGCTGATCTACGTGAACCCTGCATTCGAACGGCTGACCGGCTACACCCTCGACGAAATCCTCTATCAGGATTGCCGCTTCCTGCAATCCGGCGACCGTGACCAGCCGGCCCTGATGGCCATCCGTGAAGCGCTGGAGAACGGCGGTGCCTGCCGGGAAACCCTGCGCAATTACCGCAAGGACGGCAGCCATTTCTGGAACGAACTGTCCCTTTCAACGGTTTACAACGCCGCGGACAAGCAGACGTATTTCGTCGGTGTACAAAAGGACGTCACGCTCCAGGTCAAGGCCCAGCAGCGTGTCGCGCAGCTGGAAAGTGAACTGGCCGAGGTCAAGGCCGAGCTGGCAGCGCTCAAAGCGACAAGCGGATTAAACAAAATTTAGAAACTGCGGCCATAACAGCGGATAATGGCACTTTAATACCTCTCCATTGAGCAAGCACGATGCAACGCAATGCGCTTCTGACCCAGGATGAGCTGGATTTCATTCAGAGCATGCAGCACAACCCGCAACTCAACCTGCGGGATGCTTCGTCGAGCCTGACCGTCAACGGCGGTGCACAGATTCGCGACTTGCTTACCCGCCTGGCCGCCCATGACCACCTCACCATCCAGGCGCAGTTCGACAACCAGCAACTGACCTTCCCCCTGCATCTGGTGGAGGATGAGTTCAATGCAGTGCATCTGCGTTTGGGCGTGCCGAGTATTTTCGAAGACGGGCCGATGATACGCCCGTGGCGACTGGCGCTTGAAACACCGGTGGCCCTGGAAAACATCCGTGGCGCTGCTGCCGCCCTGCGGGTGCATGAAGTGTCATTCAAGGGTGTGCTGGTGGAGATTCGCGGCCGGATCAAGCCGCCAAAAACCTTTTCCCTGTGGTTCAGCCCGTCGGGCTACGAACGCATCGCGCTGCGCGGCGTATTCCAGCGGGAAACGGCGCGGGGCTTGTTTGCCTACCGCTTGAGCCAAAGCGACGTGGATGAAACCGAGCGCCTGCGTCAGTTCATCCTGCACCAGCACCGCCTGGTCCACCCGCACATGCATGCCTGAAATCAGGTATCCAGCGCGCCGCTGAGAAACTGTTGCAAGCGCCGCCGCATCAAGCGACCTTCATTGCCCAGGCAGCCGATGGACGTGCCGGCCAGGCCGCCCTCGGCAAGATCCGACGCCGCACCTGCAAGCAGCAGCGGGCAATCCAGGGTCAACGCCAAGCGGTTCAAACGCCCGGCAAGATCATGGTTATGCGAGTAATTGGAGAAGAGGATCAGCGCCTGTGGGTGAGTCTTCTCGCAGACCAGCGTCAACTCGTCAAACGGCTGTCCCATGCCCAGCACTTTCACGGCCAGGTCATCCCGGCTCATCAAGAGCGCCGCCACCAGCAACTCCAACTTGCGGCACTCACCCGCCATGGCCGCCAGCAATACCCGCGGCACGGTTGAAGCACACGCCAGTTGCAGGCGCTCCAGGGCACGCACTCGCAGGAAGTTGTCGAAGAACAGCCACTCGCTGGCCTGGCCGAAACGCCCCTGATGACGCAACAGCTCATTCCACAGGGGCATCAGAATGTCCTGGAACACCACGTCAAGTGGGTAGGTAGCCAGGACCTGCCCATACACACGCTCCAGTTGACGGTCATCGAAGTCGCTGACGGCCTGCATCAGCCGCGCCTGCCACTGCGGCCATTCGCTTTCCTCGACCGCATTGCGCTGCGCACGAACGGCTTCGGCCTGCTGATCGTCGCGAGCGAGGATCTTGCCCACTTTGCTTACGGCGACGCCGCGTTCGATCCAATCGAGAATACGATGGACTGTCTGTATATCGGCCTTGGAATAGAGGCGATGCCCGCTTTCAGTGCGCGTGGGCTGTATCAGCCCATAACGGCGCTCCCAGGCACGCAGGGTGACCGGGTTGACGCCTGTCAATCTCGAGACTTCACGGATCGGAAACAGCTCATCGGAATCAGTGGAATCCAGATGCGAAACACTTTCAAGCGGAGCAGTAATCACGGGCATTTTTGACCAAAAAACCAACGTTAACTGGGCGCTCATTTAACGCCTTTACACCTGTCTTTTTCAAGTTTCCCGCTTTTCGGACCAATGTCGCTGGTGTATTCGGGTAAAACAGGAATAATCCTTGCCTGCTTTTTACGCGTCGCTGCAACACCCCGCAGCTTCGTCTGTGCGCCACCTACACGGTCCAGTGCACCCGTACATTTGGAGATACACAATGTCTACCTCTCCCGTCACCTTGATGGTTGCGCGCCGCGTGGCCAAAGGGCGCTATGAAGAACTGATGGCCTGGCTGCGCGAAGGCGAGCAATTGGCCACCGACTTCCCCGGTTACCTGGGCTCCGGCGTGCTGGCCCCACCGCCCAATGACGATGAATTCCAGATCATTTTCCGCTTCGCCGATGAGAAGACCCTGCACGCCTGGGAGTTTTCCGCTTCACGCAGTGCGTGGTTGAGCCGTGGCAGCGATTTGTTCGCCGACCCGTCCGAGCACCGTGTACGGGGCATCGATGGCTGGTTTGGCGCAGCGGGTGCCCGTCCGCCACGCTGGAAGCAGGCGGTGGCGATCTGGCTGGCGTTTTTCCCGGTGTCGCTGCTGTTCAACTTCGTCCTGGGGCCGCTGCTCAGTGAACTCGAGCTGGGGCCACGGGTGCTGGTCAGCACAATGGCACTCACGCCCTTGATGGTGTACTGGTTCATTCCGCTGTCGACCCACCTGCTGGCGAACTGGCTGCACCCAGCGCCAGCCCCGCGCAAGGCCTCCGAAGCGGCGGCGTGAGTACAGGGGCGGCCCGTCGCTGGTATGATTTGCGCCTGCCAGCGACGCGAGCCTCCCATGACTGCAACGAACGCCCCGATCCTGATCACCGGCGCCGGCCAGCGCGTCGGCCTGCATTGCGCCGAGCGCCTGCTGGACGAAGGCCAGCCGGTGATTTTCAGCTACCGCAGCGAACGCCCCGGCGTGCAGGCCCTGCGTGAGCGTGGCGCAGTCGGCGTGTTTGCCGACTTTTCCACCGAAGCCGGGATTCTCGCGTTTATCGCTGAACTGAACAGCCACACCCAAAGCCTGCGTGCGATCATCCACAACGCTTCGGCTTGGGTCGCGGAGGCGCCGGGCGACGAAAGCCGTGCCTTTACCGACATGTTCAGCGTGCACATGCTTGCGCCATACCTGATCAACCTGCATTGTTCACCCTTGCTGCAACGCTCGACACCTGCCGACATCGTGCATATCAGCGATGACGTGGTACGCAAGGGCAGCCGCCAGCACATCGCCTACTGCGCCACCAAGGCCGGGCTCGACAGCCTCACGCTGTCGTTCGCCGCGCAGTTTGCGCCGCTGATCAAGGTCAACGGCATCGCCCCGGCGATGGTGATGTTCAACGAAGGCGACGACGCGGCCTATCGCACCAAGGTGCTGGCCAAGTCGGCCCTGGGCATCGAGCCTGGCCCCGAGGTGATCTACCAGAGTGTGCGTTACCTGCTGGACAACCCCTATGTCACCGGTACCACCCTGACCGTCAACGGCGGGCGGCATATCAAGTAAGCCGTTTGTGAGGATGTTGTATGACCTTATCCCTGCCCCACCATTACCGCGAGATCCTCAAGGGCCTGGGCGAAGACCCGGAACGCGAAGGCTTGCTCGACACCCCCAAGCGCGCCGCCAAGGCCATGCAGTACCTGTGTCATGGCTATGAACAGAACCTCGAGGAAATCGTCAACGGCGCACTGTTCGCCTCCGACAACGACGAGATGGTGATCCTCAAGGACATCGAGCTGTATTCGCTGTGCGAGCATCACCTGCTGCCCTTTATCGGCAAGGCCCACGTGGCCTATATTCCGACCGGCAGGGTACTGGGCCTGTCGAAGCTGGCGCGCATCGTCGACATGTTCGCCCGGCGCCTGCAGATCCAGGAAAACCTCACCCGGCAAATCGCCGATGCCATCCAGGACGTGACCCAGGCCGCTGGCGTGGCCGTGGTGATCGAAGCCAAGCACATGTGCATGATGATGCGCGGCGTGGAAAAACAGAATTCAACCATGAACACCTCGGTGATGCTCGGCGCGTTCCGCGAGTCGAACACCACGCGCATGGAGTTCCTGCAACTGATTGGACGGAGCAAGTAGCAATGCCACAACTTCAACCAGGCATGGCGCGCATCCGGGTCAAGGACCTGTGCCTGCGCACCTTCATCGGTATCAATGAGGACGAAATCCTCAACAAGCAGGATGTGCTGATCAACCTGACCATCCTGTATGCCGCCCAGGAAGCCGTGCGCGACAACGACATCGACCACGCGCTGAACTACCGCACCATCACCAAGGCCATCATCGCCCACGTGGAAGGCAACCGCTTTGCCTTGCTGGAGCGCCTGACCCAGGAACTGCTGGACCTGGTGATGAGCAACGAATCGGTGCTGTACGCCGAAGTCGAAGTGGACAAGCCCCATGCGCTGCGCTTTGCCGAGTCGGTGTCGATTACCCTGGCGGCCAGCCGCTAACCCCTGAATTGTCAGTGAGCCCTATGAACGATCAACAACGCCTCGAACTCGAAGCCGCCGCCTTCCGCCGCCTGGTGGCGCACCTGGACAGCCGCAAGGATGTGCAGAACATCGACCTGATGAACCTCGCCGGTTTCTGCCGTAACTGCCTGTCCAAGTGGTACAAGGCCGAGGCCGACGAGCGCCAGATCGAGCTGAGCCTCGATGACGCCCGTGAAGTGGTGTACGGCATGCCGTACGCCGAGTGGAAAGCCCAATACCAGCAAGAAGCCAGCGCCGAACAACAGGCGGCGTTCGCCAAAGGAAAAACCCATGACTGATTTGAACACCCTGCGCGCCAGCCTCGACAGCGGCGCACACGTTTTTGCCGACACCCTGGCGTTTATCGCTGCCGGTTACGATTACCAGCCGCAGCCCTTCACCAACGGCGATGTGGAAAACGCTGCCGGGCAGAACGAAGGTTCGTGCAAGACCTTGGGCCTGGCGCTGCTGGAAGGCTTGAGCGACCAGGAAGCGCTGCTGGCGTTTGGCGAGCATTACCGCTCGGTGGTGGCCACGCCTGAGGGCAGTGACCATGGCAATATCCGCGCGTTGATTGCCCATGGGTTGGCAGGTGTGAAATTCGCCGCCCAGCCACTGACCCGCAAATCCTGAGTCAGATGCAGATCAAAATGTGGGAGAGGGCTTGTCCCTCCCAGATTTAAATTGCACCCATAAAAAAACCGGCCTCGTAGCCGGTTTTTTTATTTCAACAATTTAGAACGCAGCGTCCTTCAAACCGTCGAGGTAACGCTCGGCGTCCAGGGCCGCCATGCAACCGGCGCCGGCCGAGGTGATGGCCTGGCGGTAAACGTGATCGGCCACGTCGCCGGCAGCGAAGATGCCTTCGATGTTGGTCGCGGTGGCGTTGCCTTCACGACCGCCTTGCACCACCAGGTAACCGTCTTTGGCTTCCAGCACGCCTTCGAACAACGACGTGTTCGGGGTGTGGCCGATGGCGATGAACACGCCGTCGACTTTCAGCTCGTCGAAGCTGCCGTCGTTGTTTTTCAGGCGAGCACCGGTCACACCCATGTTGTCGCCCAGGACTTCATCCAGAGTGGCGTTGAGCTTGAGGATGATCTTGCCTTCGGCGACACGGGCGTGCAGCTTGTCGATCAGGATCTTCTCGGCGCGGAACGTCTCGCGGCGGTGAACCAGGGTCACGGTGCTGGCGATGTTGGCCAGGTACAGCGCCTCTTCCACGGCCGTGTTGCCGCCACCGACCACGGCGACCGGCTTGTTGCGGTAGAAGAACCCGTCACAGGTGGCGCAAGCGGAAACACCCTTGCCCATGAACGCTTCTTCCGATGGCAGGCCCAGGTAGCGAGCGCTGGCACCGGTGGCGATGATCAGTGCATCGCAGGTGTAGACGCCGCTGTCGCCGGTCAGGCTGTAAGGCTTCTTGGAGAAGTCGACCTTGTTGATGTGATCAAACACGATCTCGGTTTCAAAGCGCTCGGCGTGCTCTTTCATACGCTCCATCAACACCGGGCCGGTCAGGCCGTGGACATCGCCCGGCCAGTTGTCGACTTCAGTGGTGGTGGTCAACTGACCGCCCGCCTGCATGCCGGTGATCAGCAGCGGCTTGAGGTTGGCCCGGGCAGCGTAGACGGCAGCGCTGTAACCGGCAGGGCCGGAACCGAGAATAATCACTCGCGAATGACGGGTATCAGACATGACTCACTCCTATCGACCGCCCGGACTACAAGACGGCTGGAATAAAAAAGGGACCACGAAGCACTTGGGGAAGGCTTTAACTCGCAGGCCCTGAAAAATAATGGGTGCAGCGTATCGAGGGGGGCAAGATTAAGGAAATACGCAATAACAATCCAGCTCATAGGCGGTCTCTATGCAGTCAGGCCGATTAATCGACGCCTTTGTTACCGTTGATGTCGTCACACCGACCACGCTTTCGCCTTGAAGGCAAAGCCGGTAAGGTCGGCGCGTTCGTCATCCTGCTCGGAGTTCTCCATGCCCGCCCCTGTTCTTTCCGGCCCGCAATACCTGCGTGAAGGCCTCAAACTGGTGCTGAGCCCCGGCCTGCGGCTGTTTGTGCTGCTGCCGCTGGCGATCAACCTGGTGCTGTTCGTCGGCTTGATCTACTTTGCCGGCCATCAGTTCAGCCTGTGGGTCGACCACTTGATGCCGACCCTGCCCGGCTGGCTGAGCTTTCTGAATTACCTGCTATGGCCGCTGTTTGTAGTGCTGGTGGTGCTGATGGTGTTTTTCACCTTCACCATGCTCGCCAATATCATCGCGGCACCGTTCAATGGCTTTCTTTCCGAGAAAGTCGAAGTGGTGGTACGGGGTACCGATGACTTCCCGGCCTTCAGCTGGGGCGAACTGATTGAAATGGTTCCGCGTACCCTGGCCCGGGAAATGCGCAAGCTGGGCTACTTCCTGCCACGGGCCATCGGCCTGTTTATCCTGTCTTTCATTCCGGTGGTCAACCTGATCGCCGCGCCACTGTGGCTGCTGTTCGGCGTGTGGATGATGGCGATCCAATACATCGACTACCCGGCCGATAACCACAAGCTGGGCTGGAACGAAATGCTCGCCTGGCTGCGCCAGAAGCGTTGGCAGAGCATGAGCTTCGGCGGCATCGTCTACCTGGTGCTGCTGGTGCCGGTGGTCAACCTGTTGATGATGCCGGCGGCAGTGGCCGGGGCGACGTTGTTCTGGGTGCGTGAACAGGGCGCCGAGGCCATGGCGACGCCGAAAGTGGCCAAGTCATAAATCCATCATCTGCATGACACAATGGCGACATGGCCCACGGCGACACTGTGGGTCATGACGACAGCTTCGCTCCACATCACTCTCATCACCGAAACCTTCCCGCCAGAGATCAACGGGGTGGCCAATACCCTTGGCCGCCTGTGCGAAGGTTTGCGCGCGCGCGGCCATCAAGTCGAACTGGTTCGCCCGCGCCAGGGCGCCGATGCAAGCCGGCCCAGCGATGATGGCTTGCTGCTCTGCCGTGGCTGGCCGCTGCCGGGTTACCCCGGCCTGCAATGGGGCCAGTCGTCGATGCACAAGTTGCTGCGCCGCTGGACCCGCCAGCGCCCCGACGTGCTCTACATCGCCACCGAGGGCCCGCTGGGGCTGTCGGCGCTGCGGGCGGCACGGCGCCTGGGAATCAGTGTGGTCAGCGGTTTTCACACCAATTTCCAGCAGTACTCCAACCAGTACGGCCTGAGCCTGTTAAGCCGCATGGTCACGCACTACCTGCGCTGGTTTCATAACCGTTCGACCTTGACCCTGGTGCCCAGCGCCAGCCAACGCCTGGAACTGGAGCGTCGGCATTTCGAGCGCCTGGGGATGCTGGCGCGCGGGGTGGACAGCCAGTTATTCCACCCGGCCAAGCGTGACAACGCACTGCGGGAAAGCTGGGGCCTGGAAAACGACGATATTGCCGTGCTGCACGTGGGGCGCCTGGCCCAGGAGAAAAACCTCGGGCTGCTCAAGCGCTGCTTTGACGCGCTGCTGGCAACTTATCCACAGCGTCGGCTGAAGCTGATCATCGTCGGCGATGGCCCGCAACGCCCGATGCTCGAGCGCGACCTGCCCGACGCGGTGTTCTGTGGCACCCAGCGCGGCGAAGAACTGGCGCGGCATTACGCATCAGGGGATGTGTTCCTGTTCCCCAGCCTGACCGAAACCTTCGGCAATGTGGTGCTCGAGGCCATGGCCTCCGGGCTGGGTGTGGTGGCGTACGACCAGGCGGCGGCGACCCAGCATATCCGCCATGGTTACAACGGTGTGCTGGCCATGCCGGGTGATGAGGACGCGTTTTGCGATGCGGCCAGATGGTTGCTGGAAGACAGCGAACATTTGCGCAGGGCCCGCCTCAATGCACGCCAACATGCGAGCCGCCAGGGCTGGCCGGCGATTATCGAGCAGTTCGAGAACCAGTTACGCGATGTGTGCGCAGAACATTCGGCAGCTCCAACACTGCCTGACATTCGTTGAACGCTCTACGAATGACGTAGGCCAATTCCCCGCCCTGCCTGCCTACCCATTGAATACTGGTTTCAACGGTAGGAATCCCTCCCTGAGACTGCCTGAATCGGTACGCCACAACAGGATATTTCCGGAACGTCGAGCGAATTATCACCACTGATATGACACCTGCCGTAAGAGGGGGTGTGTCCCTGTGAAACACACTCGAACGAGGCAGGTCATTCATGCTGAAAAACTAATAGAGAGCACTATGTCGACACTGATAAATGGATCAATGGCGCTGAGATTCCAACCATTCAACCCCTCCGCATGGGCATCCCCATCCGGAAGCGGTCACAACCACCAGAACCACGCAAACACTGGCTGGAACCGCCCGCAACCTTCGCGCCCGCAAAACAACTGGCAAACGGCGCAGAATGACTGGCAACGCCCACCGCACACCCCTGACAACCGCCCGCAGTCCACACGCCCGCAAAACGCCTGGCGGCCGGCGCAGAACGACTGGCAACGCCCACCGCACAACCCTGACAACCGCCCGCAGTCCACACGCCCGCAAAACGCCTGGCGGCCGGCGCAGAACGACTGGCAACGCCCACCGCACAACCCTGACAACCGCCCACAGTCCACACACCCGCAAAACGCCTGGCAACCGGCGCAGAACGCCTGGCAACGCCCGCAGCCCACTGACGGCCTCCCACGACCTGGCGGTACGCGCCCAAACCAGGAGCAATGTTCCGTCAGGCCACCTCAATGGGCACGTTCCGACCAGACGGACAGCACTTCTAGCTTTAACCAATATGGACCAAGGACAAGGCAATAAGCATTGAGGCGAATGATGGTCTGAACACAAGCGGAAGGCCGGGTACTCAATACCCGGCCTTTCGCCTGAAACAGCTAAACCTTCACGCTCAGCCGTCGATAGTGACCGCAGGCCTGGGCTCCCCCCTACACCAGGGTCGTCAACGCCTCGCGACTGAACGGCAGAATGTCGCCTTCACGACCTTCACGCACCTTCACGGCCCAATCCGGATCTACCAGCAGCGCACGGCCAACAGCGACCAGGTCGAACTCGTCGTTGTTCAAGCGCTCCAGCAGTTTTTCCAGACTGGCCGGTTGGGCGACCTTGTCGGTATTGACCATGAACTGCAGGAATTCGCCATCCAGGCCGACACTGCCCACGGTGATCGTCGGTTTACCCGTGAGTTGGCGGGTCCAGCCGGCGAGGTTGAGGTCGGAACCTTCGAACTCCGGCTCCCAGAAACGGCGGGTAGAGCAGTGGAAAATATCCACACCGGCATCAGACAACGGCTTGAGGAATTCACCCAACGCCTCGGGGGTTTGCACCAGGCGTGCGGTGTAGTCCTGCTGCTTCCATTGGGAGAAACGCAAGATGATCGGGAAGTCCGGGCCGACGGCGGCGCGGGTGGCCTGGATCAGTTCGATGGCAAAGCGCGACCGGTTGGCCAGGCTGCCGCCGTATTCGTCGGTGCGCTGGTTGCTGCCTTCCCAGAAGAACTGGTCGACCAGATAGCCATGGGCGCCATGGATTTCCACGCCGTCCATGCCGATGCGCTGGGCATCCTTGGCGGCCTGGGCAAACGCGGCAATCACCTCCTGGATGTCCTGGGCGGTCATGCCGTGGACGACCACGTTGCCATCCTTGAGTTTTTCCATCGGGCCGTAGGCCGGCACACTGGCGTCAGGCTCGGTACCGATGCGGCGCACACTGCCCACGTGCCAGAGTTGCGGGACAATCTTGCCACCTTCGGCGTGCACGGCATCGACGACCTTCTTCCAGCCGGCCAGCGCCGCCTCGCCGTAGAAATGCGGGACATTCGGGTAGCCATTGGAGGCCGGGTGACCGACCACGGTGCCTTCGGTAATGATCAGGCCCACGCCGGCAGCGGCACGGCGGCGGTAGTACTCGATGACCTTGGAATCAGGCACGCCACCTGGGGAAAACGAACGGGTCATCGGCGCCATGACCACACGGGTCGACAGCTGCAGTGCACCGAGCTGGAACGGTTTGAACAGGGCTTGGACAGGCATGGGAGCACTCCGCGGAAAACGAGGTTTATGATGCGGATAATATGGGGAGTGCAGCGTGCCGAATAGCACTATTGATTTGGGTGATTAAGGGGTATGAAAGCAGCGGCTAGCTGCAGGTTTAAAGCTGCAAGAGCCGCGCATGTGCTTCTACTTGCAGCTTCAAGCTTACAACTTGAAGCTGCACCGGCAGGTGTTCAACTCAGGGCTTTTTCGATGGCCTGCACGACCGTCGGATCATCCGGTGCAGTGCGCGGCGAGAATCGCGCGAGGACCCGGCCATCCTTGCCCAGCAGGAATTTCTCGAAATTCCAGGTGATATCCCCTGGAAACTCTGCACCCTCGCCCGCCAGCAAACGGTACAGTTGGTGACGCTCAGGGCCGTTCACATCGAGTTTGCTGCCCAGGGGGAAGGTCACGCCGTAGTTCAGGCTGCAGAACTCGCGGATTTCTTCCTCGGTGCCCGGTTCCTGGCCAGCAAACTGGTTGCACGGCAGGCCAAGCACGGTAAAACCCTGGTCCTTGTACTGCTGATAGAGGTTTTCCAACGCAGCGTACTGCGGGGTCAAGCCACATTTGGAGGCTACGTTGACCACCAGCACAACGTGCCCCTTGAAGGGCGCCAGCGGCAGCTCTTGTCCGTCCAAAGCTTTGAGTTTCAGGTCGTGGAAAGCACTCATGACGAACTCCAGATTTCCCATGTTCTTAGCAAAGCAGCGCTTCGAGATTACAACCCGCAAGCCTGCAATCATAGACGCCGATTGCAAAACTCGCCTGCGGATTACTGAGCGGTCGGCCACGGCAGAATAGGAATCGCCGTCACCGCGTTCTGCGGGCTGCCTTCGATCAAGCGGTCACTGTAGACCAGGTACACCAGGGTATTGCGCTTCTTGTCGAGGAAACGCACCACCTGCATGGTCTTGAACACCAGCGAGGTGCGCTCCTTGAACACTTCGTCGCCGTCCTTGAGCTCGCCCTTGAAGCGAATCGGGCCGACCTGACGGCAGGCGATCGAGGCTTCGGCACGGTCTTCGGCCAGGCCCAGGCCGCCTTTCACGCCACCGGTCTTGGCGCGCGACAAATAGCAGGTCACGCCGTCGACCTTGGGGTCATCGAACGCTTCGACCACAATCCGGTCGTTGGGGCCGACGAACTTGAACACCGTCGACACCTGGCCAACTTCTTCGGCCGAAGCCAGCAGCGGCAGGGCCAGCAGCAGGCCGAGCAATCCCTTCATCACGCGCATCGTGTATTCCCTTTGTTTAGACCAGGATCAGGTTATCGCGGTGAACCAGTTCCGGCTCCGCCATGTAACCCAAGAGTCCGACAATCGCGTCAGACGATTGTCCGATGATTTTCTGCGCTTCCAGGGCGCTGTAGTTGGCCAGGCCCCGGGCGATCTCACGACCGTCGGGCGCCACGCACACCACCATCTCGCCACGGCGGAAGCTGCCCTGCACCAACTTGACGCCCACCGGCAGCAGGCTCTTGTTGCCCTGGGACAACGCCGACACCGCGCCATCGTCGAGCACCAGGGTGCCACGGGTTTGCAGGTGCCCGGCCAGCCATTGCTTGCGCGCCGCGAGCATGCCGCGTTCGGGCGACAGCAGCGTACCGATGCGCTCACCCGCCTTGAGGCGATCCAGCACACGCTCCAGGCGCCCACCGACGATGATGGTGTGGGCCCCGGAACGTGCTGCCAGGCGTGCTGCGCGCAACTTGGTCTGCATGCCGCCACGCCCCAGGGCGCCGCCGACGCTGCCGGCCACGGCGTCGAGCGCCGGATCATCGGCGCGCGCTTCGTAGATCAGTTGGGCATCGGGGTTATGGCGTGGGTCAGCGTCGAACATGCCGTCGCGGTCAGTGAGGATCACCAGCAGGTCGGCCTCCACCAGGTTGGCCACCAGCGCGGCCAGGGTGTCGTTGTCGCCGAAACGGATTTCGTCGGTGACCACGGTGTCATTCTCGTTGATCACCGGGATGACCTTGAGCTCCACCAGCGCACGCAAGGTGCTGCGGGCGTTGAGGTAGCGCTTGCGGTCGGACAGGTCGTCGTGGGTCAGCAGGATCTGCGCCGTGTGGCGGCCGTGCTCGGCAAAGCTGGATTCCCAGGCTTGCACCAGGCCCATCTGGCCGATGGCGGCGGCGGCTTGCAGCTCATGCATCGCGCTGGGTCGCGCGGTCCAGCCGAGGCGGCTCATCCCGGCGGCAACTGCCCCGGACGACACCAGCACCAACTCGACACCTGCTTCATGCAAGGCCACCATCTGCTCGACCCAGACGCTCATGGCTGCACGATCCAGGCCTTTGCCATCTGCCGTCAGCAGCGCACTTCCGATCTTTACGACCCAGCGCTGCGCACCTGTCACTTTGCTCCGCATCATCTTCAACCTTAGATTGAGGGCCGCGCGACCCAGCGCCGCCCATAACGTTATACCCGGATACCAAAACGCCGCTCCTGGGAGCGGCGTTCAAGTTTATCGCAACGGATCAGTCGCGCACGTAAATGATTTCCGGACCGTCTTCGTCATCCACGTCTTCTTCGTCCCAATCATCGTCGCCAATGTCATGGACCGACTTCACGCCGCTGCGGCGCAGGGCACGCTGGTCGTCCAGGGCTTGCAACTGGGCACGGGCCTCGTCTTCGATCTGCTGATCGAGTTCGGCGAGTTCGGCCTTGAATACCGGGTCGGCCGCCAGACGGTCGGCACGGTCTTCCAGGTAGCGCATGATGTCGCGGGTCAGGCGCTCGGTGCCTTCTTTGGCGATCGCCGAGATCACGTAGACCGGACCGGTCCATTCCAGGCGATCGACGATTTCCTTGACGCGCTCCTCGTGCTCTTCCTCGAGGATCTGGTCGCACTTGTTCAGCACCAACCAGCGATCACGCTCGGCCAGGGCCGGGCTGAACTTGGTCAGCTCGCTGACGATCACTTCGGCGGCGTCCGGTGCACTGGTGTCATCCAAGGGCGCCATGTCGACGAGGTGCAGCAGCAAACGGGTGCGGGACAAATGCTTGAGGAAGCGAATCCCCAGGCCTGCGCCGTCGGAAGCCCCTTCGATCAGGCCGGGAATGTCGGCGATCACAAAGCTTTTCCAGCGGTCGACGCTGACCACGCCCAGGTTTGGCACCAGGGTGGTGAACGGGTAGTCGGCGACTTTCGGCTTGGCGGCCGACACCGAGCGGATGAAGGTACTTTTGCCGGCGTTCGGCAGGCCCAGCAGGCCCACGTCAGCCAGTACTTTCATTTCCAGCTTCAGGTCACGCTGCTCGCCCGGCTTGCCCGGCGTGGTCTGGCGCGGTGCACGGTTGGTACTGGACTTGAATCGGGTGTTACCCAGACCGTGCCAACCGCCCTGTACAACCATCAGTTTCTGGCCGGCCTTGGTCAGGTCGCCAATCACTTCCTGGGTCGCGGAGTCGATGATCGTGGTGCCGACCGGTACGCGCAGTACCAGGTCTTCGCCTTTTTTACCGGTGCAGTCTGTGCTGCCGCCGTTGGAGCCACGCTCGGCATCGAAATGCCGGGTGTAACGGTAGTCCACCAGGGTGTTGAGGTTTTCGTCGGCCATCATGTAGATGGAACCGCCGTCACCGCCGTCACCGCCGTTGGGGCCACCGTTTTCGATGAATTTTTCGCGACGGAAACTCATGCAACCGTTACCGCCGTCGCCTGCTTTTACTCGGATGGAAACTTCATCAACGAACTTCATAACAAAACGCCTCTCGCCGCACGGACGAGCTTAAGAAACCAAGACATAAGACTCTTGCAAAAATGAGCGCAGCGACCTCAATCAACAGCCGCAAATCCAGCTGCTTGAGCCCATTACAAACAGCTTTGCAAGAGACTCACTCCACAAACGAAAAAGCCCCGTCGCAAGACAGGGCTTTTCCAGCGATCGCGCAATTAAGCGGCGACAACGCTCACGTAACGGCGGTTGAACGCGCCTTTTACTTCAAACTTGATCACGCCTTCGATTTTCGCGAAGAGGGTGTGATCTTTACCCATGCCAACACCGTAACCGGCGTGGAATTGGGTGCCGCGCTGACGCACGATGATGTTGCCCGGAATGATTTTCTGGCCGCCATACATCTTAACGCCAAGGCGTTTGGCTTCTGAGTCGCGACCGTTACGGGTACTACCACCAGCTTTTTTGTGTGCCATGAGTCAATTCTCCTAGTGAGGAATTAGGCTGAAATTAAGCCTGAATACCGGTGATTTTGATCTCGGTGTACCACTGGCGGTGGCCCATACGCTTCATGTGGTGCTTACGACGACGGAACTTGATGATGCGGACTTTATCGTGACGACCTTGGGAGATCACTTCAGCCACAACGGTAGCGCCAGCAACAACTGGAGCGCCGATGTTCACGTCATCGCCATTGGCGACCAACAGAACGCGATCAAAGGTAACGGATTCGCCGGTAGCGATTTCCAGTTTTTCGATCTTCAGGTATTCACCTGGGGCGACCTTGTATTGCTTGCCACCAGTAACAATTACTGCGTACGACATGGTATTTCTCCGATAATCCTGCTCACCCAGCGCTTTATAAGAAGAGGTATTGGCTGGCATGGCTGCATGGGATGGACGTCCCGAATGCAATTGCGTAAGGCAGGTGCTGCCCAGGAAGTTCAGGGTGCGCGATTGTACGCAAGGTAAATGGGTGTTGCAAGTGGCCGTCTATCGCGCCTTGACACCCGGGGGTCAGGGTCCTAGCATGCCGCGCAACCCTTCTGGAGCGACTGTCGCTGATGCAACCCCAAGCTTTCTACCGCGCGGTCGCGGACGATTTTAGCGCCGTCGACGGCATCATCAAGCAGCAGCTGACGTCTAAAGTGCCGCTGGTCTCCAAAATTGGCGACTACATTACGTCGGCGGGCGGTAAACGCCTGCGTCCTTTATTAGTGCTGCTGTGTGGCAAGGCCCTGGGCCGCGAAGGCGATGACCTGCGCCTGCTGGCCGCCACCATCGAATTCCTGCACACCGCGACCCTGCTGCATGACGACGTGGTCGACATGTCCGGCATGCGCCGTGGCCGCGAGACCGCCAATGCGATGTGGGGCAATGCCCCGAGCGTGCTGGTGGGCGACTTCCTGTACTCGCGCTCGTTCGAAATGATGGTCGAGCTGGGCTCGATGCCGGTGATGAAGATTCTTTCCCAGGCCACGCGCATCATCGCTGAAGGCGAAGTGCTGCAGCTGTCCAAGGTTCGCGACGCCAGCACCACCGAAGAAACCTATATGGAAGTGATTCGCGGCAAGACCGCGATGCTCTTCGAAGCCTCCACACACAGTGCCGCCGCGCTCTGTGGCGCGACCGCCGAGCAGGCCGAAGCCCTGCGGACCTTCGGTGATCACCTGGGCGTGGCATTCCAGCTGGTGGACGACCTGCTCGACTACCGTGGCGATGCAGAAACCCTGGGCAAGAACGTCGGCGACGACCTGGCCGAAGGCAAACCGACCTTGCCGCTGATCTACACCATGCGCGAAGGCACGCCGGAACAGGCGGCCCTGGTGCGCAAGGCGATCCAGAAAGGCGGGATCGAAGACCTGGAGGCCATCCGCGCTGCCGTGGAAGCGTCCGGTTCCCTGGAGTACACCGCGCAACTGGCGCGTGACTACGTGGCCCGTGCGATCCAGTGCCTGCAAGCCCTGCCGGCCAGCGAGTACCGGGATGCCCTGGTTGAGCTGAGTGAGTTTGCGGTCGCGCGTACTCACTAAAACATACCTGCAAGACCAATGTGTGAGGGGGCTTGCTCCCGGATAGCGGTGGATCAGCCGGTCGATGTATCGACTGGAACACCGTCATCGGGGGCACGCCCCCTCCCACATTTGGATTTCATACAGCCTGCAACATCACAAAACCCTATATAATGTGCGACTTTTAGTCATCCCTGAATCTCAAGGAGCTTTAGTGAGCACGTTGCCACCCTGCCCGAAATGCAATTCCGAATACACCTATGAAGACGGCGCCCAGCTGATCTGCCCGGAATGCGCCCATGAGTGGTCCGCCAATGGCGAGGCCGAAGTGGCCGGCGATGAAACCGTGAAGAAAGACTCTGTGGGCAACGTCCTGCAGGACGGCGACACCATCACCGTGATCAAAGACCTCAAGGTCAAGGGTACGTCCCTGGTCGTGAAGGTCGGCACCAAGGTCAAGAACATCCGCCTGTGCGACGGCGACCACGATATCGATTGCAAGATCGACGGTATCGGCCCGATGAAACTCAAGTCCGAGTTCGTGCGCAAAGTCTGAACCTGCTGCATCCATCCCGCGCCCGCGCGGGATGGCGTTTTGCCCTCCCCGTTGACCCCTCGCAATATCCACACAGAAAAACCAGGAAACTGCCAATAGGCACTTGCTATTCTACGAATAAGAATTATTCTCATTGAAACCCATCAAGGAGATGTACCCATGACTTATTTGATAGATGCCTGGCTCGACCGCCCACACCCTTACCTGCGCATCCTTCATCGGGAAACCGGCGAAGTCTGTGCGGTGCTGGAAGAAGAAGCGCTGAATGAATTGCAGGATCAGGGTGACCTGGACGTCAACGGCCTGAGTTCGAGTGAACCAGGAGTGCTCAAGGAAGTGGTGCGTAATCTGTTTCTGTTCTGCTATGCCCGAGCGTTGCGCCCGGCGACGGAGCTCAATGGCAAGTTCCATCCATGAACACACCGGCAAAACACTGTGGGAACGAACGACCCCGTTCCCACAGGTAACCAGCAGGTCTTACAGAACGTCGAGCAGTTCGACGTCGAATACCAGCACGCTGTGCGGCGGAATGCTGCCAACGCCTTGAGCGCCGTAAGCCAACTCGCTCGGCACGTACAGGCGCCATTTGCTGCCGGCATTCATCAGTTGCAGGGCTTCGGTCCAGCCGGCGATCACGCCGCCTACCGGGAATTCTGCAGGCTGGCCACGCTCGTAGGAGCTGTCGAACACAGTGCCGTCGATCAAGGTGCCGTGGTAGTGAGTACGAACCTGGTCTTCACGGGTCGGCTTGGCGCCGTCACCAGCGGTCAGCACTTCAAATTGCAGGCCGGAAGCCAGGGTGGTGATGCCATCACGCTTGGCGTTTTCAGCCAGGAACGCCAGGCCAGCGCCAGCGGCGGCTTCAGCCTTGGCAGCAGCCTCGGCTTGCATGATTTCGCGGATGACCTTGAAGCTGGCGGCCATTTGCTCCTGGTCAACACGGCTTGGTTTGCCGGCGAATGCATCGGTCAGGCCAGCCAGGATCGCGTCCAGGCTCACACCCGGTGGTGGGTTGTCGCGCAGTTGGTCGCCCAACTGACGGCCGATACCGTAGCTGACGCGGGTTTCGTCGGTGGACAGATTAACTTCGGACATGAAGAGGCTCCGCTGTAGGGCAGCACTGGAAACAGTGATGTGCGCGCCGCCCTGAACTAAAAGGGCCAGCAGACTAGCACACAAGACCTGCTGGTGATGAGCCCCCCACCGCGGCACGGCACCGGGATCGCGACCCTTCGTCGCACGCGCAATAAAAGCGCTTCAGATTCAACCCTCCCCGCCGATACAGCGCTACACACTTTGGCTGGCTCAAACAACAACACCGTCCAGCAGACAAAAAATCACCTTCGCGGAGCATTCGATGAACAGCTGGTTCGGTAACATCAGCGTCAACCTCAAACTGGGCCTGGGCTTCGGCCTGGTACTGGTTCTCACCTCAATCCTGGCCTTCACCGGCTGGACCAGCCTGGGCAGCCTGATCGACCGTAGTAACTGGATGAGCGATATCACCCAGCTCAACGCGTCGCTGACCAAACTGCGCATCGTGCGCCTGCAATACATGTTGGCCAACGGTGATGAAGCCGTGGCGCAGAACGTGCAGACCAGCCTGGATGCCTTTGCTGCCCAGCAACAGAAACTCCTGGACAGCTTCAAGAGCCCGGAAAACGTCAAGCTGCTCAACGAGCAGAAAGCCATCATCACGGCTTATCAGCAATCCCTGAACAAAATGCGTGAGGCTTACCGTAACGGCAACGCTGCTCGCCAGGTCATGGGGGACAAGGCCGATATCGCCAACGCCCAGATCGATGCGCTGGACACCAGCGTGCAGCAGATACCCGACAGCCCGGAGCGCTTCACTCAGTTCCAGGCGGTGACCAACGCCAAGCAGGCGTTCCAGTTGGCCCGCTACGAAGTGCGTGGCTACACCAACAACGTCAACCCGGACACCGAAGCCCGCGCTGCGGCACAAATCGAGAAAGCCATCGGCGGCTTGAAAGGCCTCAGTGTCGCATTCGGCGCCAGCCAGCAAAGCGCGCTGAGCGCCCTGGAAACCGCCCTGGGCGCCTATCGCACAGCCGTTCAAAACTACAAGACGGCCAACGCCAATATCGTGGCTGCCCGTGCCGAAATGACCACCCAAGGCGCCGATATCGTCACCATCAGCGACAAGCTCTACGACATCCAGCTGGATCGTCGCGACGCCGAAAGTGCCCAGGCCCGTAGCCTGCAGTTGATCAGCACGCTGCTGGCACTGCTGGTCGGTATCATCGCGGCACTGGTGATCACCCGCCAGATCACCCGTCCACTGCAGGAAACCCTGGCTGTGGTTGAGCGCATCGCCTCCGGCGACCTGAGCCACAATATCCAGGTCACCCGTCGCGATGAACTGGGCGTACTGCAACAAGGCATCCAGCGCATGGGCACCACCTTGCGTGAACTGATCAGCGGGATTCGCGACGGCGTGACCCAGATCGCCAGTGCCGCCGAAGAGTTGTCGGCCGTCACCGAGCAGACCAGCGCCGGTGTGAACAGCCAGAAGATCGAGACCGATCAGGTCGCCACGGCAATGCACGAAATGACCGCCACCGTGCAGGAAGTCGCACGCAACGCCGAGCAAGCCTCTCTGGCTGCCGCCGACGCTGACGGCCAGGCCCGCGCAGGCGATAAAGTGGTAGCCGAGGCCATCGCCCAGATCGAACGCCTGGCCGCCGAAGTGGAACGTTCCACCGATGCCATGGCGCACCTGCAACAAGAGAGCAACAAGATCGGCAGCGTGATGGACGTGATCAAGGCGGTGGCCGAACAGACCAACTTGCTCGCCCTCAACGCAGCGATCGAAGCGGCGCGTGCCGGTGAAGCCGGTCGTGGCTTTGCCGTGGTCGCCGACGAAGTGCGTGGCCTGGCCCAGCGCACGCAGAAATCCACCGAGGAAATCGAAGGCCTGGTCGCCGGTTTGCAGAACGGCACCCAGCAAGTTGCCAACGTGATGAACAACAGCCGCAGCCTCACCGACAGCAGTGTCGAACTGACGCGCAAGGCCGGTGTGTCCCTGGAAAACATCACCCGCACGGTGTCGAACATCCAGTCGATGAACCAGCAGATCGCCGCCGCTGCCGAACAACAAAGCGCCGTGGCCGAAGAGATCAGCCGCAGCATCGTGAATGTGCGTGATGTGTCCGAGCAGACCGCCACCGCGAGCAATGAAACGGCGAAATCGAGCGTGGAACTGGCGCGTTTGGGTAGCCAGTTGCAGCAGATGGTCAGTCACTTCCGGGTGTAAGAAATCAAAAAGCCGCCTCGGCATATACCGAGGCGGCTCCACCTCTCAGACGTTAGCAGTCATCGAAGCTGTCCCGCAGGAACTTCCATACGTGATAAGCACGTAGGCAGTTCACTACGAGGTTCCATGTACGTCGTGCAAACCTAGACATACTCGGCCCTCCGTGAGTTGGGCCTTACCTCCAGCACACTTACCGGAACATGTGGGCCTTAGGATGCTGGTCATAGCTTCCGATGAGGCGGCCGGGCTTTGGTTCCTCCCGCATAAATCCGGCACGGATTACTAGCCCGTGGCGTTCGGTCCATAATTCCGCGCGCATACCCAGCCACCTACAAAACGACATACTTGGAACGGGGTGATACTAACCAACATCCTCATCGAAGGTGTGACGGGAGATGAGAAAACCCTCCGCGGAGGTCCGCTAATTTATTGCCAATTCTTGCCACCGTTTTTTATAACATTCAGTGAAATGCGTGAAAACCGTCGGCCTTGGCCAGTCCTTGCGGGGCGCGACAATCGGCAGTAGTATTCTTCTCGCTGGTCATAGCTTCCGCTGAATATGCAACCCCAGCTACTAACCGGGATTGCAATAAAAAACCGCCTACCAAGGCGGTTTTTTATTGCCTGCGATTTACCTCTCAGCCCTCACCTTCCTCAACAAACACCACCCGATTCCCAAACGGATCCTTGATGCTCATCTCCCGCGATCCCCAAGGCGTTTGCTCAACCCCAGGCTTGGCGTAACGGTAATCCTTGCCCGCCAACTGCTGCTGGTACGTGTCCACCCCTTGCGCCTGGATCCGCACCGCCGCGCCCGGCGAAGCATCGCCATGATGTTCGGACAGGTGCAGCACACAATCGCCCAGCGAAACCTGCAGATAGAGTGGATAGTTCGCCTCGAAACGATGCTGCCAATCGACCTTGAACCCCAGAAAGTCGACGTAGAACTCCAAGGCCTTGGCCTCATCGAAAATCCGCAGGATGGGGGTGACTTTTCCTAAGTGCATGACAATCGCTCCGTGTATGAAAGCGCCCACTATAGAGTCGAAAACCCACCACGCAAATCCCCACTGCGCGCCAGGAAGCGCCCCGGTCGCTGACCGTTCGCTTGGCCATCGCTGTAGCTCAATACGCCGTTGACCCACACGCCGTCAATGCCTTGCGCCGCCCGCTGTGGCTCATTGAAATCCGCCACATCCCGCACCCGCAACGGGTCGAACAACACCAGGTCGGCCCAGTGCCCTTCACGAATTTCACCACGCTCGGATAACCCAAAACGCGCTGCCGACAAGCCGGTCATCTTGTGCACGGCGGTGTGCAACGGGAACAACCCGACATCCCGGCTGAAATGTCCCAGCACCCGTGGAAACGCCCCCCACAAGCGTGGGTGTGGAAACGGATCTTCGGGCAACCCATCAGACCCCACCATCGACAATGGATGCGCAAGGATGCGTCGCACATCCGCTTCATCCATCCCGTAGTACACCGCCCCCGCAGGCTGTAGACGACGAGCGGCGTCCATCAACGAGACGTCCCATTCGCCGGCAATGTCCTGCAAGTCGCGCCCTCCCACTTCCGGGTGCGGCGTCGACCAGGTAATCGTGATGCGAAACGCGTCGGTCACCTGCTTGAGGTCCAGGGTCGAAGAACTGGCCGCGTAGGGATAACAATCACACCCCACCGGGTGGGTGTTCGCCGCTGATTCCAACGCTGCCAACAGCTGCGGACTACGCCCCCAGTTCCCCGCGCCCGCACATTTGAGGTGGGAAATAATCACCGGTACCTGTGCGTGCCGGCCGATCAGAAAAGCCTCGTCCATGGCCTCCAGCACCGGTTCGAATTCGCTGCGCAAATGGGTGGTGTAAACCGCACCGAAGGCCGTGAGTTCTTCACTCAGTTGCAGCACCTCATCGGTCTCGGCATTGAACGCGCTGGCGTAGGCCAGGCCGGTGGATAAACCGAGGGCGCCGGCCTCGAGACTCTCGTGCAACTGCACACGCATGGCGGCGATTTCATCCGGTGTGGCGGTGCGATGCAGGTCGTCCATGTGGTTACTGCGCAGCGCCGTGTGACCGATCAATGCCGCGACGTTGACCGCTGGATGAGCGCTTTCAACGGCGCTGCGATAGTCGCTGAACCGGGGATAAACAAACGCCGCAGCGCTGCCCAACAAGTTCATCGGGTCCGGCGGATCGCTGCGCAAACTCACCGGTGAGGCGCTGATGCCACAGTTGCCGACAATCACAGTGGTCACACCCTGGCTGAGCTTGGGCAGCATCTGCGGCTGGCGGATGACCACCGTGTCGTCGTGGGTGTGGACATCGATAAAGCCTGGCGCCAGTACACGGCCAGTCCCATCGATTTCATGCAAGGCCACCGCCGTCGACAAGTCACCGATCGTCTCGATGCGCCCGTCACGCAGCCCCACATCGGCGACAAACCCTTCGGTGTTGCTGCCATCGATGATCAGCGCCTGGCGAATCAGCGTGTCGTACGTCATGTCAATCTCCAAGCGGCAGGCGGTCAGGGCCGCCGCGATAATCGTCGAGGGCCAGCTTGATCCGGCGCAAGCGTTCCTGGTTGTCGTCGGGCAGGGCCAGCGCCAGTTCGGTGGCGAGCAGGTCGATGGCCAGCAGCATGCCGTAGCGCGCCGCCGTGGGTTTGTAGATAAAACTGGTTTCGGCCGGTTGCAGCGGCAGCAGCACATCCGCCAACTGCGCCAGGGGTGAGTCGGCCAGGGTGATGGCGACGATGCGCGCGTCGTAGTTGCGTGCCAGCGCCACCACATCGAGCAACTCAGGGGTGAGGCCCGTGAGCGAGCAGACAATCAGCGCGTGTTCCGGCCCCAGGGTTGCCGCCGTGACACGCATCATCACCGGGTCGTGGCTGGCGGCAATCGGGTAGCCCAGGCGAACCAGGCGCACCTGCAATTCATCGCTGCACAAACTCGACGGCCCGCCCATGCCGAACGCGTGGATCATCCGCGCCTTGCCCAGCAGGTTGACCGCATCGACAAAGCTGGCCTGGTTGAAACCCGACAAGTGCTGGCGCAACGTCGCTTCGATATCGCCGAGAATCTGCCGATGAAATGCCGACTGTTCAGGCAGCCCCGCCGGGTCCAGGAAGCGGCTGCCGACGCCGCTGGCCTGGGCCAGTTGCAGGCGCAGGTCGCGCAAATCCCGGCAACCGACACTGCGGGCAAACCGCGACAACGTCGCGGTACTGACCTCGGCCCGTTGGGACAGCTCTTCCAGGCTGGCCGAGGCGGCAAAGCCCACATCCTCCAGCATCAGCCTGGCGATACGCCCTTCGCCGGCGCTGAAGGAATCCTGACGGGCGCGGATCTGGTAGAGGATGTCCATGAAGGCTCCGGGTTACAAAATACAGGACAGACCGTAAGTCAGACCGAAGGCAACCACAGAGATCAGCGTCTCCAATACGGTCCAGGTCTTGAAGGTCTGGATCACCGTCATATTGAAGTATTCCTTGATCAGCCAGAAGCCGCCGTCGTTAACGTGGGAAAAGATCACCGAACCCGCGCCAGTCGCCAACACCAGCAATTCCGGGTGTGGATAACCCAGGCCCAGGGCGACCGGCGCAACCACGCCGGATGCGGTAGTCATGGCCACCGTGGCCGAACCTGTGGCGATGCGCATCAAGGCCGCAAACAGCCACCCCATCACCAGCGGCGACAACTGAAACGCGTGGGCCAGGCCGAGGATCTCATGAGTGACGCCTGCATCCACGAGGATCCGGTTCAGGCCACCGCCCGCGCCCACCAGCAAGGTGATGCTCGCGGTCGGCGCCAGGCATTCATTGGTGAACCTGAGGATCGACTCACGGTTGAAGCCCTGCGCCAGGCCCAGGGTCCAGAAACTCACCAGGGTTGCCACTAGCAGCGCAATCACCGAGTTGCCGATAAACAGCAGAAACTGATTGAAGCCGCTGCCCGGGGTGGAGATCACGTTGGCCCAACCGCCGATCATCATCAGCACCACCGGCAACAGGATGGTGCCCATGGTCAGCGTAAAGCTCGGCAAACGCTCACGAGGTTCACGCTCGATAAACTGGCGTTCCAGCGGGTTTTCCGCCGGCAGGTGAATACGCGGCACGATGAATTTGGCGTACACCGGGCCGGCGATGATCGCCGTGGGTATACCGATGAGGATCGCATAGAGCACGGTCTGCCCCACCGACGCGTTATACGCCAGCACGGCCATCATCGCCGCCGGGTGCGGCGGCACCAGCGCATGCACCACCGACAGGCCGGCAACCATCGGCAGGCCGACCATCAGGATCGACACCCCCACGCGCCGCGCCACGGTAAAGGCGATTGGCACCAGCAGCACAAAGCCCACTTCGAAAAACAGCGGCAGCCCCACCAGGAAGGCGATGCACACCATGGCCCAATGGGCATTACGTTCGCCGAAACGGTTGATCAGGGTGCGCGCCACCTGCTCGGCGCCACCGGACTCGGCCATCATCTTGCCGAGCATGGTGCCCAGCGCCACGACCAGGGCGATATGCCCCAATGTTTTGCCGACGCCCGCCTCGTAGGAGCCCATGATGGTGTCAGCCGGCATCCCGGCCATCAGCGCCAAGCCGATGGACACCAGGGTGATGACGATAAACGGGTTGAGCCGGTAACGTGCGATCAGCACGATCAAAGCAATGATGGCGATGGCAGCGTATGCCAACAGCCCGAAGCCCGGTGATGCGGCCATGCGGTACTCCTCGGAAAGGGTCACGTCGAATTGGTTGTGAAACTCATAAATCATTACCGAGGAGCATTTTCAAATTTTATGAAAGTAACTTTCGCCCACGGATAAGCGCTGTCGCGTTGGGGTATGCCCAAGGGCCGTGCATGAAAATCCGGGGGGTGTTCTTACATGAAGATCAGAGAAGGCTGGAAACTCAACGAATACCCTTGAGTCATAGAATGCACATCCACCGTTGCCAGGAAAATCGAGCATGATTCGTACGACACTCGCCGCCGGCGCCCTGCTTCTCGCCGTGTGCGGCACTGCCGCCGCCGCCGACAACCCGGCGCTGAAAAAATGCATGGACGGCGCCAACACCACTGCCGACATGGTCAGCTGCAACATCAAGGAAACCAAGGTGCAGGACACGCGCCTGAACAAAGCCTACAAAACCGCCCTCGCCGCCCAGGAAGGCAACCGCAGGCAGCAACTGCAGGACCTGCAGCGCCTGTGGATCAAGTACCGTGACGCCAATTGTGCCTTCGCCGGCTCGGCTACTGGCGGCACCATCGACCAGGTCAACGGCACCGGCTGCGTGCTGGACATGACCCAGACCCGCGCCCAGGAACTGGAAGACCTGGTCGGGCCATAAAATCAGTCGTGATGCACCCTCGCACGCTTGAGCAGCTTCTTGCAGCGTTCGGACAAATGCAGCACGCGCAAATGCTTGCCGGCCTTGCTGTAGCGCTCGCGCAGGGTCATCAGCGCGGCAATCGCCGAGTAGTCGACAAAGCTCAGGTGACGACAATCCAGCGTCACCTGGGCGGGGTCGTTGGCCGGGTCGAACTGGTTCAGGAACGGCGTCGTCGAGGCAAAGAACAGCGTGCCGTGCAGGCGATAGAGCTTGCTGCCATCCGCTTCCAAATGCGCATCGGCGTACAGCTCACGGGCCTGTTGCCAGGCAAAGTTCAGTGCTGCGATCACGATGCCGCACAGCACGGCGGTGGCCAGGTCGGTGAACACCGTGATCACGGTCACTGCGATGATCACCAGCACATCATTGAGCGGCACCTTGTTGATCACCCGCAGGGACGCCCAGGCGAAGGTCTGCTGGGACACCACGAACATCACCCCCACCAGCGCCGCCAGCGGGATCCGCTCGATCAGCGGTGACAGAAACAAAATAAACAGCAGGATCATCACCCCGGCGAACACCCCGGAGAAACGTCCGCGCCCGCCGGAGCTGAGGTTGATCACGGTTTGCCCGATCATCGCGCAACCGCCCATGCCGCCGAACAGGCCCGAGAGCATATTCGCCGCGCCCAGGGCCACGCTCTCGCGGTCAGGATAGCCACGGGTCTCGGTGATTTCGTCGGTGAGGTTCAGGGTCAGCAGGGTTTCCAGCAGGCCGACCATGGCCATCAGGAACGCATAAGGGGCGATGATGCCGAGGGTTTCCAGGGTCCAGGGGATCTGCGGCAGCGCGAAGGCCGGCAGGCCGCCGGCGATGTGGGCCATGTCGCCGAGGGTACGGGTCGGCAGGCCGAGCAGGTACACGGCCAGGCCCACGCCAAGGATCGCCACCAGGGCTGGCGGCACCGCACGGGTGATGCGCGGCAGCAGGTAGACGATGGCCATGGTCACCAGCACCAGGCCCGTCATCACGTACAACGGCATGCCGCTGAGCCAGCGTTCACCGTTCTTGAAATGTTCCAACTGGGCCAGGGCAATGATGATCGCCAGGCCGTTGACGAACCCCAGCATCACCGGGTGCGGCACCATGCGCACCAGCTTGCCCAGGCGCAACAGGCCGAACGCAACCATGATCAGCCCGCCCAGCAGCACCGTGGCCAGCAGGTATTCCACGCCGTGCTGCACCACCAGCGCGACGATCACCACCGCCATCGAGCCTGCCGCCCCGGACACCATGCCCGGCCGGCCGCCGAACAAGGCGGTGAGGGTGCAAATGATAAAGGCGCCGTACAGCCCCATCAGCGGGTTGAGGTGAGCCACCAGGGCAAAGGCGATGCACTCGGGCAGCAGCGCGAAAGACGTGGTGAGGCCGGCCAGGGCATCGGCGCGCAGACGGGTGAGGTTCATGAGGTACCAGGGCATTGCGGGGGATAAGGCGGGGAATGGTACGGAATTGAGCGCGGTGGGGCCAGATTTTTAAGGCAAGCACACACCCTGTAGTGAGCGGGCTTGCCCCGCGTTGGGCTGCGAAGCAGCCCCAAAACCATTCACCGTATTTCTGTCTGAATGTATGCGATTACTGACAGGGGGCCGCTTCGCAGCCCGACGCGGGCAGGCCCGCTGGCCACAACTAAACGGCGGAAAACTTAGACCATCTCCTGACGAATCCACTCCACCACCGACGTACGCTTCGGCGCCCAGCCCAGCAACTCCCGGGCATGCCTGCCACGCACGCGGCTGTTGGAGCCCAGGCCATAGTTGGCCATTTCATAGCCCCACTCGGCCTCAGCCTCGGCCAATGGCCAATCCTGCGGCCGGCCCAGGTTCAGGGCTTGGGCAATCGCCGTGGTCATGTCGATAAACGAGGCCTCGCCGCTTTCCACAAAGTAGAAGGTGCCCGGCACGTTGCGGGTCAGTGCCAGCAGGTACAGCGCCACCACGTCTTCAATGTGCACGTTGGACCAGATGTTCTGCCCGGCGCCCACATGGCGCACCACGCCGCTCTTGCGTGCCTGCTTGAGCAAGCGCGGCAGTTGCACGCTGTCGCGCTTCACACCGAGGCTGTGGCCGTAGATCAGGGTGTTGCAGATCACTGCTGAGTTCACGCCGTCTTTTGCGGCCGCCAGGATCAGGTTGTCGATGGCCACGCGGGCAGCCTTGTCGACGGTCGGCTCCGGCAGGCTGTCTTCGAAATAGATGACATCGCTGGACTTACCGCCCGACGCATCCCCCACGATGCTCGAACCGCTGGTGTGCAGGAATGGCTTGTCCGAACCTTTCAGTGCGGCCAGCAGGGTTTCCACCGCGGCACGATGGTCGCTGCTCGCGGCATTGATCACTGCATCGGCTTTGTGCGCTTGCTCGGTCAACACAGCAGCATCGTCGAGGGTGCCGATCACCGGGTTGATGCCCAGGGCAGTCATTTCAGCCGCTTGCCCGGCGCTGCGTACCAGGCCGGTAACCGTGTGACCAGCCTTGACCAGGCCGGTGGCGATGGAACCGCCGATAAAACCGGCTGCGCCGGTAATGAATACGTTCATGGAGAGTGCTCCTGACGGGGTAAGTGATGGGTCCATTGTTACGGACTCATCCCTGACGAATAAGCCCGCACCGCCCAATTCACTCTTGCGTGAGGGTCACGAATCAGCAGGCATACCGCGCCAGCTTGGCCTGGATAAAGTCCAGGAAGCACTGGATGCGCAGCGCCAATTGCGAGTTGCGGTAGAACACCGCGTGGATCGGTTGGCGATACCCGCTGTTGAACGCCTCCAGCACCGGCACCAGGCGCCCGGCATTGATGTCTTCGACGGTCATGAAGTTCGACAGGCAACAAATGCCCTGCCCTTCCAACGCCAACTGGCGCAGGGTTTCACCACTGGACGCGGCCACGCTGGGCTCGATCAGCCAGCGGTCACCTTCCACATGGCGCAGCGGCCAGTGGTTGAGGGTTTCGGTCTGGGTAAAGCCCAGCAGGGTATGGTCAGCCAACTCGGCGACCGTCGTCGGCGTGCCGTACTGCTTGAGGTAGTCGGGGCTGGCGAGGATATGCAGCGGCGTACAGCCCAAGGATCGCGCATGCAGGGTGGAGTCGGCCAGGGCACCGATGCGAATCGCAATATCGGTGCTCTGTTCCAGCAGGTCGATGATCAGGTCATCGCTGTTCAACTCCAGCTGGATCTGCGGGTACAAACGGCGGAATTCGGCGATGTAGGGCACGATCCCATGCAGCATGAACGGCACGGCGGCATTGATGCGCAGGCGCCCGGCGGGGTTTTTCTGGCGTGACGACAGGCGCTCTTCCAGCTCGTCCATCTGCGCCAGGATCAGCTTGGCCTGCTCGAAGAAGTACTTGCCCTCCTCGGTCAGGTCCATGCGCCGCGTGGTGCGGTTGATCAGCGTGGTCTCAAGCTTGGCTTCCAGGCGCGACAGGGTGCGGCTGACCGCCGACGGCGTCTGCCCGACCTGCTCCGCGGCGGCGGAAATCGAGCCGCACTCAATCACGCTGACGAAGATCTGTAGCTCATCGGATCGGGCTTTCACGGGCGGTCCTCGTTATCGGTGTACCGCAGCTTACACCGAGAGGTTGAACACCCGCGCCAGATGCTGTTCGTAGCGCGCCACATCCACCTCGATGGCCGGGCGTTTCATCACGTCCACGCACAGGAAGGTCGGCAGGCCGGTCATGCCGAGGAACTCGTTGGCTTTGTGGAACGGGAAGTACACCGCATCCACGCCCTTGGCTTCGAAGAAGTCGGTCGGATCGTCGAAGGCTTGCTGCGGTGCATTCCAGGTCAGTGACAGCATGTAGTGCTTGCCCTGGACCAGGCCACCGCTGCCGTATTTCTGCGAGGCGTCGGAACGGGTGCGACCATCGCTGGCATACAGGCTGCCGTGGCCTTCGGTGAAGACTTCGTCGATGTACTTCTTGACGATCCAGGGCGCGCCCATCCACCACCCGGGCATCTGGTAGATGATCACATCGGCCCAGAGGAATTTGGCGACCTCTTCGGCCACGTCGTAGCCTTCGTCGATATGGGTGACCTTGACGTCGATACCGCCTCGGTCCAACACCGCCAAGGCGGTGTCATGCAGGGTGGCGTTATAGCGGCCGTCGGAGTGGGCGAATTTTTTACCGCCGTTGAGCAGGAGTACTTTTTTCATGGGAGGCATCCAGAAGGTTGAAAATGTCTGGACGCAGACTATCCACCTCGGCCCTTCGGAATAAGCGGTCACCGGGCAAAATACCTTTGACCACAAGGAACGAATGGATCGCTAATTGTTAACCGCCGATCAGCAAATGCCCGCCCAGCAGTGCCATGCCGATAAAAAATACCCGCTTGAACAGCACCGCACTGATGCACTGGCGCACCACCTGGCCCAGCCACATGCCCAGCAGCGCCGGCACCAAGGCCAGCAACGAGGCGTTGATTGCACCAGCGCCCAAGGTGCCGCGCCAGGCCAGACCGGCGGCCAGGGCCAGGGTCGATACCGTGAACGACAACCCCAACGCCTGCACCAGTTGATCGCGATTCAAACCCAGCGCCTGCAGGTACGGCACGGCAGGAATCACAAACACACCGGTGGCCGAGGTGATAAGGCCGGTGATCAGCCCGCACACCAGTCCCAGCCAACGCTCGGTCCGGGCCTTGACCTTGAACGTGGGCAGGAACAGTCCGCTCAGTGCATACACCAGCAACGCGGCGCCCAGTGCGCGCACCACCCATTGCCCGCCGTCCATCCCCAGCCACACCGTGCCCAGCCCGGTGCCGAGGAAAATCAGCAGCAACATCGGCCAAAGGCGCTTGAGCAAAGCACTCAGGTGCCCGCCAAATGCCAATTGCCACAGGTTGGTGACGATCGAAGGGATGATCAGCAATGCCGCAGCCTGCGCCGGTAACATAGCCAGGCCGAGCATGCCCATGGCGACAGTGGGCAGCCCCAAACCGATGATACCCTTGACCGTACCGGCCAGCAGGAAGGTGCCGATCACCAGCAAGGTAAGGGCGGGGCCGAGGTTCTGGTAAAATGCGAGAAAGGTATTCATGGGCAGAGTGTGCGACTTTTCGATGCGCTCTAAAATTCGCCATATACTGAGGCAGCCTCTTGTTTTGCGTGACCCTGAGGCCAGTCCAGTCACCCGAGCCATCAGCCATGCACTTTGACCTGATCGACCTGCGCCTCTACCTGCACACCCTCGACACCGGCAACATCACCGCCGGCGCGGCCCGCAGCCATTTATCCCTGGCCGCCGCCAGTGCCCGCATCCGGGCGATGGAGGCATCGTTGGGCATCGAGTTTCTCGAGCGTGGGCGTCGCGGCGTCACCCCCACACCGGCGGGCAAGGCCCTGGCCCGTCACGCCCGCCTGTTGTTGCAACAGGCCGAGCACCTGCAACAGGACCTGGCGGAATACGCCAACGGCGTCAAAGGCCAGGTGCGCCTGCTGTGCAACACCACTGCGCTCAGCGAATACCTGCCGGAACTGCTTGCGGACTTTCTGCGCGAACACCCCAACCTCGATATCGACCTGCAGGAATTGCCCAGCCTGCGCATCACCCAGGCCTTGCGCCAGGGCACGGCGGAGTTGGGGATCATCTCCGACGCCGTGGACACCCACGGCTTGCAGACCTTGCCCTTTCGCGACGACCCGCTGGCGCTGATCATGCCGCACGACCATCCCCTGGCGGGCGGCACGGTGAGCTTTGTCGACAGCCTGCAATACGACTACGTGGGTCTGGCCGCCGCCAGCGCCCTCGCGGTGTACTTGGAAGAACAGGCACTGCACGCGGGCTTTCGTGTGCAGACGCGTATCCGCGCCGAGGGTTTTGACGGGCTGATTCGCATGGTGGCCCGCGGCGCCGGCCTGGGCATCGTGCCCCTGGCGGCGTTGGCGCGCTGGCCAGCGCCGCGCCGCTTCATCGCCCAACCGTTGCAGGAAGAGTGGGCTTGCCGAACGCTGCTGTTATGCGCGCGTTCGTTCGAACAATTGCCGGGTTACGCCAGGGCCTTGTTCGATGCCTTGGTCCTGCCCTTGCGGAAAAACCCGTAATACACCGCCGACAGGATCAGCAGGAACGGCACGCCAAACACCAGGGTCATCTTGAACGCTTCGGTGAAGTACGTGGTGATCATCACCGCGCCCATCAGCACCAACCCCAATAACGTGCTGTAGGGAAACAGGCGCAACTGGAACGACAGCTTCGCGCCGCCATGACGCTTGCGATAGCGCCGGAAGAACAGGTGCGTGAGGAAGATCATGAACCAGGTGAAGATCGCGCCAAACATCGAGATCGCCATCATCAGGGTGAACGAACTTTCCGGGTACACCAGGTTCAACAGCGTCGCCAGGGCGATGCCCGAGCTGGACAACAGCAAGGCATTGAGCGGAATGCCGCTCTTGCTCAAGGCCCCCATGGACCTGGGCGCAAAGCCGGCGCGGGACAGGCTGAACATCATGCGCGTGGTGATGTAGAGCTGGCTGTTCATCGCCGACAAGGCCGCGATCAGGATCACGAAATTCATCACCCCGGTGGCGCCGGGAATGCCGATGGTCTGCATCACCGTGACGAACGGGCTCTGGGCCTGGCCGGCCTGGTTCCACGGCACGATGGCGAGCATCAGCGCCAGGGTCAGCAGGTAAAACACCACCAGCCGCACGATGGTCGCGCGAAAGGCTTTCTTCACGGCCTGCTCCGGGTCCGCCGCTTCACCGGCGGCCACGGCGATCATCTCGACGCTCAAGTAGCTGAAGATCGACACGATCACGGCAATCCACATGCCGCTCACGCCATGGGGGAAAAACCCGTCGTGGGCCGTGTAGTTCTGCACCCCGTATTGTGGGTTGCCGGAGCCGAACACCACGTACACCGCGAGGATGATGAAGCCGACGATGGCGCTGATCTTGATCGTCGAAAACCAGTATTCGAAGTTGCCGAAAGTCTTGACGCTGATGGCGTTGAGCAGGATCAGCACGCTGGAAAACGACACGATCCACACCCATTCCGGCACGTGGGCGAACCAGTACTTCATGTACATCGCCACCGCCGTGACCTCGGCCCCCACCGCCAGCACAATCGCCGCCCAGTAGGCATAACGCACCAGAAACCCGGCCAGCGGGCTGATGTAGAACTCGGCATAGGCGCCGAAAGAGCCCGAGGTGGAATGGGCCACCGTCATCTCGGCCAGGCAGCCCATCAGCAGCAAGGTGATCAACGCGCCGATCGCGTAGCTCACCAGCACGCTGGGCCCGGCGTAGCCGATGGCATAGGCGCTGCCCATGAACAGCCCGGTGCCGATGGCGCCACCGATGGCGATCATGCTCATCTGGCCGGAAGTGAGCTGGCGCCTCAGGCCCAGTTCGCGGTGGGTGATCTCGGCAAAGCCGTGGTCGGGTGTGCTCACGTGGTGTGCCCCTTTATTATTGTGGTTGTACTGTCTAACCGTTGTCACAGATCCCCTGTGGGAGGGGGCTTGCCCCCGATAGCGGTGGATCAGCAAAAATTTAAGTAACTGACAAACCGCCATCGGGGGCAAGCCCCCTCCCACATTTTCTCCGGCGTTTATTCAGGTGACGCTGTGGCGGACCTTGAATTGCGGCTGGTCCCAGGTGATGTTATCGAGAATCTCACCGAGGATTTCCACCGCATCCCACACCTCGGTAAAACTCGTGTACAGCGGCGTAAACCCAAAACGCATGATGCGCGGCTCGCGGTAATCACCG
This sequence comes from Pseudomonas sp. NFACC25, assembly GCF_900100935.1. NCBI lineage: Bacteria > Pseudomonadati > Pseudomonadota > Gammaproteobacteria > Pseudomonadales > Pseudomonadaceae > Pseudomonas > Pseudomonas sp. NFACC25. Next base: position 87,541 of record NZ_FMUC01000018.1, read on the forward strand.
ATCACGCCACGTGCGATCAGGGCCTGGATCACCGCATAGCCTTCCGGGTGTTTGAAGCTCACATGGCTGCCACGCCGAGCGTGTTCACGCGGCGTGATGAGCACAAGGTTGTGGGCGGCGCAGCGGCTTTCGACCAACTCGATAAACAGGTCGGTCAGCGCCAGGGATTTGCTGCGCAGGCGGGCCATGTCGGTCTGTTCAAAAACTTCCAGGCCGCATTCCACCATCGCCAGCGACGTGATCGGCTGGGTGCCGCACAGGTAGCGGGCGATGCCAGCGCTCGGCGCATAGCTGGATTCCATGGCGAACTGCCGGGTATGCCCGAACCAGCCCGACAGCGGCTGGTGCACCAGGTCCACCAACGCCGGGTTGACCCACACGAACGCCTGGGAACCGGGGCCGCCGTTGAGGTATTTGTAAGTGCAGCCAATCGCATAGTCAGCACCGGCCCCGTGCAGGTCGATGGGCACCGCGCCGGCCGAATGCGCCAGGTCCCAGATGCTCAGCGCGCCGCATTCATGGCTCAAGGCGGTGAGCGCCTGCATGTCGTACATGTAGCCGGTCTTGTAGTTGACGTGGGTGAGCATCACCACCGCCACGTCGCCGTCGATGGCCCGGGGCAGTTCATCCGGGCTGTTGACCAGGCGCAGGGAATAGCCCTGTTGCAGCAACTCGGCGAGGCCCTGGGCGATGTACAAATCGGTGGGGAAGTTGCTCGCTTCGCTGACGATCACCTTGCGCGCCGGCTCACGTTGGCGCTGCACGCTCAAGGCGGCGCTGAGCACCTTGAACAGGTTGATCGAGGTGGTATCGGTGATCACCACCTCTGCGTCCCGCGCCCCGATCAGCGGCGCCAGGCGGTTGCCCAGGCGCTGGGACAAGTCGGCCCAGCCGGCGCTGTTCCAACTGCGGATCAAGCCATTGCCCCACTCTTGCGCGATGACCGCCTGCGCCCGCGCCAACGCCGCCACCGGACGCGCACCGAGGGAGTTGCCGTCCAGGTAGATAACGTCCTGCGGCAAGGCGAACTGCTGACGTAGCGGCGCCAGCGGGTCCTGGGTGTCGAGGGCTTGGCAATGGCTGCGAGGGGTCATGGGCTGTCCTGGTTTTTGTCAGTGAGGATGCAGCAAATAATGAACGAAGATTTAAAGAATTTTCGTGCAAAGTGGTGGGTAACAGGCTAATTAAGCTGTAGGAAATTCGAATTTAACCCCTAAATACGCGGATTTATTCTAACCATGATCCTTGACGCCACCGACCTGCGCCTCCTGCATTTCCTGCAACAGGATGGCCGTATCAGCAACCAGGAACTGGCGGAAAAAGTCGCGTTGTCGCCCTCTGCCTGCCTGCGTCGTCTACGCCTGCTGGAGAGCGAAGGGATTATCAGCGGCTACCGTGCGGTGTTGAATGCCGAGCAGTTGGGGATTGAACTGGAGGCCATCGTCCACCTGTCATTGCGCCAGGATGTGGAGGATTGGCATGAGACGTTTATCAAGAAGGTGCAAGGCTGGCCGGAAGTGGCCAGCGCCTACGTGATCACCGGCGCCAGCAACTATGTGCTGCGGGTGCAGGCACGCAACCTCAAGCACTTTTCGGACTTTATCGTGAACCACCTGAACCGCACGGCGGGGGTGATGGATATCCGCTCGGAGATTGTGCTGCAGAAGATCAAGGATCGGGATGAGGTGCTTGATCTGGTGGTACGCAAATAGGAGCAGCGCCATCGGTAAAATGTGGGGGGCAAGCCCCCTCCCACATTTTTGACCGCATTTAGTCTTCGAGGGCGCGAACCCGCTGCATGCGTTTTTGCTCTACCGGCGCTGCGGCGGTTTGCAACTCAAAGTCAAAATCAATCTGCGCAAACCGCCCTTCCACGCCAAACTCCCGCGCCAGTTGCTGATCGTCACTGAAGCGAATCTCGGCAATCAACTCATCCCGCGTCGCGTAGGCAAAATCATCGTGCAGGTACGGGTCATCCGACAGGTTGATCTGGGTGGTCAGGTGCCGATGCCCCGGCGCCGAGATAAAGAAGTGGATATGCGCCGGGCGCTGCCCGTGGCGCCCCAGTTGATCGAGCAACTGCTGGGTCGGCCCGGTCGGCGGGCAGCCGTAGCCCGACGGCACGATGCTGCGAAAGCGGTAGTTGCCCTGGGCGTCGGTCTCGATACGCCGACGCAGGTTGAATTCGGATTGCGTCGGGTCGAACCACGAATACGTACCGCCGGTATTGGCCTGCCACACATCGACAATCGCCCCGGCCAACGGCTTGCCGTCGGTGTCGCGCACCTGCCCGCGCATAAACAGCGGCACCGCGTCGTCCTTGCCATCGTCCAGCCGCGCCTCGTACTTCGACAGCGGCGCGCCGGCCACATACAGCGGGCCTTCGATGGTGCGCGGGGTACCACCGGACTTGCCGGCTTCCTCGTCGGCGGCGTCCATCAGCATATCCAGGTAATGCTCCAGGCCGAGCCCGGCGGCGAGCAGTCCGGCCTCCTGGTGCTTGCCCAGTTCGTTGAGGTAGTTGACCGCCTTCCAGAACTCTTCCGGGGTCACGTCCAGGTCTTCGATGATGTTTACCGTATCGCGCAGGATCCGGTAGATCAGCGCCTTGGCGCGCGGGTTGCCGCCGTCAGTGAGGTTGCCGCTGGCTTCTTCGAGAAACCGTTGGGCGTGGGCAGTCTGGGACAGTCGGATGGACATGGTGCGTTCCTCATCTTGTAGTTATCAGAGTGAAAACCGGCCTAGCGGTCGTCTTCATGGATCGACGAAGGGTGCCGGCACAAGGCATTCACTTCGATGGCCATGTAGGGGTAAAGCGGCAGTTGCATCAGCAGGTCATGCAGTTCTTGCACGCTGTCGACGTCGAACACGCTGTAGTTGGCGTAGAGCCCGGCGATGCGCCATAAGTGGCGCCATTTGCCCTGGTGCTGCAGACGCTGGGCAAAGGCCTTTTCGTCGGCCTTGAGGCTGGCGGCGCGCTCGGGGTGCATGTCGACGGGCAGGTTCACGGTCATTTTTACGTGGAACAACATGGGCGGCGCCTCTTAGTGTTTGTCACGACGGAAGAACGCAAGGCGCTCCTCATCGATGGCCAGGCCCAGGCCCGGCAAGTGGGAGACATGCAGCTGGAAATCGCGGTACAGCGGCGGCTCGGCAAGAATGTCTTCGGTCAGCAACAGCGGGCCGAACAACTCGGTACCCCATGCCAGCCTGTTCAGCGTGAGGAAGGCATGCGCCGACGCCAGGGTGCCGATCCCCCCTTCCAGCATGGTGCCGCCGTACAGGCCGATACCGGCGGCCTCGGCAATCGCGGCGGTGCGCAATACCGCGCGGGGGCCGCCGTTCTTGGCGATCTTCAGGGCGAACACCGAGGCCGCGCCTTCACGGGCCAGGTTGAAGGCCTCTTCGACACACTCGATGGATTCGTCGGCCATGATCGGCGCCGGGCTCGACAGGTTGAGCCGGGCCATGCCGCCACGGTTGTTACGCGAGATCGGCTGTTCGATCAGGTCGATGCCGTGGTCGCCGAGCACCTTGCACGCCCGCAGGGCCACGGCTTCGTCCCAGGCCTGGTTGACGTCGACGCGCACGCTGGCACGTTCGCCCAGGGCCTGTTTGATCGCGATGACATGGGCCAGGTCCTCGCCCACTTCACCGGCACCGATCTTCAATTTGAAGATGCGGTGGCGGCGCAGGTCGAGCATCTTTTCGGCCTCGGCAATGTCCTGGGCGGTATTGCCGCTGGCGAGGGTCCAGGCCACCGGCAGTGCATCGCGCACACGCCCACCGAGCAGTTCGCTGACCGGCAGGTTCAGGCGCTTGCCGAGGGCGTCGAGCAAGGCGCTTTCGATACCGGATTTGGCAAAGGTGTTGCCGCGAATGCTGCGCTCCAGGCGCAACATGGCCGCGTTGATATTGCTGGCGTCCTGGCCAATCAGCAGTGGGGCGAAGTGACGGTCGATGTTGACCTTGATGCTCTCGGGGCTCTCGTTGCCGTAGCTCAGGCCGCCGATGGTGGTGGATTCACCGATGCCTTCGATGCCGTCGGCGCAGCGCACGCGGATGATCACCAGGGTCTGGTTTTGCAGGGTGTGCATCGCCAGCTTGTGCGGGCGAAGGGTGGGAAGGTCGACGATAATGGTCTCGATCGACTCGATGGCGCAAATCGGCATGGCAATACCCGCTGGGTTCTTTATAGATTTACGTCGATTCTGTGCCGCATTCTTCCTGGCTTCCAATATAGAATTGGTCTCGATCAATACCCTCAAGGTATGAAAGGAGCCGTTATGGAACTGCGTCATCTGCGCTACTTCCAGGTGCTGGGGCAGACCCTCAACTTCACCCGTGCTGCCGAACGCCTGCACATCGCCCAGCCGCCGTTGAGCCGGCAGATCCAGCAATTGGAAGAGGAATTGGGCGTGATCCTGCTGGAGCGTGGCCGACCGCTGCGGCTGACCGAGGCCGGGCGGTTTTTCTATGAGCACGCCAATGTGTTGCTCGAACAATTGGCCACGGTCTGCGACAACACCCGCCGCATCGGCCAGGGCGAGAAGACCTGGCTGGGCATCGGCTTTGCGCCGTCGACCTTGTATGGCGTGCTGCCGGAATTGATCCGGCGGTTGCGCAGCCATGAGGCGTTGGAACTGGAGTTGGGGTTGTCGGAGATGACCACCTTGCAGCAGGTCGAGGCGCTCAAGGCCGGACGTATCGACGTGGGCTTCGGGCGCATTCGCATCGACGACCCGGCCATCGTCCAGCGTGTGCTGGTGGAGGATCGGTTGGTGGCCGTGCTGCCCGCCGGCCACCCATTGCTCGATGCACCCGCGACCCTCGCCCAACTGGCCGCCGAGCCGTTTGTGCTCTACCCCGGCAACCCGCGCCCCAGCTATGCCGACCATGTGATCGCACTGTTCGACGCCCACGGCCTGAGCCTCAAGGTGGCGCAGTGGACCAACGAACTGCAGACCGCCATCGGCCTGGTCGGTGCGGGCATGGGCGTGACACTGGTGCCGGCGTCGGTGCAGGTGCTGCATCGCGCGGATATCGGCTACACGCCGGTTGTGGAAGCGACGGCGACCTCGCCGATCATTCTCAGCCGACGGGTGAATGATCAGTCGCCGGGGCTCAGTCATTGCCTGCAGTTGGTTGAAGAACTGATCTGAAATCGCCCAGGCACCGCCCCTCCCACAGGTTGATCTTCATCAGCTTCAAGTACTGCGCATACGCATGCGTTGCAGCGTCTGGCTGGGGGATTCATCGAACAGTTTTCGATACTCCGCCGAGAACCGCCCCAGGTGGGTAAAGCCCCAGCCGAAGGCGATCTCGGAGATGGTGCGGATCGATCCATGCTCGAGGATTTCCTGGCGCACCGCACTCAGCCGGTGCTTCTTCAGGTAGGCCATGGGTGACAGGGCAAAGTACTTGCGAAACGCATCGAACAGCTTGAACCGCGACACCCCGGCAGCAGTTTCCAGGTCTTCCAGGTGCAGCGCCTCGCGGGCGTTGTCGTGAATGTACTGGCGCGCACGGATCAGGTAATGGGGCAGTTTCACCCCCAATACGTCGCGCAGTTCTTCCGAGTAGTTGTTCGGCTGGGCGAGGATCAGGCCCTTGATCAATGAGCTTTCCAGGTCACGGGTGAACGCCGCCTGTTCATACAATTCGCTACGGCGCTCCAGCTCCGCGATGAAGTAGCGCGCCATGCGCCACCACGACGCCGACGCCCCCTCCACCGCATCCATCACCGGTTCAAATTGCAGTGGCGCCTCGATCGGCCGTTGCAGCAAGCCCTCCAGCGACTCGCTCATCGCCGCCCGCGTGATCACCACCTGCAACTTGCGGCAGTCACCGGAAATCGCCAGCACCTGATGCTCGTTGGGCGCGATGATCACGCCCTGGTCGCGGTTGGAACTCAGGCGTTGGCCGTTCTTGCTCAGCTCCTGCTCCCCCACCAACGGCAGCGTGAGGCTGTAGCTGCTGAAGTGCTCGGCGTCTTCGATATCGATGGTCACGTCGGTGCCGTACTCGATCACCCCCAGGGTGGTGGCGCGGGACTTGAACACGTTGGCACTGTGATGAAAGCGCAGGCGCTCGGGCGTGCTCGTCACCAGGCGGTGCGGTCCGCAAATGCCGGACATCCAGCTGCGGGCGCCTTCGAGGTCGAAGCGTTGGACATGGATATCGCGTGTAGGACTATTCATCAGTGTGCACCCACGGCGGTCAGGCGGTTGCGCGCTCTGGCGGCGCGTCGTTGTGGTTCCACAGCAAGTTCTACGCCACGCCGGCCCGATTGCAACCGGGTGGATAGCAACGGCCGACTATGTGGATAAACCACAGGTTTTGCCGCCCCTGGCCGCACCGGACAGTGGCGCGTTGCGTCACCGCCCCGCACCGCCGTGGGTATTTGCTGCCCAACTTTGCGGCCCACCTTCCCCCATTAAGCGGATAGCCCGCCACCTTGTCGCAGCCTCCTAATGGCTCACCTGTTCAGCCATTATCAAAAGGTGCCTCCCATGAGTGGTGCAAGAAGCGTCGAGCAATGGAAAAGCTTTATCGAGAGCTGCCTGGATTTTCGCCCGGCAGACGCCGTGTTCCGCATCGCCCGCGACATGTTCACCGAGCCGGAACTGTTCGATCTTGAGATGGAGCTGATCTTCGAGAAGAACTGGATCTACGCCTGCCATGAAAGCGAACTGGCCAATAACCACGACTTCGTGACGATGCGCGCCGGGCGCCAGCCGATGATCATTACCCGTGATGGCGAGGGCCGGCTCAATGCGCTGGTCAACGCCTGCCAGCATCGCGGCACCACCCTCACCCGGGTCGGCAAAGGCAACCAGTCCACCTTCACCTGTCCGTTCCACGCCTGGTGCTACAAGAGCGATGGCCGGCTGGTGAAGGTCAAGGCGCCGGGGGAATATCCGGAAAGTTTCGACAAGGCAACACGCGGCCTGAAAAAGGCCCGCATCGAGAGCTACAAGGGTTTTGTCTTCATCAGCCTGGACGTGAATGGCCGTGACAGCCTGGACGACTTCCTCGGCGATGCCAAAGTGTTCTTCGACATGATGGTCGCGCAGTCGGCCACCGGTGAGTTGGAGGTGCTGCCGGGCAAGTCGGCCTACACCTACGACGGCAACTGGAAACTGCAAAACGAAAACGGCCTGGACGGGTATCACGTCAGCACCGTGCACTACAACTACGTGGCCACGGTGCAGCATCGCCAGCAGGTGAATACCGAGAACGGCAGCGGGTCCGCCAGCACCCTGGACTACAGCAAGCTCGGCGCCGGCGACGCCAACACCGATGACGGCTGGTTCGCCTTCAACAATGGCCACAGCGTGCTGTTCAGCGACATGCCCAACCCCAGCGTGCGCTCCGGCTACGCCACCATCATGCCGCGCCTGGTGCAAGAGCACGGCCAGCAGAAGGCCGAGTGGATGATGCACCGCCTGCGCAACCTGAATATCTACCCGAGCCTGTTCTTCCTCGACCAGATCAGCTCGCAGCTGCGCATCATCCGCCCGGTGGCGTGGAACAAGACCGAGATCATCAGCCAGTGCCTGGGGGTGAAAGGCGAATCCGATGCCGACCGCGAAAACCGTATTCGCCAGTTCGAGGACTTCTTCAACGTCTCGGGCATGGGCACACCGGACGACCTGGTGGAGTTCCGCGAAGCCCAACGTGGTTTCCAGGGCCGCCTGGAACGCTGGAGCGATATTTCACGCGGCAGCCATCGCTGGGAAACCGGGCCGACGCCGAACAGCGAAGCCATCGGCATTCAACCGGCCATGACCGGCACCGAGTTCACCCATGAAGGCCTGTACGTCAACCAGCACCGCAACTGGCAGCAGTTCCTGCTCAAGGGTCTGGACCAACAAGCGCTGACACTGCGGGAGGTGAAGTGATGAATGCGCCATTGCAGTACCGGATCGAGCAGTTTTTCTACCGCAAGTCCGAGCTGTGCGACGCCCAGGACTGGGACGCCTATGTGCAGTTGTTCGACCCGCACAGCGAATTCCACCTGCCGCAATGGGACTCGGAGCACGTCTACACCCGCGACCCCAAGCGCGAGATGTCGCTGATCTACTACGCCAATCGTTCGGGCCTGGAAGACCGCGTGTTTCGCCTGCGCACTGGCAAGGCAGCATCCGCTACACCGATGCCGCGCACCTTGCACCTGATCAACAACGTACGCATTGCCGAGCAGGCGGACGGCACGCTGGAGGTCCGGTTGAACTGGCACACGCTGTTCTATCGGCTGGCCACATCGGAGCAGTTCTACGGGCATGCCACCTATCGCCTCAAGCCCCATGGCGACAGTTGGCTGATCACTCGCAAGCATGCGCTGCTGCTTAACGACACCATCAATTCGGTGCTGGATTTCTATCACCTTTGAAGCACATCACATCTTGTGGCGAGGGAGCTTGCTCCCTCACCACAGGTGATGTGCCAGCCCTACACGCGTGGAGTTTCCGTGAATGAATCACAAAGTGGCCTTCAGTTTTGCCGACGGCAAGACCCTGTTTTTCCCGGTGGGCGCAAATGAAATCCTGTTGGATGCGGCACTGCGCAATGGCATCAAGATCCCCCTGGACTGCCGCGAAGGCGTGTGCGGCACCTGCCAGGGCCGGTGTGAATCGGGGGATTACACCCAGGACTATGTGGACGAGGAAGCCCTGTCCAGCCTCGACCTGCAACAGCGCAAGATGCTCAGTTGCCAGACCCGGGTGAAGTCCGACGCGGCGTTCTACTTCGACTTCGATTCGAGCCTGTGCAATGCGCCGGGGCCGGTGCAGGTGCGTGGCACGGTAAGCGAGGTGCAGCAGGTGTCGGCCAGTACGGCGATCTTGACGGTGCGGTTGGACACGGCGCTGGATTTCCTGCCGGGCCAATATGCGCGCATCTCGGTACCCGGCACCGACTGTTGGCGTGCCTACTCGTTCGCCAACCTGCCGGGCAACCGGCTGCAATTCCTGATCCGCCTGCTGCCGGATGGGGTAATGAGCAATTACCTGCGGGAACGTTGCCACGTCGGCGATGGGTTGCTGATGGAGGCGCCGCTGGGTGCGTTCTACCTGCGCCATGTCAGCAAACCGCTGGTGCTGGTGGCCGGCGGCACCGGATTGTCGGCGTTACTGGGCATGCTCGATGAACTGGCCGCCACGGGCTGCGAGCAACTGGTGCACCTGTACTACGGCGTGCGCGGGGCCGAGGATTTATGTGAAGCGCAGCGTATCCATCAATACGCCTCGACAATCCGCGGCTTTCGCTACACCGAAGTGCTGAGCGCACCGTCACCTGAATGGCCCGGCAAGCGCGGCTACCTCACCGAGCATTTCGACCTGGCCGAATTGCGCGACGGATTGGCGGATATGTACGTGTGCGGCCCTCCGCCAATGGTCGAATCCATCCAACAATGGCTGGCGGATCAGGCACTTGATGGCGTTCAGCTGTATTACGAAAAGTTTACGCAGAGTAATATCTGACTCCTCAGCACTTCTGAGGGGTTCTACCCCGAGAAAAACAAGTAGAAGGGAATGTTAATGGCGGATGACATGGTTAACCCGGCAGGCCTCAAGCGTGGCCTGAAGAACCGGCATATTCAGTTGATCGCCTTGGGCGGGGCGATAGGCACGGGGCTGTTCCTCGGTTCGGCCGGGGTACTCAAGTCGGCGGGGCCGTCGATGATCCTGGGCTACGCGATCGCCGGTTTCATCGCGTTCCTGATCATGCGCCAGCTCGGCGAGATGATCGTCGAAGAACCGGTGGCCGGCTCGTTCAGCCACTTCGCGCACAAATACTGGGGCGGTTACGCGGGCTTCCTGGCCGGCTGGAACTACTGGGTACTCTACGTGCTGGTGGGCATGGCCGAGCTGACTGCGGTGGGCAAGTACATCCAGTTCTGGTGGCCGCAGATCCCGACCTGGGTCAGCGCACTGGTGTTCTTTGTCGCGGTGAACCTGATCAACACTCTTAACGTGAAGTTCTTCGGTGAAGCCGAGTTCTGGTTTGCGATCATCAAGGTGGTGGCGATTGTCGGCATGATCGTGCTCGGCTGCTACCTGCTGTTCAGCGGCACCGGCGGCCCGCAAGCGTCGGTCAGCAACCTGTGGAGCCACGGCGGATTCTTCCCGAATGGCGGCATGGGCCTGTTGATGTCCATGGCCTTCATCATGTTCTCGTTCGGCGGCCTGGAGCTGGTGGGTATCACCGCTGCCGAGGCCAGCGAGCCACGCAAGGTGATCCCCAAGGCGATCAACCAGGTGGTGTACCGGATCCTGATTTTCTACGTCGGCGCATTGACCGTGCTGCTGTCGCTGTACCCATGGGATCAACTGCTGCAAACCCTCGGCGCGTCGGGCGATGCCTACAGCGGCAGCCCGTTTGTGCAGATCTTCTCGCTGATCGGCAACGACACCGCCGCCCACATCCTCAACTTCGTGGTGCTGACCGCGGCGCTGTCGGTGTACAACAGCGGCGTGTACTGCAACAGCCGCATGCTGTTCGGCCTGGCCGAGCAAGGCGATGCGCCGAAAGCGCTGATGAAGCTCAACAAGCAAGGCGTACCGCTGCGGGCCCTGGCGATCTCGGCGCTGGTGACGATGCTGTGCGTGGTGGTCAACTACGTGGCACCGCAAAGTGCCCTGGAGCTGCTGTTCGCGCTGGTGGTTGCCTCGCTGATGATCAACTGGGCGCTGATCAGCATCACCCATATCAAGTTCCGCAAGGCCATGGGCGAGCAAGGCGTGACGCCGTCGTTCAAGACCTTCTGGTTCCCGTTCAGCAACTACCTGTGCCTGGCGTTCATGCTGATGATCATCAGCGTGATGCTGGCGATCCCGGGGATTCGCGAGTCGGTGTATGCGATGCCGGTTTGGGTGGGGGTTATCTATGTGGCCTACCGGTTGCGAGTGAGTAAGACGAAAGCGGTTGCCGCTGCGCAGTAATATCCATGTGGGAGGGGGCTTGCCCCCGATAGCAGTGTGTCAGTCACTTATGTGTCCACTGACCCTCCGCCATCGGGGGCAAGCCCCCTCCCATATTTGATTGCGTTTACAGCGTGGAGCGCACTCGCCACAGCTCGGGGAACAGCACGGTGTCGAGCATCTTGCGCAGGTAACCCACGCCCTCGGTGCCGCCGGTGCCGGGCTGGAAGCCGATAATCCGCTCCACCGTGGTCACATGCCGGAAGCGCCATTGGCGGAACGAATCCTCCAGGTCGATAAACTTCTCGGCCAACTGGTACAAGTCCCAATACCGGCTCGGATCGCGATACACCTCGCGCCACGCCGCCTCCACCGACTCATCGTGCACGGTCGCCGCCGTCGGGTCGCGCTCGGCACGCTTGGGGTCAATCGCCAGCCCCGCCTTGACCATCAGGTTGATCGCCTCGTCATACAGCGACGGCGTGGCAATCGCCACCTGCAACGCCTGCAACAACTCGGGCCGATGGGCATGGGGGCGCAACAGCGCCGGGCTCTTGTTGCCGAGGATAAATTCGATCTCGCGGTACTGGAACGACTGGAACCCGGAGGACTGCCCCAGGAACGGGCGAATCGCCTTGTATTCCGACGGCGTCATGGTCGCCAGCACAGCCCAGGCGTGCACCAGTTGATCGAAGATTCGCGACACCCGCGCCAGCATCTTGAATGCCGGCGGCAACTCGCCCAGGCGCACGTGTTCGCGGGCGGCCTTGAGTTCGTGGAGCATCAACTTCATCCACAGCTCGGAGGTCTGGTGCTGGATGATGAAGAGCATTTCGTTATGGTCCGGCGACAGCGGGTGCTGGGCGCTGAGCACTTTGCCCAGGTCCAGGTAGTCGCCGTAGCTCATGGACTCGGAAAAATTCAGTTCGGCGTTATGCCATTCTTCCGGTGGCTGGTAGTCGGCAGAGAAAGGACATTGGCTCATCGCGTGGGCTCCTTGAGCGGGCGGAGAATGGCACGGACCGGGCTGGCGTCCAGGTTGGCGAAACGCAGCGGCAGGGCGATCAGTTCGTAGTCGCCCTCCGGTACGTCGTCGAGCACGATGCCTTCGAGAATCGCCATGCCATGCCGCGCCACGGCGTTGTGGGCATCCATGGTCTTGGACTGTTGCGGGTCCAGGGAGGGCGTGTCGATCCCGATCAGGCGCACACCCAGGCTGGCCAGCAGTTCAATGGTCTGCGGGGCGATGGCGGTGAAGTTCGCATCCCATTCGGTCAGCGGTGCTTGTGGATAAGTACGCAACAGCACGCGCTCCGGCAGGTTATCCACACGCCCGTCCAACTGATGGGGCTGGACCAGCGCACCGCTGTCCAGGCAATGCAGTACCCGGCACGGGCCCATGTACACCTCCAGCGGCACCTCGCCAATCGGCGCTCCGTCGGCGCTGTAATGCAGCGGCGCATCCACATGGGCGCCGGTGTGCGGCGACAGGGTAATGCGCCCGACATTCACCGGGCACTCCGGGCCGAACTGCCACACACGCTCTTCCTGGAACGGCGTATCGCCCGGCCAGGTCGGGGTTGCCGTGCTCAAGGGCGGGCTGATGTCCCACCACGTTTTTATTGAGGTCATTTGAAGGCTCTCGGCGGTTACTGGGGTGAATGATACGAGGGCCAGACGTGAATTTTCTTGCGAATTCGTGCGCCGAGGGGAAAATCTTTCGCACTTACTGCGAGGAAATGGCTGATTCACGCTCAAAAGTGTCGGCTAGAGAGGATTAATGTGGGAGGGGGCTTGCCCCCGATGGCAGTGGGTCCGTTTACACAGGTGCCAACTGACCCACCGCTATCGGGGGCAAGCCCCCTCCCACACTGATTCGCGATGCCCCGACAATCGTGTTCGCCTGCGCTTCTGGGCATCCCGATGTCGAGTTCAGACCACTGGCGCAACGTCCCAGGCCTTAGGGTGCATCTTTCCATTCCCTGCCTCGGAGTCATCATGTCCAAGCCCATCACCGTACTGCGCGACACCCATCCCCTGCCGGTCCTGGATGCCTGCAAATGGGAAAAGCTCGAAGGCGACCCGCACACCGTCAACCTCAACGCCTACACCAGCGAAGACGGCAGCAAGATCATGGGCACCTGGATCTGCACGCCGGGCAAGTGGTATGTCGAATACGTGAAATGGGAATACTGCCATTTCCAGGAAGGCTACTGCGTGATCACGCCTGAGGGGATGGAGCCGATTCACTTGCGGGCTGGGGATATCTTTGTGGTGGAGCCAGGGATGAAGGGGACGTGGGAAGTGGTCGAGACGGTACGTAAGTATTTTGTGTTTGCTTGAGCCGCCTCTTCCAGTGAACTGATTTTTTGTGGTGAGCGGGACAAGCCCGCTCGCCACCGTCAGTTTATTCGGGTTTGCGATAGCTGTTGATGATCGCCGAAAAGTCCTTGCCCCCTTCGCCGCGCTGACTCATCGATTGATATAACTGCTGGGCCACGGCGCCCAGAATCACCGGTTGCTTGGCCTGGCGCGCCGCTTCGGTGGCCAGCCCCAGGTCCTTGAGCATCAAATCGGCGCCGAACCCGCCGGTATAGCCACGGGACGACGGCGCGGTTTCGATCACGCCCGGCCATGGGTTGTAGGTGTCGGAACTCCAGCAGCGCCCGGTGGAGCTGTTGATGATCCCGGCCAGCACCTGGGTGTCGATGCCCAGCGCGTCGCCCAAGGCCATGGCTTCGCTGACGCCGACCATGCTGATGCCGAGCAGCAGGTTGTTACAGATCTTGGCGATTTGCCCGGTGCCCACATCGCCGCAGTGCACGATGTTGCGGCCCATCTGTGCCAGCACCGGTTGCAGGGTGGCGAACAGTTCCGGGGTGGCGCCGACCATGAAGGTCAGGGTCCCGGCCTGCGCCCCGCCGGTGCCGCCGGAGACCGGTGCGTCGGCCATCACCACGCCTTGCTTGGCGGCAGCAGCGGCGACGTCGCGCGCGGTCTGTGGGTCGATGGTGCTGCAATCCACCGCGGGCACGCCGTTGCCGATCCCCGCCAGTACACCGTCTTCATTCAGCCAGACACTGCGCACATGGGCGGCGGCGGGCAGCATGGTGATCACCAGCTCGGCGCCTTGGGCAGCGTCACGCGGCGAGTCGCTGATGCTGCCGCCCAATTCGGCGAGTTCCTTGAGCACCGTCTGGTTCAGGTCGAACAGGTTCAGCCCATGGCCGGCCTTGATCAGGTTGCGGGCCATCGGTGCGCCCATGTTACCCAAGCCGATAAATGCAATCTTCATGGTCGTCTCCCGAATCAGCGCAGGTTGATGGTGGTGTTGACGCCATCGTTGACCGTGTCGTCGTCGAACCAGCGGCTGGTGACGGTCTTGGTCTGGGTGTAGAACTGCACCACTTGCTTGCCGTACGGGCCGAGGTCGCCGAGCTTGGAGCCACGGGAACCGGTGAAGCTGAAGAACGGCACCGGCACCGGGATCGGGATGTTGATACCGACCTGGCCCACATCGATTTCGCTCTGGAATTTACGCGCCGCCGCCCCGCTCTGGGTGAACAGGCCGGTGCCGTTACCGAACGGGTTGGCGTTGACCAGCGCAATGGCCTGGTCGAGGGTGTCGACTTCCAGCACCACCAGCACCGGGCCGAAGATTTCCTGGGTGTAGATCTGCATATCGGTGGTCACGCCCGAGAACAAGGTCGGGCCGACGAAGTTACCGTGCTCGAAACCCGGCACCTTGATGTCGCGGCCGTCCAGCTCGAGCTTGGCGCCTTCTTTCACGCCGCTTTCAATCAGCTCCAGGATGCGGGCCTTGGCGCGCTTGGAGATCACCGGGCCGACATCCGTGCCCGCTTCGCTGCCGGCGTTGACCTTGAGCTTTTGCGCCAGCGCTTTCAGATCCGGCAGCCATTGCTTGGCCGCCCCCACCAGCACCACCACCGAGGTGGCCATGCAACGCTGGCCCGCCGCGCCGAAACCGGCACCGACCAGGGCATTGAGGGTGTGTTCACGGTTGGCATCCGGCAGTACCACGGCGTGGTTCTTGGCGCCCATCATCGATTGCACGCGCTTGCCGTGCTTGCCGGCCAGGTCGTAGACATGAGTGCCGACGGCAGTCGAACCGACGAAGGACACCGCCTTGATGTCTTTATGGGTGCACAGCGCATCCACCACATCCTTGCCGCCGTGCACCACGTTGAGCACACCCGCCGGTACGCCGGCTTCCAGCGCCAGCTCCACCAGCAGCAGGGTCGACAGTGGGTCCTGTTCGGACGGCTTGAGAACGAAGGTGTTACCGCAGGCGATGGCCATGGGGAACATCCACAGCGGAATCATCGCCGGGAAGTTGAACGGGGTAATGCCGGCACACACGCCGATGGGTTGGCGCAGGGTGTAGGTATCGACGCCACCGGCGACGTTCTCGGCGAACTCACCCATTTGCAGGGTGCCGATGGAACAGGCGTGCTCCACCACTTCCAGGCCACGGAAAATATCGCCCTCGGCATCGGCAATGGTCTTGCCCTGCTCGGCGCTGAGGACCACCGCGATACGCTTGGAGTGTTCGCGGATCAGGGCTTGCAGCTTGAGCATGATGCGCATGCGCGCGCCGATCGGCGTCAGCTTCCAGGTCTGGAAGGCTTGATGGGCGGCGTCGATTGCAGCATTGACTTCATCGGCCGTGGCGAACGGGACTTTGGCCAGCACTTGCTGGGTGGCCGGGTTGACGATGTCTTGCCAATGGGTGGTCCTGGACTCGACCCACTCACCATTGATCAGCAACTTGACCTGTTGCACGGAAATATCGGCGGATGCGTTCATGTGGTCTCCAACTCTTATATTTATACAGAGACAAGGCGCTTGAATCGCCTTGAAGAATGAGGCGTTCGGACTGTTTTTGGAGTATAGATGTGCAAATCTCTAATAAGAACGCACATAAAAGCCGGTCCAATATGCAAAAAAACATCACATCACTGGGCTCCCTGAATTGGGATGACCTGAAGTTTTTCCTCGAAGTGGCCCGCACCCGCAAGGCCAGCGTCGCCGCCAAGCGCCTGGCGGTGGACTACACCACCGTGTCGCGGCGCATCAGCTCATTGGAAGTGTCCCTCGGTACGCTGCTGTTTGAAAAATCCCGGACCAACGGCTTCGTCCTCACCCCCGAAGGCCAGCGTTTGCTGGGCTACGCCGAGTCCATCGAAAGCACCCTGCACATGGCCTGCGAACAGGTGTCCGGCTCCGGCGTGGCGCTGTCCGGCCATGTGCGCATGGGCTGCACCGAAGGCTTCGGCAGCTTCTTCGTCACCCCGCAGTTGAGCCACTTCGTCGACACCTACCCCGCCATCTCGGTCGATATCCTGCCCCTGCCCCACTTCATCAGCCTGTCCAAGCGCGAAGCCGACATCGTCATCGCCCTGGAACGCCCGGAACACGGGCCTTACGTATGCTGCAAACTGTGCGACTACAAACTGCAGCTGTACGCGACCCAGGAATACCTCGACCAACACCCGCCTATCCACAAACCGGCAGATTTGGCCGAGCATCCGTTTATCAGCTATGTGGATGATCTGGCCTTCAGCTCGGAGCTGCTGTACCTGGCCAACGTCGTGCCCGGCGCCAGCGCCAGCCTGCGCAGTACCAGCGTGATTGCGCAGTACGTGGCGACGCAGCAAGGGCGATCGATGGCGATCTTGCCGTGCTTTCTGGCGGCGCAGGATCCACGGTTGCTGCCGGTGCTGGGGGAGCAGATTGCGATTACCCGGCAGTTTTGGATGTATTGCCGTGAGGATCTGAGGAAGTTGAAGCGGATTACGTTGCTGTGGGATTACATCCGGGAAGTGACGGAGCAGAACCAAGGGTTGTTGATGGGGGAGACGCGGGAGATGCGGTTTGCGGATTAAAGGGCTGGGCTGCGCGGTGTCTCTGAGAGATGGGCAAGGCCGTGGTGGGGGACTTGACGCAGGCGATGACGCCGGGCAGTTAAGCGAACATCGTTCAAATGTGGGAGGGGGCTTGCCCCCGATAGCGGAGTGACAGAACCAGATGGACTGGCTGACACACTGCTATCGGGGGCAAGCCCCCTCCCACATTTTGATTGGATTTCAGATTGAAATCAGGCTGCCGGCTCAGTCCGCGATCACCACAATCGACACCCGCCGATTCTCGGTACGCCCTGCCGCCGTGTCGTTGGCGGCCACCGGTTTACTGCTGCCCAGACCACGCAACTGAATGTTTTCCTCTTTCATGCCCACGCCCTGCAGCACCGTGGCCACACTTTTCGCGCGGCGCAGGGACAGTTGCTGGTTGTAGGTTTCCTTGCCCGAGCCGTCGGTGTGGCCATCGACGCGTACGCGCTCGATGCCTACACCCAGCAGGGCCTTGCCGATGCGCTGGACGATGTCGGTGCTGGGTTGGTTAAGGGTTTCGACGTCACTGCCAAACAGCACTTTGCCGGACAGGCCGAACGCCCAGCCGTCATCGGTAAGCTCGAAGCCCTGTTGCTTGAGGACGGCGACTTGCGCCGGGGTCAGGCCTTTGGAAGGCGCCGTCTGGCAACCGCCCAGGGCGAGCAGCGCCACCAGCAGGGTGATAAACATAAAACGCGCGGTCGAGAACAAGGAATCAACTCCTGTGTTGAACGTTGACGACGGGGCTCTCCGGCTCCGCCGTTTGCTGGCCCCCCGAGGACAAACGCTTGGCCTGGTACATCGCCGCATCAGCGGCATTGAGCAAGGTGCCGGGTGTGACGCCATGTTCGGGGTAGATGGCGATCCCGATACTGAGGGAGGTCAATACCTGGGTGCTGCCGGGCACGGCAATCGGCATGTCCATGCTGGCGATGATTTTTTCGGCGATGCGCTGGGCGTCTTCGACCTTGTGCAGCGGCGCCAGCAGGATGGCGAACTCGTCACCGCCCAGGCGCGCTACCAGGTCATCTTCACGCAATTGCGCACGCACCCGTTCGGCGACGGCCACCAGCACGGCATCACCGGCGGCATGGCCGAAGCTGTCATTGATCTCTTTGAACCGGTCACTGTCGAGGTACAGCACGGCCACCTGTTCCTTGGCCTTGGCGGCGCTGCGCAGCGCGCGAATCAGGCGGCCTTCGAAGTACGCGCGGTTGGGCAGACCGGTAAGGCTGTCGTGGTTGGCCTTGTGGGCGAGGGTTTCGTTTTCGCTTTGCAGATGGTTTTGCCAGGCTTCCATCTCGCCGAGCAGGGCATTGAAGTCGCTGCCCAGGCTATCGAGTTCGGCGATGCGGGCCGGCGGCACGCGGCGGTCGAAGTCACGCTCGCTGCGGGCGGCGTGGGCCACGGCGGCGAGGCTTTGCAGCGGCTCCGTAATGCCGCGCAACAGACGCCGCGCCAAGTGCAGGGCGACCCAGGCACTGAGGACGGTGCAGATCAGGATCCCCGCCAGGCCGCTGAGCAGGAAGCGCAGCAGGCTACCGCCGTGGCCGGTCAGGTGAATGCTGCCGATGGTGCGCCCCTGGTGGAGGATCGGTTGGCTGATGGGCTGTTCGAGCAGGGTATGCGCCAGCGCCAGTTCAACCCGGGAGAGCATGCCGGTTTCCGGGCGTTCCCAGTGCGCCAACAGCCGGCCACTGCTATCGAACACGTCAGCCTGGGCGACTTCTTCGGTGGAGGCAATCAGGCTGAGGGCTTCGGTGGCGGCGCTGCGGTCGTTGAACACCACGGCCGCTTCCACGGTGTAGTTGATGGAACGGGCGATCAGGTGCAGGTTGTGTTCGGCGTAGACCCGCAGCGCCAACACGCCGAGCAGGGTCAGGGAGACACTGGCCAGCGTCACCGCCACCAGCGCCAGGATCATGTGCCCCCGGCCGATGACGGAACGCAGGGTAGGTCGTACGTTCGCCGCTTTCATGTGGTGGGCGCCCGGCGCCGGGACAGTTGCAACACGCTGGGATGAATGCGCACGCCGCTGCGCGCCACCGAGTCGAGGTTGACCTCAAACGACACTTGCTCATCGCCCACCCGCAGGCAGAACAGGCTGCCCACGGTGCATTGGTCGCCGCCTTCACTGATGCTGAGCACCGGGTGGCCGATCAACGAGGCAAACAGGCGGCTGCGTTCGTCATTGCTGAGTTTGCCGATGTACACGGCGTCGCAGGCGTTGACGATATCGGGATGGTCGGCCAGCAGGCGCCGCACCACGACCGGACGGCCGGTGGCCTGGATGGTGCCTTTGATCAGGTCGTCGGTGTATTGGGTCGGGCCGACGATGCACAGGCGCAGTTGCGCAGGCTCTACTGGCCAACGGGCATAGCTGAGGATACCGAGTACCACCTGGGTGACCGCCTGGGCGCGCTGGTCAGCCGGGCCTGGGGCCTCGGCAAATACCCGGGGCGCCAGCAGGCATAGAATCGCCACCAGCAGCAAGCGTCTCCAGCTCGAACTAAGCTCTGTGGGCGAGACAGCCAGGTTCATGCAACGATTCTCTCAGGTGTTTTCGGGGTGATGCCGCAACGATAGCACAGCGTCAGATATTTCTGACTCCTGACCCAACTCCAGCATCAACCCACTCAAGCGTTTGACCTTGCGGCGCACGGCCTCTTCAAACACCCCGCCCCGGGGTTCGATCAGGCTGAACCAGCGCTTGGCGCGGGTGATGCCGGTGTAGATCAACTCTTTGGTGAGCACCGGGTTCAGCGCGTCCGGCAGGATCAATGCGGTGTGGGTGAACTCCGAGCCCTGGGATTTGTGCACGGTCATGGCGTACACGGTTTCCACATCATTGAGACGGCTGGGCAGGACAAAGCGCACGCCACCCTGGCCATCGTTACGTGGGAAAGCCACCCGCAGCACCTGGGGGCCGCCGTCGCTTTCAGGCAGTTTGAGGGCAATGCCGATATCGCCGTTCATCAAGCCCAGGCCGTAATCGTTGCGCGTCATCAACACCGGACGGCCTTCGTACCATTGCTCATCCCCCTCGATCAGCCGCACTTTGCGCAAGGCGGCCGTGATGCGCAGGTTCAGGCCTTCCACACCCCAAGGCCCCTTGCGCACGGCGCAGAGCAGTTGGAACGCATCGAAGGCTTGCAGCAGTTGCTGGGCCCAGTGGGTCCAGGCAAGGTCATCGCGCGGGGTGTCGACGGCGGGGCGTGCGCTGTGCAGCAGGTTGAGGTAATAGCGATAACCCTGGGCGCCGTCGCCCTGCCCGTCCAGCACCAGGCGCTCCAGGGCGTGGTCGTGCTCGCCTTTGAGGCTGACGCAGAACAGGTCGCTGTGGCTGCGCGCGGCCAGCAGCTTGCGCGCCTCGTCGGCGTTTTGCTGGTTGACCCAGCGCGCCAGTTGGCCGATGCCGCTGCCTTCGCCGAAACGCCGCGAGTAGCGCAGCATCACCACTTGCTGAGCCAAGGGATGGCTGCCATCGAGGTCTTCGTGCAGGCCACTGGCGCTGAGGTCTTCGCCGCTGACGGTTTGCAGCCATTGGCGGGTGTCGGGGCTGTACCAGCCGGCTTCGGCGTCGCGGCACAAATCACCGAGTACGGCGCCGGCCTCCACCGAGGCGAGTTGGTCCTTGTCACCCAGCAGCACCAGGCGCGCGTGGGGCGGCAACGCATCCAGCAGGTTAGCCATCATTTCCAGGTCGATCATCGAGGCTTCGTCCACCACCAGCACATCCAGGGGCAACGGATTGCCAAGGTGATGGCGGAAGTGCCGAGTCCCTGGGCGACTGCCCAGCAAGCGATGAACCGTGGTGACCTGGGTCGGGATCTTTTCCTTCACGCTTTGCGGCACTGTCAGCGACAGCACTTGCTGGCTGATGGATTCGGTCAAACGCGCGGCGGCCTTACCGGTCGGCGCGGCCAAGCGGATGCGCAGTGGGCTGCCGGACTCAACGGCAGGCGCCTGCAACAGCGCGAGCAGGCGTACCACGGTGGTGGTCTTGCCGGTGCCGGGGCCGCCGGTGACAATGCTGAATGCACCGCGGGTGGCCAGGGCGCAGGCGAGTTTCTGCCAGTCGATCACGCCATCGGGCGCCGGTTGGTCAAACAAGCCATTCAAGCGCTGGGGCAAATCGGCGGCGACACTTTCCTGGGTGGCAAGACGCAGGCGCAAGGCGCTGTCGATACGTCGTTCGTAAGTCCAGTAACGGCGCAGGTACAGGCGTTTGCCCGACAGTACCAAGGGACGACTGTGTGCCGATTCGCTGCCGTCCAGCGCCAGGGCGACCAACGGGCTGGCGGCCAGGGCGTGGCACCAGCGGGCGCCATCAAGGCCGTCGAGCAACTGCGACGGCAGCAGCATGGCGCCGCTTTGCAGGTCGCCTTCGGGCGGCAGGGACAGGGCAAAATCCGGCGCGTTGAGGGTTTCGAACAGGTCCAGGCACACATGGCCGTGGCCGAGTTGATGGCTGGTCAGCGCCGCCGCCAGTAGCACCAAGGGGTCGGCGTGTGGATCGAGCTCGTGCAGGAAGCCTACGAACGCCTTGTCCAACGCCCGCAGCCACCCCCGGTCAACCCAACGCTCCAGCAGGCTCACCAGGTCGGCGGCGCGGCTCAAGGGCGCTAACGCCTCAAGCGGTAACGGCGACAGGCTCATAACAACACTCCTTGTTCCCAGGCAGGCTCAGCCTTGGGCGGGATGGGCTTGCCCTGGAACAGCAGGTCCAGGCCCTCGATCAGGTCCCGTGGCGGCCGGGTGAAAAACGCCCCTCGGCTGACAGCCTGGGTGCCGCGCAGGAACAGGTACAGCGCGCCGCCGACATGACGGTCGTAGTCATAGTCCGGCAGGCGCGCCTTGAGTTGGCGATGCAGGGCGAGCAGGTAAAGCACGTATTGCAGGTCGTACCGATGTTCGAGGATCGACTGTTCCATGGCGTCCTGGGTGTAGGCCGAATCGTCGGGACCGAGCCAGTTGGATTTGTAGTCGGCCACGTAGTAGCGGCCGTCATGTTCGAAGGTAAGGTCGATAAAACCCTTGAACATGCCGTTGAGCAGCACTGCTTCGGCGGCGACGCGGGACACACCGTTGTGGGTGTACTGGCACACCAGCTTGTCGAGGGCGAGCACGTCGACTTTATGGCTGGCGAACCAGAACTCCATTTCAATCTGGTAGTGCTGCAGGTTGCTCAGGGCGACCTGGTCGTTATCCACCGGCAGCGGCGTGTGCAGCAGATGGCCCAGCCAGTCGCTGAGGGTGACGATCCAGCCTTCCCAGTTGCGGCGATTGCAGCGCGCGCCTACGGCTTGTTCGATCGCTTGCGAGGTCACGTTGAAGCCTTCTTCCCCGGCCCACTCCAGCAGGCCGTGAAGGAAGGTGCCGGGGTTCGGACCGCGTGGGAAACGGTGAATGTCCGCGCCGGACGCTGCCACTTCACGCGGTGCGTCGGGATCGAGGCGTTCGTCATCGAACAGCTTTTGCGCCTGTGGGCTTTCGGGCGCTTCAAGGTGGGCGACGCTCATGCTGTCGCCAATGCGCAAGGCACTGTAGGACGCGATCCACCAGTTCTCGGCGGCCTTGCGCTTAGGTAACAAGGGCGCGAGCAAGTGGGCAGTGTTGCGCGGCGGGTGGAACAGGATGTCCTGGGCGTCGGGCACTGGGGCGTAGTGGATGGCCGGGCAGCCGTCCTGCAGATCCAACAGCCAACGCGCGAGGCCGGCGGATTCACTCAACGACGCACCGGCGCCGAGCAGGTAACCCAGCGCCGACAGGTGCAGTACCGAGCTGCTGCTGTTGCCACGCTTGAGGTCGGCAACGCCGAGCCAGCAGGCATGTTTGGCGCGGGTCAGGGCTACGTAGAACAAACGCAGGTCTTCGGCCAGGCGCTCATCGTCGGCCTGGGCGATCAACTCGGCGGTCGGGCGCAGGCTGACGTGGGATTTGCCGTGTTCATCGTGGTAATGCAGCGGCAGGCGACTGCCGTCGACCGGCTTGGCCGAGCAGATGAAAGGCAGGAAGACCAGGTCGTACTCCAGGCCCTTGGATTTGTGAATGGTCACCACCTTGACCAGTTGCTCGTCACTTTCCAGGCGCAGGATTTGCTCTTCGCCGGCCTGGCCGGACAACGCCAGATGTTCGGCCAGGTGGCGGATCAACGCCTGTTCGCCGTCCAGTTCCGACGCGGCTTGCTGCAACAACTCGCTGAGGTGCAACAGGTTGGTCAGCACACGTTCGCCGTCGCTGCGGGCGATCAGGGTTTGCGGCAGTTTGAAGTCGTGCAGCAGGCGACGCAGCATCGGCAACACGCCTTGGGTGCGCCAGATCGTGCGGTAGCCTCGGAACTGCATCACGCGGCTTTCCCACGCCAGTTCGTCCTGGTTCAGACGCTCCAGTTCCGGCAGTGACAGGTTCAAGGTGACGCAAGCCAGGGCAGCCCGCAGCGGCCGCTCGACGTCCGGCTCGGCACAGGCCTTGAGCCAGGCGAGCAGGTCGTGGGCTTCCTGGGCGGCGAAGACAGAGTCCTTGTCGGACAGGTACACGCTACGCACGCCACGGGCGGCCAACTCGGCGCGCACGGCCTGGGCTTCCTTGCCGTCGCGCACGAGGATGGCGATGTCCGACGGCAGTACGCCTTTGAAGCTGTCGTCCGCTTGCAGGAAACCGGCCGTACCTTGCTGCCCGCCGTTGAGCAGCTCGACAATCCGGGTGGCACAGGCACCGGCCAGTTGTTGGCGGTACACCGCGTTGGAAACCGGCTGGTCGGTGGGCAGGTGCCACAGGTTCATTGCCGGCAACGTTTGGCCGTCGACCTGCAGTTTTTCCTTACGGCCTTGGGATAGCACCGGATGGAACGGCACCGGGTTGTCGCCGTTCGACTCCCGGAACAGGAACGCGCCGCGGCCGGTTTCCGCGCGCAGGAACACGTGGTTCACCGCGTCGACCATCGCATGGCTGGAACGGAAGTTGGTGCCCAGGGTGTGATGACGGCCGAGCGTGGATTTGCGCGCACGCAGGTAGGTGTAGATATCGGCGCCGCGGAAGGCGTAGATGGCTTGCTTGGGGTCGCCAATCAGGAACAGGCCGCTGTCGAGGTGGTTCTCTTCGATGCGGTAAATGCTGTCGAAGATGCTGTATTGCACCGGGTCGGTGTCCTGGAATTCGTCGATCAGGGCCACCGGGAACTGCTCGCGGATCACACTGGCCAGGCGCTCGCCGCCATCGGTTTGCAGGGCGGCGTTGAGGCGGATCAGCATGTCGTCGAAGCCCATTTCGGCACGCCGGCGTTTTTCTTCTTCAAAGCGCTTGCCCACCCAACCGGCAGCGTGTTGCAACACCGCGGCGTCGGGGGTTGGCAGCGCGTCGAGGGCGGCCTTGAGGCCGGCCATGGCGTCGATGCCGGGGTGTTGCGGCGGGTCGCCCTTCCAGGCTTCGGCCATGCCGTCGGGGGTGAGGCGGGTGAAGCCGGTGCCAATATCCAGCTGTTCCAGGGTTTCGTCAGCGGCCCAGGCGCTGATCTTTTCGAACCAGGGCTCGAAGTAACGCGCTTGCATCTTGCGGCCGTCGACGGCTTTGGCGGCTACGGCTTGCAGGCAGATTTCGCGCAACTCGACGGCCCATTGTTGCCAGGGAGCCTTGATGTTTATCAACGCTTCACGGCGTTCTTGCAGGCAAGCGTTGATCAACTCGGCGGGTTCGCGGGTTTCATCCGTCGGCCGTTCGCTGCCGAACAGTGCGCGTACCCGTGGCATCAACGCGGCCGGACCGCCCCAGTTGCTGCGTACCCAGTTGAGGGCGTCGTCGTGCATCGGGTAGCAGAACAGTCGCCAATAATCGCGAAGCACTTCGCCGAGCAGGTCACTGTGGTCGGTTTCCAGGGTCTGGGTGAACAGGCTGCCGCTGTCGAACGCGTGTTCGCGCAGCATGCGCTGGCACCAACTGTGAATCGTGGAAACCGCCGCCTCATCCATCCACTGGGCTGCGATGTCCAGGCGGTTGGCGCAGGCGGGCCATTGCTCGGGGAGGTATTGCGCACGCAGGTCGGCGATCAGCGCGTCGGGCTGTTCAATCTCTTCGCGGAAGAAACGTGCGGCCTCGGCCAAACGCATGCGGATGCGTTCGCGCAGCTCTTTGGTGGCGGCATCGGTAAAGGTCACCACGAGGATTTGCGGCGGCAGCAGTTCACGGCCAAAACCGGACTCACTGTCACCGTGGCCAAGGACCAGACGCAGGTACAAGGCGGAGATGGTGAAGGTTTTGCCGGTGCCGGCGCTGGCTTCAATCAGCTGGCTGCCATTCAACGGGAAGGCCAGGGCCAAGGGTTTGCTGCTCATGGGCCGGCCTCCTCGCCTGTGAGTGATCGCCATGGGGCGTTGATGAGCGGTCGATACAAGGTTTCGCACCAGCCTTCGAACTCTTCGCTGGCGACCAGGGCGGCGTAATCGGGGAACTGTCGGGTGAGCGCCGGGGTTTCGCGACGCTCGCCGTCGGTGGTCAGGCCGTCACCTTCATAGGCTTTGCTCGCGGCGGCGTGGGCTTTGACCGGATCGGTCTGGCTGAGCCAGGCGAAGGCGGTCTTGACGGCTACCGGGAGCGGCTCTCTCATGCCGCTGTGCCAGGCCAACAGCAGGTTGCCGAGGATTTCCCGGGCGATGGGCTTATCCAGCGGGGCCAGTAGCAACGTATCGTCGCTGGCCACCAACCCCGTGCTCAACGACAGGCCGCAGGCGCAGGCCACCACATGATTGACCCAAGGACGAATCAGGCGATGCCATTTGCGTGTTTTGATCGAGCCGATGCTATTGGGGATGGTGGTGACACTCAGCAATCCGCCATCACTGCGTCGATGCAGGCCGCTGATCCAGCCTTCCAGCGCTATACCTTGATGCTCGAAACTGATCGGTTCTGCAGCGGTGTGTGGCGTTGGCCAGAGCGCCAGCAACTGCTGGTAGCGTTGCAACAAGTCGGGCAGGGGCTCAATGAGTTCGTTGCGCAGGCACTCGCCGAAACCAACCATCGGCAACAGGCCACTGCCTTGCAGCCGCAGGGCCTGGGCGTTGAGGGCCTGGTCGAGGTGTTCGGGCTGGGACAGCGCAGCGTTCAACAGGCTGTCGCTCAGGTTGTAGCGTTGCAGCGCGTCAAGCACGAAGGGCTCTTCATCGGCCAGGGGTACTTCGGCGGCTTCGAAGAACACTTTCAGACGCTGGCTGAAGAAGTGTTTGACCGGGTTGCGTAGGAAATCCTGCAACTGGCCGAGACTCAGGGGTTCTTCCTGTTGATGCTGCGCCAGTTGACCCTCTTTTGGGACGTTATCCACAGCTTCGTGGAGTAACTGCCATTCGCGGGCGTAGCTGAACAGTGGATCACCTTCGTGGAAATAGCGGGCGCTGAAGGGTTGGAGCGGGTGTTCCTGGGTCATCGCGTCCAGTAGCGGTGTTTCTTGTGCGTTGTGCCAGCCACTGGCGATATGGTCGCGCAGTTGGCCGATGAGTACAGAGGCCGGGCGCTCGCTGTTATCGCGGATGCTACGGCCGACCCAGCTGATATAGAGCTGGTCGCGGGCGGACAACAGGGCTTCGAGCAGCAGGTAACGGTCATCTTCACGGCGCGAACGGTCGCCGGGACGGTAGTCGCTGCCCATCAGGTCGAAATCCAGCGGTGGCTGGGCGCGTGGGTAGTCGCCGTCGTTCATGCCGAGCAGGCAGACGAGTTTGAAGGGGATGGCGCGCATGGGCATCAGGGTGCAAAAATTGACAGCTCCGGCGAGGAAGCGCTGGGACAGACGGCCTTGATCCAGGCCGGCCAGCCAGGCTTCGCGGACTACGGTAAGCGGTAACTCATCCTGCAGGCCAACGGACTCGCAGGTTTCCAACCAGGTTTCCCTGAGTTGCTCAAGCTGACCCAACAGGTAGTCGTCGTGCTCGCTGCTGGGTAGGAAGAAGAGTTGCATAAGGCGTTGCAGACGCTCGCCCCATTCGTGGGGTGCTGCGGGTTGTGACAGCGCTTGATGGGCATCGCTGAGCGCATCGAGCAAAGCGACCAGCGGGCCGATCAAGGCCGCATCAAGCCCGCCGATTTCGTCGTAAGGCTCAATGCCTTCGCAGGCTGCACCGGTGCCGACGGCGTAGCCTAGAAGCATACGGCGAAGACCGAATCGCCAGCTGTTTTGTTCCAGTTCACTCGGCAGACCGAGCCCCGCACGTTGCTCGGCGTTGAGGCCCCAACGGATGCCAGCGCCTTCGATCCAGCGGTGCAGCGTGGGCAGATCGCGCTCCTTGATGGCGAAGCGTTCGCGCAAGGCCGGGACGTCCAACAGATCGAGAATCTCGCTGACGGGGAAGCGGCTGTCAGGGAGTTTGAGCAGGTGTTCAACGGCGATCAGCAGGGGATCGCGGCCGCGCTGGCCTTGATCGGTGAGGGTAAAGGGAATGAAGCGGGGATCGATTCTGTCCAGTTGCCCGAATACCGCGCGAATATGCGGCGCATAGCTGTCGACGTCGGGGACCATGACGATGATGTCCCTTGGGCGAAGCGTGGGGTCGGCGCTGAAGCGTTGGAGCAATTGGTCGTGGAGAATCTCTACTTCGCGTTGGGCACTGTGGGCAATGTGGAAGCGGATGGATGTATCACGCTCCAGATCGACAGCCGGCCATTGTTCCCGAGTCTCATTGAGCGGGCGCAGTTCGAGGATATCGTCCTGAAGCTGGTTGAGCAGTGTGGTGGGTTCGCTGTCGCTGAACAGGTCGATTCGACCATCGCGAAAAGCGGCGCGGTAGCTGTTGGGATCGTCGTAACTGTCCAGCAGGCTGATGTAGTCGCGACCTTGTTTGCCCCAGGCGGCCAACAGCGGATGGGCGTGTTGGTGCAGGGTTTGTGGGTCGATAGTAACGGGCATGCCGGCTTTACGCGCCTGGCGTTTGTATTCGTTACGCAGCAGGTCTTTGTCGGCCACGATGTCGGACCAATGGTGGCGACACGGGTTGTGCACGCACAGCAGGACTTGGCTGAAACGGGCCAGGCCGGCCAGCGCCTCAAGCGCTTGGGCGGGTAGGGAGGAAATCCCGAAGACAATCACCCGGGAAGGCAATCCCTTCGGTGCTTGCTCAAGCGCATTGATACGTTCGATAAAGCGCTGGTGCACGCCGGCGCGGCTTTCGGCCATGCCCTCTTCACCGACGTCCAACAGCAGCGCGCGCCATAACTCGGCTTGCCAACAATTGGCAGGGTTGAGTGGCTTTGATTCGCCTCGACCATTACGCAATTGATGGCGTCCGGCAGCCCAGTCTTCCAGCCAGTCAGCGCGGTAGACCTGGTATTGGTCGAACAGGTCAGCCAGTCGTTCCGCCAGTTGGTAGCGTTTGCGCAGGTCGGAGTCGTGGGTCAAGAAGCGTTGCAACGGCTCGAAGTGCTGTTGATCGATGAGTTCCGGGAGCAGGCGCATCAGGCGCCAAGTGAGCGGGGCTTTATCGAGCAGGGATTTTGGAGGGATTTCGTCACGTCCCAGGACCATGCGATAGAGCTGCCACATGAAGCTGCCGGGGAGCTGTACATCAATGGCGGCGGCAATTCCGCAGCCTCCCATATCGTCGTCTTGCGGGTCTTCAGCCAAGGCCAGTTTGAGCCACTGGGCAATGCCGTTGCTTTGTACCAAGGCGATTTCGTTTTCCAGAGGCGCCAGGGGATAACGGCGCATCCAACTCACCACCAGGCTGCGCAGTTCGTCCAAGCGGTTGCCGTGAACCACCATGAATCCAGCGCTGAGGGACGTCGCATCCGGCATAACGGCTTCCTTGGGAAAAGCAAAATCGAGGGCATGGACTTTAGCACTGAAGACCCAGCCGAGGCGCCTCTTCGCACTTTCCGAGCACCCAAAACAAAACCCCATCTGCTTTCGCAAATGGGGTTTCGGAATTTAATCTTGACGATGACCTACTCTCACATGGGGAAACCCCACACTACCATCGGCGATGCATCGTTTCACTGCTGAGTTCGGGATGGGATCAGGTGGTTCCAATGCTCTATGGTCGTCAAGAAATTCGGGTACTGAGTCGTGGCCAGTTGGCCTCGCTTCAGCAAATTGGGTATGTGACAGCTGTCGGTGCTTTGTGAAATCTCGAACTTTCGGTTCATTGCGTCTTCACACACCGCAATCTGATGCTCTTTCGAGTAGTCAAATTGCTTGGGTGTTATATGGTCAAGCCTCACGGGCAATTAGTA
>NZ_FMUC01000019.1:0-102968 GCF_900100935.1 Pseudomonas sp. NFACC25
TGCCCAGGTGGTGAAATTGGTAGACACGCCAGCTTCAGGTGCTGGTGATCGCAAGGTCGTGGAAGTTCGAGTCTTCTCCTGGGCACCAAATTCAGATCAAACCCGCGA
Organism: Pseudomonas sp. NFACC25; assembly: GCF_900100935.1. Lineage (NCBI taxonomy): Bacteria > Pseudomonadati > Pseudomonadota > Gammaproteobacteria > Pseudomonadales > Pseudomonadaceae > Pseudomonas > Pseudomonas sp. NFACC25. The sequence goes on from NZ_FMUC01000019.1 coordinate 109, forward strand.
AAGCGGGTTTTTTCGTTTCCGGGGTTTGAAAACCTCCACCAGCAATTTCCCCCCTTTGGCGCACTTGAGAAGTTTTATCGTTTATCCTTGCAATGATTTGTTGCACTCAAGTGAGGAAAACCCCGGATGATGATCCGCGATACCCGTCTCAAGACATCCCTTCTGCGTGGCCTGACCATCACTCTGCTCGGCCTGACCCTACTCTCCCCCGCCGCCTACTCCGCCGACAAAGTCTCCCTGACCCTGTACAACGGCCAACACAAAGAAGTCGGCGATGAACTCGCCAAGGCCTTCGAAGCCAGGACCGGTATTCACGTCAACGTACGCAAGGGCAGCAGCAACCAACTGGCCAGCCAAGTCGTGGAGGAAGGCGACCGCTCCCCTGCCGACGTGATCTACACCGAAGAATCGCCGCCATTGAACAAACTTGGCGAGCAAGGCCTGCTGGCCAAGATCGATGCAGGCACGCTCGACGTCCTGCCCAAGGATTACGTGGGTCGTAACGGCGACTGGATGGGCGTGACCGCACGCACCCGCGTCGTAGCCTTCAACCCCAAACTGATTGCCGAGAAAGACCTGCCCAAGTCGGTATTGGATTTCGCCGGCCCCGAGTGGCAAGGCAAGGTCGGCTTCGTACCTACCAGCGGTGCCTTCCAGGAACAGGCCGTGGCGATCATCAAGCTGCACGGCCGTGAAGCCGCCGAAGAATGGCTGACCGGCCTGCGTGCCTTCGGCAAGGTGTACAGCAACAATATGGTCGCCCTGAAGGCCGTGGAAAACGGCGAAGTAGCCACCGTTCTGGTGAACAACTACTACTGGTTTGCCCTGAAGAAAGAAAAAACCAACCTCGATTCCCAACTGCACTACTTCACCGATGGCGATGCCGGCGGCCTGATCACCGTGTCTTCGGCGGCCGCGCTGAAGTCCAGCAAGCATCCCAAAGAAGCCCAGCAACTGCTGGCGTTCATGGCCAGCGAAGAAGGCCAGCGCGTGATTACCACTACCTCGGCCGAGTACCCGCTGCGCAAAGGCATGGAATCCAACCGCGGCCTTAAGCCCTTCAGCGAACTGCAGCCGCCGAAAGTCACGCCTGCCGACCTGGGCAACGCAGAAGAAGCCCTGGACCTGGAACGTGAGGTTGGCTTGAACTGATGAACCCATCGCTACCCACCCCCGCCCTGCGCGGGGGGCTCAGCCCGCGCCGCAAGCGCCCTTCGATCTGGCTACTGCTCCCCGTCCTGCTACTGGTTGGCCTGAGCCTGCTGCCACTGGTGTACGTCGGGCTGAAGGCCTGGCAGGCGGGCTGGGCGCAGGCGGTGCATCTGCTCTGGCGCCCCTATGTGTTCGGGCTGCTGCGCAATACCCTGGCGCTGATGGTCGGCGTGACGGTGGCGTGCGGCGTGATCGGCCTGTCCCTGGCCTGGCTGCTGGAACGCAGCAATCTGCCAGGGCGCCGCCTCTGGGGTGTAGTCCTGTGCCTGCCGTTCGCGGTGCCGGCGTTTGTCAGCAGCTTCACCTGGGTATCCCTGAGCGCCCACTTCGAAGGGCTCGGCGGCGCGATCCTGGTGATGACCCTGTCCAAATACCCGCTGGTGTTTTTGCCAGTGGCCGCAACCTTGCGCAACCTGGACCCTTCCCTTGAAGAATCGGCCCGCACCCTGGGGCTGAATCGCTGGGGCGTATTCCTGCGCATCACCCTGCCCTTGCTGTGGCCGTCGCTGCTGGCCGGGGCACTGCTGATTGCCCTGCATATGCTGGTGGAGTTCGGCGCGCTGTCGATCATCGGCCTGCAAACCTTCACCACCGCGATCTACCAGCAATTCGAACTGGAGTTCAGCAACGCCAATGCCGCGATGCTTTCTGCGGTATTGCTGGTGATGTGCCTGACCCTGCTGTGGCTGGAACTGCGCGTGCGCGGCAAGGGCCGGCACGTGCGCATCGGCCAGGGCGCGGCGCGGCATGGGGAGCAGGTGCGACTGGGCAAGTGGGCGCCACTGGGCCAGGTGTATTGCCTGGCGCTGGCGATCATCGGCAGCGGCATCCCCTTGGGCATGCTCGGCTATTGGCTGGCGGTAGGTTCATCGGCGGCATTTCCAATGGCCGAGATTGGCGAGGCATTGCTGTCCTCCCTGATGCTGTCGCTGGGTGGCGCGGCACTGTGCCTGGCGCTGGCGGTACCGGTGGGGCTGCTGGTGGTGCGCTACAAGGGCCGACTGGCGATCTGGGCCGAGCGCCTGCCGTACCTGCTGCACGCCCTGCCCGGCCTGGTGATTGCGTTGACACTGGTGTATTTCGCCCTGCATTACGTGCCGGCGCTGTACCAGACCTCTGCGTTGCTGCTGATCGCCTATGCCTTGTTGTTTCTTCCATTGGCCCAGGCGCCGATCCGCACGGCCTTGAACAAGGCGGCGCCGCAGTTGGAAGAGGCTGCACGCACGCTGGGGGCATCGTCGTTCAGTGCGTTTTGCCGAGTGACGCTGCCGATTATTTTTCCGGCATTGGGTGCGGCATTTGCGCTGGTGTTCCTGGACGCCATGAAGGAATTGACGGCGACGCTGCTGCTCAGCCCTACCGGGCTGAATACCTTGGCGACTGCCGTGTGGGCACATACCTCGAATGTGGAGTTTGCGGCGGCGGCGCCTTATGCGGCGTTGTTGATAGTGGTGTCGGGGTTGCCGGTCTATCTGCTGACAACTCGGATGTACTTGAGCCGCTGAGATCGCTATCGGGGGCAAGCCCCCGATGAGGCCAGAACAGACGACGCTAAGCCCGGAACTGCCCCAGACTCGCCTTCAACTGCGCCGCCAACCCATCCAGCACCTTGCCACTGGCGGTAGTCTCCACCACCGCCTGCGCCGCACGCTCGGCCTGGGCATGGATCACCTCGACCCGGCCTCGTACCGCATGGGCGCCCTGGGCCTGATGCTCGGCGGCGCGGGTAGCCAGGCCAATCGCTGCATGCACCTGCTCCACCGAGGCCTGCACCGTCTGCTGCAAGCGCACGCTGTCGCGCAGCACCAGCAAACCTTCGTTGGCCTGGCGCCCGGCCTTGCCGATGGTTTCCACCGCCTCGCGTGCGCCCTGCTGCAACGCGACGATATGGGCCTGGATATCGCCGGTAGAACTTTGGGTCTTACTGGCCAACGCGCGTACTTCGTCCGCCACCACCGCAAAGCCCCGCCCGGTCTCGCCCGCACGCGCGGCTTCAATGGCCGCGTTGAGCGCCAGCAGGTTGGTCTGCTCGGCGATACCATGGATGACCGTCAGCACCACTTCGATCTGCTCGCTTTGCTGGGCCAGGCGCTCGATGACCTGGGACCCGGCCTGGACCTGCCCCGCCAACGCTTCGATCAAACTGCCGACTTCGGCCGACGTGCGCGAGTTCTCGTCCGTCGCCTGACGAATATCCACCACCTGCTGCAACGCCGCCTGCATGGCGTGGCTTTCGGCCTGGGCCTCGTCGGCCATTTGCGACAGCGCGCGCAAACTTTCCGCCACCTCATCACGCTGCAAGCCCGCTGCCGCATCGGCGCCGGCATTGCGCAAGGTCATGGCGCCGATTTCCACGCCGGTACGCTGGGCCACGTCGCCCGCCTCGCGCACGATAGGCTGCAACTTATCCACAAAGCGATTGACCGCCGAGGCCATGTCGCCAATTTCGTCCTTGCTGTTGATCTGCACGCGCTTGGTGAGGTCGCCCTCGCCTGCTGCCAGGTCATCCATGGCCGCGATAAGCAGTTTCAGGCGATTGACCACACGACGGCCGAGAACCACGGCGATCAGCAGCAATACGCCGAAACCGACCACCGCCAGCCCCATGCCGATGCGCCAACGCAAGGTGCCGGCAGCCTCCTGCACGGCGCCGGTGGTGTTGACGGTCATCTGGGTCGCAGTGGCTTGCGCCGACTGCAGGCGAGCGCCCATGGCCGCCGCGCTATCCGCCGCGGCACCTTTGAGGCTGTCGCCGACCAACTGATCACCGCTGGCTATCAGTGCGGAAAAACGCTTGTCCAGCGCTTGCAGATCGGCCTCGACCGACGCGGTCGACACCCCCATGAGCACCTTGCCAATCTCCACGCCGTTAGGACTGATGGACGCCTCGACGTAGAACACCGAAGGATCGTTCTTCGCGGCGTTCAGGACTTTGTCCAGGGCGCGATCGCCCTGGCCTTTTTCCAGCAACGCCTTGTTGATCGGATTTTCGCGATTCAGATAACGAGTCAGGTGCTCACCCGCCGCGTCGTCATAGACCACGAACAGCACGTTGGGATTGCGCTGGGCGCGTCGGGCAAACTCGGACAGCGTTGGCACATCGCTGTCCCACATGGCGCGGGGCGCCACCGAGGCCAGCAGTTGCGCCATATCGTTGGCGGAGTCTTGCAGGTCTTTTTCCAGGGTCGCACGCAACTGTTTCTGCTCTGCCTGCAGGCGCTCGGAAAGCCCGGCGGTCAGACGCTGACGGGTACTGGTGGACAAGCTGTCCAGGCTCGACGTGACTTCCTTGCCGGCCTGGGCCAATTCACCGGACAGCTTCTGGCTGTCGATGCCCAGGCGACTGCCTAAATCGGCCTCCAGCGCCGTGACCGTGCTCCGGGTGAGAGCGACCGCCACCAGCACTTGCACCAAAAGAGCGATACCTAGGGTAACGAACACCGGCCGCAACAGACGGCTTTGTAACAATGAGAGAACGGCAGACATCGGGAATCCCTCCACCACGGGTGCCATTAATTTGATAGCACCGCGAAAGAAAGAAACATAGCAAGGGTCGTGCCGCTTGGCATGCAGATACGACAAAGGGCTCCCGAAGGAGCCCTTTGCTTTTTACATCAATAGCTTATTAAGCGAACGGGTGACGCAGAACGATGGTCTCGTTGCGATCCGGGCCCGTCGAAATAATGTCAATCGGCGCACCGATCAGCTCTTCAACGCGCTTGATGTAGGCACGGGCATTGGCTGGCAACTCTTCCAGGGTCTTGGCACCCACGGTCGACTCGCTCCAGCCCGGCACTTCTTCGTACACAGGCTGCAGGCCCACGTAGCTGTCGGCGTCAACCGGGGCAACGTCCTTGCCTTCGGCATCTTTGTAGCCGACGCAGATGTTGATGGTTTCCAGGCCGTCGAGTACATCCAGCTTGGTGAAGCAGATGCCCGAGATGCTGTTCACATCGATCGCGCGACGCAGGATAACGGCGTCGAACCAGCCACAGCGACGAGCACGGCCGGTGGTCGCGCCGAATTCGTGACCCTGCTTGGCCAGGTGCGCACCGACTTCGTCGAACAGTTCAGTCGGGAACGGGCCCGAACCTACACGGGTGGTGTAGGCCTTGGTGATGCCGAGGATGTAGTCCAGGAACATAGGACCAACGCCCGAACCGGTAGCGACGCCGCCGGCAGTGGTGTTGGAGCTGGTCACGTACGGGTAGGTACCGTGGTCGATGTCCAGCAACGAACCCTGGGCGCCTTCGAACATGATGTCCTTGCCGGCGCGACGCAGGTCGTGCAGCTCGGCGGTCACATCCAGCATCAGCGGCTTGAGCAGCTCAGCGTATTCCTTGCACTCGGCCAGGGTCTTGTCGAATTCGATGGCTGGCTCTTTGTAGTAACCCACCAGCATGAAGTTGTGGTAATCCACCAGTTCACGCAGCTTGTCTTCAAAGCGCGGCATGTTGAGCAGGTCGCCCACACGCAGGCCACGACGCGCGACCTTGTCTTCGTAGGCCGGGCCGATGCCGCGACCGGTGGTGCCGATCTTCAGCTCGCCACGGGCCTTTTCACGGGCCTGGTCCAGCGCAACGTGGAAGGACAGGATCAGCGGGCAGGACGGGCTGATACGCAGGCGCTCGCGCACCGGTACGCCTTTCTCTTCCAGCTTGGTGATCTCACGCAGCAGGGCATCCGGCGCAACCACGACGCCGTTGCCGATCAGGCACTGCACGCCTTCGCGCAGGACGCCCGACGGGATCAGGTGCAAGACGGTTTTTTCGCCGTCGATGACCAGGGTGTGGCCAGCGTTGTGACCGCCTTGGTAGCGCACTACGGCGGCAGCATGTTCGGTCAGCAGATCAACGATCTTGCCTTTGCCCTCATCACCCCATTGGGTGCCCAGGACTACGACATTCTTACCCATAACACTTGTCCTCATTCGCGCAAACTTGGTGCCGGCGATGGCCGGCAGGAAAACTCAAGAAGCCAGTGGCGATACTTGCCAAAGCCCGTTCTGCAGAATCAATTGCCGGTCGCAGTCCGCTTCACGGGCGGCGGCCAATGGCTGCCCAGGCAATGCCTGGACAACACGCTGACCCTCACTGCGCAACTGGCAAACCTGCTGCCAGAGTGCTGCGTCCGTACTGTCGGGCATCCAGATGCCACCAGACGGCAGCTCGACCTCAGCACGCCCCAGGGTCACCAGGGTTTTCAAATCGGTGGAAAAGCCGGTGGCCGGACGCGCACGACCGAAGTCGGCGCCGATGTCGTCGTAACGACCACCTTGGGCGATGGCCTGGCCAACACCCGGCACAAACACCGCGAACACCACACCGGTGTGGTAGTGGTAGCCGCGCAGCTCGCCCAAATCAAAATACAGCGGCAACTGCGGGAACCGCGCCGACAACCGCTCAGCAATCGCCAGCAGGTCATCCAGTGCAGCCAATACCGGCGCCGGCGCCTTGGCCAGGCGTTCACGTGCAGCCACCAGCACTTCACGGCCGCCACACAGGTTGACCAGTGCACGCAGCATCTCGGCCAGATCCGCAGGCACGCCAGCGGTCAAGGCGATGACTTCATCGATCGCCTTGCGCTGCAGGGCATCGAACAGCTGTTGCTCGGCTTCACCGGACAAACCGGCCGCACGGGCCAGGCCACGGTAGATACCCACGTGACCGAGGTCCATGTGGACATCTGGCACATCAGCCAGTTGCAGCATGGCCAGCATCAGGCTGATCACTTCAACGTCGCTGCTCGGGCTGGCATCACCGTACAACTCCGCGCCCAACTGGATCGGGCTGCGGGAGGACGACAAGGCACGCGGTTGAGCGTGCAGCACGCTGCCGGCGTAGCACAGGCGGCTCGGGCCTTCGCGGCGCAGGGTGTGCGCATCGATGCGTGCCACTTGCGGCGTGATGTCGGCACGGAACCCCATTTGCCGGCCCGATTGCGGGTCGATGACCTTGAAGGTGCGCAGATCCAGGTCCTGGCCCGCGCCGGTCAGCAGGGATTCCAGGTACTCGATATGGGGGGTCACGACAAACTCGTAACCCCAGCTCTGGAACAGATCCAACACCTGGCGACGCGCTACTTCAATGCGCGCAGCTTCTGGTGGCAGTACTTCTTCGATGCCATCTGGCAGCAGCCAGCGGTCTACCGTTGCCATTACGCCATTCCCCTATGATCCGGGCGGCCAGCCCTCGGCCGAGCCTTGAGTGAAGCAGAAAATACCCGCCCCCTGCATAAACCACGCGCAAGAGCGACGTGACGAACGACCTGTTAACGGCCTCGTCGGGCACTTTCCTCGAAAAACCTGTCACGCCTGCCGAATCAAACATGCAGACGCAAAAAAGCCGGGAATTTCCCGGCTGCCGCATCATACACCCGTTTTCTGAAAGGATCACCCCGCCAGGCGTTTTAGCCGCCCGACGGAGTGCGCCCTACAAAATCACGGGCTGGTTACTTGGACTTTTCCAGGTAGCGGAAGAAGTCGCTGCTTGGGTCCAGCACCATGACGTCGGTTTTGTTCGCGAAGCTTTCACGGTAGGCACGCAGGCTACGGTAGAACGCGTAGAACTCCTGGTCCTGGCCGTAAGCCTTGGCGTAGATCGCCGCGGCTTGAGCATCACCATCACCACGGGCCTCTTCAGACTCGCGATAGGCTTCTGCCAGCAGTACACGGCGCTGACGGTCGGCATCCGCACGGATACCTTCAGCCAGCTCGTTACCCTTGGCACGGTGCTCACGGGCCTCACGCTCACGCTCGGTGCTCATGCGCTCGAACACGCTGCGGTTCACTTCCTTCGGCAAATCGATGGCCTTGACCCGAACATCGACAACTTCGATCCCCAGCTCTTTTTCCGCCATCGTGTTCAACGAACGGGTGATATCCGCCATCAGCGCATCGCGTTCACCGGACACCACCTCGTGCAGGGTGCGCTTACCAAACTGGTCACGCAGGCCCGACTCCAGACGGCGCGACAAACGCTCGTCGGCAATCTGCTTGAGGCCGGAGGTCGCAGTGTAGAAGCGCTCGGCGTCCTTGACGCGCCACTTGGCGTAGGCGTCAACCATCACGGCTTTCTTTTCCAGGGTCAGGAAGCGCTGTGTCGGTGCATCCAGGGTCATCAGGCGCGCGTCGAACTTGCGCACCTGGTTGACGTAGGGGACTTTCACATGCAGGCCCGGCTGGACATCCGCCTGGACCACGCGACCGAATTGCAGCAGCACCGCACGCTCGGTCTGAGCCACGATGTAGAAGCAGTTCCAGGCAGCGATGACCACGACGACGCCCACAATCAGGGCGGTCAGCGATTTATTGCTCATCAACGACTCTCCCTGGTACGTGTTTGCTGTTGCAGCAAGTCAGCGGCCGCACGGGCGCTCGCTTCATTGGCAGCGGCATTGGAACCGGTGGACGGTGCACTGGAGCTGCTGCGACCACCTTCGATCATCTTGTCCAGCGGCAGGTACAGCAGGTTGTTCTGCCCACCCTTGCTGCCGGTCACGAGGACCTTGCTGGTGTTGCTGAAGACTTCCTGCATGGTGTCCAGGTACAGACGCTCACGCGTCACCTCAGGCGCCTTGCGGTACTCGGCGACCAGCTTGGTAAAGCGATCCGCTTCACCCTTGGCACGGGAGACCACTTCGTCACGGTAACCGTTGGCATCCTCGAGGATACGCTGGGCCTGGCCACGGGCTTCCGGCACGACGCCGTTGGCGTAGGTTTCAGCCTGGTTGCGCGAACGCTGTTCGTCTTCACGGGCGCGGATCACGTCGTCGAACGCTTCCTGCACTTCACGCGGTGCCGCTGCGCTCTGTACGTTCACCTGGGTGACGGTGATGCCGGTGCGATAGGTATCGAGGAACCGTTGCAGGCGCTCCTTTATTTCGCTGGCCATCAGTTCACGGCCTTCGGTCAGCACCTGGTCCATGGCGGTGGAACCCACCACGTGGCGCAGGGCGCTTTCAGTTGCGTGCTGCAGGCTGATTTCCGGCTGATCGACGTTCAGCACGAAGTCCTGCAGGTTGCTGATCTTGTACTGCACGGTCAGCGGCACTTCGACGATGTTCTCGTCTTCGGTCAGCATCTGGCCCTGCTTGGTGTAGGCACGCTCACGCGTGACGTTCTCCATGTACTTCTTGTCGATCGGCGGGAAATAGATATTCAGGCCAGGACCGACAGTCTCGTAGTACTTGCCGAAGCGCAGCACCACGGCTTGCTCCTGCTCGTCCACGACGTATACGGCGCTGTACAGCCATACGGCCGCCAGCACGACAAGACCCAGGCCCAGCAGGCCGTAGCCGCCGCCCTTGCCGGTGCGACCACCTTCATCACCACCCCGTTTTTTTCCACCACCGAACAACCCATTCAGGCTTTCCTGCAGCTTTCGGAAGGCCTCGTCGAGATCTGGTGGCCCCTTGCGGTCGCCATTATTGCGGCGCTTACCACCCCAAGGATCCTGATTATTCGAGTTGCCACCCGGCTCATTCCAAGCCATAGCGCTCTCCATCTGATAAAGCAAAGACGCACCCACGGCGCGCCGACCAATGCTACAGAATGCCTGCTACTGCGGCACAACCGCTTTCGGAGGCTTTTATTGCAAAGTGTGTTGTTCGATGAACTCTGTCGGTACTACGCCTTCACGGCTGACCAGCCGATTGAGCTCCGAGCGCGGCAATCGAACGGCCAGCAAGCTGACACCTTCTTCGTCGTGTTCTTCTTTCTGTACCGCGCCCAGCTCGAAAAACTGTGCACGCAGTCGAGCAAAACGCTGAGGCAAGCGCAAGGTGCCGACGAACAAATCGCTGCCGAGCAATTCGGCAATGGCTTGTTCAAGCAGCTCCAAACCACTGCCATCGCGCGCCGACAGCCAGACCCGCTGGGGCTTGCCGTTCTCGTCGCGCTGGATTTGTGGCTCGACGCCTTCAAGCAAATCGAGTTTGTTATAGACCTCGAGGATCGGCAAGTCCTGGGCGCCAATCTCGCCCAGCACGACCATCACCTGTTCAATCTGCAACATGCGATCCGGTTCGGCCGCATCGATCACGTGCAACAGCAGGTCGGAATTGCTCGACTCCTCGAGCGTAGACCGAAATGCCTCGACCAGCTTGTGGGGCAGGTGCCGAATGAAACCCACGGTATCGGCCAGGACAATCGGCCCCAGGTCGTCGATATCCAGACGGCGCAAGGTCGGGTCGAGGGTCGCGAACAGTTGGTCAGCCGCGTACACGTCCGATTTGGTCACGTTGTTGAACAGCGTGGACTTGCCGGCGTTGGTGTAGCCCACCAGCGATACGGTAGGGATATCGGCACGCGAACGGCCACGTCGCGATTGCTCGCGCTGGCTGCGCACCTTCTCCAGTCGGCCCTTGATCTGACGCAGGCGAACCCGCAGCAGGCGCCGGTCGGTTTCCAACTGGGTTTCACCCGGGCCCCGCATGCCGATACCGCCACCCTGACGCTCAAGGTGAGTCCAACCGCGAACCAGCCGAGTGCTCATGTGGTCAAGCTGGGCCAATTCGACCTGGAGCTTGCCCTCATGGGTACGGGCGCGTTGGGCGAAAATATCGAGAATCAGGCCGGTGCGGTCGATCACGCGACACTCGAATACACGTTCGAGGTTACGTTCCTGACTGGGCGTGAGGGTGTGATTGAAGATCACCAGATCGGCTTCTTCGGCATGGACCAGGTCGCGCAGTTCCTCGACCTTGCCGCTGCCAATCAGGAATTTGGCGGTTGGCCGATGACGCGGCACGTTAAAAAACGCAACGGTCTCGGCGCCGGCCGAATTTGCCAGCTCCTGAAACTCCTGCGGATCTTCGCGCGCCTCAGGGTCCTGTCCATCCAAGTGAACGAGGATGACTCGCTCACCACCACCGTGGCGCTCAAAGAACAAAGGAGACTCCTATCAGGCGTTACCTGGCTCAGCGTCAGCTGCATCATCACCGGCGGCGCTAGGCAGACGGATTGGACGAACTGGAACCACTGTCGAGATAGCGTGCTTGTAGACCATCTGGCTGACGGTGTTTTTCAGCAGGATCACGAACTGGTCGAACGACTCGATCGTGCCTTGCAGCTTGATACCGTTGACCAGGTAGATGGAAACCCCCACTTTCTCTTTACGTAAAGTATTCAAGTAAGGGTCTTGTAGCGAATGCCCTTTTGACATGTGCCGCACTCCTTTAAGGATCAATAATAAAAAATCGGAAAATAGATAGCTTATGGCCGTCACACCCCCAAGGATAGACGGCAATTGCAAGGACTCAGCTCAATATGGAGACCGTTCCCAAGTATTTCAAGGCGCGTGACAGATTGTCGCTGTCCAGGCTGTCCAACCAGTGCAAATCGCTCCAGCTGCGCAGCCAGGTGAACTGGCGCTTCGCTAATTGGCGCGTGGCAATGATGCCGCGCTCCTGCATTTCGGCTGACGTCAGCTTGCCATCCAGATGATCCCAGACTTGGCGGTAGCCTACAGCACGTATCGAAGGTAACCCTGGATGCAGGTCACCTCTTGAACGCAGTGCTACGACCTCGTCCACAAACCCCTGTTCCAACATAATTGTGAATCTTTGTGCAATTCGTTCATGCAGCACCTGGCGATTTGCCGGAGCGATGGCCAGATTCGCCACAGTATAGGGCAATTGTGACTGTCCAGATGCGCCTGCATCAGCACTTTGCGCAGTTTGTTTCAGCCGCAGTTCAGTCATGGTCTGCCCGCTGACCCGCCAGACTTCCAGGGCGCGACTGAGGCGCTGGGGATCATTGGGGTGAATACGCGCGGCAGATACCGGGTCAACCGCTGCCAACTGGTCGTGCAGGGCTTGCCAGCCAAGGCGTGCAGCCTCTTCTTCGAGTTCAGCGCGCACATGGGCATCGGCGGGCGGCATGTCGGCCAGCCCTTCCTGCAAAGCCTTGTAGTAGAGCATCGTGCCGCCCACCAGCAAGGGGATGTTGCCCCGCGCGGTGATCTCGGCCATGGCGGCCAGGGCGTCGGTGCGGAAATCCGCTGCGGAATAGCTCTCGGCCGGGTCGATGATGTCGATCAACCGGTGCGGATACTGCGCCAGCAGCGCTTTGGAAGGCTTGGCGGTGCCGATGTCCATGTCCCGGTAAACCAGGGCAGAGTCGACACTGATCAGCTCGCACGGCAGCACCTTGGTGAGCTCGATGGCCAGGTCGGTCTTGCCGGCGGCCGTGGGGCCCATCAGGAAGATCGCGGGGGGCAAGGCACTCATCAACGGCCGCGCAAGAACAGTTTGTCCAGATCATCCAGGCCCATCTGGGTCCAGGTCGGACGGCCATGGTTGCACTGGCCGCTGCGTTCGGTGTTTTCCATGTCGCGCAGCAGGCCGTTCATTTCCGGCAGGGCCAGGCGGCGATTGGCGCGGATGGCACCGTGGCAGGCCATGGTGCCGAGCAGTTCGTTGATGTGTGCCTGGATACGGTCACTGGTGCCGTACTCCATCAGGTCAGCCAATACATCGGCCACCAGCCGGTTGGCCTCAGCCTGCTTGAGCAGCGCGGGAATCTGGCGGATCGCCAGGGTTTCCGGGCCCAGGCGCTGCAACTCGAAGCCCAGTTTCTGGAACACACCGTGATGCTCTTCGGCGCAATCGGCCTCACGCTGGCTGACGGCCAGGGATTCCGGCACCAGCAACGGCTGGCCACTCAGGCCTTCGCTGGCCATGGCGATCTTCAGACGCTCGTACATGATCCGCTCGTGGGCGGCGTGCATGTCCACCAGCACCAGGCCATGGGCATTTTCCGCGAGGATGTAGATGCCCTTGAGCTGCGCCAACGCGTAGCCCAGCGGTGGGATATCACCGCCACCTTCCGGCAAGGCCACGGCGCCCGGCTCGGCACCCGGCAACGGCGCAAAGAACTCACGATAGGCAGCCTGCGCTTCGGCGACCGGCACGGCCGATTGCGGACGCGGTGTGTATTGGTACTGATAACCCGCTCCCGAGCCAGAGCCCGGCGCCGTATAGCTCGGCTGGGGTTGCGGCGATTGCAGCAGGTTTGCCGCCAGGCTCATTTCGCCCTGAGGGCCAAACTCGCCCGCTTCGGGGCCGCTCGGCCGCACCACCGCCGTCACGATGGGCACAGACAACTGGTCATCCGGGCGCACATCGCCCAGGGCACGGTGCAAGGTGCCATAGAGGAAGTCATGCACCATGCGCCCGTCACGGAAGCGTACTTCGTGCTTGGTCGGGTGCACGTTGACGTCCACTACCGAAGGGTCGACCTCGAAAAACAGCACAAAGGTCGGATGCCGGCCGTTGAACAGCACATCGCGATAAGCCTGGCGCACCGCGTGGGCCACCAGTTTGTCGCGTACCGCCCGGCCATTCACAAAGAAATACTGCAAGTCCGCCTGGCTGCGGGAGAAGGTCGGCAAGCCCACCCAACCCCACAGGCGCAGGCCGTTGCGTTCGATTTCAATCGGCAGCGCCTGCTCCAGGAACCCCGCACCGCACACTGCCGCGACACGGCGAGCACGCGCGGCGTCGTCGTTGGCTTCGTGCAGGCTGAGGATGGTCTTGCCGTTGTGGCGCAGGTGAAACGCCACATCGAAACGCGCCAGGGCCAGGCGCTTGATGACTTCTTGCAGGTGATCGAATTCGGTTTTTTCGGCCTTGAGGAATTTGCGCCGCGCCGGGGTGTTGAAGAACAGGTCGCGCACTTCCACCGAGGTGCCCACCGGGTGGGCAGCCGGCTGGACCCGAGGCGCCATGTCGCGGCCTTCGGTTTCCACCTGCCAGGCCTGCTCGGCATCACGGGTGCGCGACGTCAGGGTCAGGCGCGCCACGGAGCTGATGGAAGCCAATGCCTCACCGCGAAAGCCCAGGCTCATCACCCGCTCCAGGTCTTCCAGGTCGCGGATCTTGCTGGTGGCGTGACGGGCCAGGGCCAGCGGCAGGTCATCGGAGGAGATCCCGCTGCCATCGTCGCGGACGCGCAGCAGCTTGACGCCGCCCTGCTCCACATCGACATCGATACGCTTGGCGCCGGAGTCGATGCTGTTCTCCAGCAACTCCTTGATCACCGAGGCCGGCCGTTCAACGACCTCGCCCGCCGCAATCTGGTTGGCGAGGCGCGGGCTGAGCAATTCAATGCGCGACCCGCTGTTCAAGACTGATTCGCTCATTACTGCGCCGCCAATTCAGTGCCGGGGATGGTCAACACCTGGCCGATTTTCAACTCATCGCTCTTCAGGTTGTTGGCGCTGCGCAGGGACGCGGCCGAGACCTGGAAACGCACGGCCAGCATGGCCACGGTGTCGCCGGGCTGCACGCGATGGTCGCGCGGGCCCTGGGCGATTTTGCCCGAGTCGCGCAGCCAGGCAATGTAGGTGCCCGGCGGTGGGTTTTGCTGGAAGAACTGGCGCACGCCAGCACTGATGGAGCGCGCCAAGGCCTGCTGGTGGCTGGCACTGGCCAGCTTCGAGGCTTCGTTGGCATTGGAGATAAACCCGGTTTCCACCAGGATCGATGGGATGTCCGGCGACTTCAACACCATGAACCCGGCCTGTTCCACACGCTGCTTATGCAACGAGGTCACCCGACCGATGTTGCTCAACACCTTCTGGCCGACGTTCAAGCTGGAGGTCAGCGAGGCCGTCATCGACAGGTCAAGCAGTACCCCGGCGAGCATCTTGTCCTTGTCATCGAGGGACACGTTACCGGCCCCGCCGATCAAGTCGGAACGGTTTTCACTGTCGGCCAGCCAGCGCGCGGTCTCGGACGTGGCGCCGCGATCCGACAGGGCAAACACCGAGGCACCGAAGGCCGCCGTCGAAGGCGCGGCGTCCGCATGGATCGAGACGAACAGGTCGGCGCCCTTCTTACGGGCGATTTCGGTACGGCCGCGCAACGGAATGAAGTAGTCGCCGGTACGGGTCAGTTCGGCGCGGTAGCCTTTCATGCCGTTGACCTGGCGCTGCAGCTCACGGGCGATGGCCAGCACCACGTCTTTCTCATGCTGGCCGCGCGAGCCGGATGCGCCCGGGTCTTCACCGCCGTGGCCGGCATCGATCACCACGATAATGTCGCGCTTGCCGGCCGGCGCTGGCGGCGGCGGTGGCAGCTTGACCTGGGGTTGGGACGGGTTGACCGGTACGGCCGGCACTGTCGCCACGGCCGGGGTTGGCGCCGGCGGCGGCGCGGCATCGGCGGCGTTGTCGAACAGATCGACCACCAGCCGGTTGCCGTATTGGGCGTTTGGCGCCAGGGAGAAGCTTTTCGGGGTCACGACCTTTTTCAGGTCGATCACCACCCGCAGGTCGGTCGGCGTGCGCTGCGCCGAGCGCATGGCGGTAATCGGCGTGTTGGCGGTGGACACGTTCAACGGCGCGGCCAGGGTCGCACCATTGATGTCGATCACCAGGCGATCGGGCGCCGTGAGGGTAAAGACACTGTGCTGGACCGGGCCAGACAGGTCGAACACCAGTCGCGTGTTATCCGGCGCTCGCCACAGGCGAACACTCTTCACCTGTGAAGCAGCCAGAGCATTGACAGTCATTGCCGCAAGCAACACCCCTACGACAGCAACCAACGCGCGAAAGCGCATACCTAACCCCACCAATTATTTGAATTCCAAAGCCAGAGCGGCGCACCACGACTCACCGCGCGCACCCTGGGGCAACAACTTCAGCTGACGTCCGTGATCATGCGGCGTAATGGTAATGGTCAGGTCCGGCTTTGGCAAAAAGCCTGTGCCTTTATCTGGCCACTCGATCAGGCACAGCGCGTCTTCATCGAAGTAATCACGGATGCCCATGAATTCGAGTTCTTCGGGATCGACCAGGCGGTAGAGATCGAAATGGAACGCCCGCACTGCGCCGATCTCGTAGGGTTCAACCAGGGTGAACGTGGGACTCTTGACCGCCCCCGCGTGGCCCAGACCGCGAATGATCCCCCGGGACAGCGTGGTCTTGCCCGCCCCCAGGTCGCCTTCAAGAAAGATCAGGCCTGACCCGGCCGTGACCTGGGCAATACGCTGACCTAACGCCACCATGGCGTCTTCATCGGCCAGGAAAAGAATTACTTCAGGCACGGCGACTGTTCCTCCAGCAATTGACGAATGGCGGGTATCAGGTCGCTGGCGGCCAGCCCGCGACCAAAGCTGCCCTGGCGATCTCCCGCCGTGGCGTGCAACCAGACGGCCAGGCAGCTGGCTTCATACGCCGGCATGCCCTGGGCCAGCAGCGCACCTACCAGGCCGGCCAAAACGTCACCGAGGCCCGCCGTCGCCATCGCCGGATGGCCTTGATCGCAGCGTGAAACGCGCCCGTCCGGGCTGGCAATCAAACTGCCAGCACCCTTGAGGATAGCCACTGCATTGAATTTCTGGCTCAACGCGCGCGCCACCTTAAGACGGTCGGCCTGAACCTCGGCTGTCGAAATCCCCAACAAGCGCGCCGCTTCCCCAGGATGCGGAGTGATCACGCAATCGGCCGGCAGGCTCACGCTGCCAGTCGCCAGTTGATTGAGCGCATCGGCATCCCAGACCTGCGGCTGCCGTGCATTGGCTGCAACAGACAACAGGCTTTTACCCCAGGAGGCTTCGCCCAGGCCGGGGCCAATGACGATTACCGAGATTTTTTCCAGCAAGCCCATCAACTGGTTGGCCGAACTCACGCCGACGCTCATGACTTCCGGCAAACGCGCCAGCGCGGCCGGCACGTGCTCAAGGCGAGTGGCCAGGGACACCATGCCCGCGCCACTGCGCAGGGCGCTTTCGGCACTCAACAGCGCGGCACCGCCAAAGCCCCGGTCGCCGCCAATCATCAGCAGGTGACCGAACTGGCCTTTATGGGCGTCAGGGGAACGCGCAGCCAGTTGCGGCAAATGGCCGTGCAACAAAGGCTGAACGTCGGTTATATCGTGTTTTGTCTGCGGCATGCGTCTTCAAGCTCCGATGTCTGGCAGAATTATACGCATCTAACCTGTGGTTTCCCGTGTCTCATGCCCGCTATTACCTCCGATCTGCCCGCCCTCGCCCAATCGATCAAAGACTGGGGCCGCGAGCTGGGCTTTCAACAAGTCGGCATCAGCGGCCTGGACCTGGCCGAGCATGAACACCATCTGCAACGCTGGCTCGACGCGGGCTACCACGGCGAGATGGACTACATGGGCGCCCATGGCAGCAAACGCTCGCACCCGGACGAACTGGTGCCGGGTACCCTGCGCGTGGTGTCGCTGCGCATGGATTACCTGCCCGGCGACACGCAGATGGCGCAACTGCTGGCAAAACCGGAAAAAGCCTACATCTCCCGGTATGCCCTGGGCCGCGACTACCACAAGCTGATCCGCAAGCGCGTGCAGCAGTTGGCCGACCGCATCCAGGCGCAGATCGGCCCTTTCGGCTTTCGCGCCTTTGTCGACAGCGCGCCCGTGCTGGAAAAGGCCATTGCCGAACAAGCCGGCCTTGGCTGGATCGGTAAAAACACCCTGGTGCTCAATCGCAAGGCTGGCAGTTATTTCTTCCTCAGCGAACTGTTTGTCGATTTGCCGCTGCCCGTGGATCCACCCCACGCCACCGAGCACTGCGGCCGCTGCACCGCCTGCCTGGACATCTGCCCCACCAACGCGTTTGTCGGCCCCTATGTGCTGGACGCCCGGCGCTGCATTTCCTATCTGACCATCGAACTCAAGAGCGCAATCCCGGAAGACCTGCGCCCGCTGATCGGCAATCGGGTATTCGGCTGCGATGACTGTCAGATCGTTTGTCCGTGGAATCGTTTCGCGCGACCCACTGCCGAAAGCGATTTCAAGCCACGGCACAACCTGGATAACGCGGAACTGGCGGAGCTGTTCATGTGGGATGAGGATAAATTCCTCAGCAGTACCGAAGGCTCACCATTGCGCCGTGCCGGTTACGAGCGCTGGCTGCGCAACCTGGCGGTGGGTCTGGGCAATGCGCCGTCGAGCATTCCGGTGCTGGAAGCCTTGAAGGCGCGTCGGGATTACCCGTCGGAGCTGGTACGCGAACATGTGGAATGGGCGCTGAACCAGCACGCATCGCGCTAGTGCACGTCGTCGTTGTAGACGAACTTGGGCATTTCCCAGTGAAAACGGATCGCCAGCAGGCGCAATAGAAAGCCGCTGAACAGGGTCAGTAGAATCGCCTGCTCGCTGGGCAGTTCCAGGTAGAGGCACAGCAGGTAGAACCAGGCGGCGAGGAATGACACGCTGGCGTACAGTTCACGACGGAAGATCAGCGGAATGTCGTTGCAGAAGATATCCCGCAGAATGCCACCGAAGACGCCGGTGATCACCCCGCTGACCGAGGCCACCAGCATGCCGTGGCCCATTTCCAGGGCGGTCATGCAGCCGATCAAGGTGAACGCGACCAGGCCCACGGCATCCAGTGCGAGGAACAGCGAGCGCAGGCGACGCATCAAGGGTGCGATAAAGATCGTCACCAGCGCCGCGATGGAGGTCAGCACCAGGTATTCCGGGTGCTTGACCCACGTCAGAGGGTAGTGACCGAGCAATACGTCGCGTACCGAGCCGCCGCCCAATGCCGTCACGCAGGCGATCAGCACCACACCAAACCAGTCCATGCCGCGCCGGCCGGCGGACAACGCGCCGGTCATGGCTTCGGCGGTGATGGCGATGAGGTAGAGCATCAGCAGCATGAAGGCGATCCTTGTAGTGAGCGGGCTTGCCCCGCGCTGGGCTGCGCAGCAGCCCCAAATACTTGGCGATGATATCTATAGGGAAAAATGCGGCAACAGCAGTGGGGCCGCTACGCAGCCCAGCGCGGGACAAGCCCGCTCACTACAGAAAGCCCGGACACGGTAAGAAACCGTTTCAAGCCTTGATGAAATGCTTGCGGTAATGCTGCAGCTCGGCGATCGACTCGCGAATGTCATCCAGCGCCAGGTGGGTGCTGCCTTTATGGAAGCTGTCCTTGACCTCCGGCGCCCAGCGCGCGGCCAGTTCCTTGAGCGTGGACACATCCAGGTTGCGGTAGTGGAAGTAGCTTTCCAGCGCTTTCATATGGGTATAAAGGAAGCGACGATCCTGGCAGATGCTATTGCCGCAGATCGGCGATTTACCCTTGGGCACCCACTTCTCCAGGAAGGCAATGGTTTCGGCTTCGGCTTCGGCCATGCTGATGCGGCTGTCACGCACACGCTGGGTCAGACCGGAGTTACCGTGGGTTCGGGTGTTCCACTCGTCCATGGTGGCGAGCACGGCGTCGCTGTGGTGGATGGCGATCACCGGACCTTCGGCCAAGGTGTTGAGGTTGCTGTCGGTGACAATGGTCGCCATCTCGATGATGACGTCGGTGTCAGGGTTCAGACCGGTCATTTCCAGATCGATCCAAATCAGGTTCTGTGGGTTTTGCATGGCTTGATTCTCTTGGCACCTTGGCGTAGCTGCGCAGTTTAGCAGGCGGGGCCGTGCTAGACTCGCGACCGTTTTACCCAACCTTTGCATTATCGACACGGAACACCAATGGCCAAACGCCAGCTCAATCGTCGCCAAAACTGGCGCATCGAAAAGATTCAAGGTGAACGCGCCGCCCGCGCCGCCAAACGTGAATCCTCCGCCGTGGAAGCGCTCGAGGGCGGCGACCTGGGCCCCGAACAGACGGGCCTGGTAATCGCGCACTTCGGTGTGCAGGTCGAAGTCGAGGCGCTGGAAGGCGAACTCGCGGGCCAGGTGTTCCGCTGCCACTTGCGTGCCAACCTGCCTGCGCTGGTCACCGGCGACAAGGTGGTCTGGCGCGCCGGCAACCAGGGCATCGGCGTGATCGTCGCCCAACTGCCGCGCACCACCGAGCTGCGCCGCCCCGACAGCCGTGGCCAGCTCAAGCCGGTAGCGGCCAACGTCGACATGATCGTGATCGTGTTTGCACCGCTGCCCGAGCCCCATGCCAACCTGATCGACCGCTACCTGGTGGCAGCCGAGCATGCCGGCATTCGCCCGTTGTTGCTGCTGAACAAATTCGACCTGATCGACGAGCAGAATGCCCCCGCGCTCAACGCGCTGCTGGGGGTCTACCGCACCCTGGGCTACCCGGTGCTGGAAGTCTCGGCCCATCACGGCAATGGCATGGAACAGCTGCAACAGCAGTTGGACGGACGTATCAGCGTCTTTGTCGGCCAGTCGGGCGTGGGCAAATCCTCGCTGGTCAACAGCCTGCTGCCGGAAGTCGATACCCGCGTGGGCCCGCTGTCGGAGCTGTCCGGCCAGGGCACCCACACCACCACCACGGCGCGGCTGTTCCACTTCCCGGGCGGCGGTGAGTTGATCGACTCCCCGGGTATCCGTGAATTCGGCCTCGGCCACGTCAGCCGCAGCGATGTGGAAGCGGGCTTTATCGAATTCAACGACCTGATCGGCACCTGCCGCTTCCGCGATTGCAAACACGATCGCGAGCCGGGCTGCGCCCTGCTCAAGGCCCTGGAAGACGGCCGCGTGCAGCAGCAGCGAATGAACAGCTATCGGTCGATTATTGCGAGCTTGCCGGAAAGCAGTTACTAAACTGGCGAAACAACAAGGCCGCGATCATCGCGGCCTTGTTGTATATGGCTTAGGAACCCGTCCCCGGCACCGTAGGATCTTTCACCCCGCCATCATCAAACAGGTTCAGCTTCTGCCGCAGCTCATGGGCCGGCAATGGCTCCTGGCCGTGCGGAATGGTGTTCGGGTCGGCCGGGGCCTCACCTGGCGCGCCCGCCCCTGAGGTTGGGACCGATGGTGGTACATGCTGGTCACCTTCAATCGCACGCTGGGCCTTTTTGGTCAGCACCACGATATCGATGCGGCGGTTGATCGGGTTGAACGGATCCTTCGCATCAAACAGTTGCGAGGACGCAAACCCCACCACCCGCGCCACTTGCGGGTCCGGATAGCTGCCAGCCACCAGCGCACGACGCGCAGCGTTGGCACGGTTGGCGGAAAGCTCCCAGTTGCCGAAGTCACCCTGGCCCGCGTAAGGCTTGGCATCGGTGTGGCCGCTGATGCTGATCTTGTTCGGCACCGCCTTGATGGTGTCGGCCATGGCCAGCAGGATGTCTTCAAAGTACGGTTTCAAACGCGCGCTGCCAGAGTCGAACATCGGCCGGTTGGCGGCGTCGGTGATCTGGATACGCAAGCCATCCGGGGTGATCTCGAACGAAATCTGATCCTTGAACTTCAGCAGTTGCGGGTTTTCCTCGACCTTGTTCTGCAACTCTTGCAGCAACAGCTCAAGACGTTCCTGCTCGACCTGCTCGGCCATGGCTTCGACGGTATCGCGCTCGATCGGGATTTTTTCCTGCGGTGCCTCGGTCTTGACTTCCGGGTTGATGGTGCGCTCAGGCGCCAACTGCGGCGAACCGCCCAGGTCGATCACGAAGGGCGTGCCGCTTTCCGAGAAGCCAATCGGGTCTTTGAAGTAGCCGGCAATGGCGATCTTCTGTTCGGGCGTGGCGGTGGACATCAGCCACAGCACCAGGAAGAACGCCATCATCGCCGTGGCAAAGTCGGCGAAAGCGATTTTCCAGGCGCCGCCGTGGTGCCCCGCAGCGAAGCGCTTGACGCGCTTGATGATTATCGGCTGGTTGTTTTCCATGGCTTAGCGACCGCGAACCGCTTGTTCCAGCTCGGCGAAGCTTGGGCGATGCTTCGGGTACAGCACCTTGCGACCGAACTCCACCGCCAACGAAGGCGGCATGCCGGAAGCGGACGCCACCAGGCTGGCCTTGATCGATTCGTACAGGTTGATTTCTTCCTTGGCGTCGTGGGCCAGGGAGGTCGCCAGCGGGCCGAAGAAGCCGTAGGCCGCGAGAATACCGAAGAAGGTCCCCACCAACGCCGCACCTACGTGCATGCCGATAGCCGCCTGGTCACCTTCCCCCAGGGAAGCCATGGTTACCACGATACCCAGTACCGCCGCGACGATACCGAAGCCGGGCATGCCGTCGGCTACACCGGTCACGGCATGGGAAGGATGCTCCAATTCTTCCTTGAGGCTGAACAATTCCATGTCGAACAGGCCTTCAAGCTCATGGGGAGCCATGTTGCCGGAGGACATGATGCGCAGGTAGTCGCAGATATAGGCGGTCATGCGCTCATCTTTAAGCACGGCCGGGTACTTGGCGAAAATCGGGCTGGCCGCGGCGTCTTCGATGTCGGCCTCGATGGCCATCATGCCTTCGCGGCGGCTCTTGTTGAGGATCTCGTAAACCAGGCCCAACACTTCCAGGTAGAACGTGTGGGTGAAACGCGAACCGAACATGCTCAGCGACTTCTTGATCACGTGCATGGTCATGTAGCCGGGGTTCGCCTGCAGGAAGGCACCCAGTGCCGCACCACCGATAATCATCACCTCGAAAGGCTGGATCAGTGCCGCAATTTTACCGTGGGACAGGACGTAGCCGCCGAGCACGCTCGCGAAGACGACGATAATGCCGATAATTTTAGCCATAGGAGATGAGTACTTGCGCCGTCGGGTTCATGGACATATTTGGGGGAACTGGAAAACTCTTGTTCTACTTATCGGCAAAACTGCGCCAGACTATAGCCCGTTAAGGCGAAAAGCCAGTTCGGCCCGCTCCGGGTGTGTTGACCGCAAGTGATGATCGCGCCCCAATCATGGCTAATGAAACGACAGTCCCAACTGCAAAACCTGCTTCTCTAGCCGCTTGGATCAAGCGCCTGGACGAAGTGCTGCTGCCTGTTCCACAGGCCAGCCATGACCGCGTGTGCAAAGCCATCCGCGATAGCCGCAGTTCGTTGCGGGATATTGCCGAGCTGATGCAAGACAGCCCGGCCCTCGTACTCAGTGTCATGCGCGAGGCCAACAGCCACACCCATGGCAGCCTGACGGCGCCGGCGGAAAACCTCGAAGTGGCGCTTAACCGCCTGGGCCTCAAACGCGCCGAGGAACTGCTGGCACGCCTGCCGTCGGTGCCGGCCCATGAAATTCCCGTAGCGCTGCGCCAGCTGTTGCTGGTCAGCCAGCACGCCTCGCAACAAGCCAATGGATTGTTCGGCAGTCGCCTGGCGCGGCTGTGGCAGGACATTCACTGGGGCAGCCTGCTGTTTCTTTCACCGCTGTGGCCGATGGCCGTTGCCTACCCCAAGCTCCTGGAAGAATGGGAACTGCGGGTCATCCACAAGGGCGAGTCGGCACGCAAGGTCGAACAGGCATTGTTCGGCGTGCGCCTGCTGGACCTGTGCCTCGGCCTGACCGAGACCTGGCACCTGCCGATCTGGGTATCCCAGGGTTATACCCTGTTGCGGACCGAGCAGCGCTTACTGGTCAAGGCCCTGCACATCGCCCGCGAAGACGACCCTCTTCGTCACCAGCAACTGCTCGACGCCGACCCAAACCTGCGCCGCTGGTTGAATCAGCCGGCCAATACCGTGCTGCTGGCCAACGGCCTGGCGATGTCGGCCCAGGAGTCCTGGACCTGCCCGCACACCCAGCGCTGGCAGTACCTCACCGCGTTGTACCTGCAACAGCCCCTGGGCGAGGTGCAGCAACAGGTGCACCAGCAAGCCGTCACCAGCGCTCGCAGCACCTTGATGCCCGACCTCTGGCACCCGGCGCTGTCGCTGATCTGGCCGTGGCATGTGCACAAGATTCATCGCGGCCTGCTGCCTGCACCACCGCCCACCGCCGAAGCCCTGGCCGTCTGGCGCAAGCGTTGTACCGAACTGCTGGTAGAGCCGAGCCGCTTTGCCAACGCCATGCATTTGACCACGTGCGCCAAGGAAGCCCTGGTGGCCAGCGGCATGCAGCGCGTCCTGCTGTTCATGGCCGATCGTGCCCTGAGCACCTTGCGCGTGCATCAGGCCGACGGCCTGCCGAAGGACGCCGCCAACCTGAGCCTGGACGTGGTCAACAGTACGCTGCTGCAGCGCCTGCTGGAAAAGTCCGCCCAGGTGCGCCTCACACCGGAAAACCACGCCCAGTTCTCGGCACTGCTGCCGCCGATCCTGCGCCGCCTGTTCACCGGCGAGCACCTGTTGTTGCGGTCCATGAGCTGCAACGGTCGCGTGGTGATGGTGATGGTCGCCGACCAGGGCGGCGGGCCGTTCTCGGAAACCACCGTGCAGGCCTTCGGTAAAACCGCCCAATGCATCGAGAAAGCCCTGCACAGCTTTACCAACCGCAGCGCTTGATGCTTGCGCTACAATCGCCGTCCTTTAATCGCCAACATTCGTGCCCAGGAGACCTCACATGCCTGACTTCTCTGGCTTGCCGCTAGTGATCGAATCCAGTGACCTGCTCGCTCAACTGGATGCCGAACACCTGATTCTGGTGGACCTCACCAGTGCCGCCCGCTACGCCGAAGGGCACATCCCCGGCGCGCACTTCGTTGACCCCAAGCGCACCCAACTGGGCCAGGCGCCGGCGCCCGGCCTGCTGCCCGGCAAGGCCGAGCTTGAGAAACTGTTCGGCGAACTGGGCCACACGCCCGACGCCACCTACGTGGTCTATGACGACGAAGGCGGTGGCTGGGCCGGGCGTTTCATCTGGATGCTCGATGTGATCGGCCACCAGAAATACCACTACCTGGATGGCGGCCTGCTGGCGTGGCTGGAGGGCAAGCACCCGCTCTCCACCGACGTGCCCGCCCCGGCCGGCGGCCCGGTCAGCCTTACGCTGCACGATGGCCCCACTGCCACCCGCGAATACCTGCAAAGCCGTCTCGGCGCTGCCGACCTGGGCATCTGGGATGCGCGTGGCCCGCTGGAATACTCCGGCGAGAAAGTCCTCGCGGCCAAAGGCGGCCACATCCCCGGCGCGGTGAATTTCGAGTGGACCGCCGGCATGGACAAGGCGCGCAACCTGCGCATTCGCCGCGACATGCCGCAGATCCTCGAAGACCTCGGGCTGACCAAAGACAAAGAAATCATCACCCACTGCCAGACTCATCATCGCTCTGGCTTCACCTACCTGGTGGCCAAGGCGCTCGGTTATCCGCGAGTCAAAGGTTATGCCGGTTCCTGGGGCGAATGGGGCAACCACCCCGACACCCCCGTCGAGATTTAAGGTTTAAGGACAGTCAATGAAAAAGCAGTTGTTTATCCTCAGCCAGTACCTGCTGCCGCACCACCTGCTGTCGCGGTTGGCCGGCTGCATCGCCGAGTGCCGCGTGCGCTGGTTCAAGAATGCCTTCACCACGTGGTTCGCCAAGCGCTATCAAGTGGATATGTCCCAGGCCCTGGTAGAAGACGTGACCGCTTACGAGCACTTCAACGCCTTCTTCACCCGCGCCCTGAAAGACGGCGCCCGCCCACTCGACCAGACCCCTGGCGCAGTGCTGAGCCCAGCCGATGGCGCGGTCAGCCAGCTTGGCCCCATCGAACACGGTCGCGTGTTCCAGGCCAAAGGCCACAGCTTCAGCGTACTGGAACTGCTGGGCGGCGATGCAGCGGTCGCCGCGCCGTTCATGGGCGGTGATTTCGCCACCATCTACCTGTCGCCGAAGGACTACCACCGGGTGCATATGCCTCTGGCCGGTACCCTGCGTGAAATGGTCTACGTACCTGGGCGGATTTTCTCGGTGAACCAGACCACCGCCGAAAACGTGCCGGAGTTGTTTGCGCGTAACGAGCGCGTTGTCTGCCTGTTCGACACCGAACGCGGCCCGATGGCCGTGGTATTGGTGGGAGCGATGATTGTCGCGTCGATTGAAACCGTATGGGCCGACCTGGTGACTCCGCCGAAGCGCGAGCTGAAAACCTTCCGCTATGACGAAGCTGCCCGCGCGCCGATTCACCTGGAGAAGGGTGCGGAATTGGGTCGCTTCAAGTTGGGCTCCACTGCGATCGTGCTGTTCGGGCCGGATCAGGTGAAGTGGGCTGAAGAACTGGTGGCAGGTTCGCCGGTGCAGATGGGCCAAGGCATCGCATTACCTAAAGCCTGACGCCGAACCCAATGTGGGAGAGGGCTTGCCCCCCTCCCACATTTAGTCAGTTACAACTGACCGTCGCGGTCGCGAAAACCCAGCAGATACAGCACGCCATCCAACCCCAGGGTAGAAATCGCCTGCTTGGCCGATTGCTTGACCAATGGCTTGGCACGGAATGCCACACCCAAACCGGCAATGGCCAGCATCGGCAGGTCGTTGGCGCCGTCACCGACCGCAATGGTCTGCTCCAGACGCAAACCTTCCTTGTGGGCCAATTCCTTCAGCAGGTCCGCCTTGCGCTGCGCATCGACAATCGGCTCGACCGCGACGCCGGTCACCTTGCCATCCACCACTTCCAATTCGTTGGCGAACACATAGTCGATGCCCAGCTTGGCCTGCAATTGCTTGGCGAAGTAGGTGAAGCCACCCGACAGGATTGCTGTCTTGTAGCCCAGGCGCTTGAGTTCGGCAAACAGGGTTTCGGCGCCTTCGGTCAGGCGCAGCGACGCGCCGATGGAGTCCAGCACGCTCACGTCCAGGCCCTTGAGCAAGGCCAGGCGCTCCTTGAAGCTGGCGCGGAAATCCAATTCCCCGGCCATGGCGCGCTCTGTGATTTCGGACACCTGCTCACCCACGCCGGCCGCCTTGGCCAACTCGTCGATAACTTCGGCTTCGATCAGCGTGGAGTCCATGTCGAACACCGCCAGGCGGCGGTTGCGGCGGAACAGAGAATCTTCCTGGAAGGCGATATCGACATTCAGCTCCTGGGCCACGCTGAGGAATTCGGCGCGCAGGGCTTGCGGGTCGGCCGGCTCACCGCGCACGGAGAACTCAATGCAGCCCTTGCCCTTGTCGGCCGGGGTGTCCAATGGCATGCGCCCCGACAGACGGTCGATATGGTCGATGTTCAAACCATACTGCGCGGTAATGGAGCTGACGCGCTGCAGCTGTTCGGCGGTGACCTTGCGGGTCAGCAGCGTCACGATATGGCGCTTCTTGCCCTGGCCGGCCACCCACTGCTGGTAATCCGCTTCGGACACCGGGGTGAAACGCACCTGCTGATCGAGCTTATACGCCGTAAACAGGATGTCCTTGAGCACCGATGAGGCCTGCTCGGTGCTGGGGATTTCCACCAGGATGCCGAACGACAGCGTGTCGTGGATCACCGCCTGGCCGATGTCGAGAATGTTCACACCACCCTGGGCCAGAACGCCGGTAATGGCTGCGGTAAGACCTGGGCGGTCTTCACCAGTGATGTTAATCAGGACAATTTCGCGCAAGGCGCACCCCCAGGCTGGAAAAAAACCGCATTCTACCCACTTTCAGTGACCATCGGGCACAGCCAGCGCTTTGCCGGTCTTGGGCCTGTCGCTATACTGCGCGTCAACTTCACGGACCAAGAGCCGAGCTCAAGTGAACCGGCCCACGCCAGTAAAAACCGACAACTTCTTCCTGCTGATCTTCCGGGCACTGCGCCACCGCCGTGTACCGATCGCATTACGCATCGCCAGCCATAACGTGATCCTGGTCGCATTGGCCCTGGTGATCTACGCCTGCGTGATGGGTTTGCAATTCAAGCAGGCCATGCACGAGCAGGCCGACGCCCTGGGCGAGAGCCTGACCACGCAGACCGCCACTTCGGCGACTGAGCTGCTGGTGTCCAACGACATCCTCAGCCTCAACGTGCTGCTCAACAACCTGACCAAGAACCCGCTGGTGGCCCATGCTGCCATCTACAGCGTGGACAACCGCATCATGGCCGAAGCCGGGCAGCGCCCGAAAAACGGCCTGTTGGGCGAAGCCGAAGGCCTGTACCAGAGCAATATCACGTTTCAGGATGTGAAGGCCGGCCAACTGCGTATCAGCCTCGACATGCAGCAGTTCCAGCAGCCGATGACCATCAGCCTGCAAAGCATGGGCATCCTCAGCGCCATCCTGCTGGCATTGGCCCTGGCCCTGAGCCTGCGCCTGGGGCGGCATATCTCCACGCCGCTCATGCAACTGCGCATCTGGCTGCGGGACATCGACGAGCACACCCCGGCAACCGACCGCCAGGATGAAATCGGCGACCTTGCCCGCCAGCTGCACGCCAGCTTCGCCCCGGAACCGGTGGTGCCCGAGGTCGAGCCAGAGCCTGAATACGACGACACCGATTACGCCGAAGAGCCCGAGTTCGAAGTGCGCAACCTGCGTGACGCGGGCTTCGACGAGCGTCCGCCGGTGGCGGGCCTCAAGCCGGCACCGCGCCATGCCTTCAGGGCCGAAGAAGACGAGCTGGACGATGAAGACCCCTTCGCCGACCTGCGCGATACGTCAGCCGACAGCCCCGCAATCGCCCCCAAGGCAGCGCCGGTACGCAGCAGCGAGCCGCAGTACAGCGCTGTGCTCGCCGTGCAACTGGGTGCCCAGGACCAATTGCGTCGCCTGCCCCGCGCACGCCTGACCGAACTGCTGGAGCGCTACCGCGACTGCCTCGACCAGGCCGCCTCGCTGTACCAGAGCGAACTGCACACCCTGAACGACGGCAGCACGCTGATGCTGTTCCACAGCGAAGACAGCGGCGAAGACTACCTGACCAATGCGATTTGCTGTGGTGAGTTGCTGCGCGCCCTGGGCCATGAATTGCAGATCGAAGTCGCCGACAGCGGCATCACCCTGCAACTGCAACTGGGCCTCACCGTGGGCGACGACCTGTTCGGCATGAGCCAGATCGACCTGCTGCTGACTGAAAACGCCCAGGACGCACTGGCCTTGTCCCAGCACAGCCGCAACCTGCTGCTGGTGGAGCGCAAGATCAGTGAAGACACGCTGATCCGCCAACGCGCGCGTATCCGCCCGATTGCCAGCCCCGAGGGGGCAAGCTGCGTGGAACGGTTGATGGAACCGTATCCATCGATGCTGGAGCGGCAGTTGGCACGGATGCATGAGACCCGCTCCAAGCCCTGAAGCACACCGCCGGACTAATGTCTCCTGTAGGAGCGAGCTTGCTCGCTCCTACAGGAGACATTAGGGCTTGCCCCCTCCCATATTTGGATCTCCACAAACCTCAAGTAAATCGCACACAAACAAAAGGCCCGCTGGATCAGCGGGCCTTTTGTTTGTGTGGCATTCAGATCAGAACCTGAACACTTCCATATCCGTACGGATCGGCGTAGCCATCGGCATCTTCGGCTTTTGCGGCTCTGCCGGCTTGGCCTGTACCGGGGCCGACTTACGGGGCGCCTCGGCGATGGGGGGCTGGTTGGCCAGGGGCTTGAGGGCCACCGACAACTGCTGCGCCAATTGCTGCAGCAGCACGCCCTGGGCCTGAACCTGGGACGCGGTAGTGCCGGCATGCTCTTCCTGCAGGTGCACGATGCGGTTATCACGCACCTGGCCGCGACGGTCGATCAAGCGCCATTGCGCATCGAGGATCGCCGGTTGTGATTTACCGGAGTCGAGCCGGGTAATGGTCAGCAACACCTGCACATCCGGGCTGAAGCCGGTTGGCGCGGGCGCCAGGACCACACGCTGGCTGTCCAACTGACCGGCCACCTGACGCAACATCAACTGGTTGATGTCAGACGATAAACTGCCTGCCCAACGACCATCGGTGGAACCTTGCAGGCTTCCATCGTTCTGACGTTGCAGCAGGGTTTCGCGTTGCAGGTAGTCGGCGACGACCACCGGCCCGAGCAAAACGGCCATGCCAGCGGTCTGGGCTGGCTGAGCTGGACTTCCGCTGTCCAGCTGGTACAGCGACACAGGCTGGTGTGTGCTGCAACCCGCCAACCCCAAAAGGCCAGCGAGCATCAAAAATAGAGGAACGCGTGGAGCAGTCATCATCCCATCCAGGTGGCTGCCACAAGGCGAACCACAATGTAATACTAAAAATAACCTAAACACGCTCGGCCACGCCGGCGCTGGAAAGGCCATATCATCCGTGAATATGCGCCATGACTCCAGCGCCAAAGCGTCGATCTACGCTTTAAATCGTAGATCGAGGGCTCTAATACGCCTTAAACCGGCGTCTCCACCAGCAAAGCATCCACACGCTGGAAGCCGCGGGGCAGTTTATTACCGCGACGACCACGCTCGCCCTTGTAGTGTTCGAGGTCGTCGGGGCGCAATGACAACGTGCGCTTGCCGGCCTGGAGCACCAGGGTGGAACCTTCCGGGATCACCGCGATGTCGGTCACGTACTCTTCGCGACTGGCCACCCGCTCGCCGGGAATACCAATAATCTTGTTGCCCTTGCCTTTGCCCAACTGCGGCAGATCGCTGATCTTGAACACCAGCAAGCGCCCTTCGGTGGTCACCGACGCCAGCCAGTTGCCTTCGCGGTCTTCCACCGGACGCGGCAGGATGACCTTGGCGTTGTTCGGCAGGCTCAACAATGCCTTGCCCGCCTTGTTCTTGGCCTGCAGGTCTTCACCCTTGACCACGAACCCGTAGCCCGCGTCGGAAGCGATCACATACAGAGAATCGTCATCCGGCAGCAGCACACATTCAAAATTCGCCCCAGGTGGCGGCGTCAGGCGACCGGTCAACGGCTCGCCCTGCCCCCGCGCCGATGGCAAGGTATGGGCCGGCACCGAATAACTGCGCCCGGTGGAGTCAATAAACACCGCAAACTGGTTGGAACGCCCAGCCGCAGCGGTCTTGAAGCCATCACCGGCCTTGTACGACAGACCAGTGGCGTCAATATCATGCCCTTTGGCTGAACGAACCCAACCCTTTTCCGACAGAACGACGGTAATTTTCTCGTTCGGCAGCAGTTCGGTCTCTGTCAGCGCCTTGGCTTCGGCACGCTGCACGATTGGCGAACGGCGGTCGTCGCCATAGGTTTCGGCGTCCTTGATCAACTCGCTGCGCACCAGCTTCTTCAGCTTGGCTTCGCTGCCCAGCAGGGCTTGCAGCTTGGCTTGCTCCTTGAGCAGCGCGTCCTGTTCGTCGCGCAGCTTCATCTCTTCCAGGCGTGCCAACTGACGCAAGCGGGTGTCGAGGATGTAGTCAGCCTGGATCTCGCTCAGCTCGAAACGCGCGATCAGCTCGGCTTTCGGGTGCTCGGCGGTACGGATGATGTGGATCACTTCATCCAGGTTGAGGTAGGCAATCAGCAAGCCGTCCAACAGGTGCAGGCGGCGTTCGACCTTGTCGAGGCGGAACTGCAGGCGGCGGCGTACGGTTTGTATCCGGAACTCCAGCCACTCGACCAGCAGGTTGCGCAGGTTCTTCAACTGCGGCTTGCCGTCCAGGCCGATGATGTTGACGTTGACCCGGTAGCTGGACTCCAGGTCCGTGCTGGCAAACAGATGCTGCATCAGCACTTCGTGGTCGACCCGGCTGTTGGTCGGGATGATCACGATGCGGCAGGGGTTTTCGTGGTCGGACTCGTCACGCAGGTCAGCGACCTGGGGCAGTTTCGACGGTTTGGCCTGCATCAGCGCAGCAATCTGCTCCAGCACCTTGGCCCCGGATACCTGGTGCGGCAGGGCGGTGACGATAATGTCGCCGTCTTCGATGTGATACACGGCACGCATGCGCACCGAGCCCTTGCCGGTTTCGTACATCTTCAGCAGGTCGGCGCGCGGCGTGATGATTTCCGCTTCGGTCGGGTAATCCGGGCCCTGGATATGCTCGCACAGCTGCTCGACCGTGGCCTTTGGCTCATCCAGCAAGCGCACGCAGGCGGTGGCGACTTCGCGCAGGTTGTGCGGCGGTACGTCGGTGGCCATGCCGACCGCGATACCGGTGGTGCCATTGAGCAGGATATTCGGCAAACGTGCGGGCAACACCAGGGGCTCGTCGAGAGTACCGTCAAAGTTCGGCCCCCAGTTCGCGGTACCCTGGCCCAGTTCGCTGAGCAACACCTCCGAATAGCGCGACAGGCGCGCCTCGGTGTAACGCATGGCCGCGAAGGACTTGGGATCATCCGGCGCACCCCAGTTACCCTGGCCGTCGACGAGGGTGTAGCGGTAGCTGAACGGCTGGGCCATCAGCACCATGGCTTCGTAGCACGCCGAATCGCCATGGGGGTGGAACTTACCGAGCACGTCACCGACGGTACGCGCCGACTTCTTGTGCTTGGAGTCGGCGTCCAGGCCCAACTCACTCATGGCGTAGATGATGCGCCGCTGTACGGGCTTGAGGCCGTCGCCGATATGCGGCAAGGCACGGTCCATGATCACGTACATGGAGTAGTTGAGGTAGGCATTTTCGGTGAAGTCAGCCAGCGACCGGCGTTCTACGCCATCTAAGCTGTCTGCGAGGATGTCACTCATGCGGGCCTCATCATTGTTTGGTAAGGCGCAGCGGAAATGCCGCCGCGCCGGATCGATTCAAAAAAGTAGCCGCTCATGGCTGGGCGCTCCAGCCGCCGGCGGGGGCGGCAAAACGATAGACCATGGGGCGTTTTTCCCCATCGGCGCGGGGGCCGAAATTATTGTCGATGCCCAGCCAGGCACCGTCTGCGTCCACCACCAGGGCTTCGGCCAGGCCATAGGGCTGGGCGTAACGCCGCTCGGGCGTCAGGGTTTCGTCGGCGAACGACCAGCACAGCTCGACCTTGGCCGTGACCGTATCGCGCCGGCAGATCTGGAACGCATTGCGCTCCAGGGTAAACAGCTTGCCGTTGAACAGTGACAGATCGGCGAAATCCTTGGACACCGCCTTGGCACCGACGAACTTGGCCGGCTGCATCTCCTGGCCGGCCTCGCTCAGCAACACGCAAGGGCCGTCGCAATCCCAAAGGCTTTGCGGGCGCTTGATGGAGATGAGGCCGCGCCGCTCACGCTCCGCAGCCAGCCAGAGCTGATTGCCCTCGGGGTTGATTGCCAGGCCTTCGAACAACGCATTGAAGTGCAGCAACATGCCACTGGCCCGGGCTTCACGCACCATGCCCGGGGCGATCTTCAACCATTCAGGCGCACCGTTCACCGGCACCTGCAGCACCGCCGCATGGGCTTCGCTGACAATGTAGCGATTGCCGGCGGCATCGCAGGTGATGCCTTCGAAATCCAGGTCGCCACCGCGAATGAACGACGCAGCCTTAGTGCGCGAACGCAGCCCCCAGGGCAACCCGGATTCCGGCACCGGCGGCACATCGATGCTTACCGCTTCGGCTTGCCAGGTCGGCGCACGGGTATCGAGACGGTAGATCTGGTCGTCATCACGATCGGAAACCGTCCACAGCGCCTTGCCACACAGCGCCAGGCCCGACAGGTTCCCGCCGCGCATGCCGTCCACCGGGTGTTCGGACACCAGCTTGAGCTCAGCCACGGGCGCGGCAACTACCGAAGTGGCCACCAGCCCGCTCAACATCAGGATCGCCAGGGCGAAACCTGTGCGCATCAGCCCAGGACCTCGGCGAGGTTGCCTTTGGATTCCAGCCAGGACTTGCGGTCCGGCGCGCGTTTCTTCGCCAGCAGCATGTCCATCATTTCCGAGGTGGCGGCGAAGTCTTCCAGGGTCAACTGCACCAGGCGCCGGGTGTTGGGGTCCATGGTGGTCTCACGCAGTTGCGGCGGGTTCATTTCACCCAGGCCCTTGAATCGGGTGACCTGCGGCTTGCCACGCTTCTTCTCGGCCACCAGGCGGTCGAGAATGCCATCGCGCTCGGCTTCGTCCAGGGCGTAGAAAATCTCCTTGCCCAGGTCGATCCGGTACAGCGGCGGCATGGCGACGTAGACGTGACCGGCATCCACCAACGGACGGAAGTGCTGCACGAACAACGCGCACAGCAGGGTCGCGATGTGCAGGCCGTCGGAGTCGGCGTCGGCGAGGATGCAGATCTTGCCGTAGCGCAGCTGGCTCATGTCGGCTGCGCCCGGGTCGACGCCGATGGCCACGGCGATGTTGTGCACTTCCTGGCTGGCAAGGACTTCGCTGCCATCGACTTCCCAGGTATTGAGGATCTTGCCGCGCAACGGCAGGATCGCCTGGAACTCCTTGTCCCGCGCTTGCTTGGCGGAACCACCGGCGGAGTCACCTTCGACCAGGAACAGCTCGGAGCGCATCGGGTCCTGCCCGGCGCAATCGGCCAGCTTGCCCGGCAATGCCGGGCCCTGGGTAATGCGCTTGCGCTCGACCTTCTTGCTGGCCTTGAGGCGACGGCCGGCGTTGTTGATCGCCAGTTCCGCCAGGGCCAGGCCCAGTTCCGGGTGCTCGTTGAGCCACAGGCTGAAAGCATCCTTGACCACACCGGAGACAAACGCCGCCGCTTCGCGGGACGACAGGCGCTCCTTGGTCTGGCCGGAGAACTGCGGTTCCTGCATTTTCATCGACAGCACGAACGCAATGCGCTCCCACACGTCTTCCGGCGCCAGCTTCACACCACGGGGCAGCAGGCTGCGGTATTCACAGAATTCGCGCATGGCATCCAGCAGGCCCTGGCGCAAACCGTTGACGTGGGTGCCGCCCTGGGCGGTGGGGATCAGGTTGACATAGCTTTCCTGCACGCTGTCGCCGCCTTCGGGCAGCCACAGCAGCGCCCAGTCGACGGCTTCCTTGTTGCCGGCCAGGCTGCCGCAGAACGGCTCGTTGGGCAGGCGTTCGAAATCACTGACGGAGTCTTCCAGGTAGGAACGCAGGCCGTCTTCGTAGTGCCACTCGACTTTCTCGCCAGTGCCTTTGTCTTCAAAGGTCACCAGCAGGCCCGGGCACAATACGGCCTTGGCCTTGAGCACGTGCTTGAGGCGGCTGATGGAGAATTTCGGCGAGTCGAAGTACTTAGGGTCCGGCGCGAAGTACACGCTGGTGCCGGTATTGCGCTTGCCGACGGTACCGATGACCTGCAGGTCGGTGGCTTTGTAGCCATCGGCGAAGGTCATCTCGTACTCGTTGCCGTCGCGCTTGACCTTGACCCGCACCAGCGTGGACAGGGCGTTGACCACGGAAATACCCACACCGTGCAAGCCACCGGAGAACTGGTAGTTCTTGTTGGAGAACTTACCGCCGGCGTGCAGCTTGGTGAGGATCAGCTCGACGCCCGACACGCCCTCTTCCGGGTGAATGTCCACCGGCATGCCGCGACCATCGTCGGACACTTCCAGGGAGTGGTCGGCGTGAAGAATGACGTGCACCGACTTGGCGTGCCCGGCCAAGGCTTCGTCGACGCTGTTGTCGATGACTTCCTGGGCAAGGTGGTTCGGCCGACTGGTGTCGGTGTACATGCCGGGGCGTTTGCGCACCGGGTCGAGGCCCGAGAGGACTTCGATGGCGTCGGCGTTATAAGAGCTAGCGCTGGGAGTGGCCATGGGGTCTCGTCGTGAGTCGTTCGATTAAAAAGTGACCTGCGGCTTTACAGTGCTGCAAAGTCGAAGGATTGATACTGATCTGCGCCAATGCCGGCAAAACTCAACAGCGCCGGCAATTGCCGGGCGAACCCCTGGTAACCATGGTCGCCACCGGCCTGGATGCGCAAGGCACAGGCACGGTAATACCCTTGGGCGAGGCGATAATCCAGTGTTTCATCGCCGGTCTGCAACCACACCTGGTAACGCGCGGCGTCCTGGGGCGCCGGTACTTCCAGCTCGGCCAGCGCCGTGACATGGTCGTGGGTCAGTTCCCAGGTTTCATCGGTGTAGAGGTTCTTCTGGGTACCCAGGTAACCGTCGAACATCCGATGGGGGCTGACCGCCGGGTTGACCAGCAGTGCCTTGAGGCCATGGCGCTCGGCAAGATGGGTTGCATAGTAGCCGCCGAGCGAGCTGCCGACCAGCAGCGGCCGCCCCAGCTGGGCAATGGCTTCCTCCAATTGAGGAATTGCCTGACGTGGATGGTGATGCAGGGCCGGCACACGCAGTTGGTCGGCCAAGCCGAGGGCATCCATCACGGTCACCAGTTGGCAGGCCTTGTTGGACGCGGGCGCGCTGTTGAAACCGTGGATATACAGGATCGAAGCGGACATGCCGGGCTCTCCGTGCTTCAGCCAAAGAGGCGCAGTTTACAGGTAAATCTCAGTAGCCGTTGCTACCGTAATCCACCGTAAACGCGAAGCCGACCAGGCGTTCCACCCCGGTTTCCAGCCGTCCGTCGGCATGCAGGCGCAGCCAGCGATAACCCGGCGCTTGCTCGCTGACGCTGAAATCCTCGCTGCCCGGCGCGAACTGAATGCAGGTGGACGGCGAAGCCAGCAGGCGCACGCCTTTGCGCTCGCGGTCGATCTCCTGGTGCACATGGCCCCAGAGCACGGCCTTGACCTGGGGAAAACGGTCGAGCACGGCAAACAGGGCTTCGGGGTTGCGCAGGCCGATCGGTTCCATCCAGGCACAGCCGATGGGCACAGGGTGATGATGGAAGCACACCAGATGGTGCCGGCTCGGCGCCTCGCTGAGCGCTTGGGCCAACAGTTGCAGTTGCTGGTCCTGCAGGTAGCCGGGCACGGAACCGGGAACGGCGGAGTCCAGCAGGGTAACGCGCCAGTTGCCGACATCCACCACCGGTTCGAGCAAGTCGCTGTGTACCGCGGCGTGGGCCATGATCTGCGGCTCGTCGTGGTTGCCGGGAATCCAGCGCATGGGAGCGCCGATGGCCGCGGTCAGAGCGCGAAACTGCTGGTATGACTCCAGCGTGCCGTCCTGGGACAGATCCCCAGTGGCCAGCATCAGGTCGATGTGCGGCTGCTGCCGGCGCACCAACTCAACCACCCGCTGCAGGCTCTCGCGGGTGTTCATGCCCAGCAGCGTGCCGTCGGCTTCGGCAAACAGGTGGCTGTCGGACAATTGCACCAGCAACGCCGGCGCATCGGGGTTCACGGTGGATACGCTCGGCAAGGCGCTCTCCCAGGGCAATCACAGGAAAATGGAGGTAGGGCGATTATGCTGGGGCAGGATACAAAGAGGAAACCCAGGAAGCAGACGCAGTTCACATCTACCGCACGACTTCGAACTCGTGGCCCAGGGCCAGGCAATGGCTCAACCACTCACCAAGGAACACATTGAGCTGTGCTTTCTCATCGGGCTGGTGCATGAACACATTCGGGTAAGGATAGATGCTGCGAAAGCGCCGCGCATGTTCGGCGCTGATCACTTCGGCCATCCGCGCATCGTGGTACACCTGCACTTCCAGCTGCGGCACCGGCAGCCACGGCAGGCTGTGTTCCTGGCGCACCCGCAGGGTGGTGGTGTACGGGCAATTGACGATGACTTCCAGGGCCAGCACGCCCAGCATCTGGTCGCCATGGGTCACGCCGATGCGGCGCGCCTCCGGGGTGTGGCGCATGTCGGGCAACAGGCGCATCAGCCGCGCATAGTTGGCCTCGCAGGCGGCTTGCAGCCCGATCAGGTCGACTCGATAACGTTCCCGTGCCTTTACTGCCATAACCCCCTCACTTCCGCGCGATTAAGCGCAAGCCATTGCAGGGCGATAATGCTGGCTGCGTTGGAAATCCTGCCGTCGCGCACGGCTTGCAGGGCGTCTTCAAAAGCCCAGACCGTGACGCGGATGTCTTCTGCCTCTTCTTCCAGTCCATGGACACCACCGGCCCCCGAGCTGTCGCAGCGACCCAGGTACAAGTGGACAAATTCGGTACTGCCACCGGGCGACGGGAAATACTTGGTGATCGGCCACAGTGCGGAGAACGTCAGCCCAGCTTCCTCCTCGGCCTCGCGGTGTGCAACCTCCTCCGGCTGCTCATCCCTGTCGATCAGGCCGGCGACCATCTCGATCAACCATGGATTGTCGGTACGGCCCATGGCACCCACGCGAAACTGCTCGTTGAGCACCACTTCATCACGCTGCGGATCGTAGGGCAGAACACACACGGCGTCGTGACGGACGAAGACTTCGCGATTGATCACTCGGCTCATGCCGCCAGCGAATTTTTCGTGGCGCAATTGCACGCGATCGAGCTGGTAGAAGCCCTTGTAGGCATTGTCGCGCTGAACAATCTCGATCGTGCTCGGCGTCGATTTCGCAATGTCTGTCATACCCTTCCTCATCATGTCCGGTGCAATTCGCGCCATCCTAACGCGCTCGTGCCCCTTGGTGCAGCCCCTTTGCGGTTGCCGGGCCAGACGGAGGAGGTCAAACTCACGCTCAATCAGCTTAGTGGCGAACTGACTGCCTTGCTGGTAGTCGAAGCTGCACAATTTCGCTCTTATCGATAGACGAAGGACATCCATGTCGCTTTTAAAAATCGCCTCCGTGGCCTGCATCGCCCTGACCCTCGGCGCCTGCCAAAGCCTGTTCCAACCCAGCTATCGCACACCGCTGGAAGCCACCCGCGACGCCAGCGAGCAGAGCAAGCCGGGCTGCGCCGCCAGCGATTGCCCGCTGGTGAATATCGACACCGTGCACTTTGCCAAGGAACCCAAGCTGGATGCCCTGATCGAACAACGCCTGCTGGAAATGACCCGCACCAACGCGGGCGACCCGCTGCCGTCGAGCCTGGAGTCCTATCGCGAGCAATTCCTCGGCACCGCCGCCCCACGCAACAGCATGTACTTGCAGGCCAAGGTACGGGAGCAGCATGACGGTTTGGTAATCATCGAGCTGTCCAGCTACCTGGATCAGGGCGCCACCCACGGCGAGCCTGGCCGCGCGTTCATCAACTATTCGCGCCAGCAGCAAAAAGCCCTGTGGCTGAGCGATATGCTGCTGCCAGGCAAGGAAGACGCGTTCTGGAAAGCCGCCCAGGTGGCGCATAACAGCTGGCTGATCAGCACCCGCCTGAGCCTGGAACCGGAGTTCGTGAAAACCTACCCGTTCCAGAAAACCCCGAACGTGGCGCTGACCTACGGGGGCGTGATCCTCAAGTACCCCACCAGCACCATCGCGCCGTACGCCCTGGGCCATGTCGAGTTGCAGATCCCCTACTCGCGCCTGGAAGGCATCCTCAAGCCTGAGCTGGTGCCCGCGCGCCGCTGAAGGCCCGTCCCAGGATGAACTGCAACAACCCTGCCAGCACCAGCGCCGGCAGGGTTGCGCCGATGTCCGGGTACAGGTTGGCCAACAGGTGATACGTGCCGATGCCACCCAGCCAGGCCAACAGAGCCGGCCAACGCAGGCCGGCGAGCGTGCCATGATGACCACGACGGCGCAGGATGAAATGATCCACCAGCACCACGCCGAACAACGGCGCAAACACAGATCCGATCAGCAACAGGAAGTTCTGGTATTGCGCCAACGGGGCAAAACAGGCAATCAGGGTGCAGATCACACCAATGGCCAGGGCAAGGTGCTCGACCTTCACACGCAACAGCATCCCACTGGACACCGCCGCCGAGTGAATATCGGCAAAGGCGTTTTCCGACTCGTCCAACAGGATCAGCAGCAGCGGAATCCCCAGGCCGGCCCCGGCCAGCGCCAGCAGCAGCGCATTCACTTCACCGCTGGGCGCAAACGCCAGGGTGTAGGCCACGCCCAGGCTCATCAGCCAGAAATTACCGATAAAGAAGCCCAGCGCCGTACCGCCAAACACGTTTTTGGCGCGCTTGCCGAAGCGGGAGTAATCGGCAATCAGCGGCAACCACGACAGCGGCATGGCGATGGCGATATCAAAGCCCGCCGCAAAGGGCATCGAACCGTCACCGGCCTGGGCCCGGAGTGCGCCGAGGTCAGCCTTGGCGAACAGGTTCCAGGTCAGCCACAGGCAGGCCGCCAGCAGCAGCCAGATCCCCCATTTGCGCAGGATCTGCCGTACGAAGGTCAATGGCCCGCTGACCGCCAGCAAGGTCGCCAAACCACCGAAGAACAGTGTCCACAGCAACGGACTGGCCAACAGGCTTCCGTCGCTGAACGCGCGTACGCCCAACAGGCTGGCGGCATCGCGCATCACAATGATCTCGAACGAGCCCCAGCCGATCAGTTGCAGCAGGTTCAGCAACGCCGGCAGGCTCGCGCCTTTGCCCCCGAGGCTGAGCTTGAGCGCGGCCATGGCGGACAGGCCGGTGTCGCTGCCGATTACACCGACGGCGGCCAGCAACAGTACGCCGACCAGGGTGCCGAGGAAAATCGCCAGCAAGGAACCGGACAAGCCCAGGCCCGGCGCGAGCAAGGCGCCGGTTTGCAGGACCATCAGGCCGATGCCGAGGGAGAACCACAGGGAGAACAGGTCGCGGGCGCCGAAGACGCGTTTGTCAGCAGGCACCGCGATGTCGGGGGAGTAGGTGCTGGGTTGAATGCTCAAGGGTGTTATCTCTGAGGGGCATTTTTTGTTTGAAAGATTGCAATCGGGGCGGTGCGACGACTCGACAAGCCCCCCCACACTTGAATGTGTTCGCCATTCAAAATGTGGGAGGGGGCTTGCCCCCGATAACGGCGGTACAGGCACCGCCGTCTCTGGGTCAGACCTTCTTGTACAACTGACTGCCTTCCTGCTTGAACCGCTCCGCCTGCTCCGCCAGGCCCTTGGCCACGTCCACATCCACCGCGTCAATGCGCTGGTTGGCCGCGTACTCGCGCACTTCCTGGGTGATTTTCATCGAGCAGAACTTCGGCCCGCACATGGAGCAGAAGTGCGCGACCTTGGCCGAGTCCTTCGGCAGGGTTTCGTCGTGGTACGAACGCGCGGTGTCCGGGTCCAGGCCGAGGTTGAACTGGTCTTCCCAGCGGAACTCGAAGCGCGCCTTGCTCAAGGCGTTATCGCGGATCTGCGCGCCCGGATGCCCCTTGGCCAAGTCCGCCGCATGGGCGGCGATCTTGTAGGTGATGATCCCGGTCTTCACGTCATCCTTGTTCGGCAGACCCAGGTGCTCCTTGGGCGTGACGTAGCAGAGCATGGCGCAACCGAACCAGCCGATCATCGCCGCACCGATGCCGGAGGTAATGTGGTCATAGCCCGGCGCGATGTCGGTGGTCAGTGGGCCAAGGGTGTAGAACGGCGCTTCGTCGCAGCATTCGAGCTGCTTGTCCATGTTCTCCTTGATCAACTGCATCGGCACGTGGCCAGGGCCTTCGATCATGGTTTGCACGTCGTGCTTCCAGGCGATCTTGGTCAGCTCGCCAAGGGTTTCCAGTTCGCCGAACTGCGCGGCGTCGTTGGCGTCGGCAATCGAGCCCGGGCGCAGGCCGTCGCCGAGGGAGAAGCTGACATCATAGGCCTTCATGATTTCGCAGATTTCGTCGAAATGCGTGTAGGTGAAGTTCTCTTTGTGGTGCGCCAGGCACCACTTGGCCATGATCGAACCGCCACGGGACACGATGCCGGTGACGCGCTTGGCGGTCAGCGGCACGTAGCGCAGCAGCACGCCGGCGTGGATGGTGAAGTAATCGACGCCCTGCTCGGCCTGTTCGATCAGGGTGTCGCGGAACAGCTCCCAGGTCAGGTCTTCGGCCGCGCCGCCGACTTTTTCCAGGGCCTGGTAGATCGGCACGGTACCGATCGGCACCGGCGAGTTGCGGATGATCCACTCACGGGTTTCGTGGATGTGCTTGCCGGTGGACAGGTCCATCACGGTGTCCGAGCCCCAGCGAATGCCCCAGGTGAGTTTCGCCACTTCTTCTTCGATGGACGAACCCAAGGCGCTGTTGCCGATGTTGCCGTTGATCTTCACCAGGAAGTTACGGCCGATGATCATCGGTTCCAGTTCGGTGTGGTTGATGTTGGCCGGGATGATCGCGCGGCCACGGGCGATTTCTTCACGCACGAATTCAGGGGTGATGATTTTCGGCACGCTGGCGCCGAAGCTGTGGCCGGCGTGTTGCTGGTCGAGCAGGCCACTGGCGCGGGCTTCTTCCAGCTTCATGTTTTCGCGGATGGCGACGTATTCCATCTCGGCGGTGATGATGCCTTTGCGCGCGTAGTGCATCTGGGTGACGTTGGCCCCGGCCTTGGCGCGGCGCGGGTTTTTCACGTGGGCGAAACGCAGCGCAGTCAGCTCCGCATCGCTCAGGCGCTGTTGGCCAAAGTGCGAACTCAAGCCCGACAGGCGCTCGGTGTCGCCACGCGCTTCGATCCACGGCGAGCGCACATCGCCCAGGCCTTTGCGCACGTCGATGATCACATTCGGGTCGGTGTACGGGCCGGAGGTGTCGTAGACCACCACGGGCGCATTGATTTCGCCGCCGAAGTCGGTGGGGGTCACGTCCAGGCTGATTTCACGCATGGGTACGCGAATGTCCGGGCGAGTGCCCTGCACGTAGATTTTTTGCGAGCGGGTAAACGGCTGCACAGAGCCGGAGTCGACCTTGGCCGATTCACTCAAGTGCACGGTGTTTTTCAGTTTTGTACTTTTTATTTCTGTGCTCATCACGGGCTCTCCAACTATCCAGGCGGTGGATTTTTTGTCGGAGCGAACCTGTGACGGACGGATGCACTGAAACCAGTGCTGTGCTTGGTGCACGAGGGTTGTTCGAAGGTCGAACAACATCCCGGACGAAGCACAAGAGGACTCGCCGGGGGACGAGAAATCTTGTTCCCTACGCAGGCGTTAACCTGATCAGGTTCAACGGGATCCGGTATTTACCGATCTCAGCCTTCCAACAAGGCACCCCGACAAGAACTTGGCCAGTCTAGACCATGCCGTGGGCAAATTGCCAATAGCGGTGCATTCAGCGTGATGAATGGCGTGATTGCGGGATTGTTGCGCCGAGTCAGCGCCACTACACTCGATTGCCGCCACTATGCTTGACGCCAGGAATGGCCCGTCTTAGCCTTGGGCGCTAAATTATCGCCGTAATATTCACACTAGGGATCGCCTCATGCTGCGCAAACTCTCACTGGCTCTCGCCGTGTCTTGTGCGACCAACGGAATGGTCTGGGCAGCTGAAGCGCCCTTGTCCGCCAAAACTGACCTGGTCAGCGTCTATCAGGAAGCAGTGGACAACAACGCCGACCTGGCCGCCGCCCGCGCCCAATACGGCGCGCAGAAAGAAGTCGTGCCCCAGGCCCGCGCGGGGTTGCTGCCGAACCTGTCGGGCGGTGCCGACATCAATAACGTGCGCACCCAGATCGACACACCCGCCGCCACCGCCAACCGCGATGCCCACTCCTGGCGCGCAACCCTGAGCCAGCCGCTGTTCCGCGCCGATCGCTGGTTCCAACTGCAAGCCGCCGAAGCCACCAACGAACAGGCGGCGCTGCAACTCTCGGCCACCGAACAGAACCTGATCCTGCAAAGCGCCGAGAGCTACTTCGCCGTGCTGCGCGCCCAGGACAACCTGGCCTCGACCAAGGCCGAGGAAAATGCCTTCAAGCGCCAGCTGGATCAATCCAACGAGCGCTTCGACGTGGGCCTGTCGGACAAGACCGATGTGCTGCAATCCCAGGCCAGCTATGACACTGCACGGGCCAACCGGATCCTGGCCCAGCGCCAGGTGGACGATGCCTTTGAAGCGCTGATTACCCTGACCAACCGCCAGTACAACTCGATCCAGGGCATTGTCCACACGCTACCGGTGTTGCCGCCGCTGCCCAACGACGCCAAGGCCTGGGTCGAGACCGCCGGTCGCCAGAACCTGAACCTGCTGGCCAGCAACTACGCCGTCACGGCCGCCGAAGAAACCCTCAAGCAGCGCAAGGCCGGCCACGCACCGACCCTGGACGCCGTCGCACAGTATGAAAAAGGTGACAACGACG
The DNA here is from genome assembly GCF_900100935.1 of Pseudomonas sp. NFACC25. NCBI lineage: Bacteria > Pseudomonadati > Pseudomonadota > Gammaproteobacteria > Pseudomonadales > Pseudomonadaceae > Pseudomonas > Pseudomonas sp. NFACC25. The sequence goes on from NZ_FMUC01000019.1 coordinate 43,681, forward strand.
CCCTTGGCTTCAGCAACCCGAATGCCTTTGGCACGCCCTACCGTGGCGATGTGGAGCAGCGCACCATCGGCCTGCGCCTGAACATCCCGATCTACAGCGGCGGCCTGACCAGCTCGCAGGTGCGGGAGTCGTATTCGCGCCTGGGCCAGACCGAGCAGCAACGCGAAGGCCTGCGTCGCCAGGTGGTGGAAAACACGCGCAACCTGCACCGTGCGGTGAACACCGATGTGGAACAGGTCCAGGCGCGCCGCCAGTCGATCATCTCCAACCAGAGCGCCGTGGAAGCCACGGAAATCGGTTACCAGGTGGGTACGCGCAATATAGTCGATGTGCTGGACTCACAGCGCCAGCTCTACGCGTCGGTGCGCAACTACAACAACAGCCGCTATGACTACATCCTCGACAACCTGCGCCTGAAACAGGCGGCGGGCACCTTGAACCCAGGGGACCTGCAGGACCTGACGCGCTACCTCAAGGCCGACTACAACCCGGATCGTGACTTCCTGCCACCGGACCTGGCCAAGGCGGCCGCCGAGCAGCTCAAGGCTCGCCCGGGCTACTGAGCGCACCGCGAAACCAATGTGGGAGCGGGCTTGTTCCCTCCCATATTGGTAACGGTGTTAAGTCAGTGAGCTATCAGTCGATCCAAACCATCCAGCAAGCGCTTAAGCGCCCCCTGGTTAGCCTGCATCACCTTGAGCCCCGCCTGTGCCATCCGGCGTGCATCCTGCGGCAGTTCGAACAGCTGGCGTACGGCCTCGGCCAGCCCTTCTGCGTCCTCCACCTCTCGCAACGCCCCCGCTTCGCGCATCATCGCGCTGATTTCGAGGAAGTTGAACACATGGGGCCCCATGATCACCGGCTTGGCCAGCGCCGCCGGTTCCAGCGGGTTGTGCCCGCCGGTCGCGACCAGGCTGCCGCCGACAAAGGCGCTGTCGGCCAGGGCATAGAGAAACAACAGCTCGCCCATGGTATCGCCGAGCAGTACCGAGGTTTGCGCGGTCACCGGCTCGCCGCTGGAGCGACGCACCGTGGCAAACCCTTGTTGCGCACACAACTCGAACATCGGGCCGAAGCGCTCCTGATGACGCGGCACCAGGATCAGCAGCGCGTTGGGATAGCTCTCGAGCAGTTGCCGGTGGGCCGCCAGCACCACGTCATCTTCGCCTTCGTGGGTGCTGGCAGCGATCCACACCGGGCGCTCGGCGGCGCCCCATTGCTCGCGCAGGGCGGCGGCGCGCAGCGGCAGCTCGGGGTCGATGGTCAGGTCGAACTTGATCGAACCGGTGACTTCGACGGTTTCCGCGCGTGCGCCCAGGCTCAGGAAGCGCTGGGCCTCGGTCTCGGTCTGTACCGCGAACAGGCTCATTTCCGATAACATCGGCGCCGTCAGCCTGGCAAAACGCGCATAGCCCTTGGCCGAGCGCGCCGACAGCCGCGCATTGGCCAAAGCCACCGGAATACCGCGCCGGGCACAGGCGTGGATATGGTTGGGCCACAACTCCGTCTCCATGATCACCGCCAGCCTGGGCTGTACACGATCGAGAAAACGCTTGGCTGCACAGGGCAAATCGTAAGGCAGGTAGCAATGCTGGATGCGCGGCTCGTTGGCGAACAACGCCTGGATGCGCTCGGAACCGGTGGGCGTCATGCAGGTGACGGTGACCGGCAGCTGTGGATAACGCGCCAACAAACCGCGGATCATCGGCGCCGCGGCAATGCTCTCGCCCACCGACACCGCATGCACCCAGATCCCGCCCGGTTGCATCACCGGCAAGCCATAGGAAAACCGCTCGCCGACGCGCCGGGCATAGGCCGGCGCCTTGCGTGCACGCAACCAGAGACGTAAGGCCACCAACGGCAGCGCCAGGTAAAACAGACAGCTGTAGAGAGTTCTATTCATGGCGGCGGAGTTTATCGGCTTTTTCAGTCGATCGCCTGCAAGCACTCGGCAAAACGTTTGGCGAGAAAGCGCGCGGCGGGGCCCAGGTGCTCGTCGCGCCGCCAGACCAGCTCCACCACCAGGGCCGGTGGCGTCCATTCGCTGTCCAATTCCACCATCTGCTGCTGATAGGTCGGGTACTGCACGATATGCCGTGGCAGCCACGCCCAGCCCAGGCCGCTCATCAGCCATTCGGCCAATACGTAGAAACTGTCGGCACGCCACACCAGCGGGCTGGCCGCTTCGCTGCCGGGGTAGACACTGGTCTGGGTCGACATCAACAACTGGCGAAACTGGGCCAGGTGCTGGCAGGTCACGTACGACTCCTTGGCCAGCGGGTGGTTCACCCCGCACACCGTGACCATCTCCACACTGCCCACCACCCGCCGCTCCAGGGCTTCGGGGATCTGGTCGTGATAGAACAGCAGGCCCAGGTCGGCCTGGCGCTCCACCAACTTGCGCGCCACATCGCCCTGGGCGGCGCTGGACAGTTGTACTTCCAGCAGCGGGTACTGCCCCGCCAGCGCCTCAAGGCTGTCGAGTACCGGCTGGAACAACATGGCTTCATCCTGGGCCAGGCGCAGGCAGGCTTCTTCACCGCGGGTCAGTGACAGTGCCCGGCCATTGAGGCGCTCACATTGGCGCAGCACTTCGCGGGCCTCCTCCAGCAACACACTGCCGGCTTCGGTCAGGCTGGGCTGGCGGCCGCTGCTACGGTCGAACAGGCTCACGCCAAGGTCCGTCTCCAGCATCGCAATTGCGTTGCTGACTGCCGATTGCGCCTTGCGCTGCCCGCGCGCCACCGCTGAAAACGAACGCTGCTCGGCGACGCTGACAAACAAACGCATCTGCTCCAGGTTCCATTGCATGCTCATGCCACAACCCATCTTAATTTCGGATAGGTAATGACTTTACCCCATCTGATAAAACTCTAGAATGCCGGCCTTATCAGATTGCTTTACACCGAGGACTCACCCATGAACGCCGCCTACTGCTACCTGGCTATTGCCATCTGCTCGGAAGTGATCGCTACCGTTTCCATGAAAGCCATCAAGGGCTGGAGTACTCCCATCCCGCTGTTGCTGGTGATCGTCGGCTATGGCGTGGCGTTCTGGATGCTGACCCTGGTGGTGCGTACCGTGCCCGTCGGCGTGGCCTATGCGGTATGGGCCGGGATGGGCATCGTGATGGTCAGCATTGCCGCGCTGTTTATCTATGGGCAGAAGCTCGATGTGCCGGCGATGCTGGGGATGGGCCTGATTGTGCTGGGCGTGGTGGTCATCCAGCTGTTTTCGAAAACCGCCGGGCATTGAGTGTTCACTTGAGCCTCCATTGAATCCAGGACTCGCCGCCTCGCTAAAGCGCGACAGCGCCTGCGGTGTGCATGGTGCGGGATGTATACTTGCGGCCTTGTTTTGAAATGAGGTCGCCCATGCCATCCGTTATTTCCACCGACGTCCTGATTGTCGGCGCCGGAGTTGCCGGCCTCTGGCTGAATGCGCGCCTACGCCGCCAGGGGTTTTCCACGGTGCTGGTGGAAAACGCCACATTAGGTGGCGGGCAAAGCGTGAAATCCCAGGGGATTATCCACGGCGGTGCCAAATATGCCCTGCACGGCGCCCTCACCGGCGCCTCCGAAGCCATTGCCGATATGCCGCGCCGCTGGCGTGAAGCCCTGGCCGGTGACGGCGAGCTGGACCTGTCCGGCGTGCGCGTGCTCTCGCAAGCCCATTACCTGTGGTCCCCTGGCACGATCGCCGGCAACCTCACCAGCTTTTTTGCCAGCAAGGCCGTGCGCGGCCGTGTCGATCAGGTCAAGGGCGACGACCTGCCGCCGGCCCTGCAAGACCGTGGCTTCAAGGGCAAGGTCTATCGCCTGGCCGAACTGGTGGTGGACGTACCCAGCGTGATCGAACGCCTGGCGCAACTGGCCGGTGACGGCTTGCTCGCCGGGCAGCGCATCGAACCACTGCGCGAAGGCGACACCCTGGTGGGCCTGAAAGTCGATGGCCGCGAAATCCGCGCCCAGCGCATCGTCCTGAGCGCCGGCGGCGGTACCGCCGAACTGCTCGCCGCCCTGGGCCTGAGCCAGCCGGCCATGCAGAAACGCCCGTTGCATATGATCATCGCCAAGGGCCCAGGCCTGAAGCCGCTGTACGCCCACTGCCTGGGCGGCGGTACCAAGCCGCGCATCACTGTCACCACGCACCCGGCTGCCGATGGCAATTGGGTGTGGTACCTGGGCGGCGACATTGCCGAGGCCGACGGCGTGGCACGCACACCCGAAGAACAGATCGCCACCGCCCGGAAAGAGCTGGCGCACCTGCTGCCCTGGATCGATATGAGCCAGACCCGCTGGGCGACGCTGCGGGTCGACCGCGCAGAACCCCTGCAATCGGGCCTGAGCCGGCCTGACAACGCCTTCGTCGCCGAAGAGGGCCGCCTGCTGGTGGGCTGGCCGACCAAGCTGGCGCTGGCGCCGGATTTCGCCGATCGCGTGATCAACAGCCTCGAACGCGACGGCATCCGCCCAACCGCATCGGAGCCTTTGCCCGACCTGCCAAAACCCGCCATCGGCGTACCGGCCTGGGAGCAACTGTTGCCATGAGCCTGCCGACCCTGCACGACCTGCACCGCCCCTTGGGCAGCACCGGCCTGCTGGTGTCGCCGCTCGGCCTCGGCACCGTCAAGCTGGGCCGCGACCAGGGTGTGAAGTACCCCAGCGGTTTCACCATTCCCGATGACGACGAAGCACGGATGTTGCTGCGCCAGGCCCGCCAGCTGGGCATCAACCTGATCGATACCGCACCCGCCTACGGGCGCAGCGAAGAACGCCTGGGGCCACTGCTGCGCGGCCAGCGCCAGGACTGGGTGATTGTCAGCAAGGTCGGCGAGGAGTTCGAAGCAGGCCTGTCCCGCCATGATTTCAGCGCTGCCCATACACGGATGTCGATCGAGCGCAGCTTGAAACGACTTGAAACGGATTTTATCGATCTGGTGCTGGTGCACTCCGATGGCAACGACCTGCACATCCTCAACGACTGTGAGGTGTACCCGACCCTCGCGCAGTTGAAACAAGAGGGCAAGATTCGCGGTTTCGGCTTCTCCGGCAAAACCGTCGAAGGTGGCGTGAGGGCTCTGGAACAAGGTGATTGCGCGATGGTCACCTACAATCTGAACGAACAGGCGGAAAAAGCCGTCATTGAGCATGCGGCGGCCCATGGCAAGGGCATCCTGGTCAAAAAGGCGCTGGCCAGCGGCCACGTCTGCCTGGAACCGGGAATGGATCCAATACACGCCAGTTTCATGCTGTTGTTTGCGCAAACGGGCGTCGCCAGTGCTATTGTCGGGACCATCAATCCGCTGCACCTGGCCCATAACGTGGCGACCGCTGCCAAGGTCATTCGTCAACTCTGATGCCGCCGACGCGGCCGACCCCGTCGCAAGAAGGAGCCGACATGCCGCGAACGCTCATAAGAAAAAACCCCAGCAACTTCAAGACACTGCCCCTGCACGTCGAAGCCACCCCCGAAGGCCTGAGCTACCAGAGCGTGGGTATGCCGCTCAACTTCGCCCAGACCCTGCAACGGCGCAAGCCGGTAGAGGTGCCGGATGCCGAACGCTTCGCCCTGGAACTGGCCAACCTCGGCGTATCGGTGCGCCTGACACTGCACTGGCAAAACAAGGATTACTGGGTGTTGGTGCGCCAGCGTCGCCAGGACCGTGGCGATGTGGTGCTCAAGCTGATCTCCGGCTACGTGCCCGCCCATGAACTGAACCTGCCGCTGCACACCGCCATCCAGGAGATTGCCGAGGAGTGCCTGCTGGAGACCCCGGAAGGCTGGCTCGGCGGGCGCTTCAACGACACCTGGTTGCCGGCCCCCTACTCCGCCGCGCTGCATTACCGCGAAGCCTTGCCGTTTCGCCTGAGCCCTTTGTCAGGGGCCGCACGCCCGGTACGTTGCGCAACCACCCAACTGATCGAGCGCCCGCGGGCCTATGTGCATGTGCCGACCGCGTCGCTGCAACTGATTTATGACTTGCGCCTGGAAGTGCCGAAGGAAGCCAAATCCCTGAGCCTGTTCCATGTGGATGAGCGGCTTGAAGGCGACCAACTGGTGGCACGCCTGGACCGCCAGCGCCCGGACCTGTACCTGATGCCATTGAAAGACGGCCAACCGCTCGCCGAGCTCTACACTGTCAAGAAAGACCAGCTCTACCCCGCCAGCACCCGCGGTCTGTACCTGGCGGAAAGCTTCGCCCAGCAGGAAGGCTGGCTGGTGCGCGACGAACGCATTCGCTGGAAGGATTGGCTGCGGCAGCAAGGCCTGGCGGAGCCTGAGAAAGAATCGAAATTGAAGCGCCTGACCGGCAAGGCGCGCCAGATGCTGCGCAAGATCGTGCCAAAGAAAAAAACCAGCCGATGAGGGCTGGCTTCGATAACTGTAGGAGCGAGCTTGCTCGCGAAAAACGCAAGGGCGCCGCTTTTAATCAGGATACCCGCGTTATCGTTGACGAGCTTCGCGAGCAAGCTCGCTCCTACAGGTGAACAGTCAGCCTCTGAGCAACCGCGCCAGGCCAACCGTCAACGGGGTCGGCTCAGGCAGCTTGAAGCTGGCCAGCAAACGCTGGTTATTTGCCCGCGAATGCCGAATGTCTCCCGAGCGTGCCGGGCCGTAAGTCACGGCAGGCAACGTACCAACGGCCTCTTCCAGCGCCTGCAGCACCTGCTTGAGGGTAGTCGTGCGGTTCCAGCCGACGTTGATCGCCCCCAACGGCGCGTCCGGGGCTTCGATGGCCTGCACCAGCACGTCCACCAGGTCTTCCACGTACATGAAGTCGCGGGTCTGCTCGCCATCGCCGAACACAGCAATCGGCAGGCCTTGCTGAGCCCGTTCGCTGAAGATGCTGATCACGCCGGAGTACGGCGATGAAGGATCCTGGCGCGGGCCGAAGATATTGAAGAAGCGGAAAATCACCGGTTCCAGGCCATGCTGGCGCCGGTAGAAGTCGAAGTAATGCTCGCCGGCCAACTTGTCCGAGGCATAGGGCGTCAACGGCGCCTTGGCGGTCTCTTCGTCAATGGAAGCACCTTCGCCGTTGTTGCCATACACCGCCGCGCTGGAAGCGAATACCACCCGCTTCACACCGGCTTTGCGCATGGCTTCGCAGACATTCAAGGTACCGACGAAATTGCTCTGGTGCGTGCTGACCGGGTCATCCACCGAAGCCTGCACGGAAGCGACCGCCGCCAGGTGCACCACCGCCGTCGCACCGACAGCGGCACGCGCCACCATTCCGGCATCGGCGACATCCCCCTCGAGCAGCTCGACGCGCGGGTTGTCCAGCGGCAGGTTGCTGCGTTTGCCCGTGGACAGGTTATCCAGCACTCGCACTGCGTAGCTCTTGGCAAGCAGCGCGTCGACCAGGTGCGAGCCAATGAAGCCCGCGCCACCGGTGATCAGGACCAACGGATCAGCCTTACTCATTGCTGCGGATCTTCTCGACAATGGCGGTGGTCGAGCTGTTCTCAACCAGGCCCAGCACTTTGACCTTGCCGCCGTAGGCGCTGACGATGTCGGCACCGACCACCTGGTCGACGGAGTAGTCGCCGCCCTTGACCAGCACGTCCGGCTTGACCTGGGCCAGCAGGTTTTCCGGGGTGGCTTCAGGGAAGCTGATCACCCAATCCACCGCGCCCAACCCGGCCAATACCGCCATGCGTCGGTCGACGCTGTTGATCGGACGGCCAGGGCCTTTCAGGCGGCTGACCGACGCGTCATCGTTGACCGCGACGATCAGCCGATCACCTTGGGCGCGAGCCTGCTCCAGGTAGGTCACATGGCCGGCGTGGAGGATGTCGAAACAGCCATTGGTGAATACAATGCTTTCGTTGTGGGCACGGGCATCGTCAATCGCCAGCAGCAATTGCTCGATGCTCAGCACACCACGTTCCGAACCTTCGGAGCGCTGGATCGCCCGGCGCAGTTCAGGCGCGCTGATCGCGGCCGTCCCCAGCTTGCCGACCACAATACCCGCCGCCAGGTTGGCCAGGGCCACGGCGTGGGGCAACTCTTCGCCGGCCGCAATGGAGGCCGCCAGGGTGGAAATCACGGTGTCACCGGCACCGGTGACGTCAAACACTTCACGGGCACGCGCCGGCAGGTGCATCGCCGGGTGACCGGGACGCAGCAGGGTCATGCCGTGCTCGCCACGGGTCACCAGCAAGGCGCCGAGGTCAAGGTCGGCCATGAGTGCCGCGCCTTTGCTCACCAGGTCGTGCTCATCGGCGCAACCGCCGACGATGGCTTCGAACTCGCTGAGGTTCGGTGTGATCAGGCTGGCACCTCGATAAATCGAGAAGTCCTTGCCCTTGGGATCGGCCAGTACCGGAATGTTCCGCGCCTTGGCGGCCTGGATCAGTTCCTGGTGGTTCTTCAGGGCGCCTTTGCCGTAGTCGGACAACACCAGCACCTTGATACCTTCAAGCAACGCGTCGACCTGGCCGCTGAGGGCCAGGGCGTCGGTGGCGAAGGGTTCTTCAAAATCGATACGCAGCAATTGCTGGTGACGGCTCATCACCCTCAGCTTGACGATGGTCGGCTGATGGGCAATGCGCTGGAACAGCGCGCGCACGCCGGCGCCGCGCAGGCTGTTGGCCAGGCTGTCGGCGGCTTCGTCGTCGCCGGTCACACCGACCAGGGAGGCCGGGGCGCCGAGGGCGGCAATATTGAGGGCAACGTTGGCAGCGCCACCTGGACGGTCTTCGATTTGCTCGACCTTGACTACCGGTACCGGCGCCTCAGGGGAAATCCGTGAGGTACCGCCATGCCAGTAACGGTCGAGCATGACATCGCCGACCACCAAGACAGGGGCTTGATCGAATCGCGGCATGGACAACTTCATGGAGCAACCCACATACAAAATGAACAGGGGCGCGATATTAGCACAGGGTGAGCGCCGCCTAGTTCGAGAGCTTTATCCGCGATGCATCAGGCACTGAAACTGATCACTTTTTAAACAGTGTCGCCAGGATGTGCTCCACGGCTTCGGCCAGCTCGACCTCATCGGTATTGATTTCGCAGTCGGCCGCAAGCGGTGCCTCATAGGGGCTGTCCAACCCGGTGAAGGCCTTGATGCGCCCCTCCAGTGCGGCGCGGTACAAGCCCTTGGGATCGCGCCGGGCACATACGTCAAAGGGCGTGCTGACATAAATCTCAAAGAACTGCTCCGGCCCGAACAGCGCCCTGGCGCTCGCGCGATCGACGCTGAACGGCGAGATCGCCGACACAATGACAATCAAGCCGGCGTCCACCATCAGGCGCGCCACTTCGCCGATACGCCGGATATTTTCCTTGCGCGCCGCATCGCTCATGCCCAGGTCATTGCACAGCCCCGCGCGCAAGTTATCGCCATCGAGCACGAAGGTGTGCCGTCCCTGCTCGTTGAGTTGCACCTCCAGGGCATTGGCCAGGGTCGACTTGCCGGACCCGGACAGCCCCGTCAGCCATACGCAGCAGGGCTGCTGATGCTTGAGCGCCGCCCGTGCGGCCACGGACAGCGATAGGGAAAAGGGACGGATGGCAGCGCAACCGCCGGTCAGCAACTGGCTATTCATAACCCAACACCTCGTAGTCACGTTGATAGGCACGCCTGACCAATCGGCGCGTACGCAAGGAGCAAAAGTCCCTGACCGCCTCGTGGCGACGCCCCAGTGAAACATTCAGATGCGGCAGGGATGAGTCCACCCCGAGGCGTTCGCACAGGTGCAGGAAGTCCTCCTGCAAAGACTCCTGGCGCCCGAGAAAGTCCATGGCCATCTGGCCCATATGGTCGACCAGGAAGTCGGTCTGGGGAGCGAAGTGCAATTGGCGTCGCAGGTTATCCGGGTGCAGCCAGCCGGCAACGAAATGGTCGAAGTCACGGTAGCTGGAAACCAGCGCCTGGGCTTGCAGGTCGCGAGGGCCCATGGCGTTGCCGCGCAAATAGGTGTAGGCCGAGTAGGCACGCTCCAGCGGGTCGCGTACGAAGGCAAATTTGAAGCTGCGCTCGCAGTGCTGGGGAAATTGCTGCTCATACCAGTAATACGGCAGATGCCCCGGCCAGCGCCCCTCGAGAAGTGCCGAGCACAGGCTGCTACCGGCGCATTTGGGCACATGGATAAACACGCACTGGTGTCGTTCGAAAGCCGGGTTAAGCGTTGCTACCCCAGACAGGGATTTGTTCACCGCCTGGCGATCCACCACCGACAAACGCCCCAGCAGAAACACCCTCTGGTGCTTGGGAAGCAGCTTCCACAGTAGACGTTGCAGCATTCCAATACCCACGCAAGAAGGTTAGCCCTCTCGTTCGTCATTCGAATCGAGAAGGCCAACATAACAAACGACAAGCGCTGGATTATTTGGCTTTGGTCAAGCCCTGTAACGGGCCCGATACAAACACCGGGGCGCATTGCGCGCCCCGGCTGGTCAGGTGATGTTTGCCGTCGCCGGCTCGTCCAGCCCCATGGCGTGCAGGCGCGAGTAATAACCACCCATGGCCAGCAGTTCGAGATGTGTCCCGCGCTCGACAATTTCGCCGTGGTCCATCACCAGAATCAGGTCGGCTTTCTCGATGGTGGACAACCGGTGCGCAATCACCAGGGTGGTGCGACCTTTCATGACCTTGTCCAGTGCAGCCTGGATATGCCGCTCGGACTCGGTATCCAGGGCCGAAGTGGCCTCATCGAGGATCAGCAGCGGGGCATTTTTCAGCAGGGCCCGGGCGATCGCCAGGCGCTGACGTTGACCACCGGAAAGCAGCACGCCATTTTCACCGACTTCGGTGTCCAGGCCTTTTGGCAGCTCGGAGATGAAGTCCATGGCGTAGGCGTCGGCGGCGGCTTTCTCGATGTCGGCACGAGGTGCATCCGCGAGGTCGCCATAGGCGATGTTGTTGGCCACGGTGTCGTTGAACAAGGTCACATGCTGGGTCACCTGGGCCACGTGACGACGCAGGTTACGCAAGCGGTAGTCTTCGATCTCGACCTCGTCCAGCAGGATTTCCCCGGTTTCGTGATGGTAGAAACGCGGGATCAGGCTGGCCAGGGTCGACTTGCCGCTGCCCGAGCGGCCGACCAGGGCGATCATCTGCCCAGGGGCTGCGCTGAAGCTGATGTTCTTGAGCACCTCACGCTCCGTACCCGGGTAGGTGAAGCTCAGGTTGCGCACGTCCAGGCGACCGCTGACGCGATCACGCTCCACAGTGCCGCTGTCGACTTCGGGCTCTTCATCCAGTTGTTCGAAGATGCTCTCGGCACCGGCCACGCCTTTCTGGATCGTCGAGCTGACTTCCGACAGCTGGCGAATAGGCTTGGGCAGCAGGCCCGCCGCAGTAATGTAGGCCACCAGGTCACCCGCCGTGGCTTCACCGCGCAACAGCAGCACCAGGAACATCAACGCGGCCATGGCCGTGTAGATCACCAGTTGCAGCATCGGCGTATAGACCGCACCGGTCTTGTTCATGCGCAGTTGCTTGTCGGTATTGCCCTGGCTGGCGGCGGCAAAGCGACGCTCCTCGTAGCTTTCGCCACCGAAGCTGCGCACCACCCGGTAACCCTGGATGGTTTCCGAAGCGACGTGCGTCACATCGCCCATTGCCACCTGGATCTTCTTGCTCTGCTTGCGGAATTTCTTGCTGGTGCTGCCGACCATGATCGCGATCAGCGGCAGGATCGCCAGCATCACGAGGGTCAGCTTCCAGTTCATCCACAGCAGGTAGCCGAACAGGAACACCACCGTCAGGCCTTCGCGGATCACCACCTTGATTGCATCGGTGGCCGCACCGGTGACCATGGTCACGTTGAAGGTGATACGGGAAATCAGGTGCCCGGAGTTGTGGGTATCGAAATAGCGGTTCGGCAACACCAGCAGCTTGTTGAACAACTGGACCCGCAGGTCATGCACCAGCCCCAGGGAAACCTTGGCCAGGTAGTAGTTGCCCAGGAACGACCCCAGCCCCTGCCACGCGGCGATCAGGATGATCAGCAGCGGCACGGCCATCAGCAACTTCAGGTCCTTGAACAACGGGATCTTGGGCAGGAACACCACATCGGGGTTGCTCAAGCCATCGACGAAGTACTTGAGAATCCCGGCGAGCATTGGCTGGGTCGAAGCGAAGATCACGAAGCCCACGATACTCAGCAGGAACATGCCGAGGTACGGTTTCACATAGCCCAGCAGCCGGAAATAGATTTTCAGGCTGGATTCCTGGTCCGCTTTGGGCGGTGCGTCACTCATGTGTCGAGCTCACTGATTGGGTAGGACGCGAACTTTATCACACGCGTCGGGTTTGGCCCGAGCCCAGACCAAAACACTGGCCAGGGCAATCGGCAGCCAGGAGATAAACCACTCGGCCCGCGGCGTGCCGGTCAGGCTGGCGGCATCGAATTGCATGGCCAGGAACGAAAACACCCACATGCCGATGATGCCCTTGCCATAGAGCGTGTCGCGGGCCTTCCAGGCCTGCCACAGCACACCGAACCACAGGCCGCACCACAGCAGCAGGCCGGGCAGGCCCAACTCGATGCTCACGTGGGTGAACAGGTTGTGGGAGTGATCGAAAAAGAGGTTGTCGGCAAATACCTTGTAGTCCCCGCCCAGCCCCAGGCCGGTCCACGGGCGCTCGCTGATCATCTGCACGGCGGCCATGAAGATCTGCGGGCGGTAAGACACACCCCGTGCCAGCACCAGGGACTGCATGGCGAAGAACACCGCCAGCGCCGCGATGACCGCACCAATGGCAATCACCGTGCTACGGCGGTCACGGCACCAGGCCGGCATTGCCACGACAGTCAGCAACAACGCCAGTGCGGCGCCGCGGCTTTGACTCAGCACCACGAACAACCCAAGCAACGCGATGGACACTGCCCATGCCACCTGCATCCAGCGACCGCGCGGCAGCCAGTGCAGCAACCACACGGCGGCCAGGCCGATCACATAGGCACCCAGGATGGGATGGCTCAACTGACCCAGGCCTTCGAGACGCGCATACCAGTCGTTATGCTCAAAGCCATAGAATTTGATGATCGCCAGGAGCGACGACAGGGCCAGGCCGAAACCACCCCATTGCATCACGCGGATCACCTGCTCGGTCCGACCACAGGCGAGTACCGGGAAAAACAGCAGGAACACGCCGATGTACAGCAGACGCTTGGCTTCGCGCGAAGGGTCCTCGGCATTGGTCCACGTCAGGCTGATCGCCCCCCAAGCTGCCAGCAACCCGACCATCACGCAGAGCCAGCGCTGCTCGCGCCAGACCTCCATGAGACGCTCACGGGCCGACCAGGCAAACACCATCGCCGGCAACCACAGGAACAGCGTCAAACCCTGTTGATAAATCTTATTGGTCGGGGCAAAAGCAATCGCCAGCAAAAACCAAAGTAACCCGAAAATCATCCATACCTGCGCCCAACGACTTGCTTGCATCACCCGCTCCTGAATACGTTCAACCCGCCAACCCGGCATGGTTAAAACCCAAAACTTTCGGCATTATTACCGATCACTGTGCCCGCGACTCCCACAAGGCTTTCCGACGATGCAATGTTCAAGGCTTTCCCAAGCCGATTTAACCGCGATGATTGAAGGTGCCAGAATCCTGGAACAGGACAGCTACGGGCCCAAAGTCTACCTGCTGACCGACGGGAACATCCTCAAGCTGTTTCGCCGCAAGCGCCTGCTGTCGTCCGCGCTGTTCCGCCCGTACTCCAAGCGTTTCATCGACAACGTGGCGCAGTTGCAACAACGGGGCATCCCGACCCTGACCGTGCTCGCGTTCTTTCAACTGACGGCGCCCGGCATGACCGCCGTACTCTACCGCCCCTTGCCGGGCGAAACGCTGCGCCAGATTTCCAACCGTGAAGGCTTTGACTGGCACACCAACCTCGACCCGCTGGTGGCCCTTATTCGCCGCCTGCATGGCGCGGGCATCTACTTCCGTTCGTTGCACCTGGGCAATATTGTCGTGACACCGGACAATGAAATGGGCCTGATCGACGTGGCCGACATGCGCTTCCTGCGCGCGCCCCTGAACCCGGAACTGGCAAGGCGCAACCTGCAACACTTCGCCCGCTATATTGCGCGCGAGAAGCTGAACGAACACTTTCCAATGCAAGCACTGGAGCAAGCACTGTTAGCGGCATGAGAACAGCCGCCGGGTGGTTTCAGTGAAATCGTTCCAGGCCTGCTCCGGCGCCAACGCCCGCGATTGAGCCTCGACAACCTGCACGCCGGAACTCACGAACGCGCGTGCCAGGAGTTGCCCCCAGGACGTGGCGCTGTCTACGGGCGCGTACCAGCCGGCATCACCCAGTTGTTCGCGGAACACTGCCAGTTCGCTGGTCAGTACAGGCACGCCGGCCATCACCGCCTCTTGCAGGATCAACCCCAGGCCCTCTTCCGTCGACGGAATGGCGACCCAGTCAAACGCCCGATAAAGGGTCGCCGCCTCAGGAATATGCCCCGGCAGGTACACCTTGTCGCGCAAGCCAAGCGCCTCGATACGCGCCTCAAGCCTGGGCCTCGCCGGCCCCTCGCCGATGATCACCAGGCGCGCATCCGGCCGATCGGCCGTCGCACTGGCAAAGGCCTCCAGCAAACAGCCGAACCCCTTGCCGTCGACCAGTCGACCTACCGCCCCCACTGCCGGCGAGCCATCCAACGGCAGCCCCAGGCGGGATCGCGCCGGCTCACGGGCAAGCGCGGCGGCACGAAACACCGCAGGATCGAAGGCACTGCGCAGCACCGCCACGGGCCTTTGCAGGTAACGCTCAAGGGAACCGGCGAGGGTTTGCGACACGGCCGCCAGCGTCAGTTGCGACGCCGGGAGTTGCTCGAAGAGTTTGCGATCAGCTTTGCGCAAGCGCGTGACACCATGAAAAATCACCACGGCCCGCACCTGCGGCAGGTGCTTGAGCACCGGTAAAAGCACCCGCGCGACACCGATGCCATCCAGCAGTACAACCTGCACATCCTCAGGCAGGGCCTTCTGGAAGCGCGCACGCATCCACGGCATCAGCCACTTCCACAGGTGCCGCCCCTTGAGCCTGGCGGATGAGAGGTTCCACTCGACGGCCTGCTCTACCAGGCCATCGCTGCCGGCGGCGCTGCCCTGAAGCAACCAGGTGTGCACCGGTACATCGCTGTCGGCCTGGGCCAGTATTTGCTGATGAACCTTCTGCACCGAAGCGAATGCAGAGCCACCAGCCCACATGATGTTGAGAATACTCATCGAAAAAACCTTATGCGGCGTTGGTGTGGCTCGTCGTATTTACTGGCGGATCAACCAACCGATGCCGACCCCCAGGATCAGCATGAGCACCAGCTTGACCCGCTCTCGCCGCTTGCGCCGCGCCTTGGTCAAGCGCTCTTCCGCCGTCGCCACATGCAAACCGAAACCGGTGTGCAAGACCGCATCGCCCTCCAGGGTGACGGCGCCCAGGTTCAGCTGCGCGTAACGCCTGGAAAGCCCTTTCTCACCCTCGAACCCGGCATAGGGCGCACATAACCGGTATTCCTTGATACGTCGCAGCCCCGGGTTCAGCGAGAACCCTTGCCACTCAGGCTTATCGGACAGCAAGGAATAACAAGGTACCCCGCCAATCACCTCGCGCGGCCCCAGATGAATATAGGGGCTGTGCACCTGCAAGTCGTAAACGTAATTGCGCAACCAGACTTGGAGAATATCGGGACGCTGCTCCAGCACGGTCTTCGAATCCTCGACAAACCCGGGTCGATAAAACGCCCAGTCATCTTCGCAATGGAATATGTACGGGGTCTTGACCGACCCGTAGGCCAAGTCGATGGATGCCAATTGCCCCAGCTTCGGGCGGTTGATCAGGAACGTGCAATGGCCGAGCCAATGCTCGGGAATCGCCAGGCGTACCGCGTCATCGCCAGAGTCTTCGGTAATGAAGACTTCGCGGATGGCCGCTGTATTGAACAGATCGAAGCTCGCGAGCGTGCGCTTCAGCAAATCGAAGCGACCACAACTGGTCACGACGAGCGTTATATCGCTTTGAGCGGAGAATTGCATTCAAGCCTCGATAATATCATAAGGCCACCAAGCGCGGCCACCTGGCAGATATCAAACGCCTAGTTTCAAGCGCAGCGTTTCCAGCAAACTCAACGGTGCCCGGGGCCGCAGCGGCGGCTTCAGCGCCTCGACAATGCGCTGGCCGATGCGCGCAAAGCTGAACTGGCTGACCGCGAGGTCCTGCCCGTTGCGCGCAATCTCGGCCGCCAGTTGAGGATTGGATCGCAATGCAGCGAGTTTTTCCTGCAACTGGGGAATGTCTTTGTAGAACACCACATTGACCATGTCCTTGAAGCCAAGGGCCTGGTTTTCCGCGGCGCCCTGGTCAAACGCCAGCAGCACACAACCACAGGCCATGGCTTCGAAGTTCTTGATCATATACTCGCCCATGCCCACGTCGGCACTGACGAAAAAACGAATCCGGTTGAGGGTTGCGCAATATTCCTCACCGGATTTGGTGCGCGTAACCACCAAAGGTTCAACGCGGGCCAACTCATCGAGCAATGCCTTGCGACCACTGTAGGCCACGCTGTTGGTGCTGCCGACAAATGCCAGCTCAATGTCGCGCTCCAATCCCTGGGCCTGCAACAGCGCCTGATCGTAGCCCTTGGGCACGAACACCGCATCGAAGCCTTCGGCGCGCAGGCGCTCGGTCACCATATGCCCCGAACTGATAACCCGCACCCACGGCAAGCGACGGTAATGGGCACTGAACTTGCCCGTGTACTTGCAGGGAATGTAGTTCTGGTAGGCATCGTGTTCGAGGATCACCAGGTTCGGGATCGTACGGATAAAGCCGACCTGGCGAATCTCCTGCTTGAACCGCAGGAAGAACACGATGCGGTCATAACGGCTCACGTCGACTTCACGCTTGAAGTAACCGCGCAGGTTGCGCTGCTCAGCACTGCTCAGCCAGCGGGTATCACACTCGCAGTGCTCGGCAATGCCTTCGTACAGGCGATCCAGAATCGCGCGCTGTTCTTTCTGTACCAGAAACAAAACTTTCATGACCTTCCCTTTCACAACTGCCGTCACAAACGCCAGAACAACTCATGCCGTCGTACGGCCTTGCGGAAAAACTCGTTCTCACCATAAGGCGACCGCGCCCGCCCCGCCAAGACCCGTTGCAGCCAGCGCCGCACACGACGCTTGAACGGAGGGGCGGGTTGCAGGTCATGCATCATGCCCAGCGCCATGGCCTTGTCGCGCTGCCGGGCCGGCGACAGCGACAGGCTGCACGGCCACAGTTCCAGCGTGTCATCGAACAGCGGCGGCAGGGCAATTCCGGCGCCCGCGTCGCCCATGGGCCAGCGGTCGTTGTCATGCAGATGGTTGGCGTAGCCGAGCACGGTGGTCGGCTGCCACTCCAGACCTTGCAAGGCTTCGATCACCGCTTGCTGCGCGCAGATGTGGTCCGGATGGGGATCCAGGGCCGGATGGGGCAAGACGATCACTTCAGGGCGCGCGGTCAGCAGCAACTGACGCAGATCGGCGAGCAGGTTTTGCCAGGTCGGCAGGCCATCGGCATCCGCCGGCAACGGGAAAGGGTTGAATTGGCGGAACAGGCGGGTATCCGACAGGTCGGCCTCGCGCGAAGCGATCGGCTGATCAGGCGCAGCGCGCATCGCCGGCAGTTGCAGGCAGAAGTAACCCAGCTGCACGCAGTGTGCCTGTGGCACACCGGCCCAAAGCGGCACGGCTATGCTGTCCCAGGCGCGCAAACGCCCTTTGGTCCGCGCGGCCTCGACCGGATCCAGGCCCATGCGTTGATAGTGCTCGGCTTCGATTTCACCGGCGGTAAGGGTCACGATCCACGGCTTCTCGGCCTGGCTGTAAAGACCGAAGGCAGCCAATTCGGCATCGTCGGCATGAGGCGCGATAACCATGACCCGCTGCGCCGAATAATCCGGCGTGCCCCAGGCCCACAGCCGAGGAGCGCCCTGCACAGTACAAAAACGCCCGCGCAAGCGCAGCTCACCGGACATCAGGGCCGGCGCCCAGCCACTGAGGTTCAGGTAGCGAACGCCATTCACCCCGCGCTCGAAGGCCTGTCGGTCAGTGCTCTCGCCGCCCAGAATCTCAATGGCCGGATCCAGGAAACGTCCCAACCAACCACTCTTGACCTTGATAGCCAATACCAGGGTCGCCTCGGCTTGCAGCAGCGAATCCACCCGCAGCCGGTCACCGTCGAAGCGAACCCCAGCCACCTCGGCATCCGTCGAAAACCGGTATCGGTAGTCTTCGTTGGGCGCATAAAACAGATGGTCGGCAAACCATGCCTCGTGGGCGACCCAGGCCAGCACACCGAGCACCAACGGCAGCCACCACGCCACCCAGATACCGATCACCACCAGCAGCAGCAAGCCGATCAGCAAACCGACCCGTTTGTTGCGCCGATGGCGCTTGAGCAATTGCTGTTTGCGGCTCATACGGTCAGCACCGGCACAGGGTTGCACCAACGGTCCTTGTACTCGCGGTCGGCACGCCCAAAGGAGAAACGCAGCGGCTTGCCCACTTCACGGGCCTGTTCCCAGGCGCCCTGGGTGTTGAGGAAGCTCAGGACACTGCCCGGGCTGAACGCACGGGTTTCAGGGTCGACACCACCGTTGACGTACTCCACGCTGATCCACTCCGGCGACTCGACCCGGTACACCAACTGGACAGCGATGGGCGCATCATTGAGGAAGATCACCGAACCGATCAGCCATTCGCGCAGCAACTCGATCACCTCGGCCATGCGCTCGGCGCCGGTGGCCACAAAGCCCCAGCGGCGCAGGAACAGATCGCAGTAGATCGCGGCCAACTCCCCACTGGAAAACTCGCTCACCGGTCGCACCACCCCACCGGCCTCTTCCAGCAAGCGCAGTTCGCGACGCTGGTTGTAGCGAAACTTCTTCGACAGTTCTTCCGGGGTGCGGGCCATGGCCAACTGTTCGGCCTGGGGCTTGAGGCCGCTGAAACGGCCTTCATTCAGGGCCGACAAATAGCGTGCACGGTGCCGCAAGGGCGCCTGGGCTGCAGGCGCGGCGGGCAGGATCAACTCGGCGTTGCCCAGGTCGAACAGGCCTTTTTTGCCGCGCTGCTTGAGCACATCCTTGGACAAGGCCAGGTCGCGCCCCCAGGTCGCGATGCAGGCCTGAAGCTCGCCACCCTGCTCCCAGGCCAGGTAACGCACCGGGATGTCGGCCAGCCCGGCCAGACGTTCGATCACTTGCGGGTGGGTCGCGACACTGCCGCCAAAACGTTGCCAGGCATCGCTGTAGACCGGCGCGTCGACGACGGACCAGCCACGCTCGCGCCAGCCTTGGAATCGATTGAGCATCAAGCCCCCGCGGTCAGTTCAATAACGTGCGGCAATTGCCAGAAGGTATCGCGTACCGCCTGATCCGAGAAACGCTCGCGCAGGCGCACCAGCATCATCTCGGCGCACTGCCGTTGCTGGTGTTGGTCCATCGCTGCCAGGTGCCGCAGCCCCTGGGCAAGGTGTCCGGCATCGCCGAAGGGAAACAGGATACCCACGCCTTCGACCACTTCCTTCGCGCCGCCACAGGCCGTGGCCAGCAACGGGACGCCGGCCGCCATGGCTTCCAGCAGCACCATGCCAAAGGGTTCATGGTCGGAGCTCAGGGCAAACACATCGAATGCCCGGAAGTACCGACGCGCATCCGGCACCTGGCCGAGGAACAGCACCTTGTCCGCAATGCCCAGCTCCCGGGCGAGGGCCTTGAGGTCCTGCTCCAGGCGACCGCTGCCGAGGATGGCCAGGCGGCTGTCGGCCGGCAAGTGCGCCAGCGCCAGGGCAAAGCCCTTGAGCAGCGTGGCCTGGTCCTTGTCCGGGTGCAGGCGACCGACATTGCCGACCACCCATTCGTCCGGCGACAACCCCAACGCGTCGCGCGCCTCATGTGCAGGCACCTGGGTGGCCTGCAAGGCGTCAACGTCGATGCGGTTGTACAACGTCTGGATGCGCGCCGCCGGCCAGGTCGGCAGGCAGTGGCGCATATCGTCACGCACCGCGTCGGAAACCCCCAGCAGGCTGAGGCGCTTGCGGAAGATCCCGGCAAACAGCCTGCGACTGCGACGCTGGTAGTCACCAAAGGCGTGATGCACGCCAATCACCGGCAGCCGCGTGCCGAGCAAGGCGATGTAGATCGGCTTGAAACGGTGCGCGATACAAAAACTGAAGTTGCGCGATGCGGCGATCTTGCGCAATTCACGGATGGCACCCAGCTTCAGGCCACGAATGGCCTTGGAGCTGAATTCCATGAACAACACTTCATCGGACGCGCAACCGGCGGCCACGTGCGGGTCGGCGACCCCGGTGAGAAACACCGTGGTCACCTTGTAGCCGGAGCCTGCGAACAGGCTCGCGTACTGTCGCGCGCAGTCCAGGAACGGCCCGTCATAGCCATGGCAGAACTGCAGGACGTGGCGTTCAGCCGAGCGCGTCATAAGGGTCCACGCCGTCCTTGACGACCAGGATGTCTTCCATGATCAGGTACTGCAGGTCGGAGCCGAAGAACATGTTCAGCGCGTCGGTCGGCGAGCAGATCATCGCTTCGCCACGACGGTTGAGCGAGGTGTTCAGGGACACGCCGTTGCCGGTCAGTACTTCCAGCTCTTTCATCATGTCGTAGTAGCGCGGGTTGTATTCGCGCTTGAGCACCTGGGCGCGGGAGGTGCCGTCTTCATGCACCACTTCCGGCACGCGGGTCTTCC
This sequence comes from Pseudomonas sp. NFACC25, assembly GCF_900100935.1. Classification (NCBI taxonomy): domain Bacteria; kingdom Pseudomonadati; phylum Pseudomonadota; class Gammaproteobacteria; order Pseudomonadales; family Pseudomonadaceae; genus Pseudomonas; species Pseudomonas sp. NFACC25. The sequence continues at coordinate 64,412 of NZ_FMUC01000019.1, forward strand.
ACTCTTCCGACACTTCAAAGGTGAAGGTCATGAACGGCGCCGGGTGGTCGACCTTGATCATCTGGGGCGCTACGGTGTCGAGCATCGACGGGCAGAAAGGCCTCCAGCGCTCGCGGAACTTGATCTGGTGGTTGATGCGGTCTGCCACGCCGGTCGCACTTGGGCAACCGATGATCGAACGACCGCCCAGGGCGCGCGGGCCAAACTCCATGCGGCCCTGGAACCAGGCCACCGGGTTGCCGTCGACCATGATCTTGGCGATGCGCTTGGGCATGTTCTCGATCCTGCGCCAGTTCGGCTTGCTCTCGTGCTTGGCGCAGGCGGCGATCACGTCTTCATTGCTGTAGGACGGACCGAGGTAGACGTGTTCCATCTTCTCCACCGGTACACCACGGGCGTGGGACACGTACGCGGCGGCACCGACAGCAGTGCCGGCATCGCCGGACGCCGGTTGCACGAACAGCTCTTTCACGTCGTCACGGGCAATGATCTTCTGGTTCAGCTTGACGTTCAGCGCGCAGCCGCCGGCGAAGGCCAGCTTGCCGGTGTCCTTGAGGATGTCGCCCAGGTAATGGTCGATCATCTGCAAGGCCAGCTTTTCAAACAGCGCCTGCATGCTGGCGGCGTAGTGGATGTACGGCTCGTCGGCGATGTCGCCTTCGCGCTTGGGGCCCAGCCACTCGATCAGTTTCGGCGAGAAGTAGAAGCCCTTGCCCTTCTCTTTATAACGGCGCAGGCCGATGACGTTGGCGTAGTCGGTGTTGATCACCAGCTCGCCGTTTTCAAACGAGGCCAGGCGCGAGAAGTCGTACTTGCTGGCATCGCCGTACGGCGCCATGCCCATGACCTTGAACTCGCCGTCGAGCATCTCGAAACCGAGGAACTCGGTGATCGCGCCGTACAGGCCGCCGAGGGAGTCCGGATCGTAGAATTCCTTGATCTTGTGGATCTTGCCGTTCTCGCCGTAGCCGAAGAACGTGGTGGCGTACTCACCCTTGCCGTCGATGCCGAGGATCGCGGTCTTCTCCTGGAAGCCGGAGCAGTGGTAGGCGCTGGACGCGTGGGCAAGGTGGTGTTCAACCGGTTCGATCTTGATTTTCTTCGGATCGAAGCCCAGTTGCTCCAGGCACCAGACGATCTTGTTGCGATAGCGCTTGTAGCGACGGTTGCCCATCAGGATCGCGTCAAGCGCGCGGTCCGGGGCGTACCAGTAACGCTTGGCGTAGTGCCAGCGCGCCTCGCCGAACAGGCTGATCGGGGCAAACGGGATCGCCACCACATCGACGTCGGAAGGCTTGATGCCGGCCTGTTCCAGGCAGAACTTCGCCGACTCATAGGGCATGCGGTTCTTTGCATGTTTGTCGCGTACGAAGCGCTCTTCTTCGGCGGCCGCGATCAGCTTGCCGTCGATATACAAGGCTGCGGAAGGATCATGGCTAAGGGCGCCGGACAGGCCAAGAATCGTCAATGCCACAGGGGTCTAGCCTCTTTTAGTCTGCATGCAGGCGGGTTGCGCCTGAAAAAAGTGTGCTTCCCGCCTGGGCAGGAAACAGCTAAAGGGCGGGATTATAGCTCAAAAGCAGTGGGAAGCTGTTAGCGGCGAGCGGCAAGAGTCGCCTGCAGCATCGCCGTGTGCATAGTGCGAGCGCGCTGATGGGGCGCGTAGCCGAATTCCTGAATGATAAAAATCTTCCCAGTCACTAAACTCGCGCCCTTTTGCGCGTTTACACCCTAAGCGCCACGGATTCCGGCTGACTCATGACCCCTCTCGCTCGCTTCAACCTGTTGCTGCCCGGCCTGCTCGCCCTGTGCGGCGTCGCCCAGGCTGACGACCCCGCGCTGATCCTCGACCCCAGCGTCGTCACCGGCTCGCGCAGCGCCAGCCCGACCTTCGACCTGCCCTACTCCGTGGACGGCATCGGCCGCGAGCAGATCAGCGACGGCCAATTGGGCATCAACGCCTCCGAAGCCTTGTCCCGCGTGCCCGGCCTGGTGGTGCAGAACCGCCAGAACTATGCCCAGGACCTGCAGATTTCCTCCCGTGGCTTCGGCGCCCGCTCGGCGTTCGGTGTGCGCGGCATCAAGCTGATCGCCGACGGCATCCCCGCCAGCACCCCGGATGGCCAGGGCCAGGCCGCCACGTTCAACCTCGACACCGCCGAGCGTATCGAAGTGCTGCGCGGCCCGGCCGCCACCCTGTATGGCAGCAATGCCGGCGGCGTGATCCAGATGTTTTCCCGCGATGGCGAAGGCCCGCCGCGCATCGGCGCCGAAACCCTGGTGGGCAGCGACGGCCTGAACAAGAACCACCTGAGCGCTGAAGGCGCGGCGAACGGCGCAGGCTTTGTACTCGACGCCTCGCGCATGGATACCAACGGCTACCGCGACCACAGCAGCGCCCGTCGCGACCAGACCTTCGCCAAGCTCAACTTCCAACCGGATGACGACAGCAAGCTGGCGCTGATCTACAGCAGCCTGGAGCAGAACGGTACCCAGGATCCACTGGGGCAGACCTGGGACGCCTACAAGGCCGACCCGCGCTCGGTGAGCAGCAATGCGCTGACGTACAACACGCGCAAAAGTATCGATCATCAGCAATTGGGCATGAATTATGAGCGGTATTTCGGTGATGCGACGCTGCAGGTGAACGGGTATACCGGGCGGCGGAGTGTGATTCAGTATCTGTCGATCCCGGACAGGTTCGGCAGTGGCGCCGCCAACCCGGCTAACGCTCGCGGCGGTGTGGTAGCTTTCGACCGCAAGTTCTATGGCGGCTCCCTCCATTGGCTGCAACCCATCACCAGCGCACCCGGCGACCTGACCCTGATCACCGGCCTCGACTACGACCGCAGCCAGGATGATCGCCAAGGTTATTCCAACACCGTCAATGGGGTGCATGGTGTCAAAGGGGCCTTGGGCCGCGATGAAATCGACACCGCCACCAGCCTCGACCCGTTCGTGCAAGCCAACTGGCTGCTGGGTGACTGGACCCTGCAAGCCGGCCTGCGCCACAGCACCATGGAAATGGACGTAGACGATCACTTCCTCAGCGACGGCAACGACAGCGGCAGCAAGACCTACCAGAAGAACACGCCGTCGGTCAGCGTCATGTACGCCTTCACACCTGACTTGCACGGTTATGTAAGCGCGGGCAAAGGTTTCGAAACCCCAACCCAGGCCGAGTCCGCGTACTCCAGCACGGCGAACGGCTTCAACTTTGCGCTCAAGCCATCGGTCAGCAAACAGTATGAAATCGGCCTGAAAGCTCGCATTGGCCAGGACACCCGCGTGAATGCGGCCCTCTTTCAGATCACCACCGAGGACGAACTGGTAGTGCAGCAATCCAGCGGAGGGCGCACCACTTACCAAAACGCCGGCCGCACCCTGCGTCGCGGCTTCGAACTGGGCATCGAAAGCCAACTCGCCGAACACTGGAGCACCAACCTCGCCTACACGCGCCTGCAAGCCACCTACGACAGCGACTTCACCAGTGGCACAACTGCCGTGGACAAAGGCAACTACCTCCCCGGCGTGCCGCAAACCACGCTGTTCGCCGAGCTGAACTGGAAACCCCGGGACTGGGTCAGTACCGCTGTCGAAGGCCTGTACCGCAGCAAGGTCTACGTCGAAGACACCAACAGCCAACACGCCGCGCCGGGCTACAGCGTGTTCAACTGGCGCGCACGGTTCGAGCAGAAGGTCGAACACTGGACCTTCCACCAGACCCTGCGCCTGGATAACCTGCTGGACCGCCAGTACGTCGGTTCGGTGATCGTCGGCGACGGCAATGGCCGCTACTACGAAGCGGCGCCCGGGCGCTCCTGGTACGCCGGGGCGGGTGCCGAGTATCAATTCTGAACGCACCACACCTTCAATGTGGGAGGCCCCGCGCTGTCGCGCAGCAAACCGGAACCCCTGTGGCGAGCGGGCTTGTCCCCCTCACCACAGGAATGCGGTCGCCTGAAATTGTTTATGCAATAAGGGGAGTTTGCTCATGCCCCCAAGCGTCGGATGGAGTCCAGCTTTCGGGGTGCAACACTAGACGCGCTCCAGCATCCGCCGGCTGGCGAAACTGAAGCTCAGCACGATAAAGATCAGCACCCCGGTCGCCACCTGCTGCCAGTAGAAATTCCAGCCGATCAGCAGCAGCCCGTTGGCGATCACGTTGATAAACAGCACTCCGAGCAGGGTCCCCGGAACATTCGCCCGTCCCTGTCGACTCAAGGTGGCGCCGATAAACACCGCGCCAATCGCGTTGAGCAAAAACGCGTTCCCGGACAGCGGCACATAGGCGCTGACTGTCGAGCTGAGCAACACACCGGCCACCCCACAGGCCAGGGCGGTAGCCAGGGCCACGACGGTGACGATGCGCCGCACCGACAACCCCGAGTAATACGCCAGCAGCGGCTGGGTGCCCTGGGCCAGCAACTCACGGCCCAGGCGTCCGCGCGCCAGGGCCAGGCCGTAGAACAGCGCCAGCCCCACTACCACCAGCAGCGGTGTCAGCCCAGTGAGCTCAGGCTTCAAGCCTTGGCTGATATAGATCGGCTGGCCGCCGTCCGAGAGCAGTTGCTGGGCGCTGGTGCCGATAAACAGGGTGCCCAGGGTGGCCAGGAACGGACTGATGCGCAGCCCGGCAATCAGGCCGGCGTTGACCAGCCCCACCAGCAGCGCCGCCGCCAGCGCGCCCGTGGCCGCCACCGCCCAGCCATGGCCGCCATTGAGCAGCACCACAAAGCTGAAACTGGCAAAGTCCAGCGCCGTGCCCACCGACAGGTCGATGCCACCGGCCGCCACCGCGTAGGTCATGCCGATAGCGACAATCGCCAGCAGCACGAAGTTGTTCAGCACCAGGCTTTGCAGGTTGCCTGCACTGAGGAAGCCCGGCGCTTGCAGCGCAAACACCACGACAATCAGGGTGAATACCAGTGGCAATGTCAGCGGCAATACGGCGCGTGCGTTCATGCCGTCGCCCCTCGGTTCACTGCACTGGAGGCTGCGACGACCAGCAGGATCAACACGCCCTGCACACCATTGACCCAGAAGCTGGAGAGGTTAAGCAGTTGAAAGCCATTGATCAGAAAACCAATCAACAGCGCCGCCAGCAACGTCCCAGGAATGCTCGCCACCAGCCGGCGGGAAAACACCACGCCGAGAAAGGCGATCGCCACCACCGACAGCAGCATGTCACCGGAGCCGGTGGTGCTGCCGCTGAAGAACGCCGCCGAACACAGCGCAGCCACCGCGGCACATAGACCGGACAGCAGATAGCTCGACAATACGTAGACGGGCACTCCAATGCCCGCCGCTTCGGCCGCCTGGGGGTATTCGCCCACCGCATGCAGGCGCAGCCCATAGGCCGAGTGCTGGATAAGCAGCGTCAACACGCCCGCCGTCACCAGCAGCACCCAGGCCAGGGCCGGTATGCCCAACCAGGTGCCACCACTGAGCAGGTCCAGCAGCGGCGAGTCCGTGGAGACCACCGTGTTCTCCGTCAACACCAACTCCAGCCCCGCCAATACATTCATGCTCGCCAGGGTCGCCAGCAACGGCGGCAAACGCAGCACCACCACGGCCAGCCCATTCAGCAAGCCGACCGCCAAACCGCAGCCCAGAGTCAGCAGCAACGTCAACCCGAGATCCAGGCCGGCATTATTGAGGCGGCTGAACACCGCCGCGCACAAGCCCAGGTTGGCCGCCAGCGACAGGTCCAGCCCTCCAGCCACCACGTTCGAGCCGCCGCCGATAATCACGCAGGTGAGCCCGAAGGCCAGCACGCCGAGGATCGCCGACTGACTGAACACATTGGCCAGATTGCCCACCGACAGAAAATTCGGCGCAGCCACGGCAAACCCCAGCAGGATCGCCACAAACACCCCCACCGACCCACGGCGCAGCACCAGCACCCACAACCGCTGCGATAACCCAGGCGTCGCCGCTTCAAGCATGTTCCACCTCGCGAGCATTTGAAGTCGCAGCAGCCACGGCTCCCGTCGCACAGGCCAGCAACTGATCGCTGTCCGCCTCCCCGGCACGGAATTCACCGGCGATCTCACCCCGATGCAGCACCAGGATTCGGTCACTGATCCCCAGCAACTCCGGCAAATCCGACGACAACACCAGCACCGCCGCGCCCTCTTCCACCAAGCGTCCGATCAAGCGGTAGATTTCCACCTTGGCCCCCACATCCACCCCCACGCAGGGCTCATCCAACAGGTACACGGCGGAGCGGCGGCTCAGCCACTTCCCCAGGGCGACCTTCTGCTGGTTGCCGCCACTGAGCTGGCTGACCGCCGCTTGGGGCCCAGGCGCCTTGATTGCCAATTCGTCGATCAGCCGCAGGCTTTCCGCCTGCTCCTTGCGGCGGCTCAACAAGCCCCAGCGGCTGAACCGTCCGAGCCCCGCCAGCGTCAGGTTTTCCAGCACCGAAAGCACTGGCGAGATCCCCTGGCTGCGCCGCTCTTCCGGCACCAGCGCAAGGCCCTCGGCAATCGCCTGGACCGGCGAACGCAGGCGCAGCAAACGCCCGTCCAGATGCACACTGCCGCTGTCGGCGCGCTCGACACCGAAGAGTGTCTTGAACAACTCCTTGGCTCCCGAGCCGACCAGCCCGGTCAGGCCGACGATTTCTCCGCGCCGCACCTCCAGATCGATCTGCCGATAGCGCCGCGCCAGGCTCAACCCGCGTACCTGCAACAGCGGCGCTCCCAGTGAAACCTTGGCCTTGGGGTACATCTCCTGCACCTCGCGATTTACCATCAGCCGCGCAATCTCGGCGCTGGACGTATGCCGGGGCTGCACCACCGCCACGTCCCGACCATTGCGCAGCACCGTGACTTCATCGCAGAGGCTGTCGATTTCCTGTAGGTAATGGGAGATGTACAGGATGGATAAACCCTGGTCGCGCAGGCGCTTGACGATGCGCAGCAACTGGTCGACTTCACGCTTGACCAAGGCCACGCTGGGCTCGTCGAACACCAGGATCTTGGGCTGGCGAATCAACGCCCGGGTGATTTGCAGCACCTGGCGTTCGGCGCTGTTCAGCTCGCTCACCAGCGCACCGGCGGGCAATTGCAGATCAAAATATTCCGCCAGCAAGCGCTCGGCTTCACGTTGCTGCCGGCGTCGATCCACAAAGGGCCCGCGCCGCAATTCATGCCCGAAAAACAGCGCCTCGCCCACGGTAAAACTGGCGGGCAACAGACGCTCCTGATGGATGAACTGCACGCCCAGCGCATCCACCTGGCGCGGTGACAAGGCGGCGTACGACTGGCCATCGATACTCACCTGCCCCGCGTCCGCCTTGTGGATGCCGGCCAGGATCTTGATCAAGGTCGACTTGCCCGCACCGTTCTCCCCCACCAGGCCGTGAATGCTGCCGCGTTCGACTTTAAGGCTTGCGTCATCCAGCGCCAGGGTGGCGCCAAAGCGTTTATGCAAGTGTTGCAGGTGCAATGCCGGCATCAGTCACCCCGCAGTTGCTGAACCTGGTCCAGGTTGGCCGCGGTGGTCAGCAGCGTGGCCACATGGGTTTCCTTGGGCAGGTCTCGTTGCCCGGCCAGGTAGCGCGCCACGTTCTGCACAGCGGTCTTGCCGATCAACGCCGGTTGCTGCGCCACCACCGCCCCCACCGGCGAATTTGCCTGGCCGAGCAGCGCCAGCACTTCCGGCGTACCGTCGACGCCGTAAGTCTTGATCTCGGTGCGCCCGGCATCGATCAGCGCCTTGCTCGCGCCCAACTGCGGAATGTCCCACGCCGACCAGATCGCCGAGACGCTGCCCGCCGGGTATTTGTTGAGCAGCGCCGAGACTTGTGAATAAGCATCCTGCACGGTGTTGGGGATCACGTCGCGAAGTTCCGGCTGGATGATTTCCAGCTGGGGGTAATCCTTGAGCGCCAGCTTCAACTGGTCATAACGGATCGCACACACCGGCACGCCGTAGAAACCGTTGAACACCAGGATCTTGCCTTTGCCGCCGGCGTCCTTGATCAACTGATCGGCCAACGCCTTGCCGGTGGCGACGTTGTCGGAGGTGGTGTTGTTGAGGCTGTACTGGGACGGTGCATCGATGGTGAACAGCGGGATGCCGGCCTTGCTGATGCGCTTGAGCCAGGGATCGATCACGCTGAGGGTGCCGAGGGTCTGGATCACGGCGTCGGGTTTCTGGGTGACCACGGTTTGCAGCTGGGTCACCAGGTTCTTGTCGTTACGCCCGGCATCGAGGGTGATCGGCGTGCCGCCCAGGCGCTTGATCTCATCGACCTGGGCCTGGAACGCCTTGATATCGAAATAGTGGCTGGTGCCGGTCATGCTCACGGCAATGCGCTTGCCGGCCAGGGACGGCACGGCCTCATCGCCCTCGGCAGCCTGGACACTGACGACATGGCCCAGCAACAGCGCGGCGCCAAGGCAGATCAAACGGGAAAGCGAGGAAAGGCTGGAAGGCATACAGGGCTCCGCTGCGACCGGTGAAAGGGTTCACCAGGAGGCATTGCAGAGCCCGTGCCAGGATTTTTATTGCATTAAATCAAGGGGGTAACGTTTCCGCATGAAGGCGGACTGTCGTTCTGGGGCAACAACTGCCTGATAACTGTTGCTCAGGCAACAGCTCTTGATCGTTCACCCTGGGAGGGAACGATCAGGTCGGTTGCTTCGGCAAACGCTGATCAATCAGCTGATACAACGCACTACTCTCAGGCCAGTTCCGCATAAACCGCGCACGGTCCCTGGCATACGCCGGGGCGAAGCTGGCGGCAGAGCTGTGTTGGCACATCGCGTCGAGGTCGATCAGTGACCAGCGATCCTTATCCCAGAACAGGTTATGGCCCTTGAAGTCGCCATGGCTGATGCGCTCGCGAATCAGCTCGGCGAACAACTGGTCCAGCGCCAGCAGTTCGTTTTCCGGCGCGTCACCCTGTTCGATATAGGGCGCGAAACGCTCGATGATGTCCGGGCCCGGCAGGTATTCGGTAACCAGGTAAGCGCGGCTGCGCAGCCAGAAACAGCGCTTTTCCAGGACGGCCAATGGCTTGGGCGTGGCGATGCCGAGGAACGCCAGGCGATTGCCTTCGCGCCAGGAATGCCAGGCGCGGCTCGGGCGCCAGAAGCGCTTGAGCCAATGGGCGAAGCCCTTGATGTTGTAGCGCTTGATCACCAATGGCCGGCCGGCCACATCGACCTTGGCCACGCTGGCCGCACCACCGGTCTTGTACAGGTGGCCCTGGTCGAGCAACGCATCCGCCTGCTCCAGCACCGGCAGCATCGCCGGCTCTTCCTCGCGACGGATCGCGCGCAAGGCAAAGGCGCCACGCACCACGCTGAACAGCGTGCAGTCGCGCCCCACTTTGTTCAACAAGTCCTTCAAACGCCAGGCGCTGACCTTGCGCACCTGTTTTTCCAGGGCTTGCAGGGGCAAGGCGTGCTCGCCGTTGCTCAGCAGGTAGTACACCAGCAGTTCTTCGGTAAACGGCTCGAGGTTTTTCGGCAACTGGGCGAAAAACACCCCGAGGTTTTCCAGCACGCGGTCGCGCGACAGGGGCTTGCCCGCCTCTTCAACACGAACGCCGGCGCCATCGATCAAGTACAGCTTGCCGTCCCGGCGCAGCAGGTTGTCCAGGTGCAGGTCTTCCTGCCACAGGCCCTTGGCATGCATCTGGCCGATCGCACCCAGGGCCTCGGCCAGCACGGCGGTTTGCTCGTCGGCCAGTGGCGGTAGCGCTTCAACGGCGTGCCAGGCATCGGCCAGGCTCTCGGCACCTTCGATAAACTCGAACAGCAGCCAGCCGCCCTCGCCGTCCTGCAAGCCATCGGCGAGCAACAGCGGGGTGGTCAGGCCTTGCTCGGCCAGCAGGCGTACGCCGCTGAGTTCACGCTGGAAATGCCGCGCGGCCTTGCCGCCCACCAATAACTTGGCCAGCACCGGACGCCCGCGCCAGATCGCCGCGCCCACATAACGCTCGCCCGGCAACACCCGCAACAGGCTCAGCAGTTGCAGTTGCCCCGGGCCGGCGGCATCCGCGAGGTCGACGGTGAGGGGCAGGCTCGGCGTGCGGCCGGCGCTTTTCAACTCGGACAGGCGCATCAGCGGTTCTCCTTGTGGCTACGCCGCTTCGTCAGGCGTTGCAGCCAGGTGGTGACGAGCGCGCTGCCTTCGGGCTGATCGAGGTAAGCCGCCAGCAATTGACGCACCTGTGCGTCCGACCACTGCGGTGCCCGGCGCAACAACGGCTCCAGGTCCTTGACCCGGTCACGCCAGCCGAACAGCAGCGGGCGGGTTTTCTCCAGGTCGATCAACTGCGCGGCGTAGCCGTCCCCGGTGGCCTGCAGGAAAATATGCTTGGGGTAGAAACAGCCATGCACCTGGCCGACGCTGTGCAACCGGCGCGCCAGTTGACCGCAGGCCAGCAGGATCGCGCGGTGCTGGGCATCGCTGAGTTGCGCCCATTGCTCCAGCAATGAATCCAGGTCATTCCAGCCGTCCAGGGCACGGGTCAGCAGCATCGCGCGGTGCTCACCGGCAACTTTGCGCTCGCCGTAGAACGCCGCCTGCAGCGCCGGGATCCCGAGCTTGCGGTAACGGCTGATGTTGCGGAACTCGCGGGAGAAACTGGGCTCGCCCAATGGCCGGTGCAAGCTGCGCGTGAGGTAGTTGCTTTGGCGCTTGAGGTAATAGCCGTGGCCGTCGAGCTCCAGGCGAAACACGCTGCTCCAGCCGCCACGGCTGGTGTTCGGCTCGTCCACCGCGTCCAGTTGCCTGGCCCACAGGGCGTCGAATGTCGCGAGGCCGTGGCGCTCCAGCAGGGCGCGATCTTCAGCCGCCAGGAAATCACTCATTCACGTCCCTCGAAAAACTTCACTACGTGGCGAATCCGCCGTTTGTCCGACTCACTCAGGTGCCGACACCCACGGTACTGCATGTAGAAGCGCAGGCGCTGAGTGGCCGACAAGTGATACTTGGCCACCTTGTCCAGGCAGGCCAGGTCCTTGGTAATGCGATACTTGAGCCAGAAACCGCGCCAGAAATCGCCGTTGGGGCAATCGATCAGGTACAGGGTGGCCTGGTCGTCGATCAGCAGGTTGCGCCACTTCAAGTCGTTATGGGTAAAGCGATGATCGTGCATGGTGCGCGTGTATTCGGCGAGCTGGCGGCTGACCGCGTTGACCCACTTGGGGTCGCGCAGGCGCGCATCTTTACGTTCGGCCAGGACCGAGAGGTCTTCGGTCCTCGGCAACTCGCGGGTGATCATTGCGCCACGATCATAGGCCAGGCCGCTGCGCTCAAGGCCCCAGGCGACCACATCGGCGGTGGGAATGCCCCACTTGGCGAAGCGCTTGAGGTTCTGCCATTCGGACTTGACCCGCGGCTTGCCCAGGTAGCGCCGCAGGCCCTTGCCGGCGCCGGTGTAGCGTTTGACGTAGTAGTTGACCCCGCCACGCTCCACCCGGATCACTTCCGACAGCGGGTCGCGGGTCAGCCGCTCGCCTTGCAGGGCAAACACCGCTTCGAGGCTTCCAAAATCATCCGCCAGTGCGGCGTAGGCAGGCTCCAGGTTCCAACCCGCCATCAGATCGCATCCCCATAACGTTGCTTGCGCGCGTAGAGCTTGTCGGCCTTGCGCTGCATCAGGCTCAGGGACGCCGATTGCTCGGCCAGGACCTGGCGCAGCGGCTGGCGGAAGTAGCCCTTGAGGAAGCGCAATTTATCGCGCCGGGTCAGGCCGATGTCCAACGCTGAGTAATACAGCGCGGAGAGGTCCTTGTCGCGCCAGCGCAGCGGCAGATGGGCGCGCATTTGCGCCCGGTGCAGGTCGATCACCGAGAGCTTGATGTTGCGTGGGTCGATCGGCCTGGACGTGTCCAGCAGGAAGTGGCACAGGTAGCAGTCGCGGTGATTCACGCCGCCCCGGTGCATGTCGCCGACCATGCGCGCCAGTTCGGCCGTGAGCGCATGGCGCAGTGCAGGTGTGGGCGGTTCGGCGACCCAGTTGATGGTCAGGTCTTCAAGGCTGATGGTCGGCGCCAGCTCTTCGGTGATGATGAACGAGTGCTGGTCCGCCGGGTTGCTGCCTTTTTCGCCGAAGGCCACGCCGGTCATGGTCGGCACGCCGATCGCCTGCAAGCGGTGAATGGCATCCCATTCCAGGCCGGCGCCGAGCACCGGCAGCTTGGCGGTGATCAGGTTCTTGAAGATTTCCGCCCAGCCGATGCCGCGGTGGATTTTGACGAAATACGGGCGGCCATCCACCTCGGTGCGCAGCGTGCGACGCGCCGCCAGTTCACGGAATACCTGGCCTTGCAGTTTCTCGACTTCGGCGAAGGCGTCACGCCCGGCCCATAACGTCTTGAACGGTTCGGCAAGAATCAACTTCATCGTTTTGGCTCCGCCAGAATCACATCCGCAGCGTGCTGCGGCATGCTGTAGAGATCGGCCGTCTCGGCGAAGGCCAACCCATTGCGGCCCCAGGCCGCGCGCTGTGCAGAATCGGTCAACATCTGCGCCAGGTACTGGTTCAACTGAGCCTGTTCAAACGGCTCGTCCAGCACCAGGCCGCTGTCGGCTTCGGCGATGTAATGGGCATAACCACATACGGCCGAGACCAGCACCGGCAACCCGGCCACCAGGGCTTCGAGCAACACGGTGCCGGTGTTTTCGTTGTACGCCGGGTGGATCAACAGGTCGGCGCCCAGCAGGAAACGCGGAATATCGCTGCGCCCCTTGAGGAACTGCACGTTATCGCCCAGCCCGAGGGTGGCGCTTTGCAGTTGGAATACCTTGGGGTCGTCCTGGCCGATGACAAACAGGCGCGTGCGTTTTTTCAGCTCAGCCGGCAATGCGGCCAGCGCTTTCAGGCTGCGGTCGACGCCCTTGGTCTTGAAGCCGGAACCGATCTGCACCAGCAGCAGGTCGTCATCGCCCAGGTTGAACTCCTTGCGGAAGCCTTCACGAATCTCGGCCGCATTCGGCGGCGCTCGGCGGTCCTGGGCAATGCCCGGTGGCAGCAGGTGGAAACGCTCCAGCGGCGTGTCGTAATGCTTGATGAACAGCGGCTGCTGCACTTCGGAAATCATCAAGATTTCGGTCTTGGCGTCCTTGGCAAACACCGCGCGCTCGTACTCGGCAAAGTGGCGATAGCGGCCAAAACTGCGGTACAGCGAATGGCGCAGGTTTTGTGCCTTGTCTTCGAAGCAGCCATCGGCCGCGTAGTACACGTCCAGGCCGGGCATCTTGTTGAAGCCGATCAGGCGGTCCACCGGGCGCTTGGCCAGGTCGGCCTCCATCCAGGCGCTGAGCTTCTCGTTGCGCCGATGGTTGAAGAACGCCTTGACCGGCGCCACCAGCACTTCGAAGCCGGGCGGGATGTCGCCCTCCCAGATCAGCGTGTAGACACGAATCTGATGGCCGCGCTGCTGGCACTCCAGGGCGATGCGCATGAAATCGCGCTGCAGGCCGCCGAAGGGGAAATATTTGTACAGAACAAAAGCCAGTTGCATCAGTGCAGCTCCTCAGCCAGTAACAACGTGCTCAGCCGGGTTGCCACACGCTCAGGGTTCAGGCGCGTGAAACACAGGGGCGACTCGCGCTTGATGTCGAACCGACGCAGGTCGTCGGCCGTCGGTTGATAGGTACATTGTTTTTGCAGGCACGGCGCACAGGCAAAGTCGCTGGCCAGGTGAATCTGGCCCTTGCCGTAGGCGCCGGTCAGGCCGGGGTTGGTGGGGCCGAACAGGGAAATGGTCGGCACATCCAATGCCGCCGCCAAATGCCCGAGTCCGGTGTCCACCGCCACACAGGCGCGGGCGCCGGCCAATACCCGGGCCACGCCGGCCAGGTTCAGCTTGGGCAGCACTTCGGCGTTGTTCAGGCCTTGGGCCAGGCGCTCAGCCCGGGCCTTTTCGGCGGCGTTGCCCCACGGCAACTTCACGTCCACGCCCAGGCGGCCCATACGTTCAGCCAACTCGCGCCAGTAGGCTTCGGGCCAATGCTTGGTGTCCCAGGTGGTGCCGTGCAGCAGCAGGACGAAGGGCTTTTTCGGCGGCAGGCCGAGCAGTTTTTCGGTGCTGAGGCCGTAGTCGCCCAAGCCTTTGGGCAAGTCATAGCCGAGGGCCACGGCGAACAGTTGGCGCAAACGCTCCACCGCATGCTGCCCACGGGCCACGGCCAGGCGCCGCGAGTAGAAGCGCGCCGCAATCGGCTCACGGGCCGAGTGTTTGTCGAATCCGGCCACCGGAGCCCGCACGTAGCGGGTCAGCCAGGCGCTTTTGAACAGGCCTTGGGCATCGATCACCAGATCGTACTTGGTCGACTGGACTTGCTGCTTGAAGCGCCGCCACTCGCCGCTCTTGAAGGTTTGCCAGAGGTTCTTGCGCCAGCGGCGGATCGCCACCGGGATCACCTTGTCCACCGCCGGATGCCAGGTGGGGATTTCAGCAAAGCCTTCTTCCACCACCCAGTCGAAGCGAATGCCGGGGATCGCCCGTGCCGCGTCAGTCAGTGCCGGCAAGGCGTGGATCACGTCGCCCAGGGATGAGGTCTTGATTACCAGTACCCGCAACTCAGTGAACCTCGACCACGTCGCCCTGCAACCGCTGCAAGGCATCGGTTACCGGCTGCGGCAGCAATTGGCGCAGGCAGTTGTAATGGCCGAAGCGGCAGGTGCGATCAAAGCACGGGCTGCACTCCAGCCCCAGGCGCACCACTTCGACCTGGTCGGCCAGCGGCGGGGTGAAGCCCGGCGAGGTGGAGCCGTACACCGCCACCAACGGGCGGTTCAGCGCAGCGGCCACATGCATCAGGCCGGAGTCGTTGGAGACCACGGCGTCCGCACAGGACAGCAAGTCGATGGCCTCGGCCAGGGACGTGTCGCCACTGAGGTTGACGGCCTCTTCGCGCAGGCCCGGGATCAGGCGCTGGCGAATGTCTTCACCCACCGAGTGATCGTTTTTCGAACCGAACAACCACACCTGCCAGCCTTCGCGAATCTTCATCTCGGCGACTTTGGCGTAGTGGTCCGACGGCCAGCGCTTGGACTCGCCAAACTCCGCCCCGGGGCACAGGGCCAACACCGGACGATCCAGGGCCAGGCCGAACTTGGCCAGTGCCGCATCGCGGGTCACCGGGTCGATCTGCAGGCTGGGGCGCGGGTACGGCTTGGGCAGCTCGGCGCCCGGCGCATAGGCCAGGGCCATGAAGCGTTCGATCATCAGCGGGTAGCGCGCCTTGTCCAGCGTGCGTACATCATTAAGCAGCACATAGCGAAACTCGCCGCGCCAGCCGGTGCGCTTGGGAATGCCGGCAAAATACGGCACCAGCGCCGATTTGAGCGAGTTGGGCAGCAGGATCGCCTGGTCGTACTGGCCCGCCAAGGATTTGCCGATGCGACGGCGGGTCGCCAGTTCCAAGGCGCCGTGGCCGAGCGGAAAGCTCAAGGCCTTGCGCACTTCGGGCATGCGCTCGAGGATCGGCCGGCTCCACTCGGGGGCGAGCACGTCGATCTGGCAGTCCGGGTAGCGCATACGCAGGCTCTGGAACAGAGTCTGCGCCATCACCATGTCACCGACCCAACTGGGCCCAACGATCAGAATATTCATGTAGTTTCCACAAACGATGCGGGGAGGCTTATGCCTCCCCGCCCTAATAGTGTTTCAACCCAACCCCAGCGCCTGCCAGATTCGCATCACCTGGCGCCGTTCGTCAGCGAACTGATCACCGGGTACCGTACCGGCCTCGTTCTGCAAGGCCTGGCGATGCGCGGCGGAACGGTAGGCCTTATACACCTCGCGCAGCAGATGGGCATCGGCGGCGGGCATCAAGCCCACCTGCTCGAGGCCTTCCAGAATGCGGATATTGTCGGTGTAGCGCAGCAACGATGGATGTTGCGCAGACCACGCCAAAGCCGCGTATTGCACCATAAATTCAATATCGACGATACCTCCGGCGTCCTGCTTGAGGTCGAACAGCACCGTGGCGTCGAAGGCATTGGCGCCGGTGCCGGCCGCCGTGGCCTTGGTCCCCAGGTTGTCACGCATCTTGGCACGCATCTCACTGACCTCCTGGCGCAACTTCGCCAAGTCGCGCTCACGCCCCAGCACCTTAGCCCGTACCTGCTCGAATGCCTGGCCCACATCCTGGCTGCCCACCAGCACCCGCGCGCGGATCAGGGCCTGATGCTCCCAGGTCCATGCTTCATTTTGTTGATAGCGGTCAAACGCCCCGAGGGAACTGACCAGCAACCCGGATGCGCCGGATGGTCGCAGGCGCATGTCGACTTCATACAATTGGCCGGAGTTGGTCTGGGTGGTCAGCAGGTGAATGATCCGCTGGCCCAGGCGCGTGAAGAACTGCGCGCCGTCGATCGGCTTGGCACCATCGGTCTCGGCCTGCGGGTCGCCATCGTGGATAAACACCAGGTCCAGGTCCGAACCATGCCCCAGTTCGATGCCGCCGACTTTCCCATAACCGACAATGATGAACCCAGGATCGCACAAGGTACCGTCCAAGCGCTGCGGCGAGCCGTGGCGCGCGACCGTCTGGCGCCAGGCCAGGGCCAGCACTTGTTCGAGGATGGCTTCGGCGAGCCAGGTCAGGTAGTCGCTGACTTTCATCAACGGCAGGCTGCCGGCGATTTCCGACGCGGCCACGCGCAGGCGGTGGGCCAGCTTGAAGTGCCGCAGGGCTTCCATCTGCTGTTCAAGGTCATCCTCGGGGATGCGCGTAAGGCGTTCGCGCAACTCGGCGGCGAGTTCCGGCGCCAGCGGTGGCTTGAACAGGCGGCCTTCGTTGAGCAATTCATCCAGCAGCAGCGGGAAGCGCGTGATCTGCTCGGCGATCCATGGACTGGCGGCGCACAGGGTCAGCAGGCGGCGCAGGGCGTCGGGGTTTTCCGTCAGTAGCACCAGATAGGCGGAACGCCGGGCGACAGCTTCCACCAATGGCAGTACGCGCTCCAACACCAGGTCCGGGTTGGCGTGCTCGACAGCCTGGGCCAGCAAGCGCGGGATAAAGGCATCTAGGCGTTCACGCCCCAGGCGCTGCATGGCCCGCAGTTGCGGGCTGTTGCGCAGGCTGGCCAAGGCTTTAAGGGCTTTGGTGGCGTCGGTGAAGCCACCTTCAGCCAATTGACGGCAAGCGGCCTCTTCATCCTGGGACTCTTCCCACAGCGGCAGCCATTCTCCGCCCACGACCAACTCGCTTTCCGCGCCTTCTTCTTCATCAGGATCCGCAATCACCTGGCGGAAGTGCCAGTCCACGCGGCCACGCCAGTACATCAGGCGCTCGTGGAACGCCGCCCAGTCGGCAAAGCCGAGCATAAAGGCAATGCGCGCCTGGTCTTCAAGGCTGTCCGGCAGCATTTGGGTCTGGCGGTCGGCAATCGCCTGGATCGCATGTTCGGTGTAACGCAGGAATTCATAGCCATTGCGCAACTCGGCGATCACCGCCGGCGGCAGGTAGCCCTGGCCTTCCAGGGTGCCGAGCACCTTGAGCAGCGGCCGTTGCTGCAGGCTGAGGTCGCGGCCGCCATGGATCAGTTGGAACGCCTGGGCGATAAATTCCACTTCGCGGATGCCGCCCGAGCCCAGCTTGATATTGTCGGCCATGCCTTTGCGCCGGACTTCCTGCTGGATCAGCTGCTTCATGGTGCGCAGCGCCTCGATGGCGGAAAAGTCCAGGTAACGGCGGTACACGAACGGCCGCAGCATATCGAGCAGTTGCGCACCGGCCACCTGGTCACCGGCAACCACACGCGCCTTGATCATGGCGTAGCGTTCCCAGTCGCGCCCCTGGTCCTGGTAGTACTGCTCCAGCGCATTGAAGCTGAGCACCAGGGCACCGGCCGAACCGTAGGGGCGCAGGCGCATGTCGACACGGAACACAAAGCCGTCGACGGTCATCGGGTCGAGGGCCTTGATCAATTTTTGACCAAGACGAATAAAGAACTCCTGGTTATCCAGGGAGCGCTTCACGCCCACGGTTTCGCCGCCCTCGGGGTAGGCGAAGATCAGGTCGATATCCGACGAGAGGTTAAGCTCCACCGCACCGAGCTTGCCCATGCCGAGGATGACCATGTGCTGCGGTTCGCCGCTGCGCCGCCCGGTCGGCGTGCCGAACTGCACGCAGTGGCGCTGGTACAGCCATTGGTAGGCCTGGTCGATGCTGGCGTCGGCCATGTCGGAGAGGTCGCGACAGGTTTGCACCAGGTCGGCCTGGCGGGTCAGGTCGCGCCAGATGATGCGCACTTGCTGGCGGGTACGCTGGCGACGCAGTACGCGGCCCAGCTCATCTTCTGTTTCGGCCTGTTGCACGGCACCGGCAATCTGCCCGCACAGCTCGCCCGGCGCAAAGCCGCGATCCAGCTCGCCCCAGGCGGCCAGCTCGAGCAACATCAAAGGGTCACGAACACTCTGTTCAATGACGAAATCACTGGCGGCGCACACGCGGGCGAAGTCGGCCCACCGTTGCGGCGTCCACGCAGAAAGGCCATGATCGTCGTCCAGCGCGGCCACGGCGTCACGAAATGACTGCTCGGCCCGCTGGGCTTTTGGCAACAGAATGGCCGGCAGTTCGGCCAGCGTTGGAAGGCTCATGGTCTATCCTTGGTCGGCGTGTAAATGGCCTGCTGCTGTGAAGGCAGGCGCCGCGCTCGATGAAGGACTGTCGAACAAAGGTGATAAATAGCTGAAAATATGTAATTTTTGGCAGGCAACATTAAACTTCTACCTTTTCTTGTTCGCAAAAGATCAACAATAACGATTATGCTCACCAGCCAGACCGAGCAATCCGCTCGGTCTTGTGTAGTTTTACTACTCGTATATACATTCGAAAGGCTGAAATGGCCGACGATTTGTAGTAAAACTACAGGACGCCGAAGCAACCTTCGGCCATCCAAGAATTTATGTCGTCTGCCCACAAGGCCAGTCGCAAACTTCAGGCAACCGATTCTGGTAGCCTTTCCGCCCTGGAGCAAGCCATGCAAGACCTCGATCCCGTCGAAACCCAGGAATGGCTGGACGCCCTGGAATCGGTTCTCGACAAAGAAGGCGAAGACCGTGCTCACTACCTGATGACCCGTATGGGCGAACTCGCGACCCGCAGCGGCTCGCAACTGCCCTACGCCATCACCACGCCATACCGCAACACCATCCCCGTTACCCACGAAGCACGCATGCCTGGCGACCTGTTCATGGAACGCCGCATTCGCTCGCTGGTACGTTGGAACGCCATGGCGATGGTAATGCGCACGAACTTGAAAGATTCTGACCTGGGCGGTCACATCTCCAGCTTCGCTTCCAGCGCAACCCTGTATGACATCGGCTTCAACTACTTCTTCCAGGCCCCGACCGAAGAACACGGCGGCGACCTGATCTACTTCCAGGGCCACACCTCGCCGGGCGTCTACGCCCGTGCGTTCATGGAAGGTCGCATCAGCGAAGAGCAAATGAACAACTTCCGCCAGGAAGTCGACGGCCAGGGCCTGTCGTCCTACCCGCACCCTTGGCTGATGCCTGATTTCTGGCAGTTCCCGACGGTATCCATGGGCCTGGGCCCGATCCAGGCGATCTACCAGGCACGCTTCATGAAGTACCTGGAAGCCCGTGGCTTCATCCCGGAAGGCAAGCAGAAAGTCTGGTGCTTCCTGGGCGACGGCGAGTGCGACGAGCCGGAATCCCTGGGTGCCATCTCCCTGGCCGGCCGCGAGAAGCTGGACAACCTGATCTTCGTCATCAACTGCAACCTGCAGCGCCTCGACGGCCCGGTTCGCGGCAACGGCAAGATCATCCAGGAACTCGAAGGCGTGTTCCGCGGTGCCCAGTGGAACGTGACCAAGGTCATCTGGGGCCGTTTCTGGGACCCACTGCTGGCCAAGGACGTCGACGGTATCCTGCAACGTCGCATGGACGAAGTCATCGACGGCGAGTACCAGAACTACAAGGCCAAAGACGGCGCGTTCGTGCGTGAACATTTCTTCAACACGCCTGAACTCAAGGCGATGGTTGCCGACCTGTCCGACGACGAGATCTGGAAACTCAACCGTGGCGGCCACGACCCGTACAAGGTCTATGCGGCGTACCACGAAGCGGTCAACCACAAAGAACAACCGACCGTCATCCTGGCCAAGACCATCAAGGGTTATGGCACCGGTGCCGGCGAAGCGAAAAACACCGCGCACAACACCAAGAAAGTCGATGTCGACAGCCTGAAGCTGTTCCGCGACCGCTTCGACATCCCGGTCAAGGACGAAGAGCTGGAGAACCTGCCGTTCTTCAAGCCTGAGGCGAACAGCGCCGAAGCCCGCTACCTGAGCGAGCGTCGTACCGCACTGGGCGGTTTCGTGCCACAGCGCCGCGCCAAGAGCTTCAACATCCCGACACCTCCGCTGGATACCCTCAAGGCGATCCTGGACGGCTCGGGCGACCGTGAAATCTCCACCACCATGGCCTTCGTGCGGATCCTCGCGCAGCTGGTCAAGGACAAGGAAATCGGCTCGCGCATCGTGCCGATCATCCCGGACGAAGCCCGTACTTTCGGTATGGAAGGCATGTTCCGCCAGTTGGGCATCTACTCCTCCGTCGGCCAGCTCTACGAGCCAGTCGATAAAGACCAGGTGATGTTCTACAAGGAAGACAAGAAGGGCCAGATCCTCGAAGAAGGCATCAACGAAGCGGGCGCCATGAGTTCCTTCATCGCTGCCGGTACTTCGTACTCCAGCCACAACCAGCCGATGCTGCCGTTCTACATCTTCTACTCGATGTTCGGTTTCCAGCGTATCGGCGACCTGGCTTGGGCAGCGGGCGACAGCCGTACCCGTGGTTTCCTGATCGGCGGTACCGCCGGCCGTACCACTCTGAACGGCGAAGGCCTGCAACACGAAGACGGTCACAGCCACATCCTGGCTGCCACCATCCCGAACTGCCGCACCTTTGATCCAACCTACGGCTATGAGCTGGCGGTGATCATCCAGGACGGCATGAAGAAGATGACCGAAGAGCAGCAGGACGTTTTCTACTACATCACCGTGATGAACGAGTCCTACCAGCAGCCAGCCATGCCGGCCGGCGTGGAAGAAGGCATCATCAAGGGCATGTACCTGCTCGAAGAAGACACCAAGGAAGCGGCGCACCACGTGCAGCTGATGGGCTCCGGCACCATCCTGCGTGAAGTCCGTGAAGCGGCGAAGATCCTGCGTGAAGAGTTCAACGTCGGCGCTGACGTCTGGAGCGTTACCAGCTTCAACGAACTGCGTCGCGACGGCCTGGCCGTAGAGCGCAACAACCGCCTGCACCCGGGCCAGAAGCCGGCGCAGAGCTATGTCGAAGAGTGCCTGGCCGGCCGTAAAGGTCCAGTCATTGCCTCTACCGACTACATGAAACTGTTTGCTGAACAAATTCGCCAGTGGGTCCCGTCCAAGGAATTCAAAGTCCTGGGCACCGACGGTTTCGGCCGCAGTGACAGCCGCAAGAAGCTGCGTCACTTCTTCGAAGTCGACCGTCACTTCGTGGTGTTGGCAGCCCTGGAAGCCTTGGCTGACCGCGGTGAGATCGAACCCAAGGTGGTAGCTGACGCTATCGTCAAGTTCGGGATCAACCCGGAAAAACGCAACCCACTGGACTGCTGAGGAGACTTTTTGTGAGCGAACTCATTCGCGTACCTGACATCGGCAGCGGTGAAGGTGAAGTAATCGAGCTGTTTGTGAAGGTCGGCGACACCGTCGAAGCCGACCAAAGCATCCTGACCCTGGAATCGGACAAGGCGAGCATGGAAATCCCTGCTCCCAAGGCCGGCGTGGTCAAGAGCCTGAAAGTGAAGCTGGGCGACCGCCTGAAAGAAGGCGACGAACTGCTGGAACTGGAAATCGAAGGTGCCGCTGATGCGGCCCCTGCGGCGGCTCCTGCTGCCGCTGCTGCACCGGCGCCTGCCGCGGAAAAACCTGCCGCTGCTGCCGAGGCTCCTGCAGCCCCGGCTGCTGCTCCAGCCGCAGCGACTGTCCAGGACATTCATGTTCCGGACATCGGCTCGTCGGGCAAGGCCAAGATCATCGAGCTGCTGGTCAAGGTCGGCGACACCGTCGAAGCCGACCAGTCGCTGATCACCCTGGAGTCCGACAAGGCCTCCATGGAAATCCCATCGCCGGCTGCCGGCGTTGTGGAAAGCATCGCGGTCAAGCTGGAAGACGAAGTCGGCACGGGCGACTTCATCCTCAAGCTGAAAGTACAAGGCGCTGCGCCTGCCGCTGCTCCAGCACCGGCTGCTGCTCCGGCGGCCAAGGCTGAAGCCGCTCCGGCCGCTGCCGCCCCTGCGCCTGCTGCAAAAGCCGAGGCCGCTCCGGCCCCTGCGGCTGCCGCACCGGCGCCAAGCGGTGCCAAGGTTCACGCAGGCCCGGCGGTTCGCCAACTGGCGCGTGAATTCGGCGTCGAGCTGAACGCTGTGTCGGCCACCGGCCCCCACGGTCGCGTACTGAAGGAAGACGTGCAGGTCTACGTCAAAGCCATGATGCAGAAAGCCAAGGAAGCTCCGGCTGCCGGCACTGCTACTGGCGGCGCGGGGATTCCACCGATCCCGGTGGTGGACTTCAGCCGCTTCGGCGAGACCGAAGAAGTGCCGATGACCCGCCTGATGCAAATCGGCGCGTCGAGCCTGCACCGCAGCTGGCTGAACATTCCGCACGTGACCCAGTTCGACCAGGCCGACATCACCGACCTGGAAGCTTTCCGCGTTGCGCAGAAAGCCGTGGCCGAGAAGGCCGGCGTGAAACTGACCGTGCTGCCGCTGCTGCTCAAGGCCTGCGCGCACCTGCTCAAGGAGCTGCCGGACTTCAACAGTTCGCTGGCGCCAAGCGGCAAGGCGATCATTCGCAAGAAGTACGTGCACGTAGGCTTTGCCGTCGACACGCCGGATGGCCTGCTGGTACCGGTCATCAAGAACGTCGACCAGAAGAGCCTGCTGCAGCTTGCCGCCGAGGCTGCTGCACTGGCGGCCAAAGCCCGTGACAAGAAGCTCACCGCAGACGACATGCAAGGCGCGTGCTTCACCATCTCCAGCCTCGGTCACATTGGCGGTACGGGCTTCACGCCAATCGTCAACGCGCCGGAAGTGGCGATCCTGGGCGTTTCCAAGGCCACCATCCAGCCAGTCTGGGACGGTAAAGCGTTCCAGCCCAAGCTGATGCTGCCACTGTCGCTGTCCTACGATCACCGTGTGATCAACGGCGCGGCCGCTGCACGCTTCACCCAGCGCCTGAGCCAGTTGCTGAACGACATCCGCACCATCCTGCTGTAAGCCACAGCGGCCTCCCTTTCATCGGGGAGGCCTGGTTGCACCGATTTCCGAGCGCCACGCTCGTACCTCAACCCCGTCAATTTGGCGGGGCTTTTTTTGCTTTTCTCTACAGACAGAACAGGGTTGTACACCTTCTGTCATCCTGACTGAAGAATTCCCCCGCCCGGCCGATAACCCCCTTATAGCACTTAGCCTTCATCCTCTCTTGTCAGCCCGCGCCGCATGATGCAACCTTGCCGCAGGCAACAGTAAAGAGGGCGTGAGCCCGGCGCCGTGCGCGTTATTTGAAGTGAGTTCCCCCCCATGAAAAGCCAACCCGATGTCGCCCGTATGGCGGCCGAGGTAGTGACGCAGTTACCGGTGCCTTCGCGCCTCGGTATGCTGCGTTTCGAGCGGCTTAATGAGGCAAGCTGGGCCCTTCTGTACCTCGACCCTAACTGCGAGCGCCAATTCGGCCTGTCGGCGGTCGAGCTGTGTGCACTGCTCGGTACCCCCTTCGCCAGCCTGATGGAGCCTCAGGCTCGCTATCAACTGCACGACGCCATCCAACAGCAACTGAGCGACAGCCCTCACTACCTGGTGCGCTACACCCTGCACACCAACGATGGCCCCCTGAGCCTGCTGGAAATGGGCGAAGCCTACAAACAACACAATCGCCACCTGCTGCGCGGCTACCTGATGGTGGTCGACGGCCTGTTCAACGAAATCTCCCTGCCCGCCCCGACGGAGGACCTGGAAAGCCAGAACAGCCGCCTGCAGATCGCCCTGGAGCTCAACCAGCGCGCCCAGCAGGAACAACTGCAGCACCTGGAGCGGGTGCGCGCCCAGCAGGAGCTGATCCTGTTGCTGGCCCGCCAGCGCTACACCGCCAACAATTCGCTGCAGGAAGCCGCAGAGCTGATCACCCGCAGCGCCTGTGACATCTACCAGATCGACTGCGCCAGCATCTGGAACCTCGAAGGCCAGCGCCTGGTACCGATCTCGGCCTACCACCGCGATGACCAGCAGCACCACCTGCCTGAGCCCATCGACGCCAGTTGCTTTCCGGATTACCTGGAAGCCCTGCACACCAGCCGGGCAATCGACGCGACCAACGCGATGCGCGACCCGCGCACCCGGGAAATGGCCGAGAACCTGCGCGCCAAGGATATCCACGCCATGCTCGATGCGAGCATCCGCGTCGATGGCCAGGTGGTCGGTGTGCTGTGCCTGGAACAGGGCGGCAGCCCGCGTGCCTGGCAGGCCGATGAGATTGCCTTTGCCGGCGAACTGGCCGACCAATTCGCGCAAGTGATCAACAACCACAACCGGCGTACCGCCACCAGCGCCCTGCACCTGTTCCAGCGTGCCGTGGAGCAAAGTGCCAATGCCTTTTTGCTGGTCAACTGCGACGGCGTGGTGGAATACGTCAACCCAAGCTTTACCGCGATCACCCAATACAGCGCCGAAGAAGTCCACGGCCACCGCCTGGCCCAACTGCCGGCCCTGGAAAACCTCAGCGAGCTGCTGTTCGACGCACCGTCGAGCCTGGCCAAGAGCAACAGCTGGCAGGGCGAGTTCAAGAGCCGACGTAAAAACCTCGAGCCCTACTGGGGCCAGCTGTCGATTTCCAAGGTGTATGGCGACAACCGTGAGCTGACCCACTACATCGGCATCTACGAAGACATCACCCAGAACAAACTGGCCCAGCAGCGCATCGAACGCCTGGCCTACACCGATAACCTGACCAACCTGGGCAACCGTCCGGCATTTATCCGCAATCTGGATGAGCGCTTTGCCCGCGACAGCGACAGCCCGATCAGCCTGTTGCTGGTGGACATCGACAACTTCAAGCGCATCAACGACAGCCTCGGCCACCAGACCGGCGACAAGCTGCTGATCAGCCTGGCCCGCCGCCTGCGCAACAGCCTGAGTGCCGGCGGCAGCCTGGCGCGTTTTGCCAGTAACGAATTCGCGGTGCTGCTGGACGACACTGACCTGGAAAGCGGCCAACAGGTGGCCAGCCAACTGCTGGCGACCCTCGACAAACCGATGTTCGTCGACAACCAACTGATCAGCGTCACCGGCTCGGTGGGCCTGGCCTGCGCGCCGCTGCACGGCCGCGACCCGCAGACCCTGATGCGCAACGCCGGCCTGGCCCTGCACAAGGCCAAGGCCAACGGCAAACACCAGGTACAGGTGTTCACCGAAGCCTTGAACGCCGAGGCCAGCTACAAGCTGTTCGTGGAGAACAACCTGCGTCGTGCCCTGACCCAGAACGAACTGGACGTGTTCTACCAGCCCAAGCTGTGCCTGCGCAGCGGCCGCTTGCTGGGCATGGAAGCGCTGCTGCGCTGGAACCATCCGGAAAAGGGCATGATCCGCCCCGATCAGTTCATCAGCGTCGCCGAAGAAACCGGCCTGATCATCCCGATCGGCAAATGGATCGCGCGCCAGGCCTGCCGCATGAGCAAGCAACTGAGCGCCGCCGGCCTGGGCAATCTGCAGGTGGCGATCAACCTGTCGCCCAAGCAATTCTCCGACCCGGACCTGGTGGCCTCGATCGCCACGATCCTCAAGGAAGAACAGCTGCCGGCCAACCTGCTGGAACTGGAGCTGACCGAAGGCCTGCTGCTGGAAGCGACCGAAGACACGCGCCTGCAACTGGACCAGCTCAAGAGCTTCGGCCTGACCCTGGCCATGGACGACTTCGGCACCGGCTACTCGTCACTGAGCTACCTGAAAAAATTCCCCATCGACATCATCAAGATCGACCGCAGCTTTATCCACGAAATCCCGGACAACCAGGACGACATGGAAATCACCTCGGCCGTGATCGCCATGGCCCACAACCTCAAGCTCAAGGTGGTGGCCGAAGGCATCGAGACCGCCGAGCAACTGGCGTTCCTGCGTCGGCACCGTTGCGACGTTGGCCAGGGCTACCTGTTCGACCGGCCGATCCCCGGTGCAGAGCTGCTCGAGAAGCTTAGACGCTACCCGCGCGGGCCAATCGCCTGACAGCGCTGTAACACTCGGGCACACTGGCTGTCTGAAATTTACCGCTAACCCAACCTGACGAGAGGACTGCTCATGGTCTTGCGCTCGGAAATTCTGGTGAACAAAAACGTGCTGCCTACTCAAGAACAAGCGTTGCCCGGTCGTGAAACCCCGATGAACCTGCCGCAGACGCACTTCGTCAACGGCAACCCGCTGCTGGGCCCATTCGTCGACGACGTCGGCTTCGCGATCTTCGGCCTGGGTTGTTTCTGGGGCGCCGAGCGCAAGTTCTGGCAGCGCGATGGCGTGGTCAGCACCGTGGTCGGCTATGCCGGTGGTTTCACGCCGAACCCGACGTATGAAGAAGTCTGCTCGGGCCTGACCGGCCACAGCGAAGTGGTGCTGGTGGTGTATGACCAGGCCAAGGTGAACTACGAAGACCTGCTGAAGATGTTCTGGGAACTGCACAACCCGACCCAGGGCATGCGCCAGGGTAATGACATCGGCACCCAGTACCGCTCGGTGATCTATGCGACCACGCCTGAGCAACTGGCGGCGGCGCAGGCCAGTGCCGAGGCGTATCAGGCTGAACTGACCAAAGCGGGCCTGGGTGTGATTACCACCGAGATCGACGAGGCGCCAACGGTGTACTTCGCCGAGGCGTATCACCAGCAGTACCTTGCGAAGAATCCACAGGGCTACTGTGGGATCGGCGGTACCGGCGTGACTTGCCCGATCTGAAGATCGGAGCTGCAAGTTTCAAGCTACAAGCTGCAAGTGGTGTTTTCTGCTCTCACTTGCAGCTTGAGGCTTGAAGCTTGCAACTTACAACTACTCAGCGATGAGCCAATCCATCTGCCACCCACCCTGGGTCTGGCCAAGCTGCTTGGACAGCCACGGCAGCAGCTCGCGCAACTCCTCTTCCAGGCCCCACGGCGGGTTGGCAATCGCCAGGCCCGAGCCGGTCAGGGTGTTGGGCGTGTCCAGCGGATGCACCAGCAATTCCACGCGCAGCAACTTCGGCGCACCGGTGCCGGCCAGGTCCTGGTAGAAGCGACGCAGCATGCGCTGGTCCTTCACCGGGTACCAGATCGCCGCGACCGTCTGGCGCATACGGCTGACGGCTTCCTTGAGGGACGCAGCACAGCGCTGCATTTCGTCGAGTTTTTCAAACGGCGGATCGATCAGCATCAACGCACGCTTTTCCGGCACCGGTAACAGCGCGCGCGGCACATGCCAGCCTTCGCCCAAATGAACCTTGACCCGACGATCGCCCTTCATGTTGTCCTTGAGCAACACGCCGTCTTCCGGGTGTTTTTCATTGAGCAGCACGCGGTCCTGGGGGCGCGTAAGGCGGCGCGCCAGCTCCGGTGAGCCCGGGTAGTAGCGCAACTGGCCATCGGGGTTCATCTCGTGCAGCACGCGCATGTAGTCGGCGGTCAACGCGGGCAGGTCGGCGGCGCCCCACAAGCGCGCGATACCTTCCAGGTACTCACCCGTGCGGTTGGCCTGATCACCTTGCAGGTCGTACAGGCCAATCCCAGCGTGAGTGTCGAGATAGGCAAACGGCTGCTCCTTGCGCGACATCAGGGCGATGAGACGGGTCAAGGTCAGGTGTTTGAAGACATCGGCATGGTTGCCGGCGTGAAAGGCGTGACGATAATTCATGGTTGCTCCTGCGCAGGGGGCGAAGTTTACCTTCTACGGGCGCAAAGGTGCAGGGCCGCATGCCGGGCGGCGCTTATGCCGCAAACGCAGGCAGCCCGTTGAAAAAAATCTAAATGTCGACGGCGAGGCGGATTTATTGTGGCCTTCCACTACTCCAGGGAGGTCAATAACAATCATGAAAGACGCCACCATCGCGCTGCACCACGGTTTCAAGTCGGACCCGACCACCAAGGCCGTCGCCGTGCCGATCTACCAGAACGTCGCCTTCGAATTCGATAACGCCCAACACGGCGCCGACCTGTTCAACCTGGACGTACCCGGCAATATCTACACGCGCATCATGAACCCCACCAACGATGTGCTGGAACAGCGCATTGCCGCCCTTGAAGGTGGTATCGCGGCGCTGGCAGTCTCGGCCGGCAGCGCGGCGATCCACTATGCCATCCAGACCTTGACCCGTGCGGGTGACAATATCGTCACCACACCGCAACTCTACGGTGGCACCTACACGCTGTTCGCCCACCTGCTGCCGAGCTTTGGCGTGGAGGTGCGTTTCGCCCGGGACGACAGCGCCGCCGCCATCGCCGAACTGATCGACGACGACACCAAGCTGGTGTACTGCGAAAGCATCGGCAACCCGGCGGGCAATATCATCGACATCGAAGCCCTGGCCGACGTCGCCCATGCCCGCGGCGTGCCGCTGGTAGTGGACAACACCGTGGCCACGCCGATCCTGTGCAAGCCGATCCAGTTCGGCGCCGACATCGTGGTGCACTCGGTGACCAAGTACGTCGGCGGCCATGGCAACTCCCTGGGCGGTGTAATTGTCGACAGTGGCACGTTCCCGTGGACGAAATACGCGGATAAATTCCCCGGCCTCAACCAGCCCGAGCCGGCCTATCACGGCGTGGTCTATACCGAAAAATTCGGCCCCGCCGCCTTCATCGCCCGTGCCCGCACCGTGCCACTGCGCAACACCGGTGCAGCGTTGGCGCCGATGAATGCCTTCCTGTTGCTGCAAGGCCTGGAAACACTGGCATTGCGCATGGAGCGCCACACCGAAAACGCCCTGAAAATCGCGCAATTCCTGCAAGGCCATGCCGAGGTGGAGTGGGTCAGCTACGCCGGCCTGCCGGACCACCCGCACCACGCATTGGCGCAGAAATACATGCAGGGCAAACCGTCGGCGATCCTGTCCTTCGGTTTGAAAGGCGGCTTTGATGCCGGTGTGCGCTTCTACGACGCCCTGCAAATCTTCAAGCGCCTGGTCAACATCGGCGACGCCAAGTCCCTGGCCTGCCACCCGGCTTCCACCACTCACCGACAGATGAACGAGCAGGAACAGGCCAAGGCCGGCGTAAAGCCGGAAATGATTCGCCTGTCGGTGGGTATCGAAGCGGTCGAAGACCTGATCGACGACCTGCAACAGGCGCTGGCCTCAACTCAACTCTGAGTCCAGGTAGCCCGCCAGCGCTTCAGCGCTGATGTCCGTACTGCGCGCGAAGTAGGCGACCTTGTGCCGCAAGGTCGCCGGCGTAAAAGCGGCATACAGGTCGGGGCGCTGCTCTTCCAGCCACTGCAGCAGGTTGTCGATCAGGGTCTGCGGCGACTGCGCGGCCAAGTGCGCCAATAACGCGTCAGGCACTCGCCACCAAGGGCTGGCCTTGGCCGCAGTGACCGATGGCGTCGCCACGCTCAACGGCTGGCCATTGATCAGATAGCGCTGGAACACGGGCAGTACTGCGCCGATTTCATCGTCCAGTTTCTGCACAATCGGCAGAAACTGGGCGCCATCCCAGAAGCGCAGGAACACGCTCCGCTCATCGGGAAGCACTATCTTGGTCAGGCCTTGCAGGTGAGCAACGACGACTTCCAGCGGACTGGACGATACCGCCAGCCAACCCCAGTCCGAGGCTTCAGTGGTTGCGATCCAATCGAGGAAGGCACTGTCGGGCTCGACAACCGCTGCGTAGGGCATCACCTCATCCCACCCGGCATAGGCCGTACCTGCCCAGAGCGCTTGAGGCAACATCCCGCCGGCCGAGACTTGCCACGCAGCCAGCGGCTTCGCGTCGCTGGCACTGCTCAGTACCACGTAAAGCCGCTCATTGGGGAGTAGAGGGCATTGTGCCAGCCAGTCATCGGGGCTCAAGGGTTGGGACATCAGGGTAAATTCCTTTTAAGGTTGAATGGAATGGGAGAGCGCACTGCCCGTCACTGCAGCGTTGGCACTCTTCACAAAACGGCGCGCTCCGTTTCAGGCTGGCGACCTGTATCCGGCTCAGCGGTGCAGGTATAACCGCCAGCAACGCCGCTTTCACCCCAGGCATCAATGGCGACGCCGCCGGAGCAGGCGCGCCTCCCAGTTGAATGGGCGTGCTGCTGAAAATCCCCTCTGCCGACAGCGTGATCGACTGCCCACCGGCCTGGATTGTCACGCTCGCGCCCGCATCAATGACAACACTCTGCCCGGCACCCATCCGGATGGCCCGCCCGGCCCGCATCTGCTGCGAACCGCCGACCACCAGATGGTCGTCCTGCTTGAGTTCCGTCAAACGGTTGCCATGGGTGATGCGCTGCTCTTCGCCTTGTACTTCATGGTGCGACTCACCGCCCACCCTGATGCGGCGCTGATGGTCGATCTGCACCTGCTGGTCATGCAGCACATGCTGGGTCCAATCCCGCTGGGCGCGCAGGTAGATCTCCTCGGCGCCCTTGCGGTCTTCGATGCGCAGTTCGTTGTAGCCACCGCCACCGGGGCTGCTCTGGCTACGGAAGATACTGCGGGTCTTGTCTGCCGGCAGGTCGAGGGGGACCGGGGTCGCCGCGTTCGGCAGGCAGGCCATCACCAGCGGCATGTCCATATCCCCATTGGCGAACCCCACCAGTACTTCCATGCCCACTCGCGGGATAAGTACCGAGCCATAGCGGTCATGGGCCCAACCGCTGGCCACCCGCAGCCAGCAGCTGGAATGATCGTCATGCGCCCCAGCGCGATCCCAGGCCAACTGCACCTTGACCCGGCCGTATTCGTCGCAGTGGATTTCACTGTCGACGGGGCCGGTGACCACCGCGCTTTGATAACCCGACAACGCCGGCCGCGCCTGCTCCGGCAAGGGCGGGCGGAAGATCACGTCCCACGGAGTCGCCACACATTCATTGCGATACCCCTGAAGAAAATCTCCACCGCCAACCTCGGTGACAGCCTCCTCCAGAACCTGGGGCTGCCTGCCTTCGTGGGTCACTTGCGTCACCAGCCACACGTCATTCCATTCGTCCCGCGGATGCCCGGTCAACTTGAAGAACCGGCCGCTGCTCAATGCAGGGTCATCGCCGCTGGCACGGGCTATTCGATAGTCGCTACGGTGCCGCTCCAGGCCACGTTGCGCGAGGTATTTGCCGTGGGGGCGATCGGAAAAATGACCGGGGTAGGCCTGCGCCTCAAACCGTGGAAGCTGTTCGCCGACCACGCCACTCTCCAGCACCAGGCTCGGCTTGAGAAAGTCGTAGTCACGCAGGTTGACCGCGGTGGTGCGGGTTTCCAACCGCAGCGCAAAGCGCTTGATGGCCGGCGTATCCGCCACCATCCCGGAGCCCGGCATGTAGGACGTAGGCTGATCGGGCGGGGCGAAAACGGTCTGGTCATCGCCAAACACCAGCAGGTGTCCTTCGGGCGAATGCTGGAAGTGATAGTGAATCCCCTGTTCGGCACACAGGCGCTGAATGAAGGCCAGGTCGCTCTCGCCAAACTGTACGCAATACTCGCGCTCGGGATAGGCGCCACTGAGGTGAAATTCGAATTGGTCGGCATGGAGCTGCTGCTCCGCCAGCACCTGCGCAATGATCTGCGGCACCGTCTTGTGCTGGAAGATCCGCTGGCGACTGCTGTGCGCGAGATAGGCCAACTGCGGCACAAGGCTGATCTGGTAACGCGTCAGCCGCCGCCCGGAATCGCCCTGCGCGACCCGATAAACCAGGCCGTAGACACCACGGCCGTGAGCGTCGAAGCCCAGGTATGCCGGGCGATGCAGCAGGCTTTCCAGGTCCAGGTCGGGCTGTTCGCTGACCAGTTCAAGATCAAAACGATACGGCTGGCTGATGGCTTCGCTACCCCGGAACTCAAACACCTTGAGTTCACTCGACACACCGTCGAGGGTCAGGGTAAAGGCACTTTGATTGGCAGGAGCGAACATCCGGTGTTTCTCTGCGAGGGGTAGGCGGGAGATTCTGCACCACTGCCTCACCCTGCCGGGCACAGCCCAAATAAATCAGTAAAACCCTACATGTGTACGTAGGAGTCCTACTCAGTCCAGCTCGAATCGCACGCAAAAAAAGACCCGCCATCCGTAGGACGCGGGCCTTCTTTTAATTCATCGAGCGCTCAGCGCCCGGCAAATCACTTGTTGAGGTTGTAGTCTTTTTCCGCCGCATCAAAGCGCTCGACCATACCGGCTGTCGGTGCGCCCAGCTTGCTCACGACGTAGATCGCCAGGCTGGCGAAGATGAAGCCTGGGATGATTTCGTACAGACCCAGCAGTTCGAAGTGCTTCCACACGATCACGGTGATCGCGCCGACCAGGATCCCGGCCAGTGCGCCGTTGCGGGTCATGTTCTTCCAGATCACCGAGATCAGCACCACAGGGCCGAACGCAGCACCGAAACCGGCCCAGGCGTAGCTCACCAGGCCCAGGACGCGGTTGTTCGGGTTGGCGGCCATGGCGATAGCGATCAAGGCCACCAGCAGTACCATCAGGCGGCCGACCCACACCAGTTCAAGCTGGGAAGCGCTTTTGCGCAGGAAGGTCTTGTAGAAGTCTTCGGTCAGGGCGCTGGAGCACACCAGCAACTGGCAGCTCAGGGTGCTCATGACCGCAGCCAGGATGGCCGACAGCAATACGCCCGCGATCCATGGGTTGAACAGCAACTTGGCCAGCTCGATGAACACGCGCTCGTGGTTCTCGTTGACCGGGCCCGCCACTTCCGGGTGCGCCGAGAAGTAGGCGATGCCGAAGAAGCCCACGGCCACGGTGCCGCCCAGGCACAGGATCATCCAGGTCATGGAGATGCGACGCGCGTTGGCGATCGACTTCACCGAATCCGCCGCCATGAAGCGCGCGAGGATGTGTGGTTGGCCGAAGTAACCCAGGCCCCAACCCATCAGCGAGATGATGCCGATGAAGGTGGTGTTTTTCAGCATGTTGAAGTTGTCGGGGTTCTTGGCTTCGATGGCCAGGAACGTGGTGTCGACGCCACCGGTGGCCAGCAGCACGATGATCGGCGTAAGGATCAGCGCGAAAATCATCAGCGTGGCTTGTACGGTGTCGGTCCAGCTGACGGCCAGGAAACCACCCACGAAGGTGTAGGCAATCGTCGCCGCAGCGCCGGCCCACAGCGCGGTCTCGTAGGACATGCCGAAGGTGCTTTCGAACAGGCGGGCACCGGCCACGATGCCGGACGCGCAGTAGATAGTGAAGAACACCAGGATCACGACCGCAGAGATGATCCGCAGCAGGCCGCTTTTATCTTCGAAACGGCTGGAGAAGTAGTCCGGCAGGGTCAGGGCGTCGCCGTTGTGCTCGGTCTGTACCCGCAGGCGACCGGCCACGAACAGCCAGTTGAGGTAGGCGCCGACGATCAGGCCGATGGCGATCCAGCTTTCCGACAGGCCGGACATGTAGATCGCGCCCGGCAGTCCCATCAACAACCAGCCGCTCATGTCGGAAGCACCGGCTGACAAGGCAGTCACCACGCTCCCAAGGCTGCGACCGCCGAGGATGTAATCGGAAAGGTTGTTGGTGGAGCGATAGGCCATGAAGCCGATCAGCACCATTGCTGCGATGTAGATCACGAACGTGATCAGGGTTGGATTACTAACGCTCATAGGAGTGACGCCCTGGCTTTGTTTTTATGTAGCGGCGGTCTGTCAGACGGCCACCTACTGGAAGTAGGTAAACGTAACTGCGTGCCGCGCATTTATGACTGACGTTTCCCCAGGAAAGCCGCCAGCCGATGAACCAAACCCTAAAGCCGGTTGCACCTTGGGCGCGAATGCTATTCAACAAAGCAAATAAGGTGCAACCAGTTTCTTGGGAATAAGTTGCACCCAAGTGTAAAACCCGCAAAACGCCCCTTTTTTGCTCCTTTTCGGAGCAAGAACAGCCGATCTCAGAAGCAAATGCACCAAGCCGAAGCGGATTCCGTCGCCGGCCAATTTTTTTCCGATCAAGCGACGAAAAATTCATCGACAAAATGGGTTGCACCCGGTTGCACCTCTCCCTGAGCAAAGCTAATCTTGCCGCCAGCTGATGCCACTCGGTAGTGGCACCCATGAGGATAAGAAAATGGCTACGACCACCCTTGGGGTCAAACTCGACGACCCGACCCGCGAACGCCTCAAGGCGGCCGCGACCTCCATTGATCGCACGCCGCACTGGCTGATCAAGCAGGCGATTTTCAATTACCTGGAGAAACTCGAGGGTGGTGCAACCCTGACCGAGCTCAACGGCTTGAGCAGCAAGGACGCTGACGACGCAGGCGAAGTCCAGAGCGACCACGCCCACCAGTGCTTCCTTGAGTTCGCCGAGAGCATCCTGCCGCAATCCGTACTGCGCGCTTCGATCACCGCCGCTTACCGTCGCCCCGAGCCGGAAGTGGTGCCGATGCTGATCGAACAGGCCCGCCTGCCGGTGCAAATGGCCGAAGCCACCAACAAGCTCGCCGCGTCGATTGCGGAAAAACTGCGCAATCAGAAGAGTGCCGGCGGCCGTGCCGGGATTGTTCAGGGCCTGCTGCAGGAATTCTCGCTGTCGTCCCAGGAAGGCGTAGCCCTGATGTGCCTGGCCGAAGCGCTGCTGCGGATCCCGGACAAAGGCACCCGCGATGCGCTGATCCGCGACAAGATCAGCACCGGCAACTGGCATCCGCACCTGGGCAACAGCCCGTCTCTGTTCGTCAACGCCGCCACCTGGGGCCTGCTGCTGACCGGCAAACTGGTCGCTACCCATAACGAAGCCGGCCTCACCTCATCCCTGAGCCGCATCATCGGCAAAAGCGGCGAGCCGATGATCCGCAAGGGCGTCGACATGGCCATGCGCCTGATGGGCGAGCAGTTCGTGACCGGCGAAACCATCGCCGAAGCCCTGGCCAACGCGAGCAAATTCGAAGCCAAGGGTTTCCGCTACTCCTACGACATGCTCGGTGAAGCCGCCCTCACCGAACACGACGCGCAGAAATACCTGGCCTCGTACGAGCAAGCCATTCACTCCATCGGCAAAGCCTCCCACGGCCGTGGGATTTATGAAGGCCCGGGCATCTCCATCAAGCTGTCGGCCCTGCACCCGCGTTACAGCCGTGCACAGTACGAGCGCGTGATGGATGAGCTGTACCCGCGCCTGCTGTCCCTGACCCTGCTGGCCAAGCAATACGACATCGGCCTGAACATCGACGCCGAAGAAGCCGACCGCCTGGAGCTGTCGCTGGATCTGCTCGAGCGCCTGTGCTTCGAACCGCAGTTGACCGGCTGGAACGGCATTGGCTTCGTGATCCAGGCCTACCAGAAGCGTTGCCCGTATGTGATCGACTACGTCATCGACCTGGCACGCCGCAGCCGCCATCGCCTGATGATCCGCCTGGTAAAAGGCGCGTACTGGGACAGCGAGATCAAGCGCGCCCAGGTCGAAGGCCTGGAAGGCTACCCGGTGTATACCCGCAAGGTGTACACCGACGTTTCCTACATTGCCTGTGCACGCAAGCTGCTGTCGGTACCGGAAGTCATCTACCCGCAGTTCGCTACGCACAACGCCCATACCTTGTCGGCGATTTACCATATCGCCGGTCAGAACTATTACCCCGGCCAGTACGAGTTCCAATGCCTGCACGGCATGGGTGAACCGCTGTACGAGCAGGTAGTAGGCAAGGTTTCCGAAGGCAAGCTGAACCGTCCGTGCCGCGTGTACGCACCGGTCGGCACTCACGAAACACTGCTGGCCTACCTGGTGCGTCGCCTGCTGGAAAACGGCGCCAACACCTCGTTCGTCAACCGCATCGCCGACCAGTCCATCTCGATCCAGGAGCTGGTGGCCGATCCAGTGGCCAGCATCGAGCAGATGGCGACGCTGGAAGGCGGCTTCGGCCTGCCGCACCCGCGTATCCCGCTGCCCCGTGACCTGTACGGCGGCGACCGTGCCAACTCGGCCGGTATCGACCTGGCCAACGAACACCGCCTGGCATCGCTGTCCTGCGCCCTGCTCGCCACCGCGCACAACAACTGGAAGGCCGCGCCGATGCTCGGTTGCGCCGCCAGCGATCAAGCGGCGGCACCGGTATTGAACCCGTCCGACCTGCGTGACGTGGTCGGTCACGTGCAAGAAGCCACTGTCGAAGACGTCGACAACGCGATCCAGTGCGCCATCAGCGCCGGCCCGATCTGGCAGGCCACCCCGCCCGCCGAACGCGCCGCGATCCTGGAACGTGCCGCCGACCTGATGGAAGGCGAGATCCAGCCGCTGATGGGCCTGCTGGCCCGCGAAGCCGGCAAGACCTTCGCCAACGCCATCGCCGAAGTGCGTGAGGCCGTGGACTTCCTGCGCTACTACGCGGTGCAGGCACGCAACGACTTCACCAATGACGCCCACCGCCCACTGGGCCCGGTGGTGTGCATCAGCCCGTGGAACTTCCCGCTGGCGATTTTCAGTGGGCAAGTGGCTGCCGCACTGGCCGCCGGTAACCCGGTACTGGCCAAGCCAGCCGAACAAACCCCGCTGGTGGCTGCACAAGCCGTGCGCATCCTGCTCGAAGCCGGTATTCCCCAAGGCGTGCTGCAATTGCTGCCGGGCCAGGGTGAAAGCGTCGGTGCGCGCCTGGTGGGTGATGATCGCGTCAAGGGCGTGATGTTCACCGGCTCCACAGAAGTCGCGCGCCTGCTGCAACGCAATGTCGCCGGACGCCTGGATGCCCAGGGCCGTCCGATCCCGCTGATCGCCGAAACCGGCGGCCAGAACGCAATGATCGTCGACTCCTCGGCACTCACCGAACAGGTGGTCATCGACGTGGTGTCCTCGGCCTTCGACAGCGCCGGTCAACGTTGCTCGGCCCTGCGCGTGTTGTGCCTGCAGGAAGATTCGGCAGACCGCGTGATCGAAATGCTCAAGGGCGCCATGGCTGAATGCCGCCTGGGCAACCCGGAGCGCCTGTCGGTGGACATCGGCCCGGTAATCGACGCCGAAGCCAAGGCCGGCATCGAGAAACACATCCAGGCCATGCGCGACAAAGGCCGCAATGTGTACCAGGTGGCGATTGCCGACGGTGAAGAAATCAAGCGCGGCACCTTCGTGATGCCCACCCTGATCGAGCTGGAAAGCTTCGACGAACTGCAACGGGAGATCTTCGGCCCGGTGCTGCACGTGGTGCGCTACAAGCGCAAGGAGATCGACCAGCTTATCGGCCAGATCAACGCTTCCGGCTATGGCCTGACCCTGGGCGTACACACCCGTATCGACGAGACCATCGCCAAGGTGATCGACAACGTCAATGCCGGTAACGTCTACGTCAACCGCAACATTGTCGGTGCCGTGGTCGGCGTGCAGCCGTTCGGCGGCGAAGGCCTGTCGGGCACAGGCCCGAAAGCCGGTGGCCCGCTGTACCTGTACCGCTTGCTGTCGACCCGTCCTACCGATGCGATCGAGCAATCCTTCGTACGTGGCGACAAGCTGGCGGCACCGGATGTACGCCTGCGCGACGCCATGAGCCAACCGCTGACCGCCCTGAAAACCTGGGCCAACAGCAATAAGTTCAGCGAACTGAGTGCGCTGTGCAGCCAGTTCGCCGCGCAATCCCAAAGCGGTATCACCCGTCAGTTGGCCGGCCCGACCGGCGAGCGCAACAGCTACGCCATCCTGCCCCGCGAGCACGTACTGTGCCTGGCGGACGTGGAAGGCGATCTGTTGACTCAACTGGCGGCGGTATTGGCCGTCGGCGGTTCGGCGGTATGGCCGGAAACCGACCTGACCAAGGCCGTGTTCCCACGCCTGCCGAAGGAGATTCAGGCGAAAATCAAGCGCGTGGCCGACTGGACCAAGGACGAGGTGGTGTTTGACGCCGTCCTGCACCACGGCGATTCCGACCAACTGCGTGGGGTGTGCCAGCAAGTGGCGCAGCGTGGCGGGGCGATTGTCGGGGTGCATGGTTTGTCCCAAGGCGAGACCACAATTGCCTTGGAGCGGCTGGTGATCGAGCGTGCGTTGAGCGTTAACACCGCAGCGGCAGGCGGTAATGCCAGCCTGATGACCATCGGCTAACTGAATGTGGGAGGGGGCTTGCCCCGGTACAAACCGGGGACATCGTTTACATTTCTAACCGGGGACATGGTTTACAGGCTAATACGCATGATCAGGAGGTAACTGATCATGCCCTGGAACCAAGAGTCCCCCATGAATCAAAGAATCAAGCTGGTAGCTGATTGGCTTTCTGGCAACTTCACTAAAAGCCAGTTGGCACGCCGCTTTGACGTTAGCCGACCTACCGTCGATAAGTGGATTGCCCGGCACGACGGCGATTTGAGGTCTTTATCCGAACTGTCCCGGCGACCTCACAACAGCCCAAATAAAACCGACGACGAGATTTTGGCCCGTGTAGTCGCGAT
>NZ_FMUC01000022.1:0-95958 GCF_900100935.1 Pseudomonas sp. NFACC25
GTGTGGGGTTTCCCCATGTGAGAGTAGGTCATCGTCAAGATTAAATTCCGAAACCCCATTTGCGAAAGCAGATGGGGTTTTGTTTTGGGTGCTCGAAAAGTGGGTACGCCTAGGCGGATGAGCTGTTGATTATCTTCAAGGGCAGCTGCCGTATCACCGTACCCGTCGAGAGGGAACTCACTTCAGAGTGCCGTTGGGGAATTCAATGCAAAGTGTTTCTGCATTTTTGGTATGGTGCAGCACATTTCCCAAGGACTGATCTTTCATCGCAGGATGCGGCGTCGACCTTCTTCAACGAGATGCTGTAGAAATGCCTGAACCGATACCGATTAAAGATCACGAAAAAGAAAACCGCCTGGTCAACAAGCGCCTGCTCGCTTGTGCGTTGTTGGTGATAGGCATTACGTGTGCCCTGGTGGGGCGTATGTATTTCCTTCAAGTCGTACAGTTCGACTACCACTCCACGATTTCTGAAAACAACCGCGTCCATGTGCTGCCCATCACTCCGACGCGCGGCCTTATCTATGACCGTAATGGCGTGGTGCTGGCTGATAATCGACCCAGCTACAACCTGACCATCACCCGCGAGCGCACCACTGACCTCAAGGGCGAGCTCGACGCCATCGTCAACTTGCTGCACCTGCCTGTCGAAGACCGAGCACTGTTCGACAAGGCTCTGAAGCAGGCACGCCACCCATTCGTCCCCGTGACGTTGTTTTACGAGTTGACCGAAGAGCAAATTGCATTGCTGGCGGTAAATGAGTTCCGCCTGCCAGGAGTAGATGTAGAGCCGCAATTCGTCCGTCACTACCCGCTGGGCGCGCACTTTGCCCACTCCATCGGTTATGTGGGGCGGATCAATGAGAAAGAATCCAAAGCCCTCGACTCGGTGGAGTACCGTGGCACGCAGTCCATCGGCAAAACCGGTATCGAGCGTTTCTACGAGTCCGAACTGCATGGTCATGTCGGCTACGAAGAGGTTGAGACCAATGCCCAGGGCCGCGTACTCCGTGTGCTCAAGCACACCGACCCGATCCCTGGCAAAAATATCGTCCTGAGCCTCGATGTGAAGCTCCAGGAGGCTGCGGAAGAGGCCCTGGGTGATCGCCGTGGCTCGGTGGTTGCCCTCGATCCGCAAACCGGTGAAGTGCTGGCCATGGTCAGCAAGCCGAGTTTTGACCCGAACCTGTTCGTCACCGGCATCAGTTTCAAGGAATATGCCGCGCTGCACGACTCCATTGACCGGCCGCTGTTCAACCGCGTCCTCCGGGGGCTCTATGCGCCAGGTTCGACCATCAAGCCAGAAGTAGCCATCGCTGGTCTCGACAGCGGTGTCGTCACCCCACAGACCCGTGTATTCGACCCCGGTTACTACCAGCTCCCCGACTTTGACCACAAATACCGCAATTGGAACCACAGTGGTGACGGCTGGGTAGACATGGACGCTGCCATCATGCGTTCCAACGACACTTACTTTTACGACCTGGCTCACAAGCTCGGCATTGACCGCCTGCATGACTACTTGGCTGAGTTCGGCCTGGGTCAGAAAGTCTCCCTGGACATGTTCGAAGAGTCCGCTGGCTTGATGCCATCCCAGGCATGGAAGCGCGCCACACGGCGCCAACCCTGGTTCCCTGGTGAAACCGTGATCCTCGGCATTGGCCAGGGTTACATGCAAGTCACTCCGCTGCAATTGGCCCAGGCCACGGCGTTGATCGCCAACAAAGGCGTGTGGAATCGGCCTCACCTGGCCAAGACGATCAATGGCGAGCCGCCGGTGGACCAGAACCCCATGCCCAACGTCGTCCTCAAGGATCCGCGTGATTGGGAGCAGGTCAATCACGGTATGCAGTTGGTGATGCATGACCCACGAGGTATCGCCCGGGCCGCCGCACAAGGGGCGCAATATCGCATTGCCGGCAAGAGCGGTACCGCGCAAGTGGTTGCGATCAAGCAAGGCGAGCGTTACAACCGCGAGAAGACACTGGAACGCCACCGTGACAACGCGTTGTTCGTTGGCTTCGCTCCGGCCGAACATCCGAAGATCGTGATTTCGGTGATGATCGAAAACGGTGAGGCCGGTGGTCGCGTCGCGGGTCCGGTGGTGCGGCAAATCATGGATGCCTGGCTACTCGACCAGGACGGTCACCTGAAGCCGCAATATGCGACGCCGGCAAAAGCGCCAGGTGACCCCCGCGTTTAAATCATGCCTTCCACTCGTCCCATTGCTCTATGCCTTCATGGGCAAGCCAGGGCACATCATGGGCCGTCCAGATGTGCGAGGTGGGCCTGACGCCCGGATCATCGTCCAGCGTCGCCACCCGCACGATCACATGGGGCTGATGCCCACGTTCTGCTATCAGATGTGAGCCACAGCGCGAGCAGAAATGCCTGAGCTTGCCCGGCGAAGATTCAACGGACGCCAACAGCTCCTCTCCCCGCGTCCAGCGAAAATGTTCGCGCATTACGCCTGCAGTGGCGACAAACGGCGCCGCATGTATTTTGCGGCAGCTTGCGCAGTGGCAGTGGCTGATAGGCATGTCCAACTGGTCCACCTGATAGCGGACACCTTTGCAGAAGCAACTTCCATTCAATGGGTCAGTCATAAACGTATTGCCGGTTCAAGGACGGGGTCATCATGATTGCTTACAACCTGAGGTTGCGCATTATTTGGTGTCGCCTACTGTCAATGGAGGAGGTGACTTATGCACGTATTAGATCGCATTGAGCGAAAAGTTCTGCTGAATGCTTCACGTAAACAGGTCTGGGAAGCGCTCGCCAATGCCGAGCAATTCGGCGATTGGTTTGGTATCGCCCTCAAGGGCAAAGCCTTTGTGGCAGGGGAAACCATAGAGGCGCCGATTACCTACCCAGGTTACGAACACGTGATCTGGAAAGCCAAAATCGAACGCATCCTGCCGCAAACGTTGTTCTCTTTCTGGTGGCACCCCTTCGCGGTAGAAAAGGGCGTCGACTACGACAAGGAAACCCCGACACTGGTTGAATTCACCATTGAGGATCGGGCGCCGGGCATTTTGCTGCGGGTGGTTGAATCCGGTTTCAACGCGGTGCCGGAGGCTCGTCGGCAAAAGGCCTTCAAGATGAACTCCCGTGGCTGGGACGAGCAGATGGGCAATATCGAAAACTATTTGAGCAAAGCACGTAGGGCGTGAGCCGCATAACGGGCATCATTAACGGATGCCCGTCCTTGTCGTTTCCAGTGTTCACGGGGGGAGTGACCTGGCCTTACGGTTAGAAGTCCACCGTCGCGGATAACTTGGCTACGCGAGGATCGCCCTGGCTCAGGAACCCGCCCTGAGCCGATTCCCAGTATTTTTCGTTAGCGACGTTTTCCACAGTAACCCCGAGAGTTACATCACGCTGGTCCAGCGTGAACGTATAGCGCGCGCCTATATCGAAGCGGTTCCAGGCCGGCAGGCTCAAGTTGTTGGCTGCATCCGCGTACTGGCCACCGGTGCGCAGCATGCGCCCGTTGAGGGTCACGCCTTGCAGGGCGGGTACATCCCAGTCCACGCCCGCGTTGAGCTGGAAGGACGGTACACCAATGGCGCGGTTGCCATCGTTGGCACCGTTCTGTGTGTCCTTGAGTTCGGTCTTCATCATGGTCACACCACTCAGCAAACGCAGGCCGCTGACCGGTTCGCCGAAGACATTCAATTCGACGCCTTTATTGATCTGCTGGCCTTCACGAACGTAGCGTGCGGTGGTTGCATCGACGACCTCCGAGTAACCTGCTCCAGGCTGCTCGATACGATAAACCCCTAAGGTAGCGCCATAGGTACCCATGTCCACTTTGACGCCCGCTTCGATCTGCTTGGAGCGAGCGGGCGCGTAGGCCTGCCCGCCGCCAATCACAGTGCGGGTGCCTGCCACGAGCGGGGAAACCGGTCCTTGGGCCAAGCCTTCGATGCGGTTGGCGTACACCGACACGTGTTCCCATGGCTTGAACACAATGCCGTAGACCGGCGTGGTGATCGATTCGTC
Organism: Pseudomonas sp. NFACC25; assembly: GCF_900100935.1. NCBI lineage: Bacteria > Pseudomonadati > Pseudomonadota > Gammaproteobacteria > Pseudomonadales > Pseudomonadaceae > Pseudomonas > Pseudomonas sp. NFACC25. The sequence continues at coordinate 4,006 of NZ_FMUC01000022.1, forward strand.
ATAGTTGGCGGTGCGTGTACCGCTCATGTAGTTGTAACCCTGAACCACCATCTGCTGGCGACGTGCGCCGACGGTCACCAATAGGCGGTCATCGAAGAAGCCCAGGGTGTCGGAGACGGCTACGCTGCGCACGAATGTCTTGGCGGTAATGGTCGGGTCGCTGAAATCGGTACCTGGGGTATTGCGCGGGTTGTTGAGAGTCGGTGGTGCGCCAGTCACAGGCGCGTAGATATTGGTCGCACTCGGTGAGCCGTTGAAGACATAGGCGTTACGTGCCTGGGTCCAAATGCCCGCGAGGCCGAAGTTGAGTCGATGGCTGACGGCGCCGGTCTGGAATTTGCCGTTCAGGCCGCTCATTAGACTGGAGTTGTCTTCTTCGTGCGCGATGGTCGAGCGGCTGGATGTGGCATTGCCGAGGTTATCGGTCAGGGTCACCGATGAATATTGGCCCATTTCACGGCTGTGTTTGGCACCGGCTGCGGCATAAGCCGTCCAGTTTTCGTTCAGGTCATACTCGGCGCGCAGCATCCCCAAGGTGTCTTCAAGGTTGGTACTGCTCCAGCTCGGCGCATAGTTCGTGTCTGCTGAAGGCGCATCCGGTACATGGGTGGCGGTACCCAGGAATACCGAATTGCGCCCGCCGTTGATGCGCTGCTTTTGATAGACAAAATCACTCGATACGCGCAAAGCATCGCCGCGGTAATCCAGGCCGAGGGCAAACAGTTTGGAACGCTGGCTTTCATCGTCAATACCAGTATCCCCTTCGCGTTGGGACAGGTTTACCCGTGCACCAAAACGATTGTCTTCGCCGAACCGCTGGCCGATATCCAAGTGTTCGCCTACACGGCCATCGTTGCTGATATCCGTGCTGAAGCGACGCAGCGGTACATCATCGGCGCGCTTGGGTTGCAGGTTCACGCCGCCGCCGATCCCCGAGCCGCCCGGTGTCACGCCGTTGATAAACGCGTTGGGCCCCTTGAACACTTCCACACGCTCCAGCGCGTCGGTAGAGATGATCTGACGTGGCAGGATGCCGTACAAACCATTGTAGGAAATATCATCGCCGTTCAACGGCAGGCCACGGATCATGAAGGTCTGCGCCTGGTTCGCATACCCCGACGCCTGGCGCACCGACGAGTCATTGAGCAGCACGTCGCCGACGGTCTCGGCCTGCTGATCACGAATCAATTTTTCGGTATAGGAGGCCATGCTGAAGGGGACGTCCATGATGTCCTGGTTGCCCAGCACTCCCAATTGACCACCGCGTGCCACCTGGCCGCCGCTGTACACGGGGGGAAGGGCACCCGGTCCGGGCCCGTCGGCGTTGATAGTGGTGGCACCCAATTCCAGTGTGCTGCCGTCCTGACGGTTGTTCGCATCCTGCGGGTTGACTGGGGTTGCAGCATGGGCGGCAAAGCTCAGGGAACAGCAAAGGGCGAGCAAGGTCGGGCAAAACGGCACAGCGAATGGGCTACGGGTGGGCATGGTCGATCCTGACGGCGAACCGTCAATGTGAGAAGAGGGGCAACAGGCGTTGCGCTTCCTCACTGCGCGAATACGACTCCGGCGCAGATGATAGTAATTATTATTAACGACGTGCAACAAATTTGTCAGATTGCAGTCTGCATGCGCGTTTACCTGCCGCGTTTGCCCAGATGCCGCGTAGAATCAACGCCTGAAAGCTATTCCAGAGGTGCGGTACGGTGGATTTACAGCAGGGTTTTGTCCTGACCCGGCATTGGCGCGACACCCCGGCGGGCACGGAGGTCAGTTTCTGGCTGGCCACAGACCAGGGGCCACGGTTTATCCGCCTACCCGTGCAGACCTCGGTGATGTTTATTCCCGAGGCCCATCGCAAGCCGCTGGATTGGTTGCTCAAAGGCGAACGCGATATCGAATTGCGCCCGCTGCAACTCTGCGATTTCCATCACCGCCCGGTCCTGGGCCTTTACACGCGCCAGCACCGCCAGTTGATGGACGTGGAAAAGCGCCTGCGCGCCGCCGGTGTCGATGTCTACGAAGCCGATGTGCGCCCGCCGGAACGCTACATGATGGAGCGTTTCATCACCGCTCCGGTCTGGTTCGGGGGTACACCGGATGCCGGCGGTGCCCTGTGCGATGCGCAGATGAAGCCCGCGCCCGACTACCGCCCGCCGCTCAAGCTGGTGTCCCTGGATATCGAGACCACCGCCCAGGGCGACCTCTATTCCATCGCCCTCGAAGGCTGCGGCGAACGCCAGGTGTACATGCTCGGCCCGCCGAACAAGACGGACGCGGTGGATTTCAAGCTCGACTACTGCGACACCCGCGCCCAACTGCTCGAATGCCTCAACCAATGGCTCGCCACCCATGACCCCGATGCAATCATCGGCTGGAATGTGGTGCAGTTCGACCTGCGCGTACTCCACGAACATGCCCAGCGCCTCAACGTGCCGCTGATGCTCGGTCGCGGCGATGAGCCCATGGCCTGGCGCGAACACGGCAGTCGCAACCATTACTTCGCCGCGGCCGCGGGGCGCCTGATTATCGACGGTATCGAAGCCTTGCGTTCGGCCACCTGGAGCTTCGAATCCTTCAGCCTGGAAAACGTCGCGCAAACCCTGCTTGGCGAGGGCAAGGACATCTCCACACCGTATCAACGCATGGACGAAATCAACCGCATGTTCGCCGAGGACAAGCCCGCCCTGGCGCGTTACAACCTCAAGGACTGCGAGCTGGTCACACGGATTTTCGAGAAGACCGAGCTGCTCAAGTTCCTGCTCGAGCGCGCCAGCGTCACCGGGTTGCCGGCCGACCGCAACGGCGGCTCGGTAGCGGCATTTACCCACCTGTACATGCCGCTGATGCACCGCCAGGGCTTCGTCGCGCCGAACCTGGGCGACAAACCGCCTCAGGCCAGCCCCGGCGGGTTTGTCATGGACTCGCGCCCCGGCCTCTACGAATCGGTGCTGGTGCTCGATTACAAAAGCCTCTACCCGTCGATCATCCGCAGCTTCCTGATTGATCCGGTGGGCCTGATCGAAGGCCTCAAGCACCCCGACGACAGCGACTCCGTCGAAGGCTTTCGCGGTGCACGCTTTTCTCGTACCCGGCACTGCCTGCCGGCCATCGTTGCGCGTGTCTCCGAAGGTCGCGAAGAGGCCAAGCGTGAGCACAACGCGCCGCTGTCCCAGGCGCTGAAAATCATCATGAATGCGTTCTACGGCGTACTCGGTTCCAGCGGTTGCCGCTTTTTCGATACACGCCTGGCTTCCTCGATCACGATGCGCGGCCACCAGATCATGCGCCAGACCCGCGAACTGGTTGAAGCCCAGGGGTATGAGGTGATCTACGGCGACACCGACTCCACCTTCGTGTGGCTCGGCAGCGCGCATTCCCAGGACGACGCCAGCCGTATCGGCCAGGCGCTGGTCAAGCACGTCAACACCTGGTGGCGTGAGCACCTGCACAGCGCGTTCGGCCTGCAAAGCGCCCTGGAGTTGCAGTACGAAACCCACTTCAGCCGCTTCCTGATGCCGACCATTCGCGGCGCGGAGGAGGGCAGCAAGAAGCGCTACGCCGGCCTGGTGGTACATGCCGACGGCAGCGAAGAGATGATCTACAAAGGCCTGGAGACCGTACGCAGCGACTGGTCGCCCCTGGCCCGTCGGTTCCAGCAGGAACTCTACCAGCGCATCTTCCACCGCCAGCCCCATCAGGACTACATACGCGACTACGTGCGCCGGACCCTGAGCGGCGAGTTCGATGAACTGCTGATCTACCGCAAGCGTCTGCGCCGCCAATTGGACGACTACGAGCGCAACGTGCCGCCCCATGTACGCGCGGCGCGCCTGGCCGATGAATACAACGACCGCCTGGGGCGCCCGCGCCAGTACCAGCGCGGCGGCTGGATCCGCTATGTGATCAGCGTCAACGGCCCCGAACCGCTGGAAGTACGCCAGGCGCCGATTGATTACGACCACTACGTCACCCGGCAATTGCAACCGGTCGCAGATGCCATCCTGCCGTTCGTGAGTGACGATTTCAGCACCCTGGTCGGCGGGCAAATGGGCCTGTTCTAAAATTCTTGATTCATCCAATGGAGGAAAGGCTATGTACACACTCTATGGCATCGACGAGTCCGGCTCCTGCATGATCGAAATCGCCCTGCACCGTTGCGCGGTACCCTGGCGACGGGTGGACGCCGCCTCCTGGGCCGACGGCGAGGGCAGCGACGAGCTTGCCCGTATCAACCCGCTCAAACAGGTGCCCACCCTGGTCACCCCCGATGGACAGGTGCTGACGGAAAGTGCCGCGATCCTGATCCACCTGGGCCTGGCGTTTCCCGATGCGCATCTGCTGGGCGGCGACCGTGACCAGATCATCCGCGGCCTGGTGTACATCGCGGCCAATTGTTATTCGGCGATCGGCATCATCGACTACCCGCAACGCTGGCTGGGCAACGCCGATGAGGCGGTGCTGGCGCAATTGGCCACGGGCACGCGCCGCTATCTGCACCAGGCCTGGGTGGTGTTTGCCGAACAGTTTGCCGGCCAGCTGTTCGCGCCCGACGGCGCACCGAATGCGCTGGGCATCATGGCGGCGGCGGTGTCGCGCTGGGATGAAGCGCGTGAGGCGTTGACTGCCCTGGCGCCAGGTTTTGCCCAGACCCTGGCGCAGGTGGATGCCGACCCGATCGTGGCACCTGTCTTTGCCCGCCATTGGCCGGGCTGGAAGGTCTCGTAATGTTTGTGCAATCAAAGGAAACAATGCCGCATGTCGCCGCCAAGTCCTTGCGGAGCGGGCGTCCTGGCCTACGCTTTCTGAACGCGGTGTAGGAATCATCCTTGAATTTGACTGTCGCAGACATGAAACTCAAGAACCCTGCATGGAATTCAAAGGAGGTGCGCATGCTCATCCGGTCGCTGACCCTGGCTACCTTGATGGCTTTTACGGGGCCGCTGTTGGCTGCTGATGATATCAACCCGCTCAAGCAGGACCTGGGCAAAGCCCGGCCACTGGTGGTGGTGGAGCTTGATTCCGGCAACGACACACTGGCGACCCTCAAGAAACAACTGGACGAGCCTGCCACCAAGCAGTCCTTTGAAGAGCGCAGCATGGTGTTCTACACCGTGAAGTTCGGCAGCATCGGTGCCGAAGGGGAGAAGTTCGCCAAGGACCCCAAGGACAACAAGAAGCTCACGCCGCCTGAGACCAATGCGCTGATCCGCGCCCTCAAACTGGGCGCCGGCAGCGGCACCAAAGTGATCCTGGTGGGCAAGGATGGCGAGAAGAAAGTCGAGAAGACCGTGCCGCCGGATAGCCTCGACTTGAAAGAGTTTTTCAGCGCCATCGACCAGATGCCGATGACCGAGAAAGAAACCGCCGCCGCCCCGGAACCCGAGCCCGTTGCACCGGCTCCGGCCAAGGGCGCCAAGCCGGCGAAACACGCCGGCAAGCCCGCCGCGCAACAACTGGATGACTGAACCCGATACCCGGTAGGAGCACGCTCGCTCCTACCGTTATCTGGCAGCCTTGCGCAGCGGAAATGGAAAGTAGAAAAACCGCAGGAACGCCACCCGCTTGATCACTTCCCCGATCAACAACGGCACCACCACCGCCACCACAAAGCCGATACAGGCCGCGACAAACGCGTGCAGCCCCAGACGCTCCATCAAGTCGAATGTCTTGTGCTGGATCTCCCCATGGAAGATCAGCAGGATCAGGGTCGACTGGCCGATGTAGGTCATGACCCGGGTGATCAGGGCCGACGCCATCAGCACCCGCGCCAACGCCCAGCACAGGTACACCCCAATCACCGCCAGCAGGCTGGTCCACAGCCAGTGGTCGTAGCGACGCTGCGCCAGGTCCATGGTGTCGCCCCGGTAGAGGAACACCGCCGCGAACAGCGCCACCGACACCAGCAGGGTCAGCAGGGAGCCCGCATGGGTACGCAGCCAGCCGCGCAGCAGGTAGCCGTAGACGAAACACGCGCTGCTGATCAGGGTGATATCCAGGCTGAAGGGCAAGCCGGGCAGCACCCAGGTTTGCCCGCCGAGAGTCACCGGCAGTTGCCAGAACCACGGCAGCATCCAGATGCCGATCAGCAGCGGCACCAGCATCACTGCACAGCTCACCGCCAGCGGCAGGCGCTGGATCAGCCGCAGCACCGCCCAACTGAACAGGATCGCCACCCAGAAGTGCGGCAAAAACCACAGCGCCTGCCACGGGATGGTGTCCACCGAGGCGTACAGCACGCCGCCGATATCCGGCAGCAGCGGTTGGCCGCGCAGCACATCGCGCACGATCACATACACCAGCATGGTGAAGAAAAACGGCTTGAGCAGACCATCGGCCTTACGCACCGCCATCTCGACAAACGGCTGTTCAGGTTTGAAAAACACCCCCGACAGAAAGAAGAACAACGGCAGTACGAACGACGCCAGGATCGGGTACATCAAGTCCGGCGACGTGGCGACAAACCAACTGTGGGCGTACACGATCACCAGGATGCCGATGCCCTTGGCGATATCCATTTGAATCCAGCGATTTTTCACCTGAGTGCTCCCGATCGATCATTCATGCCTTGCGCCACGGCTTGAGCCACAGCCCCATGCCGAGCAGCACCACGGCGCCGGCCAGGGTGCTCAGCCCCAGTTGCAGCCACACGCCCTCAATACCAAACAGCATCAGCGCCGCCAGCCCCATCAGCAGTGCACTGAGCAGCCAGTGCCGGGCCCAGGGCACGGCGTCGAGCAAGGCCTGGCGCTGCATCAGCAACAGTGCGGTGCAGAGCACGCCGGCCAGTGCGGCCAAGGGGATACCGGCCAGGCCGAACACCCAGGGCAGCGCTCCCAGCAACACCACGTTGACCAGGCTGCCGAGCAACTCGCAGCGCAGCGGCTCGCGCGTATCGCCGGCGGCGTAGGCATAGCGCGCGAGCAAGGCGTTCCAGGCGCCGAACACCAACGGCACGGCAAACCAGGCCAGCAGCAGCGGCAACGGCGAATCCGCCGATTGCCTGGGCAGCAGCAATGCCACCAGGCTCGGGGCTGCCGCCACCAGGCCGACACCGGCAGGCAGGGTCAACACGCTGGCGGTTTCCAGGCCGCGCTTGAGCAGGGCCAGGCGCTCATCGCCCTGACGGCGGCTCATCATGCCCAGCAGTACCTGGTTGAGACTCATCAGTGCAATCAGCGGCAGGTTCATCAGCTTGCGCGCCAGGTTGACCCAGGTCACCGCGCCTTCGCCCAGCAGCGATGCCACCAGCCGCTCGATCAGCGCCAACCCCTGGCTGGCGCCATTGCTCAGCAACAGCGGGCCGATGCGCTGGCCCAGCTCCCGCAAGGGTGCGACGCTCAGTTGCCAGCGCCATGGCCGCCAGCCTTGGCGCCACACCGACGGCAACAGCGCCAGCGGCATCAACAGGCTGCCGGCCAGGCAGGCCAGGGCCAGCGCGTGCGGTTGGCTGGTGGTGCCGGCGAGGGCGAGGTACGTCACCGGCGGCAGGTTGAACAGCAACGAGCCCAGCCCCGCGAGGACAAAACGTTCACCGGCCTGCAAGGGAATGCTGAACAGCCCATGCAACATCAAGCCCGGCACACACCAGGCGAGGATCTGCAGGTTGCTGCTGGCCAAGACTGTGGCGGTGTCGGCCAACCCCGGGCCGAGCACTTGCACCAGCCACGGTGCCAACAGCGTCAGCAGCAGGCTGATGACCAGCGCGATCAGCAGCAACGCCGGGAACAGCACCGCCAGCCACTCCAGGCGTTCGCCATGCTTGCGTTGCAGGTACAACGGCAGCGCGGCGGCGCTCAGCACACCGCCGGCCAACGACATGCGCAGCGCTTCCGGCAAAAACAGCGCGATCAGGAAGGCATCGCTGCGCTCTCCGGCGCCCCAGGCCGCCACCAGCAACCATTCACGGGCAAATCCCAGGCACAGGCCCACCAGGGTCGCCAGGGTCAGCCAGGCGGCGGAGCCGAGCATCAGGGCCGTGCCCCATCAGGCAGGTGTTTGCGGTAGGCCACGGTCTTCACCTGCGGCAGCCGCGCCGGAAACAACCGCCGCGCCTCCAGCACATTGATGCCCACCATCAGCCAGAACAACGCCACCATCACCACCGCAAAACTGAAGTAGTGGTCGAACAGGCCGCTGACCAGCGCCGACAGAATCCCGCCGGTGGTGCCCAGCCACAGGGCATTGTCCTTGGTCAGGCGGATCGGGCCTTTTTGCGGACGCGCCTCGCGCCACCAGCGCACAGTCACCGCCACAAAGAACAGCATGCCGACGATGCCGGTCTTGTAGATGAAGTTCAGCCACAGGTTGGAGATCCCCAACAGGTGGGTGCCCGGTACTGGCGGGTCAACCTTGAAGCCGATTCCGAACGGATAAGACACCACCGCCTGCGGGAACATGCGGTACTCGTCGAACCGCACTTCGGTACTGGCGTTGTCCGACGAGAAAATCGTCGCCAGGCGTTCCTGCAACGGTGGGTAGGCCATTACCAGTGCCACGGTCAGCGCCGCGCCGATCATCAGCAGGCGCCCGGTGTAGGGCACGCGGCGCGTAGCCATCCACACCAGCACCAACGCCAGGCTGACCATCGCGCCACGGCTGCTGGCCAACAGCAACGCCGCCGCGCCCAGGCAGGCGACGCCCAGGCCCAGCGCACGTTTCCAGCCCTGTTCGGTCACGCCGAAGCAGAAGGCCAGGGGCAGCAGCAATGCCATGATCCCGCCGATGGCATTCGGGTGCATCCACGGCGAACCCATGCGCGAAGACATGGCCTCCAGGCCGAATTTCAACATGTCGAAATTGCCGTAGTTGAACAACGCCAGAATCGGCGCAATGCCGGCCCCGGAGCGCGTGCGCACGAACACCGCAATCGACAGCACCAGCATCGCCAGGCTGCCCAGCAACAGGGCGATCACCAAGGATTCACGCTGCTTGCGGTCCACCAGCAATCTGGCGCAGAGGAACACCGCCGACAGGCTCAGCAACCAGCGCAGCCAGTTGGCCACGCCGCTGCTGTCGGCGTGGACGGTGACCTGGCCGACGATAAACGGGAACACGCTGAACAGCATCAGCCACAGCAGCATCTGGTCGGTGGGGCGGCGGGTCAGGCTGGGCGTATCGGGCAGGCGGGCCAGGAAGTTGTGCCACAGCACCGCGCCCCAGGTCAGGGCCAGGATCGCTTCGCTGACGGTGCTGCGGATCCCAAGGTTGATAGTCGAGTACGGCATGAACGTGGCGATCATGGCGAACAACAACAGCCCCCACAACGGAAAGCGCAGAATGGTCACTGCCCCCGCCAGGCCGACCACGGCCAGGAACGCCTTGACCGGCGACAGCAACAGGGCGAGGGCGCCAAACAGCAGGCCGAAGAGGATCGCGACGAGGCTTGCCAGGTTCACTCTCACTGAAGTTCCTCGATCAGTTCGGCCAGGCGTTGGCGATAAGCATGATGGTTGAAACGTTGCGCCCACAGGCGCCGTTGCTCGGCGCAGTCTTCATCCGGCCGCGCGCCCAGGCTGAGCATCAATTGCACCAGCGCCGGGCCATCGGTGGGCGAAAACCGCGGGGCCGACGGCGGGGTGATTTCATCCAGCGAAGTGCCGCTGGCCACCGCCACCGGCGTACCGACGCTCAGGGCCTCGATCACCGGCAGGCCAAAGCCTTCGGCATAGGACGGCTGCCACAGGCGTGACGCCTGGCGGTACAGCCCCTGCAACTCGGCGTCCGACACGCCACTCAGGGCGCGAATCCCCGGCAATGTGCGCTGGGCTTCGGGCAAGTGTTCCAAACTGCCCACCAGCACCAACTCCGGCACCGAAGGGGATTGGCGCCGCGCCTGCTGCCAGGCGTCCACCAAAAACGGCACGTTCTTGCGCAACTCGCGGGTGCCCACCAGCAGCCAGTAGCGCTCGGGCAATTGATGCCGGCTCAGGTCCGCCACCAGCCCGGCAAAGCCATCGACCTGATTGGGCAGCACACGAATCTTGCCCACCGCCTTGGGAAACAGCCGTGCGGTTTCATCGGCGCTGTATTGCGACGGCGTCCACACGCGGTCGGCGCTGTGCACCGCGTAGGTAATCGACAGGCGATCGCTGGTCTTGTAGATCAGCGCCTTCAAGCGGTTGGCATGGTAGTTCTCCAGGGTGATCTGGAACAGGTCATGCAGCAGCACCACCGTGCGCAAGCCTTTCGGTTTGGGCGGCAACGGCAGGCCCATGTTGAAGGTGCTGATGTACAGGTCGATACGCTCCTCGCGCAAGGCGCGCGGCAGAAAACCGGCCTCAAAACGCAGACGATTCTGCGGCTGGTGCATGGCGGTCTTGGCACAGCCCCACGCCGGGCAGTGGGCCTGCAGGCGCGTTTCATCGCCCAGTGGTGCCACGGTAAACCGTTCAAGTTCAATGCCCGGCAAGGTGTGCAGGGCGCTTTCCAGCGCATACACCTGGCGGCTGATGCCCGATTGCGGCGAGGTGCCGACGGTGCGGTAATCCAGGCCTATACGCATGCGGGCTCCCTCTGGCTCAGCGGCACGAGGGTGGCGTACACCTGCTCCAATTGGCTGGCGGCGACGCTCCAGTCATGGGCGCGGCGTACGTAGGCGCGGCCCGCCTCACCCATGGGCGCGGCGGCTTCAGGGCATTGCAGCAGGCGCACCACGGCATCGGCCAGGTCGTCGGCGCTTTGCCCACCGAGGTAGTCCAGGCCTTCCACCAGGTCCAGCCCCGACACGCCTTGTTCGGTGCTGGCCAGCGGCAGGCCGGCGGCCAGGGCTTCGAGTACCTTGAGCTTGGAGCCGCCGCCGTGGCGCAACGGGGCCAGGAACACCGAACAGCTCGATTGCAGGTCCAGCAGGTTGGGCACGAAGCCTTGCCACTCGATACGCGGGTCTTTCCAACGCTCGCGCCAGCTGCCGGGCATGCCGAAGCCGCACACGCTCATGCGCGCATCCGCACAGCGCGCCCAGACCTTGGGCAGGATTTCATCCAGGGCCCATTCGATGGCGTCCACGTTCGGCGCGTATTCATAGTTGCCGAGGAACAGCACGCGGCACGTCGACGGGTCGGGATGGGCGGCGGCGAAGTGATCGCAGTCCACGCCATTGACCACCACCGGCACGGGTTTTCCGGCGATTTTCTCCAGGGTGTGCGCATCGCTTTGAGTGACCGCCACCACCTGCGTGGCCTGGCGCATCACCCGGCGTTCCCAGCGGGCATAGCGCCATTGATCGTAGCGAATGAACGGCAGCGACCAACGCGGCAAGCGGTCGTAGGTGGCCGCGCCCAGGGCCGATTCCACATTGTGTTCGGTCAGCACAAAGGGCTGTGATTTACGCGCCAGCGCATCTTCGTAAGGCTGGAAACTGTAGCTGTGCTCGATCTGCACCACGTCCCACTGTTCACCCAGCAACCAGTTGAAGGTGTCCTGCAACTCGCCCGCCAGCCCATTCACGCTGGCCAGCAGCGGGTAGGGGGCAAACAGCCCCGCCACCAGGGTCTTGAGGCTGCGCAACGGGCGGCGCGGCAGGATGATCAACTGTTCGACAAACGCTTCCAGCACCTGGCGGTCGGCAGGGGACACCGGATGCTTGTCATGCAGCAGCAAGGTGATCCGATGCCCCCGCGCCGCCAGGCTGCGCAGCAGGTGGAACTGGCGGGTCTTGCCGCCGCTGGTGGCGGGCCAGGGCGAGTAGGGCAGGATCCATAAAATGCGCATGGCGGGCCTCACTCCCATAACAGAATTTGCAGGTTCGGCTTGACCCTGACGGTCAGCCCGTGGGTGCCGCTCACCGGGGTTTGCGTACCGCGCAGCGGGTCATACAGGGTGGCGCTGGCCAGGTTGGGCAGGTGTGCGTTGCCGCCCCCGGCCGCCCAGAAGAACCATAGCTTGCGCCCGTCGGCGCGGGTCCAGCCGATGCTGAACAGGCCGTCGGGCAACTGGTCGGCGCTGGGCGGATCGCCGGGGGTGAGCGTCGGACCGCTGACGTCGAGGAAATTTTTCAGCGCGGTGTAGACCGGCTTGGGGTTGGCGTCGATGTCGAGCAAGCCGTAAGACTGGTCCCGCACACTGGCGCGCTGGTCCAGATCACTGAGGGTAAACAGGAAGATCCGGTCGTAATCCAGCGCACTCATCAGCGCCAGGCGGCGCACCACGTAATCGGCCTGGGCCTGTGGGGTGATGATGTCCTGGGCGTCTTTGGGACCGGTGTAGGTCGACCAGCCCCATTCGGTGCTCCACAGGGTCTGCACGCCGCCGCTGCGCAGGGCCTGGTTGAGCGTGGTGGTCCTGGCGATAAAGTCCAGGTTGGCCGGGTCGTTGCCTTCGGGCAATTGGGTATAGGGGTGGTACGAGACGACGGTATTGAGGCTGGCCACGCCCAGGGCGCCGAGGGCATCAAACATGCTCTGGCCGTTGGGCATTTCGCTGAAGAATGCCATGCCGGCGGCCACCACCGGTTTGCTCGGGTTCATTGCGCGCAACGCGGCGGCGGTGGTGGTCAGCAGTGCGGCGTAGCCGGCCGGGTCGGCCACCGGGCGCCAGAAGCCCAGCAGGTTCGGTTCGTTCCACACCTGCCAGGCGTCAACACTGGGGTAGCGCTGGGCCAACAGCGCCATGCGGTTGGCGAACACGTTAGGATCTTTTGGCGGGTACTGGTCCTGATACGGCGCCCCCACCGGCGCAGTGGTGGCGAACGGCGCCGACCCGACCAGGTAGAACACCGACTTGAGCTGGTTGTCCTGTAGTTTGCCCACCAACTGATCCAGCGTCGCAACCTGGTACTGCCCTTCGACCGGCTCCAGCTGGTCCCAATGCAAATCCAGGCGTACCCACTCCAGGCCCAGCGCCTTGAGACGGTCGATCTGCTTCTGATAGCGCTCAGGGGCGAACCACAGGAACTGCGCGTTCACCCCGAGGAAATCCTTCCACACCACGGTTTTGTTGCCCTTGAGCACATGGCTCTCGGCATCGGCCTGGCGCCCCCACAAAAACGCGGTCAGGCCCAGGGCGGCGACCACAACCAGGGTGGCGACGTAGGTGCGTTTACGCGCCATGGTGGCTGCCCTCGATGGCTTGCTCAAACAGTGCCTTGAACTTTTGCGCGGTCAACGGCCATAAGCGCTCGCGGCCGATTTCGCCGGCGCGTTTGGCCCAGTCCCGGGCCAGCAGCGGCGTGCGCGCCAGGCGCAGCAGTTGCGCGCTGAGGGCATCCACATCGCCTTCGGGGTAGAGGGCACCGTTGCCGCTGGCGACTTCCTCGGCAAACGCGCGAGCGTCGGAGGTAATCGCCCCACGCCCGCAGGCGGCAGCCCAGGACAGCGCGCCACTGGTCCCGCGTTGGCGCCCGAGCAGGCCGAGTTTTTTCGATTCGCGATAGGGCAGTACCATCACATGGTGGGCCTGGATGGTCTGGGCAATCTCGTCGGCCGGCAGGTTCAGCTGCCAGTCGATGGCATCCGCCAGGCCGAGTTCGGCGATCTGGCGGTTCAACTGCTCCAGGTAGTTGCCGCCTGCGCCAAACGCCATTTCGGCGGCGGTGCCACCGGCCAGGGTCAGGCGCACACGCTCACGCAATTCGGGGGCCTGCTTGAATACGCCGGCCAGGGCCTCTAACAGGTCTTCGATGCCTTTACCCCGGTAGATAAACCCGAAGTACAGCAGGCGCAGCGTATCCAGGGGCGGCAACGGCGCCGATGGAATCGCCAGGTTGGCATGGTGGATCACCGCGACTTTCCCCGCCGGCAGTTGCATGCGTTGGCCCAGGCACTCGGCGCCCAGGCGGGTGAGGGTGATCAAGCGGGTCAAGCCGGCGGCGACCAGGCGCTCTTCACGCAAGGTCAGCGGATCGGCCAGCACCACTGCGGCCTGTGGCATCGGGCTGGGCAAGCGCTCCAGCAGGTTCAACGGGAATGGCAAGCGCTCACGCCGCCAGACGATGCGTTCCGGATCGTGCACCGTGGCGGTCAAGGGCAGTGCCGGGTAGGCCTTGCGCAATTCGCGCAGGGCCAGGAATTCCCCCAGCCGTCCGCCGCCCAGCTCGGCGTGGACCAGGTCCACGCTGTGCCAGTCGAACCCACCGATGGCCTGTTTGATCGCATCGCTGTTGCCCGCCACCCCGGCCAACGGCGTCAGCACCGTCACCTCCAGTTGTTCCAGTGCCCTGCGGAAATGGTTCGCGTAGTCGGCGATGCCATTTTTCTCCGGCGGCAACGGGGCGAGCAGGGCGACGCGCATCAGAATGCCCCTCGGTACTTGGCGATGGTTTTCAGCACCTTGGCCGGCACTTCGAATTTGCGCCGGTTGATGATGATGCCGTCGACCTTGCCGAACGCGGTGTTGAGGATCGACAGCGCGTGCTCCACCACCGGCACCGTGCTCTTCTGCGCTTCCACCACCAGCCCGATCAGGTCGGCCCGACGCAGGTTGATAAACGCATCGCGGTTATCCAGCAGCGCCGAGGCGTCCAGCAGCACCACTTCACCTGGCGCCGCCGGTTCGGCGCCGCCCACACGCACGTTGATACCGTTTTCCTGCAGCAACTGACGCAGTTGTTCCACCACAAAGGTCACCCCTTCGCCGTGACGTGCCGAGGTCAGCCCCAGGGTCAGGCCCTGCTCGGCGATGCGCTCCAACTGCAGCAACCCGTACAGCCGGTAGATGCTCGCATTGAACGCGTTGGTGCTTTGGGCGGTGCTGGTGTCCAGCTCGGGCAAGGTGGTCCACAGCGGCAGGCCGAACTTGCGTTCCGCCAGGCCGCCATCGTGGATGCGCTGGTCGAGCAGGTAGCACAGGTAAATCACCAGCAGGCCGACGACGACGGCGAATGGGACCGCCAGCACCAGCATCACCAGGGTTTTGGGGAAGATGCGGCCGGGGTTCAGGGTGGCCTCTTCGATCACCGCGATGTTGCTGATCTGGCTGTTATCCAGTTCACGGTCGATGCGTGATTTCTCCAGGTTGTCCACATACAACGCGTAGTTGCGTTCGGCGGCGCCCAGCTCCCGGGCGAGGCGTGTCAGTTCCGGTTCGATCTCCAGGGCTTGCTTGCGCTGGGCTTCGAGGTTGGCCAGTTGTTTCTGTTGTTGAGTCAGTTGGGTACGCAGCGCGAGGTTGTTGCTCGACTCATCCAGCAGTACTCGCTGCAAGTGGATTTCCAGGGTATTGGGCGCGCGGTTTTCCGAGCTTTGCACGGTGTTGCTTTCACTCGCGACATGGGCCTGCATTGCGCGGATCGACGCATCCAGGGCTTTGACCGGCGGCGCGTTGTCCGTGTAGGTGCGCATCATGTCGGCCTTTTCCAGCAGCTTCTGGTTCAGCAGGCGGCGCAGGTCCTGCTGCTGGGGGTTCAGTGCGATCTGGCGCACCGTGGTGACTTCCTTGGGCTGGCTCTTGAGCTGGGTGCGGGTGCTCTGTATGGCGCTGTCGGAGGAGGCGATCAGGCGCGTGGTGTTGAACGTTTCGCCCCGCAGCACGTTGATGCGCTCGGACAAGTCTTCCAGGCGATCGGTGATGCTCGCCGCGCCGATCTGGTTCAGGTGCGTGAGGATCTGTTGCTTGTAGCTCTGGATCTCGGTGGCGCTGGTGGCGACCTGGCCTTCATAGAAGACGTACAGGCTCTTGCGCCCCAGGGCCTGGGTGCGTTCGTTGACATAGGTCTCGACCCAATCCTTGACCACCGCCTGGGCTATCTCCGGGTCGCCCCAGGTAAAGTTGATGTCCATGACCGTGGAGCCGGCCGCGTGGCTCACTTCGAAGTTCTTTTCCAGGCCCGCCGCCAGGCGTTCCATCGGCGTGGTTTTTTCCACCACGCCGACAGTTTCCAGTACCACGCGGATGCCATCGAACACCGCACCTACGCCACTCTTGACGTAATACTTGGTGCGCTTCCAGAAGCCTTCCGGTGGCGGTGCGTTACTGATCACCTCCAGGTAGTGCTCGGCCACCGCCCGCACAATCGGGCGCCCGGTGAGCAGGCGCTCTTCGTCGACAATCGGGTCGCGCTGGGTGCTGGGCATCACCAGCGCCTGGCGGTTGCTGATCTCGATGGGCAAGGTCGAATCACGCCCCGGCTTGACCAGCAGGCGCGCCGTGGATTCGTACTTGGCCGGCAGCAGGAAAGCCCCCAGCAGAATGATCACCAGTGCCGCAATGGCGGCCAGTTTGAACTCGTGGCGGAAGATGAAGAACAGGCGTAGCAGATCACGAAAAGAACGGATCTCGATCATGGGATGTCGCTCCTTTAATTACTGCCGCCGCTGGTGCGCGTGTAGTTGTAGCCGACCCCGATGGACTTGGTGAACGGGATCAGTTGGTTCATGTAGGTGTCCACGCCCTGGATGCGCTCGCCGACGTTGGACTTGGGCACGAACACCACGTCGCCGCGTTGCAGGCGTACCGGCTTGCGTCCGTTGGCGCCGGTCTTGAGGAGCTGGCTGAAGTCCAGGAAGTAAGCACGATAGGCGCCCTGGGCATCTTCGCGCAGCAGCGCGACCATGCTCGCGTTGCCCGCCGGGCTGACCCCGCCGGCGCCGACAATCGCCTGCTCCAGGGTGTTGGCCGTGGCGATCTGCACCGCCGTGGGGTTATTCACCGCACCGCCGACGATCACCGAGTTGCTCGGCGCCTGGTTGATGTTCACCGTCACCCGGGGTTCGCGGTAGGTCGCCGCGAGCTCGTGGGTCAGTTGGGTGGCCAGCTCCGATGGCTGGCGCCCGGCAACCTGGATCGGTCCCAGGAACGGGTAGTTGATCTTGCCGTCGGTCTGCACCGTGTACAGCGTCAGCTCGTAGATGGTGCTGACGTTGAACGCCGACAGCGTCGGCATCTCGCCGGCATCGCGGACGATGCGCAACTGGTCGCCGATACGGATGCGTTCCACCGCCGGTGGCAGCTGGGCCAGTTGGTCGAGGGCGCGCTTGCCGTCCTCGACGGTCTTGCTGTCCGGTGGCTCGATACGCGCCGGGGTGTTGCAGGCGGCCAGGGCCAGCATGGCCAGGGCGAGCACGCTTCGCTTCATCAAGGGGGACTTCCTGTGGGTCATGCTGCTCACCTCCAATAACCGGGAAACATGCTGATGCGCCGCTTGAGGGCGAGCGGCAGGCGGCGTTCAAGATGGCCCAGGCGGTAACCGAGCAGTTTGAACGCACTGCGCACCAGCACCTCGGGCGCGCGGTGCAAGGCGCCGGCTTTGCGCAGCGCCGCGAGTTCGGCCAGCACATAGCGTTTGCCCTCGCCACCCGCGTCGCCAAAGGCCTGCTTGATCCACGGCTCGCGGCCGTAGAACACGCCAATGTCGAAGTAGCGGTGAAACTCGTCCATGAGTTTGTAATCGTGGGAGTGATGCACCAGCGCGGTGGCGGCATAGCGCACCTTGTAGCCGTCGAGCAGCATGCGTGCGGCCACAAAGGCGTCTTCGCTGCCGATCACGTCGGCAGGGAAGCCACCAACGGCCTGCAACACACTGCGCCGGTACACCGAAAACGAGTCGGAGCTGAAGCAGGTCTTGATCCCAAGCTCCGGTGCATCGGCCAGGCTTTTGCTGCGGCTGTGTTCCGGGTAGTTGAAGTGCCGCGATTGCGCGCCCAGCAAGCCCGCATCGGGGTGGGGCAATTGCCGCCCGTAGGCGACGCCGTTGAGCGGGTCCTGCTGCAATTCATCGAGCAGGTTGGCAAAGGTCTCGGGCGTTGCCGGGATGGCGTCCTGGGTCATCACGATCAGCGCGTCGCCACCCACCTGTTCGCTGGCCCAGCGGCGGGTGCCGCCGTGGTTGAAGTCACGGGCGTCGATCACCTCGACCCGCGCGCCGAACGCTCGAAAGCGCGCCACGGTGTCATCGCTGGAGGCGCTGTCCACCACCAGCATCTCGTCAGGTTGCAGGGTTTGCATCTTCAGCGCAGGCAGCAGGCGTGCCAGGTGGCTGGAGGCGTTACGGGTGGGGATGATCAATGAAGTGCGCATGTCATTTCTTCGCCTCGGCAGGCGCGCGGCCGTAGATGTCGTCGAAGCGCACGATGTCGTCTTCGCCCAGGTACTCGCCGCTCTGCACTTCGATCATCACCAGGTCGATGATGCCGGGGTTGGTCAGCCGGTGTTTGTGCCCGGCGGGAATGTAGGTGGACTCGTTGGCGTTGATCAGGAACTCGCGGTCGCCATTGGTGATCTGTGCCGCGCCGCTGACCACCACCCAGTGCTCGCTGCGGTGATGGTGCATCTGCAACGACAGCGAGGCCAGCGGCTTGACCACGATGCGCTTGATCTTGAAGCGGCTGCTTTCTTCCAGCACGGTGTAGGTGCCCCACGGCCGGGTCACCGTGCGGTGCAGGCTGTACGCCGGATGGTTCTGGCGCTTGAGCTCGGCGACGATATGGCGCACATCCTGGCTGCGGTGGGCATCGGCGATCAGCAGTGCGTCGGGGGTATCCACGATGATCAGGTCGCGCACCCCCACGGCGCCCAACACGCGCTTGGGCGAGTCGATGTAGCAGTTGTGCACGTCATGCAAAATCGCTTCGCCATTGACCTGGTTGCCATGGGCGTCGCTGGGGGTGAGCTGGCGCAGCGCTTCCCAGGACCCGATGTCGCTCCAGCCAATGTCACAGGGCACCACGGCCACTTGCCGGGACTTTTCCATCAAGGCCACGTCGATGGAAATATCCGGCGCACTGCCGAACGCATCCGCATCCAGTTCACGTTGGCGCGAGGTTGTGTTCTGCAGGCTCTGGCTGTGCTCCAGCGCGGCGCATGCGGCCTCCAGCACGTCGGGTGCATGGGTGGCGAGCTCATCCACCAGGGTGCTGGCCTTGAAGCAGAACATGCCGGCGTTCCACAGGTGCTTGCCGCCGTCCAGGTAGGCCTGGGCGGTGGCCAGGTCGGGTTTCTCGACGAAGCGTTTGACCCGGTAGCCATGGCTCAGCGCCTCGCCTTGCTCGATATAGCCAAAACCGGTTTCCGGGTGGTCGGGCTGGATGCCGAACGTCACCAGGTAGCCGGCTTCGGCCAGGTCGCGGGCCTGGGTCACGGCCTCGGCGAACGCCACTTCATTGAGGATCAGGTGGTCGGCGGGCATCACCAGTAACTGTGCGTCGCCGCCGAAATGCTCCTGCACATGCAGGGCCGCCACGGCGATGGCCGCCGCCGTGTTGCGACCGAACGGTTCCAGCAGCAGGTCCAGGGGCAGGCGGGCGTTGTTCACTCCGCGGTAGTCATCGAGGGTACGAAACAACAGGTCGCGGTTGGTCACCGTGAGCACGCTTTCCACGCCGGGCAGTTTGGCCGCGCGCAGGAAGGTTTTTTGCAGCAGGCTCTGGCCATCGCGCATGCGCATGAACGGCTTGGGCATGTTCTGCCGCGACACCGGCCACAGTCGAGTGCCCGAACCACCGGAAACGATGCAGGGAATTAATCCGTTGAGGGTCTTCATCAATAGACTTCCTTGGTGGAAAGGACGGCCGGGACCGTCATGAAAACGATGTACAGGTCAAACCACACCGACCACTTGGAGATGTACTCCAGGTCGTACTCGACACGTTTCTGGATCTTGAACAGGGTGTCGGTCTCACCCCGGTAACCGTTGATCTGCGCCCAGCCGGTAATCCCCGGTTTCACGCGGTGGCGCGAGCTGTACTCGCTCACCGCCACTTCGAAGGGTATGCCGGCGGCTTTGGTCGCCGTGGCATGGGGGCGCGGGCCGACCATGGACATGTTGCCCAGCAGCACGTTGAACAATTGCGGCAGCTCGTCGATGCTGGTCTTGCGGATGATGCGTCCCACCCGGGTGATGCGCGGGTCCTGGCGGGTGGTCTGGCGTTCGGCGGTGAAGTCGCTCTGGTCGGTGTACATCGAGCGGAACTTGAACACGCGGATTTCGTTGTCGTTGTAGCCAAAGCGGTTCTGGCGAAACAGGATCGGCCCTTTGGAGTCGAGCTTGATCGCAATCGCCGTCGCGACCATCAGAGGGGACAGCGCCACCAGGGCCAGGCTGGCCAGCAGCACATCCTCCAGGCGCTTGATCACCGGCGACCAGCCACGCAACGGCAATTGCGAGGTGTTGAACATCAGGATCCCGCCCACATCGGTGATGCGGCTATGGCCGTAGCGCAGGGCGGCCATGTCGGGCACCAGCATCACGTTGACCGACATCTGCCGCAGGCGATTGACCAGCCCGTGGATGCGCTGCTCGGCGGCCCAGGGCAGGCAGATCATCACTTGGTTGACCTGCTCGGCGCGGATGAGTTTTTCCAGCTCACGGGTGTTGCCCAGCAGGGGCAGGTTGCTCAATTCCTTGGGGATCCGCTCGGTGCGATCGTCGATAAAGCCGATCAGGCCGGAGCGGATATCACCGTTGCGTTGCAGGTGGTCGGCGACGTGCATGGCGGTGTCGGTAAAGCCCAGGATCACCGTACGTTGCAGGTATTTGCCCTTGCGCATCAGGCTGCGGTACAGGCGCAGCATCAGCAGGCGCTCAAGGCAGAACAACCCGAGGCTGGCGACGTACCAGGCCACCAGGTTACGCGGGGTCAATTGCGGGAAAAACTGCAGGATCTGGTACATGAACAACAGGATGCAAAACGCCGCCGACCATGCCTTCACCTTGGTTTTCAGGCGCAGTCGGTTGCTGAACAGTTCTTCGGAATAGATGCCCAGGGCCTGGAACAGAATGATCGTCAGGACCGCGAAAAATACCAGCAGGCCGAGGAAGTGCCCGCGCAGTTCGGGGTCCATCGGGTCGATGAACATCACCAGGATCAGCGGGGGCAAAATGGCACTCAGGCCATGTATGAACTTGACGAAAACAACAAAGAACTCAACAAAACCGGCGCGCGTTAAAAACAGGCTGTCGACGGACGACTTCTCTCGCATAAAACATCCCTCATTGCACGCCAGAGCTATTGTTTGGATGTTTGTTCAATAAAGCAGCGAACTGCTTTAGAGAGCACTTCCAACTACGGCTACTCTGGGTAATACGCAACTATCAATTCAAATGCAGCTATCCATTTGAAGGGAATTTGCGGGGGTAGTGACTACAGGAGTGTTACCTTAATCAATCTGTCAATTAATTGACTGTTGTGCGGAGATGGCAGGGCAGACAGGTTTATCAGTATTTTGTTCGGCATTTTATTGACATTCCTTGTCCGGGTACGCGGTGATTGGGTGTGTTTTTGAGTGTAGAAACAAATGCAGGATTTTTCCTGCATAAAGGAAAAACCTTTTTTCAAAGGCGGTAGGAAGGGGGGACAAAGAGGGGTTGGCAGGGCGCACGAAGTGCCCTGCCTGCGGGACTTTCGCCAGATCAGAAGTTGCCTTTCAAACTCACCGTAAAATTTCGCGGTTCGCCATAAAAGTTGCCCCAGGAGGCTGTTCCGACAGTGTTGTAGTAGCTTTTATCGAATAGATTGTTGCCGTTGAGTGCGACGGTCCAAGTGTCGTCGATACGGTACGCCACACGGGCACTCCAGGTTGCGTAACCGGCCTGTTCGAGCTTGATGGTCTGCACGCGGTAATTGCTGCTCTGGGCGTTGACGCCGGTGCCCACGCTCCATTTCGACAGGGCGCCGTCGAGCTGGTAGTCGCCCCACATGCGCAGCATGTGTCGAGGTACGTAGGTGTTGGACGTACCGCCCTCCAGGGCGGTATCGATGTTCTTCAGGGACTTGGTCTGGGTGTAGGTGTAGCCGCCGGATACCTGCAGGCGCTCGAGCACTTCACCGCTGATTTCCGCCTCCACCCCTTGGGCGCGCACCTTGCCGCTGTCGGTGTAGCAATAGCCGTCGGCGGAGGTCGGGCACTGGGCGATGTAGTCGGATTCGGCCGCGTTTTTCTCGACGGCGCGGAACAGCGCCAGGGAGCTGTTGAGGCGCCCGTCGAACCATTCGCCCTTGATACCCAGCTCGTAGTTGTCACCGATCTTCGGCTTGAGCGCGGCGCCATCGAGCGTGGCATAGGAACTTTGCGGCTGGAAGATATCCGCGTAGCTGGCGTACACCGACAGGTGCTCGTTGAGGTCGTAGATCAGTGCGGCAAACGGCGTCACTTCACCGGTTTCCCGGGTGCGGGCATCCTGCAAGGCCCACTCGCCCCAGGCCAGGTTGTTGGACTGGCGACGGTTCTCGTACCAGCTCACGCGGCTGCCTACGATAAACATCAACGGCTCGGCCAGGCGCAGGCGCAAGGTGGTGTAGGCGCCGTACTGGGTGGCGGTTTCCTTCACCGTGCCGCCGCGATACATGTTCGGCCAGAAGGTGCTGTTGGCCGGCTCCGGGAAATGGTGGTCGGGTTGGTAGATGCCTTGGCGCCTGGGCAGGTTCTGGATCGCGTACACATCGTCCTGGGTACCACGGCTGCCATTGGCACCGAGGATCAGTTCGTGTTCCAGCCCGAAGGCTTCGAACTTGCCGTCCACATAGGCGTCGAGGCCGAAGTCCTTGTGGTCGTAGTCCATCAGCGCCGCATAGGAGTTGGCCGTAGGCGTCGGGTTGCCGTAGGCAATGGTGCCTTCGCTGGCGGCGTATTTGGTGTCTTGCAGGTTGCGGCTGTGCACGGCCGCAACCTTGAGTTTCCAGTCATCGTTGAAGTGATGGGTGAGGTCGGCGAAGAAGGTGGTGCGCCGGCTTTGCCAGTCGTTCCAGGATTGGCCCAGGCAGGTGGAGCGGCTGAGGTGGGCGCTTTTGCCGTCGGCATAGCGCGGCAGGCCGCCCCAGCACGGTGTGGCGTCGACGTCTTCATGGCTGGCGCCGAAGCCCAGGGTGGTGTCGGCGCTGAGATCGACATCCAGGGCGCCATAGAACGCCTGGTCCTGGCGCTTGGAAATGTCCATGTAGGAACCGCGATTCTGTTGGCTGATCGCCGCGCGGCCGCGCACCGTACCGCTGTCATTCAGCGGGCCGCCGGTGTCGACGTCGGCGCGGTAGTTGTCCCAGGTGCCGGCGGACAGCGACAGGCTGGTGGTGGGCTTGGCCTGGGGCCGCTTGCGCACGAAGTTCACCGCGCCGCTGGCGGTGCCGGCGCCCTTGAGCATGCCGGCCGCGCCCTTGAGCACTTCCACGCGGTCGTAGATCGCCATGTTCGCGCTGAAGCTGTCGGCCTGCACGTAGTCCTTGCCCATGTCCAGGGGCACGCCATCGTACTGGTACTGGCCGAGCATCTTGAAACCACGGGAATAAAAATATTTGCCGCCCATGGGCGATTCGTAGGTGGTGATCCCGGGCGTGCGTTCCATCACGTCATCGATGGTGGTGAGGTTCTGGTCATCCATCAATTGGCGGGTCATCACACTCACCGATTGCGGCGTTTCCCGCAGGCTGTGTTCGCCCTTGCCGATCGTCACCGCACCCGTGGTGTAGGCCCCGGTGCCATCGGTGGTGGCGCCCAACCGCTCACCGGTGACCGTGGTGGCGCCCAGGTTCAGCGCGCCGCCGTCGGCCACTTG
The DNA here is from genome assembly GCF_900100935.1 of Pseudomonas sp. NFACC25. Lineage (NCBI taxonomy): Bacteria > Pseudomonadati > Pseudomonadota > Gammaproteobacteria > Pseudomonadales > Pseudomonadaceae > Pseudomonas > Pseudomonas sp. NFACC25. The sequence goes on from NZ_FMUC01000022.1 coordinate 27,422, forward strand.
CGGCAACAGCAGCCAGGTACTGTTGCCCTGGCGCTGGGCTTGCAGGCCCTGGCCACGCAGCAACTGGCCGAGCGCCTGCTCGCGGTCCAGGCGACCACTCAGGCCCTGGCTGGTCTTGCCGGCGACGCTGGTGGCGTCATACGACAGGCTGATGCCGGCCTGGCGGGCGAACTGGTCCAGTGCGGTGGCCAGGGAACCGGCGGCGATGTTCCAGTCGCGGGCCTGGGTGTCGCTGGCCGGCGTTTCGGCCCATGCGAACGGCGGCGCGGTTGCGCAGCTCAGGCAGGCGCCGAGCAAGGTGGCGTGCACCGCGTGCTTGAGGGGTGAACGTGGGAAGGGGAACGCTTGCATGACCGCTGGATGCTCCTGAAGGAAGTGAACAGAACCGGCCTGTTGATCGGCCTTTCCTTACAGGTCGAGCGGCAATGAGAATTCACCTCATTTATTTTCGAATGTTAAACGCGGGCGGTGACGGTCACCCAGTAGCGGCTGCGGTAAGTGACATCGAGCTTGAGTGAGTGGGCTACCAGGCCCAGCACCTCATCGGTGTCGTCCAACTGATAAGTGCCCGACACCCGCAACCCGGCCACCGCTTCGCTGCAGCGCAGCAGGCCGTTGCGGTAGCGGCCCAGCTCGGCGAGGAAAGCATCCAGGCGCATGTCCCGGGCGCTGATCACACCATCGCTCCAGGCCCAAGGGTCCAGGCCATTGGAGGCGAGAGAACGAATGCCACTGCGGTCGAACAGCACCTGTTCGCCGGGGTTGATCACTTGGCGCGCGCCGGCGGCGTGGTTGTCGGCAAACACCGCCACCGTGCCCTGCTGCACGGCGAGCATGGTGCCTTGGGGCTCTTCGCGTACCAGGAAGCGCGTGCCGAGGGCGCGCAGGTAACCGTCACGGGTCTGTACCCAGAAGGGCCGCGTGTCGGCACCGGGATTGACCAGTATTTCACCCTGGCGCAACTGCACCAGGCGTCGTTCCTGAGTAAACGCCGTGTCGAGTGCGCTGGCGCTGTTCAGTTGGATGCGGCTGCCGTCGTTCAACGCCACCCAACGCCGTTCGCCGGTGGCAGTGCGGTAGTCGGCCATCAAGGCGGGCAGCGGGGTGTAGTCGCGGCCGAACCAGGTCAGGCCGGCCGCACCGGCCACCAGGCCGAGCAGCTTCAACCCTTCACGCCGGCTGATACGTCGACGCGCCCCGTGCAGGGCGTGGCGGCCGACCTGCGCGGGCAGGTGGCTGAACTCATCATTCATCGTCGCCACCCGTTGCCAGACCTGCTGGTGTTCGGCGCTGGTGTGCAGCCAGCGCTCGAACGCAGCGGTGCTGGCGTCGTCGGCGACGTTGAAACGCAGCTTGATCATCCACTGGATAGCCTGGTCGACCAGGCGCGGGTCAGAGGTCGGCATAGCGCAACCGATAGCAGGCGTGCAGCGCCTTGGACAGATCACGCTCCACCGTAGCCTTGGACACCCCGAGGCGCAGGGCGATCTGCGCACAGGTCAGGCCGTCCAGTTGCGCCAGCAGGAACGCTTCACGCACCCGCGGCTTGAGCTGGTCGAGCAGGCGGTCGATGCGTTCCAGGCTGTCGAGAATCAGCAGGCGGGTTTCTTCCGACGGCACGTCGGCCTGGGGGAAATGCGCAAGGCTTTCGAGGTAGGCGCGCTCCAGTTCGCGGCGCCGGTACTGGTCGATCATCAAGCTGCGGGCGATGCTGCTCAGGTACGCGCGCGGCTGCAGTACGGCCTGCTGTTTGCGTGCGTTGAGCAGGCGCACAAAGGTTTCCTGCGCGAGGTCGGCGGCACGTTCACGGCAACCGGTGCGTCGGCTCAACCAGCCGCGCAGCCAGGAGTGATGGGTGTGGTAAAGCTGGCCGATGGCGGCAAGGTCCAGTGGGTGATCGCTCGACATGGGCATCCTGGCGCAGCAGTCTTAATTGATAATGTTTCGCATTCTAGACGCTGGTCGTGGCCATTCGCAATTGCCGATGAACAATGTATCCAGCACAATTTTTTGTTCGCTCCGGGCCCACGCACTAATCTGCAGGCTTTCCCGGTGGAGGGCTTGAGCATGATCGACCTTGGGACCCTGGCGGTTTTTTCAGGTGCTGTGCTGTTGTTGCTGTTATCCCCGGGGCCGAACATGGCCTTTGTGATCAGCCATGGCGTCACTCACGGCTGGCGTGGGGGAGTGGCCTCGGCCCTGGGCATCGGTGTGGCCGACATACTGCTGAGCGCATTGACCGCCAGCGGGGTGACGGCGTTGGTCGCCAGTTGGCCGCCATCCTTTGACGTGATCCGTTGTGCGGGTGTGGTCTACCTGCTGTGGCTGGTGTTCAAGACGCTGCAGAAAAAACCTGGGCCAGATACTGCCCACCTGCACCGTGTGCCCCTTGGCCGGGTATTTCTGCAGGCCATGCTGAACAGCCTGCTCAACCCCAAGGCGTTGCTGTTTTTTGTGGTGTTTTTGCCGCAGTTCGTACGGCCGCAGGCCGGCTCCATCGCCGTGCAGTTGATGCTGTTGGGCGGCGTGCTGACCTTGATCGCTGGGGTGTTTCACCTGCTGCTGGGCATTTTCGGCGGGGTGCTGAGCCGCTTCTTCGCCAGGCGCCCAAGAGGCGCCTGGTTACAGAGATGGGGCTTGGCGACGGTGCTGAGCGTGCTGGCGGTGCGCCTGGCGGTGATGTCGCGCCCAGCCTGACCCCATGAGGTGAAGGGATTGTGCGGCGAGCAAGCGGTCTGTGGCCAAACGAGCTTGTTGTGGTGATCGAGCTTGTTGTGGTGAGCGAGCTTGCTCGCGCCGGGGCTGCGCAGCAGCCCCTCCAAAGCTTGGGGCCGCTTCGCGCCCCAGCGCGAGCAAGCTCGCTCACCACAGGTACAGGCTCAGCCCAGCCGTGCTGCTGCGCGCGCGACGATTTCACCGCGCACCCTGCGCGATTCGGCGGTGCGTTTGTTGGCTTCTTCCCGCACATGCGCAGGTGCTGTGTCCGGGCGACCCGAATCGAACGGCGGTGCCGGCGCGTATTCGATCTGCAACTGCACCAGTTGCGCCGCCGCTTCGCTGTACAACTCCGCCGCCAGCACCAGGGCAAAGTCGATACCGGCGGTAATGCCACCGCCGGTGAACAGGTTGCCGTCACGCACCACGCGCTCCTGTACCGGGATGGCGCCGAGCGGGGCGAGCATGTCGTGGTAGGCCCAGTGCGTCGTCGCCTTGCGCCCGCGCAGCAACCCCGCTGCGCCGAGCACCAGCGAGCCGGTGCACACCGAGGTCACGTAGCGCGAGGTCTGCGCCTGGGCCTTGAGGAAGTCCAGGGTCTGCGGGTCTTCCATCAATGGGCCCACGCCGGAACCACCGGGCACGCAGATCACATCCAGCGTCGGGCAGTCGGCATAGGTCATGGTCGGCGTGAACACCAGGCCCGTGCTTGAAGTGACCGGCGCCAGGTCCTTCCATACCAGGTGCAGTTTCACGTCCGGCAGCGAACCCAATACGTCGTAGGGGCCGGTCAGGTCCAGTTGCTGAATGCCGGGGAACAACAGAAAGCCGATCTGCAAGGTCATGAATGAAGCTCCGAGAAAGGGGTAGACGACCTCACTCTAGCGGCCTAGGCTTTGGCGAATACGCCATTGAACCCACGAATCACGCCAATCATGCCCAGAATTGTTCACGTACTCGCTTTCGAGAATGCCCAGGTGCTCGACGTCACCGGGCCGTTGCAGGTGTTTGCGTCGGCCAATGACCTGGCGCGCCAGCGTGGCGTGCCGTTGCCTTACGCGGTCACGGTGATCGCCGACCAGGCCGGCCCGGTGATGACCTCCGCCGGCCTGGCGCTGGTGGCCGAGCCGTTGCCTGCGGTCGACCAGCCCTGCGACACCCTGGTGATCGCGGGTGGCTGGGGCGTGTACGGCGCCGCTGAAAAGCCTGCGCTGGTGGATTGGGTGCGCGAAAAAGCCCGGCACAGTCGGCGCATGGCGTCGGTGTGCACCGGTGCGTTTTTGCTGGCGGCCAGTGGCTTGCTCGATGGTTGCCGCGTCGCCACCCACTGGACCCGTTGCGAAGAACTGGCGCGCAAGTTTCCGGCGCTGACCGTGGAGCCCAACCCGATCTTTATCCAGCAGGGCGCGGTGTGGACCTCCGCCGGTGTGACCGCTGGTATCGACCTGTGCCTGGCCCTGGTGGAAGAAGACCTGGGCCGCGCCGTGGCCCTGGAAGTGGCGCGGCACCTGGTGGTGTTCCTGAAACGCCCCGGCGGCCAGTCGCAATTCAGCGTGACCCTGTCCCTGCAAAAGGGCGGCAGTCGTTTCACCGAGCTGCATGCCTGGATAGCCGAGCATCTGGCCCTCGACCTGAGTATCCCGACCCTGGCCGCCCAGGCCGGCATGAGCGAGCGCAGCTTCGTGCGCCACTACCGCGCCGAAACCGGCCAGACGCCCGCGCGCGCGGTGGAGCTGATCCGTGTCGAAAGCGCGCGCCGGCAACTGGCCGACAGCACCACATCGATCAAGCGCATCGCCGTGCAGTGTGGTTTCGGCTGCGAAGAAACCTTGCGCCGCAGCTTTATGCGGGCCTTGTCGGTGACGCCCCAGGCCTACCGCGAGCGGTTCTCGCCGGTGGCCTAGGCGAGCAATTCAAGCAGGGCGTCGAGGGTGGCCTGCGGTGCTTCCTGGGGAATATTGTGGCCCACACCGGGCAACACCTCCCGCCGGTAAAAAGCGCTGAAATGCTCCACGTCGTCATCCTCTTGCGACGGCGGGCCTACGCCGTCATCGGCGCCGCACAGCGAAATGCTCGGCACCGCAATCGCCGGTTGCCGCGCGAGGGCCTGCTCGATGGCTTCCAGCGCCGGATCGCCAGGCGCATACATGAAACGATGGCGATAGGAGTGAATCACCACCTCGACAAAATCCGGGTTATCGAATGACGGCGCCGTCTGCCCATACAGCCCCGGCCCTTCGGCCCAGGACGGCGACCACAGCGACCACAGCAACTCACACAGTTCGCGGCGATTGGCCGTCAGCCCGTCCACACCGCGCGGGGTGTGGAAGTAGAACTGGTACCACAACCGATGCTCCGTCGCCGGCGCCCGTGGCTGGCGCGACCTGGCAATGTCCTGGATGTTATAGCCATCGCCGGTCACCAGCCCGCGTACCCGTTCGGGCCACAGCGCCGCGACGATACACGCCGCGCGCCCGCCCCAGTCATACCCGGCCAGGGTGGCGCGCGGGATCGACAGCGCATCCATGAAATCCAGCAGATCCTTGCCCAGCGCCGCCTGTTGGCCGGAGCGCATCACCTGCGCGTTGATAAACCGCGTAGGGCCATAACCGCGCAGGTACGGCACCAGCACCCGGTAGCCGCGTTCGGCCAGCACCGGCGCAATCTCGTCATAGCCGCGCGGGTCGTAAGGGAAACCATGCAGCAGGATCACAGGCTCGCCGTCGATGGGACCGTGGGTTTCATACGCCACATCGAGCATGGAGGTGCGCACGTAGAGGAGTGGGGCGGTGATGGTCATGGTGGACTCCTGTCAGGTGTTGAAACTCTAGTCGAAAGACATGGCGGGATGCCCTGCCTGTAAAGGCAGGGCGCCTCAGGGCTGCCAGGTCGTCTTCTCGCCACTGAGCTTGCGGTCCAGGAACGTCGCCGCGCTGATCAACGCCAGATGGCTCAACGCCTGGGGCGTATTGCCCAGGTGGCGGGCCTGGCTGTCGAACTCTTCGGCATACAGGCCCAGCGGGTTGGCGTAGCGCAGCAGTTGTTCGAATTCCAGGTGGGCCTTCTCCACCTGCCCGGCGCGGGCCAGGCATTCGACGTACCAGAACGAGCAGGCGGCGAATGCGCCTTCGGTGCCTTGCAGGCCGTCGATCGCGTTGTCGTCGTTGCGGTAGCGGTAGACCATGCCGTCGCGCACCAGGCTTTTCTGGATCGCCTGCAACGTGCTCAGCCAGCGCGGGTCGGTGGCGGCGACAAAACGCACCAGCGGCATCAGCAGCATCGAACCGTCCAGGGCGGTGCTGCCGATGTGCTGCACGAAATGCCCGCGTTCTTCGTTCCAGAAGTTGCTCCAGATATCGGCATAGATCGCCTGGCGCGTCTGGTCCCAACGTGCAAACGGCGCCGGCAACGAGCGCTTGGAGGCCAGGCGGATCGCACGGTCCAGGGCCACCCAGCACATCAGCCGCGAATGCAGGAAGTGATGCTGCTCGCCGCGCATTTCCCAGATGCCCACGTCTTTCTGGTTCCAGATTTCACACACCTGGTCAGCGACTTCCACCGTGTGTTTCCAGCCCTCGTGGGAGATGGCTTCGCCGTACTTGTTGACCAGGTACACCGCGTCCATCAACTCGCCATAGATATCCAGCTGGACCTGGTCGACCGCGCCATTGCCGACGCGCACCGGCTTGGCGCCGCCGTGGCCGCTGAGGTGCTCCAGCGTGGTTTCGGGCAGCTCCTGGCGGCCGTCGATGCCGTAGAGGATATGGATCTTGGTCGGCTGGCCACAGCAGTCGCTGACCCGGCCCTTGAGCCAGCGCATATAGGCGTTGGCCTCGTCGACAAAACCCAGGCGCATAAACGCGTAGACGGTAAACGAGGCGTCGCGGATCCAGGTGTAGCGGTAGTCCCAGTTGCGTTCGCCCGCAGGCGTTTCCGGCAAGCCGAAGGTGGCCGCGGCGATGATTGCGCCGTGTTTGCGCGAGGTCAGCAGCTTGAGGGCCAGGGCCGAGCGGTTGACCATTTCGCGCCAGCGCCCGCGGTAGTTCGACTTCGCGATCCAGCCGCGCCAGAACTTCAAGGTGTGGGCCAGGGCCAGGTCGGTGCAGACACTGCCCACACGCTCATCGTCCTGGCCGCCGAGTACGAACTCGGCGCTTTCTTCCTGACCCAGGGTGAAGCGGGCCACGGCGGCGTTATCTTCGATCTGCAACGGATGGCTGCCGCACAGGCGCATGCCCGGCTGGCCATCGGCGTTGAAACAGACGCTGGCGTTATCCAGGCTCGTCTCGGTGGGCGCGCGCGCATAGTCATGGCGCACGGCGCAGCGCAGATGGAGGGTGGCCGTGCCGCTGACTACGCGTACGCGGCGAATCAGCAGGGGCACGTCGTCGATTTCTTCGCTGATGACCAGCAGGTCGGTGATTTCCACCACGGCTTCATCGCTGAGCCAACGGGTTTGCAGCACATTGGTGTCGGGCAGGTAGATCTGTTCGCGGCGGGCGTTGGGCAGGTCCGGGGTGAGTTGGAACGTGCCGGCATCGGGGGTGTCGAGCAGTGAGCAGAAGATCGACGGGCTGTCGAACTCCGGCCAGCAGAAGAAATCGATGCTGCCTTTATCGTTTACCAGCGCTGCGCTGCGCATGTCGCCGATGATGCCGTGGGCATCGATGGCGCTTTGTGGTTCTTTTTTCAAATCAACCATTGTCACGAAACTCCGGGTAAAGGCTCATGCCGCCATCAATGAACAGGGTGCTGCCGACCACGTAGTCGGAGGCGTCACTGGCCAGCCATACCACAGCGTTGGCCACGTCCTCCACATCGCCGACCCGGCCATAGGGGATCAACTTGAGCAGCGCCTGTTCCGCCGCACCTTCGGTGGCGGCACGGTTGATCGCCGTACGAATCGCCCCCGGCGCAATGCCGTTGATACGGATGCGCTGTTCACTCACTTCCTGGGCGAGGGTGCGCATCAGCATGTCAACGCCGCCCTTGGACGCCGCGTAATTCACGTGCCCGGCCCAGGGGATCAACTGGTGCACCGAGCTCATGTGGATGATTTTGCCGGCGGCGCGGGATACGCCTTCACGGATGCCCTGGCGCTTGAAGAGGCGTACCGCCGCCCGGGCACAGAGGAACTGGCCGGTGAGGTTGACGCCGATCACGGCGTTCCAGTCGTCGAGGGTCATGTCGACCACGGCGGCGTCCTTCTGCATACCGGAGTTGGCCACCAGGATGTCCAGATGGCCGAACGCCTCGAGGGTCTTTGCGAACAGGCGTTCCACATCGGCTTCTTTCGACACGTCGGCGCCGATGGCAATCGCCCGGCCGCCCTCGGCGTTGATCTGCTCTGCCAAGGCCTCGGCGGGCGCGGCCTGGCTGTTGTAATTGAGCACCACCGCAGCACCGGCCTGCGCCAGGGCCCTGGCCGCACCGGCGCCGATACCGGAACTGGCGCCTGTTACCAGTGCCACTTGTTGCTCCAACGAGATATGCATTGCCCACCCGACCTTGAATTCGTGAGTTCAAGTAGCTGACTGACGGCGCGTAACGGAAGTTCAGCCGTGTGAAATTAGCGACTACAACCATGGTGAAAAATGGAATAACAGAAGAATAAAAAATAACCATAAGATACTAAAAAACCGCTAAAAAGCGTTTGACAGGGTTTTTTGCCCCGTGTCTTATAAGCACACCTCAACCCGTTCCGCTGGTAGTTCGGAAGTCATGCGGAGTCACCTATAAGAGATGCCTATGTGTTTATCGGCAGCTATAGGGGAACTACCAGAGCAGGGAGCTACGCCGTTGCCTAAGTTAGTTATTTTCGATTGCGACGGTGTACTCGTCCAAAGCGAAGAGATCACCTTGTCTGTATTGATCGGCATGCTTAATGCTCACGTACAGGACGGCAAGACACTGGATAGTGTGTATTTCATTGAGCACTTTCGTGGAAGAAAGATTGCCGATTGCCTGCGCGAAGTAGAACCGTTATTGGGTATTTGTTTGCCCCCTCAGTTTGAAGAGGACTTCCGAGTTCGAGCGCTTGAAGCATTGACGCTTAATGTGAAAGCGACTGATGGGATACTTGACGTATTGGAAGTGCTGGAAACTCCCTATTGCGTAGCCTCGAGTGCGCCGCGCAATAAGATCGAACAGTGTTTGCGCGTTGTGGGGTTGTTACCTTATTTCGAAGGGCGAATATTCAGTTGTTATGAATTGGGGCGTTGGAAGCCTGATCCGCTGGTGTTTTTAACGGCGTGTGAAACTTACAACGTCGAACCCTGTGATGCGCTGGTGATTGAAGACAGTGTCACAGGGATTCAAGCCGCCGTTGCAGCCACTATAAAAGTCCTGGGTTTTGGTCCGTTGTCTCGACATCGAATATTGGCCGAAGCCGGCGCGTTACCTTTTGCCGATATGCGTGAGTTACCGACCCTCATTGATCACGTTACTCAAGGAGCAAGTGTTGTGGGCACACTGGGTTATATAGAGCGACTTAAACGTAATGATCCACGTTCGGAAGTGTGGTGGGATTCGTCGCCCGTGGTGTACGCACCGTATAAACAGCATTTGTTGGACAAGTACCCGGCGGCCGCTGCCCATATCGAACAGTTGATGCCGCAGGATCTCTCCCAGCCTTGGGGCTTCAGCAGTGTGACCACCAACCCCCGGCTGGTGACGGCGGCAATCCTCGACAAGAAAGAGTATTGGTCGTCGCGTTTTAATCTGGCCAGCCTGTCTCCCGGGGAATTGCGCAAGCAGCTGTACAACGAAGTGATTGCAGAAGGCGCCTCGATGCTCAAGCCGTTGTGGGTGCAATCGGCTCAGGCCGATGGTTGGCTATGCGCCCAGGTCGACCCGTCGGATGTGCGGTGCAGCGAACGCATGACCGCGCGGGGCCTGGAGCTGCATCGCCTGGCCGCGAATGTGATGGTCAAAGTGCCGGGCAGCCTGGAGGGTTTCGCGACGATCGAACACCTGGTGGCCCAAGGCGTTTCGGTCAACATCACGTTCTGCTTCACCGTTTCGCAGTTCCAGGCCGGTATCCAGGCGATAGAGCGGGGCATCGCCAGCGCCCGTCGCAACGGCGTCGACACCGACTGTTGCAAGTATGTGATCACCTTTATGATCGGGCGTTTTTCCTGCCAGCCCGAGTTCGCCTTGCAGGCCGCCGAGCGTGGCCTGGCGCTGGGCCCGGAGGACATGCGCTGGGCCGAGCTGATGATTTACCAGCAGATCCAGGCCCTGGTCGCGGCCTCGAAGGTACCGGTCAAGACCCTGCTGTCCAGTATCAAGGTCGACGTTGACGAGCGTGGCCACAAGCACTGCTGGCACCTGGAAAAGACCGGGCTGACCACCACGTGCTACACCCTGACGCCGGATGTGGTGGAGTTTCTGATCGAGCGTGAAAGCCACGGCAAACCGGTGGCACCCGCCTGTGAACCCCAGCAGGCGCCGGCTGAGACGTTCGCCCGGCTCATTCGCATTCCGTACTTCTGCGAAGCCTATTTCATCGACAGCATCGAGCCCTACGACTTTGGCAATCATGAGGCGTTTATCAACGCCTGCAACGAGGCCAACAGTGCGAATCGGCGCCTGACCGACTACTGCGTGCGCCTGTGTCCGGTGGCGAAGCCTTTCGCACGCTCGCTCAACGCCATCCTGGCCGCTGAATACGGGGTGCTGGCATGAACAAGATGGTCGGGTTGTGGGCGCACCCGCGTTCCCGTTCCACGGTGTTGGAACGGGTGTTTATCGAGCGGGGGGATTTTGAGGTTTTCCACGAGCCGTTTGCCCATATGGCGTTTTCCGCAGATTCAGTGATTCCTTCGGATGAATGGGATCACAGTTTGCCCACCACGTATCAAGGCATAAAAGAGCAACTGCTCAAGGCCCGGGAAAGTACCAATGTGTTTCACAAAGACATGTGTTACCACTGCCTGGATGACTTGAAAGTTGACCGGGACTTCCTGGCGCAACAACACAATATTTTTATTATCCGCGAGCCCGCCAGCAGCATTATTTCCCATCACCGGGTACACCCCGATATGCCCGTGCAGGCCATCGGGCATAAAGCCTTGTACGAGATTTTTTGTGTGGTCACCAAACTCATCGGAAAAGTGCCTTATGTGATTAATGCCGATGACCTCGCCGCCGAGCCGGAGCGTGTCATTCGTAAACTGTGTGACTACTTGCAGATTGAATTTTTGCCCCACGCCATGACATGGAAACGCGAATGTCCGCGACAGTGGAAAACCTGGAGAAGTTGGCATGTGGCGGCGGAGAACAGTGAACGCATTGCTCTGCCGGATAAACCTGCTATCGATATGGACGCTTTCGATCGGTCGCCAAAATTAAAAGCCTTTTACGAATACCACCGACCCTTCTACGCACGCATGAATGAATTTTGCCAATAAGGATTGTTGTATGAAAAAGTTGATTGTCACCGGTGCGGCCAATGGGATCGGCCGGGCTACTGTGGAAAAGGCTATCCAGGCAGGTTATTTCGTTATCGGTGCCGACAAGGATGCCGAAGGCCTGCGTGCGTTACAGCGCACTTACACGGCGGATGTATTGGAAACCCATGTCGCGGACTTTTCGGATAACGCGCTGATCAAGGGGTTTATCCCTGCGCTGTATGAGCGCCACGCAACTATTCATGCATTAATCAATAACGCCGGTATTTACCACGGCAAAAGCATCTACGCCTATTCCGATGCCGAAGTGGACGAAATCCTGACTGTGAACCTCAAGGCCTTGGTCTATCTCTCCAAAGACTTCGCCGAACGGGAGATGAAACACGAGGCGCCGCGCAGCATCGTCAATATCGCCTCGGTGGCCGGTGAGGTAGGCAGCTGCGATGCCTTGTACGGCGCCACCAAGGCGGCGGTGATCGGCCTGACCAAAGCCAATGCCTGGAATTTTGCGCCGTTCGTGCGGGTTAACGCAGTGTCGCCGGCGCTGATCCATGACACCGCCATCTACGACACCATCCCTGAATACCGCCGCGCCGAGTACGCGCGCCAGGAAATCCTCAAGGAACCGATCCTGCCCGGCGGCGTCGCCGAGGTCATTTTGCTGGTGATCAGCGATGCCATGCGGCATGTCACCGGCAAGGTCATTCCGGTAGACAACGGAGCCTACCCACGATGAGCCCGTCAGCCACCAAGAAGAAACTGCTGCTGGTGGGCGCGGGCAACCTGTGCCTGCAGATCCTGAAGATTCTCGGGCCGAAAAATGCCTTTGAATTCGTGGTGTTGGGGCGCAATGAAGACGCGACCGTGCGGCTGTGCAACCTGGTGGCCCTGTCGTGTGCGCAGTTGGGGCACTGCATCGCGATCAAGCCGGTGATCGCCGACCTCACCGATATCGAGCGGGTGACGCGGGTGCTGCATGAAGAGGCCCCGGACATGGTGGTGAACTGTGCGTCGTTGCAATCGTGGCGGGTGATCACGGGGTTGCCCCGGCTCTCCTTCGAGCAGCTCGACCAGGCGCAGTTCGGACCTTGGCTGCCCATGCACCTGACGCTGATGCATCACTTGATGCAGGCGGTAAAAGCCTCCGGTATCGCGGCCAGGACGGTCAACGCGGCCTTTCCCGATGCGGTCAACCCGATCCTGGCCAGGGTCGGGCTGGCGCCGGATATTGGCGTGGGCAATGTCGCCAACCTGGTCCCGGCGCTGCGATTTTCCATCGCGCGGCTGCTGGAGTGTGCGCCCGCCGATGTGCAGGTGTGCCTGTATGCCCAGCACTATTTCAGCCACTACGTGCCGCGCGGCGGCTTGCCCCCGCGTGCCAGTTACCGCTTGTTGTATGAGGTGCGCGACCGCCCGGCTGCGGCCCACCTGCCGGCCGAAGCGATTTTTTCCACGGTTAAATCCGAGTTCCGCCGCCTGGGCGGTATCGATGGGCAGTTCCTCACGGCGTGCTCGGCCGTCACCGTGATCGAGGGGTTGTTTTCGCCCACGCCGGTGCTGGTGCACGCGCCCGGCCCGCTGGGGTTGCCGGGCGGCTATCCGGTGTGGCTGCAGGAGGGGCAGATCAAGGTGCAGTTCAGCGCCGACTGCCCCCAGGACGAAGCGGTGCGCATCAATACCATCTGCCAGAGCCAGGATGGTATCGATGAAATTCATTGCGATGGTTCGGTCACCTATAACCCGCAATGCATGGCCGTGATGCAGGCGATGCTGGGGTACTCGAAGAAAACCATGTCCATCGAACAGTCCGCCGAATTTGCCCGCGAGCTGTCGAGCAAATACCTGTCTTTCAAACATTCAACCTGGTAGGTGTGTGATGAATCAAATGTCGCGGCACAAGCACAGCGAAGTCGCCAGTTACGCCACGCAATACTCGAAAAAATTCGTCGAGCGCTGGGATGACTTGATCGATTGGGAAAAAAGAAAGGCGGGGGAGAACGGGTTCTTTGAAAACCTGCTGAAGCAGCACGGCGTGAAGTCGGTGATCGACGTCTCCACGGGCAGTGGTTTTCATGCGGTCCAGCTTAAGCAGGCGGGGTTCGATGTCGTCGCCACGGACGGCAGCAGCACGATGTTGACCAAGGCCCGGGAGAATTTTCGGCAACGCGGGTTGGCGATCGAATCGCACTATCGGGATTGGCAGGCCCTCGATCCCGCCGAACTGGGGCGCTTCGATGCCGTGGTGTGCCTGGGCAGTTCGCTGTGCCATGTGTTTGCAGCCCATGAACGGTTGGCGGTGCTGGAGAAATTCAGGGCATTGCTCAATCCGGGTGGCTTGCTGATTGTGGATCAACGTAACTTCTTTGCCATTCGCGCAGGCAAGTTCAAATCCAGCGGTCATTACTATTACTGCGGCACGCAGGCATCCGTCGGCCTGGGGCAGGTGGATGAGCACGTGTGTGAGTTCATCTACTCGTTCGATAACGCCGAGCAGTACCGGTTGCAGGTCTATCCGCTGTTGCCGGGCGAGTTGAAGGGGGAGGTGCTCAAGTCCGGATTTTGCGCCCATGAGAGCTACGGGGATTTCCAGCGTGACTACGACATGATGAATTGTGATTTTGTCATCCACACCGCACGCGCCGTTTAAGGAGTACCTGATGAGCACACTGGTACACAGTAGCGCGCGCCCGTTGGACAGCGTCGTGCTGGCGGTGGTGTTGACCGGGTTCGTGGCCAGTACCTACGGGTTTGGTGTCTACCTGTTCGCCAACCTGGTGGTGGACATGCGCCGCGATATCGGTTTCGACTACACCACGGTGGGCCTGATCACTGGCGGTGCGCAGATCGGCTTCCTGCTGTTTTCATCGGTCACCAGTTATATCAGCCGTTTTTTCGAAGGCTGGAAAATCAGCCTGGTGTCGACGCTGATGACCTCCCTGGCGCTGTTGGGGCTGAGTGTCAGCAACAGTATCTGGCTGTCCGGGGCGCTGTTGATTTTGCTCGGCGGCTGCTCGGCCTCGGTGTACATCCCGTTGGCGGAGATTGTCACCAAGGGCTTCAGCCCGGGGAATCGCTCGCGGGTCATGGGGCTGATTTCCAGCGGCACCAGCTACGGCGTGTTCATCAATGGCTTGCTGGTGTCGTTCCTCACCCTGCAGGGCGGCTGGCGCTCGATCTGGCTCACCGCGGGCCTGATCTCGGTGGCCCTGTGCGTGGTGGCCTGGTTTCTGCTGCGCAACCTGGTGGCGGACAAGGGCGCCGGTTTTTCCGGGCCGCGTTCGACGGCGTTCGAGAGTCATGCACCTTGGTTGAGTCGCTCGCTGTACCTGACCTGGGCCATTGCGTTTTTGAACGGGATGGCGCTGTTGCCGTTCCAGACTTACCTGGCTCCGTTCCTGCGGGACGAGTTGGGAGTGTCGGTGCAGGACGCCGGGTTTGTCTGGACCACCATCGGTGCGGTGGGCATGGCCTCGGGCTTTCTGGTGGGGTGGATCGCCGACAAGGTGGGCGTCAGGGCGTCGCTGGCCATGTGCTTTCTGAGTGCGGGGCTGGCCGCCACCCTGGTGTTCAGTTTCAACAGCCTCCCGCTGTTCTACCTGGCGGCATTTTTGTTTGCGCTGGCGTTCTACCCCATCTTCGGGCTTGTCCCCAGCTACATCGGACAAATCGTGCCAGTCAGCCGACTGACCCAGGCATTCGGCATTGCCAATGTGCTGATCGGCCTGGGGGGCGTGTGCGGCAACTTCCTGGGCGGTTTCTCCAAGGACCTGACCGGCTCGTTCGCAACCGTCTACTGGGTGGTTGCGCTGTTGCTGTTCGTGCAATGCGTGATGGTGTTCCTGTTGGGTAAACCGCCTGTGGCGGGGACGGAGGGTGAGCGGCCATGAGTCATTTTGCGGAACGTCCAGAGCGGAATTTGCATGCGTTTGCGTTCAGCCATCTCGGCGCGGAACGCTCGCGTATGGGGCAGAAGCCCTTGGTCATCTGGATGACGGGCATCTCGGCGGCCGGCAAGTCGACGATTGCCGATGCGCTGGACAGCGCCTTGCAGGCACAGGGGCGCTTGACCTGCATCATTGACGGCGACTCGGTGCGCGACGGCCTGTGCCGCGACCTGGGTTTTACCGACAGCGACCGCGATGAGAATATCCGGCGGGTCGCCGAAGTGGCGCGCTTGATGCTGGACGCGGGGCTGGTGGTGATCGTGGCGCTGATCTCACCGTCGGCGGCCAGCCGGCACTACGCGCGCGCCATTGTCGGCAATGAGCATTTTGTCGAGGTGCATGTGGATGCGCCGCTGGAAACGGCGGAACAACGTGACCCTAAAGGCTTGTATAAAAAAGCCCGCCTGGGGCTGATCCAACATTTCACCGGGATTGATTCGAACTACGACGTGCCGATCTTTCCGGAAGTGCACGTGGACACCCAGGCGCTGTCGGTCGAACAGTCTGTCGCGACTATTCTCGATTGGATGGCCCGTAACGACGAGCGCACATAGCCGCTGGTCTTGGCGCCGCGGTGGCGGTGCCTGCACCTTCGGAAAACAAGGTAATCTGCGCCATCGCAGGCATACCGCGTTTTTTCAGGAGCAGGCATGACGCATTTCACCGGCACTGCAAAATCCATCCGTCTGATCGGCGGGGCCCAGGTGTTGGACTTCATCAATACCACCAACGGCCGCCGTCCTGGGTCGCCGCTCAAGGTCATGGAAGAGCGGCTCACCAGTTTTCAGTTTTTCTTTGAATGGGCGCTGCACGCCTCGTTGATCTCCGCCCAGGAGTTCGCTGAATACAAGGCCATGGTGTTTGAGTCGCCTATTTCCTACCAGCCGGATCTGGACGCCATCATTGCGTTCCGCGAATGCCTGTATGCCGTGTTTTACCCGTTGTCCTTGCGCCAGGCTGCGGCCGATGACGCCTTGCAGCAGATCAACCTGAATTTCCAGCAAGGCACCGCCTGGCGAGTGCTGCGCACGGTTGACGGGACGCCGGCCTGGGCGTGGAAAACCTGCACCTCTGCCCAGGAACTGAGTGCAATGTTGATCGGACGCCTGGCGATCGAGGCCACGCAATTGCTGGTGTCCGGTGATCTTCGTGCCTTGAAGTGCTGCACGGCCACCGACTGCGATTGGCTATTCCTGGATATTTCCAAGAACAAGCTGCGCAAATGGTGCCAGATGAGCGTGTGCGGCAGCCGGGAGAAATTGAGCCGCCTTAAACAGGCGCTTTAGTTGCCAGGCAATGTCGCGGTCGACGGGTAGCAATTGCTCCACTTAATAGGAAACATTACTATTCACGCCCCGCCTCCCCAGTGCCCTCGCGATGATCCCTCAGCCGCCCCGCAGAACAGGCTTTTTCGAGCACTACGAAGAGTTGATCGGCACCTGGACACGCCGCCTGAGAAACCGTCAGCAGGCCGAGGACCTGGCCCATGACACCTTTGTGAGAGTGCTGGAGACAACCGCCTCCCAGGTAGAGCAACCGCGCGCTTATCTGCATCAAACTGCGCGAAATATCGCCGTGGATGCCTACCGACGCGAAGACCGGCGGGAAGCCATGGCGTTGGAAGCCTTTGATCAGAGCCAGCCCCACGGCGGTGACCCGGAGCATTTCATGCACGCGATCCAGCTGGCGGACTCCATCGAGCGGGCATTGGCCGAGTTGCCGCTCAACTGCCGCAGGATCTTTATCTGGCAGAAGATCGAGGGCCTCACCCAGCAGGAGATCGCCGAGCGCCTGGGCTTGTCCAAGAACATGGTGGAAAAGTATATGATCCGCACCCTGCGGCATTTGCGTGAGCGCCTGGACGCGATGGCCCCATGACACACGCTCGCTCTGAAACAGGACCTTCCATGATGGATAACCGTGCCCGCGACGAAGCCGCGCAATGGTTTGTACGCCTGCAAGACGCTGGGTTGGACGCCACCGAGCGCGAGCGTTTCGATGCGTGGCGCAGTGAAAAGCCCGAACACCAATATGAATTCGATGTGCTGCAAGGCCTGTGGAGCGCCGCCGACCTGGTGCCCAAGGCCCGCTTGCAGGCGTTGGGCGAGGCGTCGGCCGAGCGTCCAAAACGTCGCGGCGTGTTGCGTTACGCCGTCGCGGCCAGTGTGGTCGCCGTGGCCTTGGGGCTCGGCTTGTTCAGCGGCCTTGATCATCCGAAGCCCTACCGGGCCGATTTCAGCACGCGCCTGGGTGAGCATCGCCAGGTGGCATTGCCCGACGGCTCGACGATGGATTTGAACAGCCGCAGTGTTGTCTCGGTGCACTACGAAAAAGGCCGCCGCAGTGTTGAACTCAAGCAGGGCGAGGCCATGTTCAGTGTCGAGCATGACACCCGCCGTCCCTTTGTGGTCGCCGCCGGTGCAGGGCAGGTGACGGTCACCGGAACGCGCTTTGATGTGCGTCGCGATGATGACCAGACCCGTGTGGTGGTCGAGGCCGGTACGGTGAAGGTGCAGGGGCGCTCGCCGAACGAGGGGGTGACGCTGACGGCGGGGCTGGGGACCCATATCAATGACCAAGGCCTGGTGGCAGCGTCCTACGCAGTGAATACCGAGGAACTGACGGCCTGGCGCAGCGGCAAACTGGTGTTCAACAACGCCTCCCTGGGTGAAGTCGCCCGTGAGGTGTCGCGTTATCGCGAGCGCCCGTTGCGCGTCAGCACACCCGCCGTTGGCAACCTGCGACTGACCAGTGTGTTCAAGGCCAATGATACCGATGCCTTGCTCAAGGCTTTGCCCCATATCCTGCCCGTGGCCCTGCGAACCCTGCCGGATGGCAGCCAGGAAATTATTTCGCGCTGAGATTCAGGTTTTTTCCGAGTTCTTCGTCTTCTCCTGCAGCTGCAACTGGTTTGCATTAACAGCCGCATACTCTTGCGATTACAGGACTGGGGTCGACGTGAAAAACTGTGCCGTTCACAACAATAAAATCTCCCGCTGGGCGCCGCTTGCCCTTGCGCTCGCTGTCAGTGCCGCAGTGCCGGCAGCCTATGCTGGCGACGCTATCCATATCCAGGCCCAACCCCTGGGGAGCGCGCTGAGCCAACTGGGGCAGCAGACGTCCCTGCAAGTGTTTTTCAGCCCCGACCTGGTCGCCGGCAAGCAGGCCCCCGCAGTAGATGGCAACCTGTCGGCGGAACAGGCCCTGCGCCAATTGCTGCAAGGCAGTGGCCTGGACTATCAGATCGACGCCGGTTCCGTGACCCTGCGCCCGCTCGGCAGCGGCGCCGGTGACGCCGGTTCGCCCCTGGAACTGGGTGCCACCGACATCAGGGTGGTCGGCGACTGGCTTGGGGATGCCAATACCGAAGTGGTGCAGAACCACCCGGGCGCGCGTACGGTGATTCGTCGCGAAGCCATGGTGGAGCAGGGCGCGATGAATGTCGGTGATGTGCTGCGTCGTATGCCTGGGGTCCAGGTGCAGGAATCCAACGGCACAGGTGGCAGCGATATTTCCCTCAATGTCGGCGTACGCGGGCTGACATCACGTCTGTCACCACGCTCCACCGTGCTGATCGACGGGGTGCCGGCGGCATTCGCGCCCTATGGCCAGCCACAACTGTCGATGGCGCCGATTACCGCCAGCAACCTGGACAGCATCGACGTGGTACGCGGCGCCGGTTCCGTGCGTTATGGGCCACAGAACGTCGGTGGCGTGATCAACTTCGTGACCCGCGCGATCCCCGAGAAATTCTCCGGTGAAGTCGGCACCACCCTGCAAACTTCAGCCCATGGTGGCTGGAAGCACATCGAGAGCGCTTTTATCGGCGGCACTGCCGAAAACGGCATCGGCGCTGCGCTGTTGTACTCCGGAGTGAATGGCAACGGCTACCGCAACAGCAACAACGGCAACGACATCGACGACGTGATCTTCAAGACCCACTGGGCGCCGACCGACCAGGACGACTTCTCGCTGAACTTCCACTATTACGACGCCAGCGCCGACATGCCCGGCGGGCTGACCCAGAAACAGTTCGATGCCAACCCGTACCAGTCGGTGCGCGATTGGGACAATTTCAGCGGGCGTCGCAAAGACGTGTCCTTCAAGTACATCCGGCAGATCGACGACCGGACCCAGGCCGAAGTGCTGACTTATTATTCCGACAGTTTCCGCGGCAGTAACATCGCTAACCGCGACCTCGCGACCCTCGGGTCCTACCCGCGCACCTACTACACCTTCGGCATCGAGCCGCGGGTGTCCCATGTATTCGACGTGGGCCCCAGCACCCAGGAAGTCAGCGTCGGTTACCGCTACCTCAAGGAAGGCATGCACGAGCAGGCCACCAGCCTGAACCTGATCAACAACGTGCCGACGCCGGGTGGCCGCAGCGATGGTCACGTCTACCAGGATCGCACCGGTGGCACCGAGGCCAACGCCTTCTATGTGGACAACAAGATCGATATCGGCAAGTGGACCGTCACCCCGGGCATCCGTTTTGAAGACATCCGCACCGAATGGCACGACCGTCCGGTCATCCCCCTTACGGGGCCCCGCACCCAGGAAAAACGCCGCGAGGTCCATAGCCGGGAACCGCTGCCGGCACTGAGCGTGATGTACCACCTTTCCGATGCGTGGAAATTGTTCGCCAACTACGAAACCTCCTTCGGCAGCCTGCAGTACTTCCAACTCGGACAAGGCGGCAGCGGCGACCAGACCGCCAGCGGCCTGAACCCGGAAAAAGCCAGGACCTATGAGGTCGGTACGCGCTACAACGACAGTGTGTGGGGCGGGGAACTCACGTATTTCTACATCGACTTCTCGGATGAGCTGCAATACGTCAGCAATGCCGTGGGCTGGACCAACCTTGGCGCCACCAAGCACACCGGCATCGAAGCGTCGGCCCACTATGACTTGTCGAACCTGGACCCTCGCCTGGACGGCCTGACCGCCAACGCCGGCTTCACCTACACCAAGGCTACCGCCGAAGGTGACGTACCGTTCAAAGGGCGCGACCTGCCACTGTATTCCCGGGAAGTGGCAACCCTGGGCCTGCGCTACGACGTCAACCACTGGACCCACAACCTGGATGTGTACGCCCAGTCCGGACAGCGTGCACCGGGTACCACCAGCACCTACATTACCCAGGGCACCGCCGATGGGCAGTACGGTGATATCCCGGGCTATGTCTCGGTCAACGTGCGCAGTGGCTACGACTTTGGCGAACAACTGTCGAACCTGAAGCTGGGGGTGGGGGTGAAAAACGTCTTTGACCAGCAGCACTACACCCGCTCCAGCGACAACAATGCCGGGCTGTACCTGGGCGAGCCGCGTACGTTTTTTGTACAGGCCAGCGTCGGGTTCTGACCTTTATCGGCTTGGAAAAGTCGCAGTCTTGCAAGAGGCTGCGATCGTTTGTCCTGTTTCTTACATCCTCGCAGCGCATATTGCGGCTGGTTCAGGAACCGTTTCCGACAGAATTGCCACACATGGGAAAGCTAAAGGGCTTCGACGTTGCGTTGGAGCGGCAAGCTGAAGATCGCGCCCACTGTAATGGAGAAAACTATGTCGGTATTGGTGTCCGATACACAGGCCTCTACCTCATCAACCTCTGACCTTTTGCAGGCCACTTCCAGGCCTGAGGTCAAAGCCCCTCGGCCAGCGACTGCCTCCAACGGCCAAACGGCTGCAAACGTCAGCTTCCTGCCTCGGGAAAACCAGAGGGGGCCCGTGTTCGGCGCGCCCTCTTCGCAGGCCCCCCGTCAGAGTGCTGCTGACAACGTGATGCGTCACTCCAGCGTGCCGGCTGCGCAGGGCCTGATGAATACGGTCAGACACTGGATGGGCCCTTGGTTTGGCTGGAATCGCCCACAACCAGGTCCTGGCTGCTGCAATCCGCCGCCGAGGCCGAATCCTGGCTGCTGCAGTCCGCCGCCGAGGCCGAGTCCTGGCTGCAGCAATCCGCCACCACGCCCCTATCCTAGCGTGGGTAAACCGTATCCACCCGCGCCGGGCTGGCCTGATCCGACGTACTCGCTGAAAAGCAATGACGAGTTGGCGCAACAGTTACGTGACAATTTCAATGCCTTCAGGGACCGCAGCAACCCTGGGTATGTCAGCGTTGACAGTATCTATGGGATGGCGAAAAAAACCTGGTCTCCCAATCCGGTCACGAACGCGAACATTCGCCTGGCCAACGAATTGCTACGACGTCCGGAAGTGTTGGGCGCCCTGGACCGGCACTCTTCTACCGGTGCACTGGATGGCCTGATCGACCGGCAAAATGTGAACATCGTGGTCAAGGGGGAAAACTACTTCAAGTACAAGACCGACAAGGAAATGGCCGGTGAAATGCTTGAGCATTTCGGCGAGTTGAAACGTAATCCCTGGGAGCGGGAGCTGAGCTTCAACCACCTGAGGAGCCTGGCGGCCCAGGAGCAGACAGGCGATTCGCCCATGGATCATCTGATCCAACTGTCCCAGGAAATGCTCAAGCGCAGTGACGTGTTGAGGAAAATGGACAATCTCGCCGGTCGTGATGATGACGGCCGGATCAGTTGGCAAGCGCTTTATCAGCTTTCCCGCTGACCGCCCGCCAGGCGCCGCCATTGAATGACGTGCCTGGCTCAATTTTGTCAGGAACTGTTTACGCCGACTGACCACATAGTTCATAGGCACCGGCCTTGATCAAACCGGTCGGCTTTCAGATTCCGTGTGGAGGGCTAGCAAATGACGTCAAGCTCGTTTCACCCGCCCCAGCCCAGCTGTCATGAGCTCTTTCGCAATACGGATGATGGCGATCCGACTGTACCCACGGGTGACATCGTTGCGCACGAGCCCCCGGCCCCGGCCGATGTGCATGCTGTCGAAGCCAGGCGCATGAGGGCTTTTGCCGGTCAGCGCAAATTCCAGGCGCCGGTCGAGGAAGACTTTTCCCGGGGCATGCTCGCGACCGGGCAGGTCGCGAGTGATGACGCCAAGGCCCCCAGATATTCCAGGCTGATCAATAGCCTGACGACCTGGTTGCGTCGGTAAGGGTGGGAATCTCCGTACCTTCTGGTCGTTGTTTACATGCTGTCATTGGTATTCATCGGTTGTCCGGAACTGTTGTGTTTGTCCAACCACACATGGGGTACTTGCCGGTGGAATCCATTCGCTGATTCCGTCTGGGGGTGGTGATCACCGGGCAGGTATGTATCGGAAACGCGTTGGAGAAAACCCATGACGATCGAGGGTGTACCCCCTCATGGTCTGCCCTTGGCACTGGACGAGCCGGCTTTACGGTCTACAGTGCCAGCGCCGCTCACGCCCTCTGGAACCTGGCAGGGGGCTGTTCCTGCGCGCCCCGACGGCGTGTCGCGGGTGCCTCTGGTGCTGCGCGGGACAACGTCGGTGCTGCGCCAGCGAGCGCTGCAGAACCTGCCCGCTGCTACGCGCGCGAACCTCGCCCAGCCCGGCGTAACGTCCACCGACAGCCAACTGGCGTTGGCCCTGGAAAAGGATTTTGGCAGGCTGTACCCCTTCCTGAACGACGGGCGTTTGACCTGCTCGTCATTGCAGTGTGTTGCAGACGAACGTATGGGGAAAAGCGAGGAGTTGGACCGGACGATTCAAGTGGTCAGCGAGATTCTCAAGCGCCCGCGGTTGAGCGATGCAATTTTGAGCCGCGACGGCGATATCACCCGGGACAGTCTCAGGGCGGCCGCCCAAACGCTACAGGGGAACAGCTCGCCAAGTGTGTTCAGCCAGGACCCGTTCCATGCCCAGGGCAATACCCAGGTGGTGCTGGCCCTGCAGGGCCAGTTCGAACAATTGAGGGATAAATCGCAGGATCGGACGTTCTTCTTTGAACAACACCAGTACGTTGAAATCGCCACGCTCAAGGCCGTCATGCAGGACCCGCATGCCGTTGATCAAGAGGGTGCGCCTGTGCTGGATCCTTCCTCCGGCATGCCCCGGCCCAGGTACAGCGAGCTCTGTGTCTACACGGCGAAGAACATTCTTGAGCGGCCAGGTCTGCTGCCTTCGCTGGTACGTGCGAACGGCACACGATTGTTTGGTCCACCGCAAAAGGACGGCTGGCTCAGTAACAAAAGCCTCGAGCGTTGGCTGGAACAGGACAAGGCCCGCAAAGCGCGCTGATGTGCGGGGGTCATACCTTGAGGACCTTGCCGCTCAGGGATACACCGGCGAGCAGTACTGCGATCAGCACAAAGGCACTGCTCAGGCTGCTGCCATGGGCAATGAAGCCGATCACTGCGGGGCCGGCAAGAATCCCGGCATACCCCAAGGTCGTGATGGCAGGCACGGCAATATGTTCCGGCATCACCGTTTGCTTGCCGACGGCGGTGTACAGCACCGGCACGATATTCGAGCAACCGGCACCTACCAGCGCATACCCCAGCAATGCGGTTTCCCAGGCTGGCAATAACGTTGCCAGCAACATGCCAGCAGTGGCCAGTGCACCACCGATCACGATCACGCGGGTTGCGCCCAGGCGCCGCACGATGGCATCGCCGGTCAGGCGCCCGGCAGTCATGGTCAGGGCGAAGGCTGCGTAACCCAGGCCGGCGTAGGCCTCGTCCAGACCGCGTTCGGCACTGAGGAACACGGCGCTCCAATCCAGTACGGCGCCTTCTGCCAAAAACACGATAAAGCACAGACAGCCGATGAACAGTACTACGCCGTGGGGGATCGCAAATGCCGGACCCGAACTTTCACTGCCGTAGGGCAACAAATGGGGCCCGGCCTTGAGCAGCGCCAGCGCCATGATGACGATCACCACCAGGGTCGCCTGCAGAGGTGACAGACCCAACCCCAGCAGCCCGGCAACCCCGGCCGCGCCGACGATCCCTCCCAGGCTGAACAAGCCGTGGAAGCCCGACATCATGGTTTTGCCACTGGCGCGCTCAACAATCACCGCTTGCAGGTTCACCGTGGAGTCCACCGTGCCAAGGCCCGCGCCAAACAGGAACAATCCGGCGATCAGTAACGGAATCGAGCTGACCGTGGCCAGCATGGGCAAGGCCAGGCAGATCATGATCGTGCCGGCGCTCAGCACACGTCGGCAGCCATAACGAGACGCCAGCGCACCGGCGGCCGGCATGGCGATGATAGACCCCACCCCCAGGCACAACAGCAGCAGGCCCAGGGTGCCTTCACTCAGTTCGGCGCGTGCTTTGGCGTATGGCACCAACGGCGCCCAGGCAGCAATGCCGAAGCCGGCGATGAAAAATGCGATACGGGTCGACATTTGTTCCAGCCGCCCGGGAACCACGGGTGCTGAGGTGGGGATGGCAGTCATGAAAAAATCCTTGGTTTTGCGTTCAGCGAACGATGTCCGGCGCGATATCCTTGCACATCAGGCCCTTGGGGGCGAGCCGGGTTCCCCCCCGAGATCAGCGGCGATGATTTCTTTTTGCAATTCGGGAACGCCATGGGCGTTGGCAACCACACACGAAGTGTCTTTGCAGAAGGCGTTCTGGAAGGTGTGTAATCCCTGTGGGAACTGGTGAACCCCCGGGTTTTTCACGGTGGATTACCACCTTCCAGGCCGCCTCCCACATACCCTGCATTGTGTAATACGCTGCTGGTCCAACCCTGTAGGCAACCGAGCGGACGCACCGATGAAGATTGCAAGGCAAGTGGCGCCATGACCCAGTTCTATGACGCACGTGGCAACATTTACGGGGTCGCCAGCCCGGCGTTTTTACGACAGCAGGGTATCGAGGTGCCCAATAACGCCGCACAGGCCGCGAGGACTCGCGAGGGTTGGGCTGCATCAGCCATAAGCTCCGAATGCGAGTGGGGTTCGATACCGCGCCCGGTCGATGCCAAGGCTCACCGCTGCGATGGCTTGCTGGTGGGCCCGTTCCAGGCCGAGCCGCCGTTTGACCTGTTGATCGTGAACACCGACGGCTCCCTGGCCGAGCGCAGTGGCAATGGGTTGACGATTTTTGCCCAGGCGCTTACTGACCAGGGCTTGATGACCGAGGCCTGTGATTTGCGCGTGCATCATGACCAGCCTGACGGGGTGTCGCCGTTGGTGACTCGGGTCGAGCCTGCTGTCTATGGGCACCGCTCTGGATTCTGGCTGGCATTGGGTTTGCCCGGGTTCGGGCCGTCGGCCGTGGGGGCGCAGGGGGTTGAGCAGGTGTTCCAAGGCGACATTGAACTGAGCCATGTGAAGGCGTTGGCGGCGATCAACCCACAGTGGGCGCACAGTCAGTTTGTGCGTGTGGGCAATCCTCATTGTGTGACCCTGGTCGAACACCTGTCAGCCTTGCCGGACAATCTGCAGATGCAACAGCCAGCGCTGTTCGAACCGTTGCAGGCAATTGCCTTCGCCCCCCCGGCAGGAAGCGGCGAGCCATGCTTGGCCGGCGTCAATTTGCAATGGGTCGCCAGGCAATCCGGCAACCGGGTGGTTGCCCGGGTGTTCGAGCGGGGAGAGGGCCCCACGGCGTCCTCCGGCACCAGCGCCAGTGCCGTCGCCTGTGCGGCGTGGCGAGCGGGTTGGGTTGAGGGGGGTGAAGTCGCGGTGGTGATGCCGGGTGGCACTGCGCCGGTACGTTTGCATACCCAGGTCGATACGCTGCTGAGCGTCAGTCTGTTCGGGACTGCACTGCCTCGGGCATGAAGTCTTTTGAGCAGTTGACGCCCTGAGTGGGTGTCAGCTGTTTCGCTATTGATTAATTGATCAGATAAAAGTTGGTGTAGGGCATTTCTTATGTTTAAGAAGTGGCTCATTGACTCGATTTATTATTTTGTAAAAGACACTTCAATCTCAGTCGTACGAAACTTCTTTTTTATTTTTTCGGGGCCGATTTTTTCCTGGAAACGCTAAGCTTCAAGGCGTTCAGGCGCTTTTCCTCGGCAACTTATTTCATGTTTGGCGGGGGAGGTATCTCAGTCCGGTAATAACTATCGATATTGGCGGGTAACAACGGATGGTTAACGCGTTTGTTTCGTCACGTTTCAAATTAATCCTTCCAGGCATAAAGACTGACTTTCAAGTACTGGCGTTCAACGGTCAGGAGGTGCTTGATCAGCCGTTTTTCATCCAGGTGCAGGTGGTCAGCGAAAACCCTTCGCTGGACCTGGAGTCACTGCTCCACCAGCCTGCCTACCTGGTTTTCGGCGATGCGAATGAAGGCCTGCACGGGCAGGTTTACGCGATTGGCCGCGACGACCCCGGGCGGCGGCTCACCCGCTATCACCTGACATTGGCGCCGAGTCTCGCCTACCTTGCCCATCGACGCGACCAGCGGATTTTCCAGCAGCGCAGTGTTCCGCAGATCATCGCGGCAGTCCTCGAACACCACGGCATCCTGGCCGACCGCTACGCCTTTGAGTTGGGGCCGGTGGTCTACCCGCCGCGGACGTTCTGCGTGCAATACGCGGAAACCGACCTGCATTTCATCCAGCGGCTGTGTGAAGAGGAGGGCATTCACTACCACTTCCGTCACAGCGAGCACCAGCATGTGCTGGTGTTTGGCGACGACCAGACCGTATTTCAGCGCCTGCCTGCGCAGCGTTATTCAGCTGCCGGCGGCCCGCTGGCCGAGACACGGGTTATCCAGCGTTTCGACGTACGCCTGGCGACCCGCAGCCAGCGAACGGTGCGTCGTGATCATGACTTCGAGCATCCGTCCTTATGCCTGCAAGACAGCGCGGGTTCTGCCTCAGCGCAACCCCTTGAGGACTACCGCTACCCGGCTGGGTTTACCGGCCATGCACGGGGGGCTCGCCTGGCGCGCAGGGGGTTGGAGCGCCTTCAGATCGGCCGATATCGTGCATTGGGCAAGAGCGACCAAGCGGTGCTGCGCAGTGGGCACTTTCTTGAGCTGCACGACCATCCGGATCCGGCCTGCAATGATTTATGGTTGATCACTTCGGTCCGTCACGAGGGTTATCAACCGCAGGTGCTGGAGGATGCGACTGGTGAGGAGGTGGATGCATTCCAGGGGTATCGCAACCGTTTCACCGCGACACCCTGGAGTGCGCCGTATCGACCCCCTCTCAAGTACCCCAAGCCGACCATCCACGGCACCCAGACCGCCACGGTGACCGGGCCTGCCGGCGAGGAGGTGCATTGCGATGCATACGGCCGGGTGAAAGTACGGTTTCACTGGGACCGACTGGACAAGAGCGATGACACAAGCAGTTGTTGGGTGCGGGTGGCATCGGGTTGGGCCGGAGACGGGTTTGGCGCAACGATGATCCCGCGGGTGGGCATGGAAGTGCTGGTGACGTTCCTGGAGGGCGACCCGGACCAGCCGCTGATCAACGGTTGCCTGGCCAATGCGTTGCACATGCCGACCTATTCCTTGCCGCAACACAAGACCCGAAGCGTCTTGCGTAGTCGCAGCACCCCGGGCGGAGGCGGCGGCAACGAATTGCACCTGGAAGACCGCCGTGGCAAGGAGCTCATCTACCTTCGTGCCCAGCGGGACCTGGAGCAGCAGGTGGGGCATGACAGTCGCCTGGAAGTGGCCGGTGAGCGGCGTGAAATCATTCGAGGGTTAAGTACGGCGCACCTGGAAAGCGAGGAGCATCGTCACGTCACCGGTGACCGCAAGGTTGCACTCAACGCCAGCGATCATCTGGACGTGCAGGGCGACAGCCGGACCTATGTCGGGCAAACCCTGATGATTGAAGCCGGGCAACAGGTGCATCTCAAGGCCGGCGCCAGCCTGGTTATCGACGCGGGCGTACAACTGAGTTTCAAGGCCGGCGGAGAGCACCTGGTGATCCAGGCAGGCGGCATTTTCAGCAGTCGGCCCATCACCCTCGGTGGAACCCCGTCCGCGACCAGGTCGGCGAACGCCCTGTTGGTTGCGCAGAGCCCGAAAATCTCCGCCACACAGGGCGCCATCATGCACTTGGCCAGGCAACTGGATGCGGACTTCTGCCCGCTATGCGAGGACTGCCGCGAAGGCCTCTGCACTGTCGGCGGGAGGGCGGCCTGATGGAAAACCTTCCAAGCCGATGGATGAGCCAACAGCAACAGGCGGGGCACAGGCTGTGCCTGATGCTTGAGGGAAATCACGCAGCGTGCCAGCCAATGTTGGCGGCACGCGGTTTTCCAGCGTACTGCCGCCTCTACGCACAAACCCCACTGGCGGAAATGGCCATGGCTGGCCCCGTGATCCTGTTGCTGGATCAGGTAGGGGAGCCCGCGTTGCTCGATCTTCTGCAAGAACCAGAGATGAATTGGGGCTGGCTGGGCAGCTTGCCAGACGCGGACCTGACGGACATGTCCCGGCATTGGCGCGACCGGCTGCTGGTCGGACCGGAGAATAACCGGACGCTGTACCGCCTTCACGACAATCGTACGTTGGCGCGCGCACTGAACCATCTGGGCCTTGAACACTGGCCAGCATTCCTCGGCCCACTGATCAGTGTGTGCTACTGGCATGAAGGCAGTTGGCACTGTGGCGACAACCCTGCCCCCGGTGACTATCCGGTGCCCGAGCCAGCCCCCTGGCTGAACACGCCCAACCCGAATGCCAGCGCCATCCTGCACGCCAATATCCTGCGTTACCTGCTGGCTGAACGCAGTGAAGATCTGGCGGCATTGGTTGAGTTCCAAGACCCCAGGGTCTGGCTGACCCAAGTGTTGGAACAGGCTCGCAGTTGGCGATGGAGCCAGCCGGAACAGTTGGAGTTTCTGGTCGTGCGACGGTTGGAAGAGGCCACTCGCAGCAGTGGGATTCGTTGGCAGCCGACGGTTGGAGAAACACCGCAGGATCACTTTGAACGAGTTAAGCAGCAGTGGCTCATGTTGGAGAACAAGGATGAGTAAGCGTGTATGGGGCGTGCTGCTTGCACTGGCAACGGCGGGACTTTCGGGGTGTGCGATGAAGCCGGTTGATCGCTTTACGTTGGAGGTGGATTTACCGGCGGAATTTGAACTTAAAACTGCCGCCAACTACGGGCCCGCAACGGGTGAGACCTGCACCTTGCCAAGGCGCCGAGGCAAGAGGCCGGAGAGGAAGGTTTTTTTTACCGAGTACAAACCGGTGGCAAGTCGGGCGAGTTATGAGTTACCGCTGAGTGAAACGGTACAGGGGTGTCCGCTGGTATTACGCAATGTGGAGTTTGATTTTTACGCTAAGTGGGGTACGCGGGATTCGGATGTTGGCGGGGATATTGCGGGGATTTCGATTCGGGATCGTCTGGAGGGTGATAGGCCTGGAATGCCGGAGTCGGGAGTTCAGGAACTGTCTTGGCAATGTCAGTGGTTGTTTCGGACTGTGGGGCCGATACATGCGATCAGAAAGGTTCTGAACTGTAATTCGCTGGGCGCTACAGGGCAAAGATATAAAACTCACTCGAACGGTATTTTTTCGCGAGATGAGTTGGGTGGGAAAAAGGTAGTGATAAAGCTGAACCTCATTAGTGAGGAACGACCTTATATGGGCGATAACTGGGTTCGTTTTTCTCAAGGGTGGAAACGCTGTCGAGGCAAAAGCTTTGAGGACCAGTACGCGTTTTGTGGGGGTAACACTACAGATTTCAAATCCTTCAAAATGCCCGATGGGCGTGTATGTGACATATATCCAAGTTGCAGTGAATAAGGATGTTCAGGCATGACGATAGAACAATGGAAAAAACCGTTTTTTAACGAAAAAATTCCCGCCTGTACGCTGCGTGGAGACTGGCTGAGTTTTTGTCTAGTGGACGAGTCCGGTGACGGGAAAGCCTATGGAGGGCTCAACTATGAAATTTTTGACAGTGCAGGGCAGCGATACGCAGGCCGTTTGAATGGAGATGGTTTTGTACGATTAGAGGGGCACTGCCGTGGTCCTGTAGTGTTGGTTTTCGATGCTATGTATCAGGAGTTGGGGAGCTACTATTCGACATTGCAGAGGCGAGAAAAGTATCCGTTACCCATCACCGACCTTCAGGTCAGAGCTGAACAAACGAAATTTTCAAAATCCAGCGGTGAGCAAACCGAGAGCAATTCTGCGCGGCAGAAAGCTGACCACTTTTATCAGGTTGAAGTGAGCGACTTGGTTCGTCAGGGCTCCCATCTACCTGCCGTGACACCCACTGCTTACCGACCCAAACGCCATGCCCTAAAAATGATGGCTGATCTGGGGTTCGGTCCGTCCCAACCCTCCTTATCAGGGGTGGTGTTGTTCCCGAGCAATCACACTGTTCTCGAAGTACGTCCACTGCGAGCCCTGCGTCCAATGCTATCCACGGAAGACCGCTTCTGTGCCTTGAACCTGTACCAATTGGCACTGTTTGCGGCGTTGAGTTACTGCGATTTTGGCCAGGAGCCCCCAGACAAACCATTTGATCAAGTGCGCTTTCCACTGGATCCCAGTGTTGGAAATTTGTTTGCTGAACAACTATCTGGGTTTCACCAAGCCTGGCGAGTTGATCCGGAGCAAGTGCGACGTTTTTATCCGCTTTATGAGGATGTACCTTACTCACGGCGTTTTGAAATTCTTCCCTTCGATCCTGAGCTGTATCCGCAAAATCGTCCGGAGTTGGAGGAAAAACAGGAACACCCTGCGCATTTGCACTTCTTCGATGACGAAAAAGGCGGTACTGATACCCAGGCTTTCATAACCCACCACGATGAGGTCATCCTGATAGCGGTGCGTGGCACCGCCAGCCCATCTGATGGATTGCGAGATGCCAACGCCCATCAAGTGCCCTTCATCGATGGCGTAGGCAAGGCGCATGAGGGATTTTATCAGGCTTACCGAGCGGTACGTAACTTCGTGCTGCGATACCTCGACCAGTTTCATGTCGGGCAACGAATAGTTATATGTGGTCACAGCCTTGGCGGCGCCATCGCGTTGCTTCTGGCTGAGGGGCTGCGCCGAATTTCCGACGCTCACTACAACATCCTCCTCTACACCTACGGCGCCCCCCGCGCCGCCGATGCCGAGTTCACTGCCGGCGCTTCCGCGTTGGTGCACCACCGCATCGTCAACCACAACGACCCGGTCCCCAGCGTCCCGGCGCCTTGGATGAACACCACCGCCAAACTCTGGATCCCCGGTGCCGTCACGCTATTCAGCGCCCCCACGGCCGGGGGCCTGTTGTTCGCCGCCGGCCTGGTGCGTATTGGCGGCAACCCCTACCAACACCACGGCGATCAACAGCACTTCATGCCGATCGTGCTCCCGGACGGTACGCATTCGTCCGTGCTGTGGAAGCCGGGCTGCGAGTCCATTGAAGAAGCCGGCCGCAACCGGGCATGGCAAACGCGCGGTGACATGCCCGATCGCGAAGGCCTGATCAAACAGTTGGTGCAATACAAGCAGCATTTCATGACCGCCAGCTACATCCCGGCCGCCTGGGCGACGTTGCGTCGCTGGCAACAGGCTGTGGATAGCAACGGTCCTCTGGTGACCCAACGGGAGTTTGAACTGCTCGACCACGCCCTTGCGACCATGGGCAAGCAACTGCAAGACAAGCGGCGTGAACTGACTCGACAGCGCCCGGCCAACGACCGTGCCTATGAATACCATGAGCCGCTGAACGCTGAGATCGACCGCCTGTACACCAGTCGCGAACGCCTGCAAACCCTGCGCTGGCGTCGTCTTGAAGCGCGTGATGTCTACGGCAGCCATAGCCACTGCTCCAACCTGCAACCCAGTCTCAAGCGCTGGTTCCGCCATCGTGAAAACCAGGCGTTGCCTCAGGTCGCGAGCATCCCTCCCGCTGCGCAGAGTGAGCTGGGGAGGGCACAGCCGCTGGATCTCGACTCAATCGTCTGACTGGGTGCTTAGACAAACTCCACCTGCGCGGGCTGGCGCTTCATCAACACCTTGCCGTGGCGAATCGAATACAGCGGCAGCCCTTGGCTGCGAATCACCTCGTAGTCGCTGTCGGCCGAGAGGATCAGCAGGTTGGCCGGGCGCCCGGCTTCAAGGCCGTAACGGTCACCCAGGGCCATGGCCTTGGCGCTGTTGTCGGTCACCAGGTCGAGGGCGCTTTGCAGGTTGCGGTAGCCGAGCATATGGCAGATGTGCAAACCGGCTTCCAGTACGCGCAGGATGTTGCCGTTGCCCAGCGGGTACCAGGGATCGACGATGGAGTCCTGGCCAAAGCATACGTTCATGCCGGCCTCCAGCAGCTCGTTGACCCGGGTGACACCACGGCGTTTCGGGAAGCTGTCGAAGCGACCCTGCAGGTGGATGCTTTCGGTGGGACAAGAGACGAAGCTGATCCCGGAGTGCCCCAGCAGGCGGAACAGTTTGGCGCAGTAGGCATTGTCGTAGGAACCCATGGCCGTGGTGTGGCTGGCGGTGACGCGGGCGCCCATGTCGCGGCTGCGGGCTTCTTCGGCGAGTACTTCGAGGAAGCGTGAGTGCGGGTCGTCGGTTTCGTCGCAGTGCACATCCACCAGGCAGCCGGTGCGTTCGGCCAGGTCCATCAGGAACTTCACCGAACTCACGCCTTGGTCGCGGGTGTATTCGAAGTGGGGGATGCCGCCGATCACATCGGCGCCCAGGCGAATGGCTTCTTCCATCAGTTCGCGGCCGTTGCGGTACGACTCGATGCCTTCCTGGGGAAAGGCGACGATTTGCAGGTCGATCAGGTGCGAGCTTTCTTCGCGCACTTGCAGCATGGCCTTGAGCGCCGTGAGGTCGGGGTCGGTGACATCGACATGGGTGCGTACATGCTGGATGCCGTGGGCGGCGAGGGCCTGGATGGTCTTTTTGGCGCGTGTCCTGGTGTCTTCCTCGGTGATGGTGGCCTTGCGTTCGCCCCAGCACTCGATGCCTTCGAACAGGGTGCCGCTCATGTTCCAGCGCGGTTCGCCGGCGGTGAGGGTGGCATCAAGGTGAATATGCGGTTCGACGAAGGGCGGTATCACCAGGTTGCCGGCTGCATCCAGGTCATTGGGCCCCACTGCCGGCGCTGTTGTTTGTGGGGTGATGCTGGCGATCCGGCCGTGTTCCAGGTGCAGATCATGCAGGCCTTCACGGTTGCGCAGGCGGGCGTTGATGATGTGCATGGGCAAGTTCCTCTTGGCTAAAAACAATCAGGCAGACAGCCGCCAGATCATCAGGGCGATGCCGATGTCCAGGCGGTCATAAGCGTTATCCAGTGTCAGACCGCACAGGGCTTCGATGCGCTGGACACGGTGCGTCAGGGTATTGCGGTGCAAGGCCAGGCGCTGGGCGGCAGCCACAAGGTTACCATTCTCGTGAAACCAGGCTTCCAGGGTCGGCATCAGGCTGGGGCCGTGGTGCAGGTCGTGACGCAGCAGCGGGCCCAGGCGTTCATTGAGGAACTGGTCGAGCAGGGCGCGATCACGGACACCGCTGAGCAGCTTGAGCACGCCCAGTTCGTCATACACGCATAGCCCGGCACGCTCGCTGAAGCGTCGTGCCGCCACCAATGCCTGGCGTGCTTCGTCCTGCGCCTGGGCCAGGCGCGCGGGTGGGTGTGCAGCGGCGCTCAGGCCGATAAACAATTTCAGCGGCGCCAGGCGCAGGTTGAGCGGGTTCAGCCAGTTGGCCAGTTGCTGGCGGTTGGCCAAGGCCGTGACGGCATCCGGTGCCGGCAGCAGCAGGGTCCATTGTCCGGCGCGCCCCAGTACCGGCAGTACCGCCGATAATTGACGCAAGCGCCGACTGATACCGTCGTGTTGTCGCGCCAGCTGTGCCTCCACCTGTGCCGCGTCCCCCTGGGCAAACAGCAGCTCACTGCCTTCCAATTGCAGCTGGGCGACCTGCCAATGCCCGGCCATTGGCATATTCAATTGCACGGCCCGATGCAGCAGCAAATCCAGGGATTGATAATCCCCGCTCAGCAAGCGCTCCAGCACGTCGTGCCGCGAGCGTCCCAGTTGCTCGGACTGGATCAGCGCCGAACCAATCGCCTGGGTCACCAGCACCATTTTCAGCGAGTAGGGCTGCTCGATCAGCGGCATGCCGGCGGCTTCGGCGGCGTCGAGCAAGCGCTGGGGAATCGCCTGGATATACGCCGCTCCCGTCAGGATCACCAACCCGGCCACTTGGCGCTGGCAGGCTTCGTCCAGCAGTTGCAGGAGGTTGGCCTCATCCCGTGGGTGGTTGATGCCGGTGACGAACACCAATTCACCGCCCAGCACCCACTCGGCGATCCCGCTGTTTTCCGCCACATAAGGCCAACGCACGACGTTATCCAGGGCGGCAGCGCCGGCGCGCAGGCGCATGGATTCCAGCCCCGGCAACGCCAGTACCTCCGCAATGGTCAGGCTCATGCCCGGGCATCAGCCAAAGGCACGCGCAGCACGGCGGTGAGTGCGACGTAGGTCAGCGACGCGGCTGCGATGCCCACCAACGGCGCGACCCACGGCGAGTTGAACGCCAGCACGGTACCCACCGCGTACGCCACCAGCCCGGCCCAGTTGAAGGCTGGCAGGCGCGCATCCGCCAGGCGCGGGTAGTGGCCGCGCCAGCGGTAGAAGAAGTCCGCCATGATCACCCCGCCAATCGGCGGAATCACCGTACCCAGCAGGATCAAGTAGGGCACCAGCATGTCGTACATGCCCAGCAACGCCAGCAAGGTGCCGATCACCGCACCCGTCAAGGTCACGGTTTTGCGCCGCTTGGTGCGCAGCAGGTTGCAGCCGGCCACGGCGAAGTTGTAGATGGTGTTGTCCTGGGTGCTCCAGATATTGAGCAGCAACATGGCCATTGCCGCCATGGCGAAGCCTTGCAGCAGCAACACTTCGACCACGTCGGGCTGTTGGTAGACGATCGCGCCATAGGCGCCGATCAGCACCATCAAACCATTGCCGATAAAGAACCCGATCAGGCTGGCCAGCACCGCGACCTTGGCCGAGCGGGAAAACCGCGTCCAGTTGGTGGCCTGGGTGGCGCCGCTGACGAACGTGCCGAACACCAGGGTGATCGCGGTGGACAAATCCAGCTCGCCGGTCGGCACCACCGCCAGCAGCCCGTCCAGCCCGCCGACTTTCACCGTGGCGACCCACATCGACAGCAACAGCAACAGGCCCATGGCCGGCACCGCGATGTAGGAAAGGATCTCCAGCCCGCGATAACCCACGTAGGCCGTGGCGCAGAACACCAGGCCGAACAGCACCATCAACGCCAGCACGCTGCCCTGGCTCAGCTCGAAATACTTGCCCAGCACCACGGCCGCCGTGGCGGTGCCCCAGGCGTACCAGCCGATCTGGGTGAACCCGAGGATCAAGTCACTGAGCTTGCTGCCCACCTCGCCAAAGCAGAAGCGGCCCATCAACACCGAGTTCAACCCACTCTTGAACGCGATGTAACCCAGGCCTGCGGCGTAGATACCCAACAGCAGGTTACCCAGGGCCACCACGCCGAGCATCTCGGTGAAACTGAACGCCACCCCGAGCTTGCCGCCGGCAAACATGGTCGCGGTAAAAAAGGTAAAGCCCAGCAGC
The DNA here is from genome assembly GCF_900100935.1 of Pseudomonas sp. NFACC25. Classification (NCBI taxonomy): domain Bacteria; kingdom Pseudomonadati; phylum Pseudomonadota; class Gammaproteobacteria; order Pseudomonadales; family Pseudomonadaceae; genus Pseudomonas; species Pseudomonas sp. NFACC25. The sequence continues at coordinate 62,884 of NZ_FMUC01000022.1, forward strand.
ACCATGGCGGTCGACGCCAGGCCTTTGCGCGCATGCATGGGGACTTCGCTTAAGGGGTAATCGTTGCCCGGTTCTTGCTGCGTCATGTGCGTGCTCCCTGAATGAGTGACGCAGGCCTGTTGCACCGGGCGTGCCAAATCACCGGCAGTGACAGGCGCACGGTCGCCGCTGTGCACCGTGCACAGTATTTATAGCCAAACAGGCGGGGAACGCAGGCGGGAGTGTTCGCTGTGCCCAGTCGGGCACGAAAGCGGTGCAGCAGTGATACAAATTGGATCAGTCGAACAGCGTCTGCGTGGTCTCGCCGCGATGAAAGGCGAACGCCGCCTCCAGATCACTTTCGATGGTGCGTCCACGGGACAGCGGCGGTAGCTCGTCCAGGCTGAAAAAGCCCACCTCGGTGGTCTCGAACCCGGCCACCGGCGCCAGTTGATCCACCCGTTCACACAGGAAATACAACTTGTAGAAATCCCGCACATCCGGCCGGTACAACCCCTTGGCCTTGTGGGTGACGCTATACAGCGCCCGCGCAGTAACGCTCAGCCCGGCTTCCTCGCGAATTTCCTTGATGATGTTTTCCGCCGCCGACAACCCGATATCGGCATAACCACCGGGCAGCGCCCAGCAACCGTCGGTGGCCTCGCGCACCAGCAGAATCCGCTCACCCTCGATCACCGCGCCACGCACGTCGATCATCGGCGTCGAATAGCGCTGGGCGAAATCCGACACCAGCCCGGTGATGCGCTCCAGGGGCACATTGCCCAGCTGCGCCAGCATGCTGTGGGCAATCTCGGCGATTTCTTCCAGGCGTTCGCGCTCGAAATCATCGGTGCAAAAGTGCAGCCCCGTGGAGGCCAAGGCTTGCAAGCGTTTGGCCTGGGCCAGCCAGGTAGTTTCCATGGACATCTCCTCGGTCGCGAAGAAGGGCAAGGGTGGAAGGGGGCTACGGGAGGCACAAAAAAACCACCGCAAGGGTAATGCCGATCAGTTAAGAGATAGAACGGGCAAACAGTAACCTGTGGCGAGCGGGCTTGCCCCGCGTTGGGCTGCGCAGCAGCCCCAATAAGAGCGCTGCAGTGTGCCAGGCAGGTCCGGGACTGTGTTTTAGGGCTGCTGCGCAGCCCAACGCGGGGCAAGCCCGCTCACCACAGTTACAGTGTTCCTCCTTAACTGACTGGCATTAACCGCAAGAGTGGTTTTTTAACAGTGCAGGCTTACTCGCCGCGATAGATGCAGCCACTGGTGCAGGTCTCGTGGATACGGATCGCACTGAGCTCCGGCAGCAGCGGCTTGAGTTCAGTCCAGATCCACTTGGCCAGCACTTCGCTGGTAGGGTTTTCCAGGCCTGGGATGTCATTGAGGTAGTTGTGGTCGAGGCGTTCGTAGAGCGGCTTGAAAATCGCCTTGATCTCCGAGAAGTCACGAATCCAGCCGGTATGGGGGTCCAGGTCGCCACTCAGGTGGATCGCCACCTTGAACGAATGCCCATGCAGGCGCCCGCACTTATGGCCTTCCGGTACGTGGGGCAGGCGGTGGGCGGACTCGAAGGTAAACTCTTTGAAGATTTCCACAGTATTTTCAGCTCGGTCAGGTATCTGGCAGGCGGCGAGTTTAACAGCTTGATCCCATGCCGCGCATACCGCTGGGTCAAAGCGCCTGCAAGCGCTCGCCAAGGCCACCGTTATCGGCCAGTTGCAGAAACTCATCCCCCAGTCGCCGGCTCTCGCTCATCGCGGTTTGCCAGTACTTGTTGCGGCTCGGGTCGTCGCCCATGAAGCGCTTGAAGTCGCTGCGGTCCGGCAGTTTGCCGTGGGGCAGGCGGGCCAGGTAGTCCCTGGATGGCGCCAGCAGCAACACATCCTGCAAGCCGTGCGGGTTGCTGCGCCGCCATGGCAGGCCCTTGTCGAACCAGCCGGGGATGACCCGGTCGGTGAAGTGCGGGTACAGCACGATGTCGTCGCCGTGGTAGGGCAGGTCGAGGTGGTAGTCCAGCAGGCCGCCGTCGCGGTAAGTGCCGGTGCCGGCTCCGGGCAGGTCGCGCACGCCTTGCATCACCATGGGGATCGACCCGGACGCCAGCAGTGCCTGGCGCAGGTTGCCCATGTCCAGCGCAAGGAAGCGCGAGGGGAAATCCTTCAGCGGGTGCACCGGCGGTGCCTGGCGCGGGTCGTGGATGATCAGCCGCTCGAAATGCCGCGCCAGTCGCGCACGGCCGCGCAGGTTGTCGGCAATCACCGAGGACAGGCCCAAACCCAGGCGCCCGCGGTGGTCATCGGCGAGCAGGCCGTGGCTCTTGACCACCATGATGTTCAGCCGGTAGTCGGGGTTGTCCAGCACCCGTGCATCGCGGCCGGCCAGCAGGTCGTCGAGCATGCGCTGGCAGCTGCGGCTGACTTCGGCCATGGTCACGCCTTTGGCAAAGCGTTGTTCGTTGTACAGGCGGCCGAGGTCCAGCAGGCCTTGCACCGGGTCGGGCAGGCAGGCGCTGGCAAACCGCCAGGAACCGATCGATGCGCCGATCAACGCCCGCTCCCGCGGTGCGCGCGGCAGCCAGTCGCCGAACAGCGCCAGGTCCAGGCCCTGGATTCCCAGCGCCTTGGGGCCGCCGGCCGCACCGGGAAGGGTGCCGACATCCGCAGGCTTGAGGCCCTCTTCGCGAATGCGCGCAAAGGCGCGTTTGCCGGCCTTGAGGGTCAGGGCGGGGAACTTGATGTGGATGGCTGTCATACCGGTCTCTGTTGAAGCGAGGTGCAGGTGCAAGCGTGCTCGCGAAAAACGCTAACGATACCGCGTGAATCCTGAATAAGCATCGTAGCCTGTCGCGGCTGCTGGAAATTGCCATGGTGGCAATTCAGTTTCAGTTAAGTTGCAGCCGCTACCGTGGCCGGTGTAGGAAAAACATCGTGTAACGGAGACTCATCATGAAACGCCTCACTGCTCTGGTCGCCGCCGCTATCATCGCCTCCACGGCGACCCAGGCCGGAGCCGTGGACCCCGACAAACCACTGACCGTGCCCGCCACTGTTACAATTGTCGCGTTCGACCAGCTCGAAGCCACAGCCCAGGCCCTGCACCCCGGTTCAATGCTGTTGGACACCGACCTGGACGAGGCTTACGGCAAGTATGTCTATGAAGTCGAACTGCAAGATGCCGACGGCATTGAATGGGAGGTCGAATTGGACGCGCTCACCGGGCAGGTTCTCAAGAATCATCAGGATACGTAATGAAGGTAAATTTACGCGCCGGCAGTCGAGTGGCGTTGGTGCTGGTGGTGTTCTGCTCAGGCTTGCAGGCCCGCGACCTCAACCAGGACGAAGCCTTGGCGCTGCGCCAGCAGGGGGTGATCCTGCCTCTGGAGCAACTGTTGCAGCAGGCCATGGCGCGGTATCCCGGCTCGCGCCTGCTGGAAGCCGAGCTTGAGAAAAAGCATGGCCAATATGCCTACGAAGTGGAACTGGTGACCACCGACGGCGTGGTGCGCGAGATCAAACTCGACGCCACCAACGGTGTACTGATCAAAGATGAGGAAGACTGATGCGCCTGCTCCTGGTGGAAGACAACGTACCCTTGGCCGATGAACTGCTGGCCGGCCTGCAGCGCCAGGGTTATGCCGTCGACTGGCTGGCCGACGGCCGTGACGCTGCGTATCAGGGCCGCAGCGAACCCTACGACCTGATCATCCTCGACCTCGGCCTGCCCGGTTTGCCCGGCCTTGAGGTGCTGGCGCAATGGCGCGCCGCCGCACTGGCCACCCCGGTGTTGATCCTCACCGCCCGCGATTCCTGGGCCGAGCGTATCGAAGGGCTCAAGGCCGGTGCCGACGATTACCTGAGCAAACCCTTTCACCCCGAAGAGCTGCACCTGCGCATCCAGGCGCTGTTGCGCCGCTCCCACGGGCAGGCCAACCAACCCACCTTGCAGGCTGCCGGCCTGCACCTGGACGAAGGCCGCCAGTGCGTGCTGCGCGATGGCGACGAGATCCAACTGACCGCCGCAGAATTTCGCCTGTTGCGCTACTTCATGTTGCACCCCGAACAGATCCTCTCGAAAAGCCACCTGGCCGAGCACCTGTACGACGGCGAGACCGAGCGCGACTCCAACGTGCTGGAAGTGCACGTCAACCACCTGCGCCGCAAACTCGGGCGCAGCGTGATCGAAACCCGGCGCGGCCAGGGTTACCGGTTTGGCGCCAGCCCTGCATGAAGTCGATTCAGCGCCGCCTGAGCCTGGGCCTGATCAGCGTGATGGTGATCGTCGGCGTGGTGCTGGCGCAAACCAGCCTGTGGTTGTTCGAGGCCGGTTTGCAACGCTACCTGGAAGCCGGGTTGCGCAACGATGCCGAGAACCTGCTGGTCGCCCTGGTACGCGGGCCCAACGGTGTGCAACTGGATGAGCAGCGCCTGTCGCCGGCCTACCAGCGGCCGTTTTCCGGGCATTACTTCCGCATCGATTTTGCCGACACTCACTGGCGCTCCCGTTCGCTGTGGGACCAGGAATTGCCCCGACTGCCCGAGGCCGGGCTCAAGGGCAACCTGCAATTGGGCCCCGAAGGCCAGCAATTGCTGGTGCTGCGTTCGGACTACAAGCGCTTTGGCCAATCGATTTCCATCAGCGTGGCCCAGGACTACACCCCGGTGCGGGAAAGTTTTCGCCTGATGCGTCGGATCGGCCTGGTGTTGGGGCTGGCGGCACTGCTGCTGGTGTTGTTTTTGCAGCGAGTCACCGTGCGTCGTGCCTTGCGCCCGCTGGAAAACGCGCGTAACCAGATCGCCCAACTGCAACAAGGCCAACGCTCGCAACTCGACACCCAGGTGCCGCTGGAACTGGAGCCACTGGTCGCCCAGATCAACCACCTGCTGGCCCACACCGAAGACAGTCTCAAACGTTCGCGCAATGCCCTCGGCAACCTTGGGCATGCGCTGAAAACCCCGCTGGCGGTGCTGTTGAGCGCCGCCTCGAGCGAGGCGCTCAAGGATCACCCCGAACTGAGCAAACTGCTGCGCGAGCAATTGGAGCAGGTGCAACAACGCCTCAACCGTGAACTCAATCGCGCCCGGCTGGCCGGCGAGACCCTGCCGGGTGCCTTGTTCGACTGTGAACAAGAACTGCCCGGCCTGCTCGCCACCTTGAACATGATCCATGGCGAACACCTGGACCTCAGCTACCACGTCGCGCCGGGCCTGCAATTGCCCTGGGACCGCGAGGATTTGCTGGAGCTGCTCGGCAACCTGCTGGACAACGCCTGCAAATGGGCGGATGCGGAGGTGCGCGTGAGCGTCAGCGAGACGCCCCACGCTTACCTGCTGGCGGTGGAAGATGACGGTCCCGGGATTCCCGAGGCCCAGCGTGACCAGGTCTTCAGCCGCGGTGCACGCCTGGACGAACAGATCGACGGCCATGGCCTGGGGCTGGGGATCGTGCGCGACATTGTCGAGGTGTGGGGCGGGGTGTTGCAGTTGCAGGAGAGCGAGCTGGGCGGGCTCAAGGCGCTGATCGAGTTACCCAAACGCCATGGCTGACACACCGTAGATCAAAATGCGGCAGGGGGCTTTCTGTGGCGAGCGGGCTTGTGGAATCGTCGCACCGCCCGCGTTGGGCTGCGCAGCAGCCCCAATGGATCTCCAGTGAACCCGTCGGGGGACAAGCCCCCTCGCCACAGTAAGCCCCTCCCACATTGGACTTGTCTTCGACCCTCAGACGCGGAACTGGTCCATCAACCCCTGCTGCTGATTCGCCAGGCTGTTCAACGCCTGGCTCACCCGCGCCGACTCATTGGCCTGTTCCGACAACGACTCGGTCACATCGCGAATGGTCGCCACATTGTGGTTGATCTCTTCGGCCACCGCGCTTTGTTCTTCGGCGGCGCTGGCGATTTGCAGGTTCATGTCGCTGATCACCGTGACCGCATCGCCGATCTGGCGCAGGGCGGTAACGGCCTCGCCGACCTGTTCGACACTGCCCTGGGCCTGGCGATAGCTGTTGCCCATGGAGCCGACGACCTCTTCGGTGCCGCTCTGCAATTGTTCGATCACCAGGCGGGTTTCCTCCACCGACTCCTGGGTCCGCCGTGCCAGGTTGCGTACCTCGTCGGCGACTACGGCAAACCCGCGGCCGGCCTCACCGGCGCGGGCGGCTTCGATTGCCGCGTTGAGCGCCAGCAGGTTGGTTTGCTCGGCGATGCCGCGAATCACTTCGAGCACGGAGCCGATCTTCTCGCTGTTGGCGGACAAGCCTTCGACCTGGGCCATGGCGGTGCTCATATCGGCCGCCAGTTGGCCGATGTTGGTGGTGGTGCGGTCGATCACTGTCAGGCCGTCGCGGGTAGCCTGGTCGGCATCCCGCGCGGCATGGGCCGCCTGGGCGGCGCTGCGGGCCACGTCCTGGGCGGTGGCGCTCATTTCGTGGGAGGCGGTGGCCACCTGGTCGACCTGGCGGTACTGCTGCTCCATGCCGGCGCTGGTTTGCGTCGCAATCGCGGCGGACTGGTCGGCGGTGCCACGGGCGTCCTGCACCGAGCGTTTGACTTCGGCAATGATGGGTTGCAGCTTGTCGAGGAAACGGTTGAACCAGCCGGCGAGCTGGCCCAGTTCGTCCTGTTTGTCATACGCCAGGCGGCGGGTCAGGTCGCCTTCGCCGCTGGCGATGTCTTCAAGCATATGGGCCACGCCGAGGATCGGTCGGGTCACGCTGCGGGCCATCAGCCAGACCAGGATCAGGCCGATCACGGCGGCCAGCAGGCCCAAGCCCAATTCCAGCAGGGTGCCGCGGGTATTATCGGCGTCCATCTGGGCCTTCAGTGCTTCAGCCGGCCCCATCAGGACTTTTTCCGGTACATCCAGCAATACGCCCCATGGCTTGCCGTCGGGAATCGGCGCGAACGGCGCCAGCACCTTGAGTTGATGGTCGGTGCGCAGGCTGCGGGTCTGTGTCCCGCCGGCCAGGGCGCTGATCAATTGCGCGCCGTTTTGCCTATCGACCTGATCCAGGCGTTTGCTCAACTGGCTGGCGTCCGCGCTGTAGCCGGCAAGCAGACCGGTGGGGCTGAGGATGCTGACCTGGGTCTGGCCGTCATACAGCTTCTGGCTGGCCTGCTGGCTCACGGCCTGCAGGCTGTTGAGGTTGATGTCCACCGACAGCGAAGCGATCACCTTGCCATTGACCGTCAACGGAAACACGATGCTGGTCATCAGCACGTTTTGCCCGTCGATCACATAAAAGTACGGTTCGATCACACACGGCTTGAGGGTGCTGCGCGGGCAGGTGAACCAGGCGTTGGCCGGTTCGCCGCTGGGGCCGACGCGGGTGTCGGACATGTCGCTTTCCGGCAGTGCCATCGACGTCAGCGTGCCCGGCGTCGGCTGCGACCAGTACAGGGCGAAGCGGCCCTTGTCATTACTGCCCAGTTCGGCCTGGCCGGCGAACAACTCATCCTTGCCATCCAGCGCATTGGCTTCGAATACCAGGGACAGCCCCAGCAGTTCCGGGTTGGCCTGCAGGGCGGCCTTGACCTGGCGGGTCAGGTCTTCGCGGGTGTCAAAGGCGTCGAGGAAGCGTTTTTCGGCTTGCTCACGCAGGAACAGGACCTGGCGGGAAAACCCGTGCCCATATTGGTAGGCGTCCATGAATTGCCGGCGGATGCCCGCGGCCTGCACCTCACCTTGGGCCTCGATGCGAGCCTGGGCCGCTTCATCGAGCATCTGCATGCTGGAAGCCTTGACCTGCTCGGAACTCTGCGCCATGCGGTACAACGACAAACCCACCAGCAGGGTCACGATCCCCAGCAGGCACAGGCCGGCGAGCAGGGTGATTTTCCATTGAATGGAGAGCTGTCTGAGGGACATCGGCACATCCTTACCTGAAAACACATAGAGCCCGGTTATCGGCCGATCTGGCATTTTCTTTATTCAAACGATCAATTTAAACCTGAAAGCGGCGCCGCTTTTTGACATGGGGCGCGACCTGCTGCACAGTGCGCGCCCTCTAATAAGACCTCCTTCAAGCCTGCACGCCGGCTGCCATCCGATGGCCGCCCGGGCGCGGGCATGCCTGTTTTGTATGTTTCTGCTTGAGGTAACCATGATTAACGCAGTCATCGCCGCGGTCGGCACCATGCTGGTACTCAGCCTGTCCCGCGTGCATGTGGTCATCGCCATTATTGTCGGCGCCCTGGTGGGCGGCCTGACCGGTGGCCTGGGCATCGAGGCCACGCTCAAGGCGTTCAACGGTGGCTTGGGAGGGGGGGCGACCGTGGCCTTGTCCTACGCTTTGCTCGGCGCTTTCGCCGTGGCGATTGCCAAGTCCGGCCTGGCCCACGCCCTGGCGGACAAGGCCTTGCTGCTGGTCGACCGTCAGGAAGCCAGCGGCGGCAACCACGTCAAATGGTTGCTGATCGGCCTGCTGTGGGTGGTCGCGATTGCGTCGCAGAACATCCTGCCGATCCATATCGCGTTTATCCCGTTGCTGGTGCCGCCGCTGCTGTATGTGCTGACCAAATTGCAGTTGGACCGCCGCCTGATCGCCTGCGTGATGACCTTCGGCCTGATCACGCCGTACATGTTCCTGCCGGTGGGTTTCGGCAATATCTTCCTCAACCAGATCCTGCTGGCCAACGTGGCCAAGAGCGGCGTGGACATCAGCCAGGTCAACGTCACCCACGCCATGAGCCTGCCGGCGCTGGGCATGGTGGTCGGGTTGCTGGTGGCGGTGTTTATCAGCTACCGCAAGAAGCGCGTGTATGACCTGGAGAAAATCGAGCGGGTCGAGCAAGTGGCGGTGCAGTACAACCCCCTGACCCTGCTGGTGGCCGGCCTGGCGATTGCCTCGGCGTTCATCATCCAGTTGTGGCTGGACTCCATGATCATCGGTGCCCTGGCCGGGTTCCTGATCTTCTCGGTCTCGGGCATCGTGCGCTGGCGCGACACCGACGACCTGTTCACCGAAGGCATGAAGATGATGGCGATGATCGGCTTCATCATGATCGCCTCGTCAGGCTTTGCCGAAGTGCTCAAGGCCACCGGCGACGTACGCTCGCTGGTGGAAACCTCGGCGGCGTTCATCGGCCATAGCCGTGGGGTGGGGGCGTTGTTGATGTTGCTGGTGGGGCTGCTGGTGACCATGGGCATCGGCTCGTCGTTTTCCACGGTGCCGATCCTGGCGGCGATTTTCGTGCCGCTGTGTGTGCAACTGGGCTTCAGCCCGCTGGCCATCGTGTGCATCGTCGGTACTGCCGGGGCGCTGGGTGATGCCGGTTCGCCCGCCTCGGACTCCACCCTCGGCCCGACCTCCGGCCTGAATATCGACGGCCAGCATCACCATATCTGGGACACCGTGGTGCCGACGTTCCTGCACTACAACCTTCCGTTGCTGGCGTTTGGCTGGCTGGCGGCGATGACGCTCTGATCTACAGATTCACAGGCGCTGGCCGATAACCTCTCAAGTCGCCCAATAAGAGAGAAAAGCCATGCGTCTGAGCCTGAAGGCCAAAGTCCTGTCCCTCGCCGTTGTGCCGGTGTTGCTGTTCGCCGTGGTCATCAGCCTGACCACCGTGTGGATCCTCCAGGGCCAGGCGCGCAACGAGGTGGATGAAACCCGCCAGCGCCTGCTCAACAACGCCAAGGCCACCCTGCAAAGTTATGTGGAAGTGGCCATGACCACCATCAAGCCGCTCTATGACGCGGCCGCCCCCGGCGATACTGCGGCGCGGGCCGAGGTGGTCAAGCTGCTGTCCAACACCAGCTATGGCAAGGACGGATACTTCTTCGGCTACGACTCCGAGACCATCCGCCTGTTCAAAGGCAACAGCCCCGACGGCGTGGGCAAGAGCTTCAAGGACAACCGTGATCCCAACGGTGTCTACGTCAACCGCGACCTGGTCAAGGTCGGCAAGGACGGCACCCACTACCTGCAATACAGCTCGACCCAGCCCGGCCAGACCGAACTGGTGCCCAAGATGGGCTACACCGAATACCTGCCCAAGTGGGACATGGTTATCGGCACCTCGGTGAACCTGGATGGCATCGAAGCCCAGGTGGCGGTAGTCGAAGCCAAAGTGAAAACACGCATGGAAGGCGTGCTGCTGAGCATCCTCGGCGTGGCCGTGGTGGTGTTGCTGGTGATCGCCGCCGTCGGCATGCTGCTGGCCAACACCATTTTGCGCCCGCTGCATTTGATGAAAGCCAACCTCGACGACATCGCTGCCGGTGAAGGCGATTTGACCCGCCGCCTGGCCATCACCAGCCAGGACGAACTGGGCGACCTGGCCGGCGCGTTCAACCGCTTTGTCGACAAGATCCACGGCCTGGTGCGCCAGATCACCGAGATGACCACCCAACTTACCGGCCTGGTCAGCCAGGTGTCCGACCAGGCCCAGCGCTCGGAGCAGGCCATGGAACGCCAGCGTCACGAGACCGACCAGGTGGCCACCGCCATCAACCAGATGTCCTCCGCAGCGCAAGAAGTGGCGCGCAGTGCCCAGGGCGCCTCCGTGGCCGCGCAACAGACCGATGCCGAAGGCCAGGCCGCCAAGCGCGTGGTGGACGGCAGCATTGCGCAGATCCATGCGCTGGTGAATGACATCCGCAGCAGCGGTGTGTCCCTCGACAGCCTGCAGCAGGACGTGTCGTCGATTGTCAGCGTGCTCGGCGTGATCCGCTCGATTGCCGAACAAACCAACCTGCTGGCCCTCAACGCGGCGATCGAGGCCGCGCGGGCAGGGGAGGCCGGGCGCGGTTTTGCCGTGGTCGCCGACGAGGTGCGCGCCCTGGCCAGCCGCACGCAAACCAGCACCCAGGAAATCCAGGGCATGATCGACCGCCTGCAAAAAGGCACCGAGGCGGCCGTGGATGCCATGCGCCGCTCCAGCGATGCCGGCGACGGCACCTCGGCCAAGGCCAACGAAGCCGGGGCGTCCCTGGACACCATGGCCCAGTTGATCGGCACCATCAACTCGATGAACGCGCAGATTGCCAGCGCCGCCGAAGAACAGACCGCCGTTGCCGAAGAGATCAACCGCAGTGTGCATCAGATCGCCGTGGCGGTGGACAGCGTGGCCGATGAAACCCAGTTGGGCGCCCAGACGTCGCGCAGTCTGGCGGACCTGGGCCAACGCTTGGGCCAATTGGTCGGCCAGTTCAGGATCTGATTCTCATAGGTTGAGCGTATGGTTATCCACCGTTAATACGAATATACCTATCACCGCCCCTCAGTGAGACTTGAGCCCCACTCACCACAGGGGCTCACCTCATGCTACTTCCCGACCCGCTTCAGCGCCTGGCTGAACTCGACACCAATACGGTCTCCGACGCACTGGATTTCCTGCAACTGCCGGGCGCAGTGGTGGGCATCCGCCCATTGTGGGACTGCCCCAAGGTGGTGGGCCGGGCCAGCACGGTCAAGCTGGCGCCCAAGACTGACGCCGCGCCCGCCGTGCACCTGATTTCCCCGGTGATCGACGCGATCACCACCGACGACCGTGTGCTGGTGATCGCCGGTGGGCTGGAGGGGATCTCCTGCTGGGGCGACATCATCGCCAATGCCGCCGTGGCCAGGCGCATTCGTGGCTCGGTGATCGACGGTTGCAGTCGCGATATCGACGGCAGTGCGTCCATCGGCTACCCGGTCTATGGCCGTGGCGTGACCATGATCAGCGCGCGCAACCGGGTGGTGCAGGTCGATTCCGGCGTCACTGTCAGCGTGGGCGGTGTGAACGTGTCGGAGGACGACTTCGTGATTGCCGACCGCTGCGGCACGGTGTTCATCCCCGCTGCCGTTATCGAGCAGGTGTTGGACCTGGGTGAGCGCATCGCCGCCCGTGAAGCCGGCATGGTCGAGGCCGTGCGCAGCGGCCGCTCGGTGGCCGATGTGATGCACGACAGCCATTTCGAAGCCATCCGCGTGGAGCCTGCCCGATGAACGATCAACACCTTGTCGCCCTGTTTGCCGGGCTCGATACACCGGGTGTGTCGGATGCCCTGGATAAACTCGGGATTGCCGGCCAATGCCTGGGCATCGCACCGCTGGATAACTACCGGGGCACCGTGGTGGGCCCGGCGTTTACCGTGCAATACGTCCCGGCGAGTATGCCGCCGGGCTCGGTCGGTGACTTTATCGAAGACGTGCTGCCGGGGGATGTGGTGGTTATCGCCAACGCCGGGCGCAGCGATTGCACGGTGTGGGGTGACATCATGACCCAGTACGCAGGCAGCCGGGGCATTGCCGCTACGGTGATCGACGGGGTGTGCCGGGATGTCAGCAAAGCCCTCGGCGATGGCTATCCGTTGTTCACCAAGGGCCGCTACATGCGCACCGGCAAGGACCGTGTGGAAGTGCTGGCGGTGAACCAGCCGGTGGCGATCAGCGGCGCGCGCGTGTGTGCAAGGGACATTGTGGTGGCCGACGCCAATGGCGTACTGGTGGTGCCGCGTGCCCGTGCCGAGGAGGTCGCGCTTACGGCCCGGCAGATCGAGGCGGTGGAAGCCCGGATCCGCGCGCAGATCGAGGCCGGCAGGACACTCAGGCAGGCGCGTGAGTCTTTGGGCTATCACACCTTGCAGAGGAAGGACGCATGACCATTGAACGCCTGAACACGCGCCTGGCCCAGGCCCGACCGTCTGCCACCTACCGTATCATCGACCGCGTGGCCGCACGCCGCGCCGAGGGCGCAAGCATCATCTCGTTGTGTGCCGGGGAGCCGGATTTCGACACCCCGGAACACATCCGCCAGGCAGGTATCGATGCGATCCGCAACGGCCATACGCGTTACACCCAGGTCGCCGGAGTGCGAGCGTTGCGTGAAGCGGTGGCGCAGAAGTTCCGTCGCGAAAACGGCTTGGACGTCAACTGGCAGGACACCCTGGTCAGCAACGGCGGCAAGCATGTGATCTACAACGCCCTGGCCGCCACCTTGAATGCAGGCGACGAGGTGATCGTGCCCGCGCCGTATTGGGTCAGCTACCCGGAAATGGTCGAACTGTGCGGCGGTACCGCAAGGATTTTGCCGTGCGCCGCCCGGCAGGGGTTCAAGCTGACCGCGGCGGCGCTGGAGCAGGCGGTCACCCCCCGCACGCGCTGGCTGATCCTCAACTCACCGTCCAACCCGACCGGCGCCGTGTACAGCCGGCTGGAGTTGCAGGCCCTGGCGCAGGTGCTGTTGAAACATCCCCATGTGCTGGTGCTGGCGGACGATATCTACGAGCACTTGCTGTTCGGCGGGCAAACCTTCCACACCCTGGCGCAAGTCGAGCCGCGCCTGGCGCCACGGGTGCTGACCATGAATGGCGTGTCCAAGGCCTATGCCATGACCGGCTGGCGCATCGGCTTCGCCACCGGCCCGCGCTGGTTGCTGGCCGCCATGGAAAAACTCCAGGGCCAGCAGACGTCGGGGGCCAGTGCGATTTCCCAGCAGGCCGCGATTGCTGCATTGACCGGCCCGCAGGACTTTATCCAGCAGTCACGGGCGTTATTCGAGCAGCGCCGTGACCTGGTGGTGGCCTTGCTGAACGCCAGCCCGGGGCTGGAATGCATGAACCCGGACGGTGCGTTCTATGCCTTTGCGTCCTGCGCCGGCCTGCTGGGCCGCACCACGCCGGCCGGCAAGCGGCTGCATACCGACGAAGACGTGGCCGATGCCTTGCTCGACGAAGCCCATGTGGCCGTGGTGCCCGGCAGTGCGTTCGGGCTGGCGCCGTACCTGCGCATCGCCTACGCGTTGGACGACGCTTCGTTGCGCCAGGCCTGCGAGGCGATCCACCGGTTCTGCGCTGCGACCCGTTAGACGTCGCGCATCAGCAAACCGAAGCGCAGGTCCATTTCGGTCGGCAGGGGCACATACACCGTGTGTCCATCTCCCGGCGCCACATCGATGGCTTCACCCTTGGCGCTGTGCAGGCTGGCCAGGTCAAAGTGGAAGTTGCCGGCGGGGGTCATCAGTTCCAGGTGATGACCCACGGCAAAGCGGTTCTTCACCTTGACCTCGGCCAGTTCGCCGCGGCGCTCGCCGGTCAATTCGCCGACAAACTGCTGGCGCTCGGACACTGAGCTGCCGTTCTGGTAATTCTGGTATTCGTCGTGCACGTGGCGGCGCAGGAAACCTTCGGTGTAGCCGCGTTGGGCCAGGGATTCCAGGTCGGTCATCAGGTTGCGGTCAAACGCACGACCGGCCACGGCATCATCGATTGCCTGGCGGTACACCTGGGTCGTGCGGGCGCAGTAGAAATGCGATTTGGTGCGGCCTTCGATCTTCAGCGAATGCACGCCCATGTGGGTCAGGCGCTCCACATGCTGCACGGCGCGCAGGTCCTTGGCATTCATGATGTAGGTGCCGTGTTCATCTTCGAAGGCGGGCATCTGTTCGTCGGGGCGGTTGGCTTCCTGCAGCAGGAACACCTGGTCGGTGGGCGCGCCGATCCCCAGTGTGGGTTCCGGTTGATACACCTGGACAATATCGCCCGTGGCGTTTTCCACCGCCGGGGTGGCCTGGTATTTCCAGCGGCAGGCGTTGGTGCAGGTGCCCTGGTTGGCGTCACGTTTATTCATGTAGCCCGAGAGCAGGCAGCGCCCGGAATAGGCCATGCACAAGGCACCGTGGACGAACACTTCCAGCTCCATGGCCGGCACCTGCTGGCGAATCTCGCCGATTTCTTCCAGGGACAGCTCCCGCGACAGGATCACCCGGCAAATCCCTTGCTGCTGCCAGAACTCGACGCTGGCCCAGTTCACCGTATTGGCCTGCACCGACAGATGGATCGGCATCATCGGGAAGTGCCGGCGCACCAGCATGATCAGGCCCGGGTCGGACATGATCAGCGCATCCGGGCCCATGGCGATCACCGGGGCGAGGTCCTTGAGGAAGGTCTTGAGCTTGGCGTTGTGTGGCGCGATGTTCACCACCACGTAGAACCGCTTGCCCAGCGCGTGGGCTTCCTGGATGCCGAGCGCGAGGTTGGCGTGGTCGAACTCGTTGTTGCGCACCCGCAGGCTGTAGCGCGGCTGGCCGGCGTAGACCGCGTCGGCGCCGTAGGCGAAGGCGTAGCGCATGTTTTTCAGGGTGCCGGCGGGGGCGAGCAGTTCGGGGGCAAGGACGAGAGGCATGGGGATCGGGTCGCAAAAGGCCGCGAGCGTAGCCCAACGTGTACCGGGCTTTATTGATCTGGGTCTACGCTTACCGCAACAAAGATGGCACTCCCGGGATTTGCGGTGGACTAAGCAGCTGGACGCACACGCGCGGCCTGCTTTTCTGACATGGATCGGACATGAATCAAACCAACCTGCAATTCAAGACCCTGCTGCTCCTGCTGGCCCTGGTGACCGTCGCCTTTATCTGGATATTGCTGCCGTTCTACGGTGCAGTGTTCTGGGCGGTGATCCTCGGCATCATCTTTGCGCCGATGCAGCGTCGCCTGCAGCAGCGCTTCGGCTGGAACCGCAACCTGACGTCCCTGGCCACCTTGATGGTGTGCCTGGTGATCGCGATCCTGCCGGTGATCATTACCAGCGCGTTGCTGGTGCAAGAGGGCGCCACGCTGTACAAAAACGTCGAGAGCGGCAAGCTGGACGTGGCCGGCTATATCGAGCAGTTCAAGAACTTCCTGCCGCCGTACTTCCAGCACCTGCTGGACCGCTTCGGCATGGGCAACCTGGAAGGGCTGCGCGAGAAGATCGTCAAGAGTGCGATGCAGGGCAGCCAGTTCTTTGCGACCCAGGCGTTCAGCTTCGGCCAGGGCACGTTTGATTTCCTGGTGAGTTTTTTCATCATGTTGTACCTGCTGTTTTTCCTGCTGCGCGACGGCCCGGAACTGGTGCGCAAGGTCCGCACGGCGGTGCCGCTGGCCGAGCCGCAGAAGCGTCGGTTGCAGCTCAAGTTCAATCGGGTGGTGCGCGCCACGGTCAAGGGCAATGTGCTGGTGGCCGTAACCCAGGGGGCGCTGGGTGGTTTGATCTTCTGGTTCCTGGACATTCCCAGTGCGTTGCTCTGGGCGGTGCTGATGGCGTTTCTATCACTGCTGCCGGCCGTGGGCGCGGGCATTGTGTGGGGGCCGGTGGCCGCCTACTTCCTGTTGAGCGGTTCGATCTGGCAGGGTGTGGTGCTGGGCCTGTTCGGCGTGTTTGTGATCGGCCTGGTGGACAACGTATTACGCCCGATCCTGGTGGGCAAGGACACCAAGATGCCGGACTACCTGATCCTGATCTCGACCCTGGGCGGCCTGTCGGTATTCGGCCTCAACGGGTTCGTGATCGGGCCGCTGGTGGCGGCGCTGTTCATGTCCAGCTGGGCGTTGTTTGTCGAGAGCAAGCCGCGGGTCAAGTTGCCGTTGCCTTGAGTCTCAGGCGTGCAGGCGGAAGTTCGAGGCTTGCTGCAGTTGTTTTTCGGCGTCAGACAGGGAAGTGAGTGGGCCGCTGATGGCTTCGCCGTCGCGCACCACGTACCAGCACGCCAGCAAACCCAGCTCTCGAAGCGGGGCAGGGACGGCGCTGCCGATGACGGACATGATTTGAACAGTGGGCATAAGGACCTCCAATCGCTATGGAGGTCACCTTACGGGGCACAGGCGCTCAGGAAAAATCATCTGGCTCGATAGTCGACATCAACAAAAGGCCTCAGTCGACCACTTGATCGAGCATGCTCACCACTTCCTGCTCATTAAGCAGGCCTTTGTGCACCAGGTTTTCCGCCAGCAGCGCGAGGAACTTGGCGCTGCGGTGGCCTTCCAGGTGCTTGAGCTCCGTGAGGGCGCTGTAGACCTTGCTGGACGTACACAGGCCAGCGGTGCGGTGCGGATTTTGTGTGGGCATGGTCAGTCGTCCTTGTTGTTATGGAGTGGACAGGATTGATAGTGGGAGTGTGGCGTGACACAAACATGACAGCGTGAGCCCCGTTCGGGCAAGTAGACTTTCGACCTTAATCATGTGGGATTGCAGCCCGGTCATTGTCCTCAGAGCGACCTTGGCAGGATAAATCCGGACGTTACCCACAAGAAAAGGCCCCGCGGGTGGGCGAGGCCTGTTGCATAGCTGACGGTTGAGACTTACCAGCCGCGGCGGTAATAGCCGTGGGGCGGGCCATAGTAGCCACGCGGTGGGCCGTAATAGACCGGCGCCGGGCGGTAATAAACCTCCTGCTGCACGTACACCGGTGGCGGTGGTGCGTAGTAGACGGGCGGCGGCGCGGCATACACCGGCTGCGGTTGCACGTAGACCGGCTGCTGCACATAGACCTCACGGGGCTGGCTGGCCACCACGGAGCCCACTACGGCGGCGCCGACCAGGGCACCCAAGACGGCTGGGCCACCCCATCCACCACCATGGGCGGAGGCTTGGCCTGCCATAGCGAGTGCACCTACCAGCAAGGCGATCTTGGGGATTGTACGAATCATGGTCATTCCTCGGTTAGCCCCTGCGCTTGTGGTCTGCAATCAATAGACTCAAGTAATGTCGCGGGGATACTTTTAAGACAACGTATTTCTGAAAAACAGCACGGCCGCTAGGTAAAGGTTGTGTAAGGTCTGTACCGATTTGCTTACTCAAAGGAGTTATCCATGCAGATGCACCCCAACAAGGACACCCAACTGTGCATGTCGCTTTCGGCCCGCCCTGGGAATTTTGGCTTGCGTTTTCATAACCACCTGTACGAACAGCTGGGGCTGAACTTCTACTATAAAGCCTTCAGCAGCCAGGATTTACCCGGCGCGATAGGTGGTATCCGCGCGTTGGGCATCCGGGGTTGCGGGGTGTCCATGCCCTTCAAGGAGGCCGCCATTGCCTTAGTGGACGAACTGGACGATTCGGTTCAAGCCATTGACTCCCTGAATACCATCGTCAATACCAATGGCCATCTCAAGGCCTACAACACCGACTACATCGCCGTCGAACAATTGCTCAAGACACACGCCGTGCCGCAGGATTCGACCTTCGCCCTGCGTGGCAGCGGCGGTATGGCCAAGGCCGTGGCGAGCGCCTTGCGGGATGGCGGTTACGCCAATGGTGTGATCGTGGCGCGTAACGAAGCGGCAGGCCGGGCGCTGGCGCAGAACCTGGGGTATGAGTGGCAGGCGGAACTGGGCGATTTGCGCCCACAGATGCTGATCAACGTCACCCCCATCGGCATGACCGGCGGGGCCGAGGCGGATGCCCTGGCGTTCGACGCGGATGCCGTGGATGCCGCGGACACTGTCTTCGATGTGGTGGCGATCCCCGCCGAAACGCCGCTGATCATGCGTGGACGGGCCAAAGGCAAGCGGGTGATCACTGGGCTGGAGGTGATTGCGATCCAGGCGTTGGAGCAATTCGTTCTGTACACCGGCGTGCGGCCTACGGATGAACAGTTCCAGGCGGCAGTAGCCTTCGCCCGCAACTGAAGGCCGCTGCTGCTCTAAATGTGGGAGGGAGCAAGCCCCTCCCACACTGGTTGACCGTGTCAGGCCTGTTCCAGCTGCGCCAATCGCTCTTCCAGAGCTGCAATTCGTGCTTCAAGCTCTTCGATACGATCCAGCGAGACTGCGCCGGCAGAGCGCTCCACCGGGCTTCCCCGCGCCGCGATAATCACCTCGATGTCCGCCGGATCCCCCAGCGCATGGGTATAACGATCTTCCCGCTGCCCTGCCTGGCGCGGCACCAGCAGCGCCAGCCCGCGGGCGATCAGGCGCTCCAACTGGTGCACCACCTGCTCGGCATCCTCGAAGTCATGCATGCGCCCGCTGCGGGTCAGCAGTTCGTTGACCGTCTGCGGCCCACGCAAGAACATCAGCCCGGTCAGGATCACCTGGGCCGGCACCAGTTCCAGCGCCTTGTCCACGCGATGCTCCCAGCGGTCGGCGCGGCTGCCCATCACCAGGCGCGTGAAGCCTTGGCCTTCCAGCGCACGCAGACTCTGGCCAACCTGGCCCTGGCTCAGGTTCATCACCGGCTCGCGGCTGGTCTTCTGGTTGCAGGCCAGGACCAGGGCGTTGAGGGTCAGGGGATAGGTTTCCGGGTTGGTCGCCTGTTTTTCGATCAGGCAACCCAGGACGCGAATTTCCGTGCTGTTCAGGCGCGGCTCAGGGGTGTCGGTGTCGTGCTCGGCGGTCATCGCGCTTTCCCTATGCTGTGAATGGGGGCGCTCTCAATTAGTTTCCCCAGCGCGGCGGGGAAACTAATTGAGAACGCCCCCGCCTAGCCTAAGCCGGAAAAAATAAAAGACAAGCGCCTGGCGTGTCTATAATCGCCGCTGGTTCCAACCCTGCCATTACCCATGAGACTGCCATGACTATTTCCCTGTACGCCGCCTCCATCCCCGTCTTCAAGCAAATGCTCAGCGCCCTGAGCGATGTGCTGAACAAAGCCGAAGCCCACGCCACCGCCAGGAACATCGAACCCAACGCCTTGCTGCAAGCGCGGCTGTTCCCGGACATGTTCCAACTGGTGCGCCAGGTGCAGATCGCCGTCGACTTCGCCAAGGGCGTTTCCGCACGCCTGGCTGAGATCGAAGTGCCGAAATACGAAGATACCGAAGTCACCTTCGCCGACCTGCAAGCGCTGATCGCCAAGGTGCTGGCGTTTGTCGACACCATCAAGCCCGAGCAAGTCGACGGCAAGGAAGGCATCGAGATCATTACCCGCCCAGGCACGCCGAAAGAGAAGCGCTTCAGCGGCCAGTCCTACCTGCTGACCTACGGCCTGCCGCAGTTCTTCTTCCACGTCACCACCGCATACGCCTTGCTGCGTCACAACGGTGTGGAAGTGGGCAAGCGTGACTACATGGGCGCTTTCTAAGGCTCGAAAAAAAGCCCGGGGTGGTTCATTCCTGAACCACCCCGGGCTTTTTTACGCCTGGCGCTTAAGCCGACTGCTCTTCCTTGCCCAGGCACGCGGCCGCGGTAAACAGCACATCGGTGGACGAATTGAGTGCGGTTTCCGCCGAATCCTGCAGCACACCGATGATGAAGCCTACGGCCACCACCTGCATGGCGATTTCGCTGGGGATACCGAACAGGCTGCATGCCAGGGGAATCAGCAGCAGCGAGCCGCCGGCCACACCCGACGCGCCGCAGGCACAGATCGCCGCGACCACGCTGAGCAGCACGGCGGTCGGCAGGTCCACGGCAATGCCGAGGGTGTGCACGGCCGCCAGGGTCAACACGGTGATGGTGATCGCAGCACCGGCCATGTTGATCGTGGCACCCAGTGGAATCGACACCGAGTAGGTGTCTTCATGCAGGCCCAGGCGTTTGCTCAAGGCCAGGTTCACCGGGATATTCGCTGCGGAGCTGCGGGTGAAAAACGCGGTGATGCCGCTTTCGCGCAGGCACATCAGCACCAGCGGGAACGGGTTGCGGCGCAGTTTCCAGAACACGATGGCCGGGTTGACCACCAGTGCCACGAACAGCATGCAGCCGATCAGCACCACCAGCAGGTGGGCGTAGCCGAGCAGGGCGCCGAAGCCCGAAGTGGCGAGTGTCGAGGCCACCAGGCCGAAGATACCCAGCGGGGCGAAGCGGATCACCACGCGCACGATCAGGGTCACACCGTTGGACAGGTCGTCGAGCACCGTGCGGGTGGTTTCGCCGGCATGGCGAATGGCAATGCCCATGCCGATGGCCCAGGCCAGGATGCCGATGAAGTTGGCGTTCATCAGTGCGCTGATGGGGTTGTCCACCACGCTCAACAGCAGGCTTTGCAAGACCTCGCCGATGCCGCCGGGAGCGCTCACGGTGGCGTCATGGGTAGCGAGCACCAGCGATGAGGGAAACCACATGCTGGCAATCACCGCCACCACGGCGGCGGCAAAGGTGCCCAGCAGGTACAGGAACAGGATCGGCTTGATATGGGTTTCCTGGCCGTGTTTATGGTTGGCGATCGACGCCATCACCAGCACAAACACCAGGATCGGCGCCACGGCCTTGAGCGCGGCAACAAATACCTTGCCGATAAACCCGGTGGCCTTGGCCGCCTCCGGCAAGAGCAGGGCCAGCAGGATGCCGGCGATCAAGCCGATGACGATTTGCGTGACCAGGCTGATGCGGGCCAGGCGTTGGAAAAGGGAAGGGGCAGCAGTCATATGAAGGTTGTCTCTAGTTTTTTTAAGGGCACAGCAATGCAGGCGGAAAGGGCTGTAGGAAGCAGGGCGCGAAGTCTAGCATGCCGCTGGACCTGTCCCGGCCGCTGCGGCATTGGGTCGCCGGGGCTTCGCAAAAGCCGGACATACTCTGTTAAGATTCTGCCCTCTCACCTTTCCTCTCCGTCAGCGGGCCCTTCGGGCTGTCGTTGATGTCGCCGTTTCTGGAGTTTTCATGCTGTTTCCCATCCTGCTGCTGTCGGCCGCCGGTTTTACCGTGCTGACCACAGAATTCGTTATCGTCGGCCTGTTGCCGTCCATTGCCCGGGACCTCAACGTCAGCGTGTCCCAGGCCGGCCTGCTGGTGACCTTGTTTGCGTTTACCGTGGCGGCCTTTGGTCCGTTTCTGACGGCTTACTGCGCCCGTTTCCCCCGCAAGCGTCTGTTTATCAGCATCCTGCTCCTGTTCGGCGTGGCCAATACCGTGGCCGCATTGGCGCCGAATATCTGGGTGATGGCATTGGCGCGCTTGATCCCGGCCCTGGGCCTGCCGGTGTTCTGGGCCCTGGCCAGTGAAACCGCAGTGGATATCGTCGGCCCCGAATACGCCGGGCGCGCCATCGAAAAGATCGGCTTCGGCATCGTCTGCGCCACGGTGTTCGGGATTCCAGTGGGCACGCTGATTTCCGATATGTTCGGCTGGCGCGCCGCGTTTGCGATCCTCGCCGTGGTCGCACTGGCCAAGGCCTTGCTGCTGTTTATCTACCTGCCGGTGACCCAACCGAAGAACGACCAGGTGTCGTTGCGCTCGCAGTTCAAGATCCTGCGCAACCCGCTGATGCAAGGCCATATCCTGTTGTCGGTCCTGGTATTCAGCGGCATGTTCACCGCGTATACCTACCTGGCGGACATCCTTGAGCGCCTGGCCGGTTTCGACGGCACGCTGGTGGGCTGGTGCCTGATGGGCTTTGGCGCAGTGGGGCTGATCGGCAACTCCCTGGGCGGGCGTGCGGTGGACCGTCACCCGCTGATCGCCTCCATGGTGTTCTGCGGTTTCATGATCGCCGGCATGGTCGCGCTGGTACCGGCGATCCACTCCACGGTCGGCCTGGCGGCGGCGATGGCGGTGTGGGGCGTGACCCAAGCGGCGCTGTTCCTGGTCAGCCATGTGCGGTTGATGAAGGCCGCACCCCATGCGCCGGCGTTTGCGGCGTCGTTGAATATCGCCGGGGCCAACCTGGGCATTGGCCTGGGGGCCATGGTCGGCGGGCATGTGATCGACACCCTCGGCCTCGGCAGCCTGGGCTTTGCCGCTTCCGGGTTTATCCTGGTGTCGATGCTGCTGGCGCTGTGGCTGATGACCGCCAGGCCAGCGGTCGCGTCCAACGCCTGAACGCTCAGGGCAGGGCGGTAAACAACTCTCGCCGTGCACCTTCGGTAATCGCCACGATGCCGGGGTGCTTGACCTTGCGTTCCACCGAGATCGCGTAGAACGACTCGGTGACGGCATCGGTCTGGCCAATCAACGCCACCCCGTACTGGCTCACTACTTCATCGGCGATCACGCTGGGCGCGATAAAGATCCCGCTGCCGGATTGGCCAAAGGCCTGCATCAAGGCGCTGTCATCGAACTCGCCGATGATCCTGGGCAGGATCTGCTGCTCGGCAAACCAGCGCTGCAAACGGCTGCGCACTACGGTTTCCGCGCCGGGGATCAACAGGGGCGCGCCGTGCAGGCACTGTGGGAAGTCACCGGCGTACCTGTCAGCCAATGCCTGGGTGGCGAAAAAACTGATGCCACATTCCCCCAGTTTCTGGCTGTAGCCCCTGATATCCAGGTGCGAGGGCATGGGGCTGTCGGAGATCACCAGGTCCAGGCGCTGGATCGCCAGGTCGGCCAGTAAACGCTCGAGTTTGTCTTCCCGGCAGGTAATGCGCAGGGGCTCGCTCAACTCCATGGTCGGCGCGATCAGCCGGTACACGATGGACTTGGGCACCACATCCGCCACACCGACCCGAAACAGGATCTGTTGCTCATTGGGCTGCGCGCGCAGCATCGCCTCCAGTTCATTGCCGGTCTGGAACATCTGTTCGGCATAGGGCAGGGCCTGGCGCCCGGCTTCGGTGAGTTCAAGCTGGCGGCCTACCCGCTGAAACAGCGCAATCCCGTAGGTTTGCTCCAGCAGGCTGATCTGCCCGCTGATGGTCTGGGGCGTGAGGTTCAGTTGCTCACAGGCGCGCACGATGCTGCCGGTCTTGGCCACTACCCAGAAGTAATGCAACTGTCGGTAATTGAGCATGATGATCATCACTTCGTAAAAACCGAAGTATACGCGAGAAAAATACGAATTTTCCTGAACTGTTTGCCTGCATAGAATGCCTCGCTATCGCGGGGCCACTATTTGGACCCAATGGTTCTAACGAGGAAGACATCATGAAACTCAATTCCCTGGGCGCGGCATCGTTGCTTGCGCTTTCATTGGTGATGATCAGCGGTTGCGATCAGGTCGAAAAAAGCGCGCAACAGGTCATGGGCAAAGCCACCGAGTCGGCCAAGCAAGCCATCGATGACACCCAGAAAGCTGCCGAGCAGGCGTTGAGTGAAGCGACAAATGGCCTGATCAATCCACAAAAAAAGGATGATCAGGAAGAAAACGAGTCTGAATCGAACACCAAAGAAACCTAATCTCCCCAGCACAACGTCAGGACTGACCTATGGATTACCTTTTACAACTGGCCGCCAGCCCTACCGCCTGGATTGCCCTGGCCACCTTGATCGTGATGGAAATCGTGCTGGGCATCGATAACCTGATCTTTATCTCGATCCTCACCAACAAATTGCCGGAGAAACATCGGGCCAAGGCGCGACGCATCGGTATCAGCATGGCGCTGGTGTTGCGCCTGGGCCTGTTGAGCACCATTGCGTTTATCGTGCAATTGACTACGCCGGTGTTCGAAGTGCTCGGCCAGGCGTTCTCGTGGAAGGACATGATCCTGATCGCCGGTGGCCTGTTCCTGGTCTGGAAGGCCACCACCGAGATCCATCACAGCATGGACCCGGAGCCTGAAGAGAAAGCCAGCGCTGGCAATGTCGTGGCCATCGGCTTTGCTGCGGCCATCGGGCAGATCCTGTTGCTTGACCTGGTGTTCTCCATCGACAGCATCATTACCGCCGTGGGCATGACCGAGCACTTGCCGATCATGATCATCGCCGTGGTGACCTCGGTGATCGTGATGCTGGTGGCGGCCGAGCCGTTGGCCAAGTTCATCAACGACAACCCGACCGTGGTGATGCTGGCCCTGGGCTTCCTGATCATGATCGGCATGACGCTGATCGCCGAAGGCTTCGGCGCCCATGTGCCTAAAGGCTACGTGTACGCGGCCATGGCCTTCTCGGCGGCCATCGAGTGCCTGAACATCGCTCGGCGCAACCGTCACAAGCGTCTGCTCGCTGCCCGGCAGTAACGCTGCAACCCCAAAGGCCGGCTGTGCTCACAAGAGCCCAGCCGGCCTTTTGCTGTCTGTTAGAATCCGCCCACTTGATAGCTTGAGGTCCACCATGAACGAGCCGATTCGCCTTACCCAGTACAGCCATGGCGCGGGTTGTGGCTGCAAGATTTCGCCCCAGGTGCTGGAAGTGATCCTGGCGGGCAGCGGCGCGCAGAACCTCGACCCGAACCTGTGGGTGGGCAACGCCTCCCGCGACGACGCGGCGGTGTATGCCATCGACGATGAGCGCGGCGTGGTCTCTACCACTGACTTTTTCATGCCGATTGTCGATGATCCCTTCGATTTCGGCCGCATCGCCGCCACCAATGCCATCAGTGACATCTACGCCATGGGCGGCGACCCGTTGATGGCCATCGCCATTCTTGGCTGGCCGGTGAACGTGCTGGCGCCGGAGATCGCCCGTGAAGTGATCCGTGGCGGCCGCTCGGTGTGCGACGAAGCCGGTATTCCGTTGGCGGGCGGGCACTCCATTGACGCGCCCGAGCCGATCTTCGGCCTGGCCGTCACCGGCATCGTGCAAAAGCGCCATATGAAGCGCAACGACACCGCCACCGTGGGCTGCCGCCTGTACCTGACCAAACCGTTGGGCATCGGCATCCTCACCACCGCCGAAAAGAAGGGCAAGTTGCGTGAGGTGGATATCGGCCTGGCCCGTGACTGGATGTGCACCCTCAACAAACCCGGCAGCCGTTTCGGCAAGCTGGCCGGTGTGACGGCAATGACGGATGTCACCGGTTTCGGTCTGTTGGGCCATTTGGTGGAGATGGCGGACGGCAGTGCCGTGACCGCACGTATCGAATACGACAAAGTCCCACGTCTGCCCGGGATCGAGGACTACCTGGACCAGGGCTGCATGCCGGGTGGCACCTTGCGCAACTTCGACAGCTACTCGAGCAAGGTCGGGCGTCTGCAGGAATTGCACAAACGCGTGCTGTGCGACCCGCAGACCAGCGGTGGCCTGCTGATCGCGGTCACGCCTGAAGGCGACGCCGGGTTCCGCGCGACGGCGGCTGAATTGGGCTTGAGCCTTGAGCCGATCGGCCAATTGGTTGAGCGACAGACCCACGCGGTAGAGGTGGTTTGATGGCAACTGACATCACCGATTACCGCGACATTTTCCTCAACGACCGGCCGATGATGGATACCCGCGCGCCGGTCGAATTCGCCAAGGGCGCGTTCCCCGGCGTGATCAACCTGCCGTTGATGACCGATGACGAGCGCCAACGCGTCGGCACCTGCTACAAGCAGCAGGGCCAGCAAGCCGCGATTGTGCTGGGGCATGAGCTGGTATCGGGGGCGATCAAGGCTGAACGCATCGAACAATGGGCACGGTTTGCCCAGGCCAATCCTGATGGTTACTTGTATTGCTTCCGGGGCGGGCTGCGTTCGCAGATCGTGCAGCAATGGTTGAAGACCGAAGCCGGCATCGAGTACCCGCGGGTCGGCGGTGGCTACAAGGCCATGCGGACCTTCCTGCTGGAGACCCTTGACCAGGCGGCAGCTCACTGTGATTTCGTGCTGCTGGGCGGCATGACCGGTACCGGCAAGACCGAGGTGCTGGGCCAGTTGCGCAACGCCCTGGACCTGGAGGGCCATGCCAACCACCGCGGTTCCAGCTTCGGCAAACGCGCCACGGCGCAACCCTCCACTATCGACTTCGAAAACCGCCTGGCGGTGGACCTGCTGAAAAAACGTGCGGGCGGTATCGAGCAGTTCGTGGTCGAGGATGAAAGCCGCATGATCGGCAGCTGCGCGCTGCCGTTGCCGTTGCACAAGGGCATGCAGACCTTTCCGATGGTGTGGCTGGAAGACAGCGTCGAAGGCCGTGTCGAGCGCATCCTGCGCGATTACGTGATTGACCTGTGCGCAGAATTCATCGCGGTGTTTGGTGAGCAGGGCCAGGCGCTGTTTGCCGAGCGCCTGACCCAGAGCCTGGCCAATATCCACAAGCGCCTGGGCGGCGAGCGCTTCCAGCGGTTGCAGGCGATCATGCAGGATGCCCTGGCGGAACAGCTGCGCAGCGGCGCCGTGGACCTGCATCGCGCCTGGATTGAGGGGCTGTTGCGCGAGTATTACGACCCGATGTACGCCTTCCAGCGTGAAAGCAAAGGCGCACGCATCGAGTTTGCGGGAGAGCAGGGCGCAGTCACGGCCTATCTGCGCGAGCGCGCCCTCAGAGAATAAGCGCGCCGATCAACCCGCACACCACGCCCACCAGCATGGTCAGCCCGGCCACCGTCACCAGTACCCGCGCATCGAAATCCTTGCGCAGCATCAACAGCGACGGCAGGCTCACGCTGGGCAGGGTCATCAGCAAGGCCACGGCCGGGCCGGTGCCCATGCCCAGGGTCATCATGGTTTGTACGATGGGGATTTCTGCCGCTGTAGGGATTACAAACAGCGTGCCGACAATCGCCAGGGGCACCAGCCACACCAGGCTGTTGGCCATGGCGCCGTCCACGTGGGGGAACAGCCACACCCGTGCGGCACCGAGCACCAGCACCGCCAGGATATAGATCGGTATGGTGCTCCAGAACAGCTGCCACAGGGTACGCAGCCAGCGACTGAAGAAGGGTTGTGCTTCGACCTGGCTGGCCTCGGCCACCGCGTCCAAGGCAACTTCCGGCACTTGGTCCGGCCGTGCGATGCGCTGTGCCACCAGTGACACGCCGACCACCAGCACAATGCCCGCCACCAGCCGCAAGGCGGTAAAGCCCCAGCCCAGCACAAAGCCCATGAACACCAGCGTGGCCGGGTTCAGCACCGGGTTGGCAATCCAGAAGGCCAGTGCCGCGCCCACCGACACCTGCTGGCGGCGCATACCTGCCGCGACGGGCGCCGCGCAGCAACTGCACATCATCCCCGGCAAGGCAAACAGCCCGCCGCGCAAGGTCGAGCCGAGGCCGGCACGGCCAAACAGGCGCAGCAACCAGTCGCGGGGGATCAGCACTTGCAGCAGCGAGCCGAGGATCACCGCCAGTACGGCAGCCTTCCAGATCGCCAGGAAATACACCTGGGCGTAGGCCAGCGCTGCTGCCAATGGCGAGCTTTGTTGATCGTTGAGGATCGAGGCGCCGATGCTGTGGTTGTCAGCGGCAACAAACGCCTTGAAGTAGTAGGGCGACCACTTCACGTAGTAGAGGCCGACACAGGCTACCAGTAGGAACAGGGCAGGTTTCCACCAGAACGACCAGCCCCGGACGGGCTGGGTGGAGGCGAGGTTGGGCATGGAGGAGGGTCCGCAGATGAGTCAATAGCGGTGCATCATACGCCCTCAGCTATCGGCACTCACCTGTGTTGGCTGCGGGCAGGTTTCTTCACCGTCGTTCAGGCCTTGCTTGTAGTTGCGGCTGAGCAGCGAGGCTTTGCCGTTGTGCCAGGTCAGCGTCAGTACGTACAGCGTGTCGTAGTCGCTGCCGGACCAGTCGTCGGTAATCGTGTGTTTTTCGCCGGAGGCCTCACTGGCCACCTTGTTGATCAGCTCCGGCAGGTAGCCGTGGGACCACGCGGTGTAGATGGTGGCATTGTGGTATTTGTCTTCCACCAGCTCGTCGGCCAGGTCGCTGGTGTCGTTGGCCGAGAACTTGATGTTCACCGGCAGGCCCAGCTTGATGGCGCTGGGGCTGATGGTCATCAACGGGCGAATATAGCTGTAGGAATTGTCCAGCTCACCTTCCTCGACATTGCGCGTCGGGTTGGCGGCAAACACGAAGTTGGCCTTGCCGAATTTTTCCGGCAGCAGGGTGGCCAGGTTCATTGCTCGGTTCAACCCCTGGCAATTGAGTTGGCCCAGGCCGCCGGCCGGTTTCTCGGCGTGGCGCAGGAACACCAGGGTTTGCACGCCGTCCACCGGTTGGGCGCGGCTTTCCCGGGCGTCGAGGGCGGCAACCATGGCGCCGCTCACCAGCAAAAGGGGTAACAGGATGTAGGCGTAGTGTTGCAGTCGTTGCACAAGGCGCAGAGGCTTGATCGTCATTATGGGTTCGAGTCTTCGTGCGTCACGTTAAGGCGGACAAGCCTGGCCCCAATGACGCCTGGGGCGTCCTGCGGGTATTCCGTGTCGGTACAGCGAGGTGCCTCCATTCACCGTTTGAGCGCACTTAAGAGTGCACGCGGGCGTATTGGTTCGCCCACGGGGGATAATAGCCCGCTGATGTTGCGCATTGATGACCCATGCAGGACGTGGGTCAGATGATTATCATGGGGGCTTTCCGCCAGGGAGTTTCCCGATGAACCCGATCGCCGCGTTCCCGATCAACAGCAAATGGCCCGCCCGGCATCCGGAGCGCCTGCAACTGTACTCGTTGCCCACGCCCAACGGGGTAAAAGTCTCGATCATGCTCGAAGAGCTGGGCCTGCCTTATGAGGCGCACAAGGTCAGTTTCGAGACCCAGGACCAGTTTTCCCCCGAGTTCCTGTCCCTGAACCCCAACAACAAAATCCCCGCGATCATCGACCCCGACGGCCCGGCGGGCCAGCCGTTGGCGCTGTTCGAGTCAGGCGCAATCCTGATCTACCTGGCGGAAAAATCCAGCCAGTTGCTTTCCGAAGATCCGGCGACACGTTATGAAACGATTCAATGGCTGATGTTCCAGATGGGGGGCATCGGTCCGATGTTTGGCCAACTGGGTTTCTTCAATAAGTTTGCCGGCAAGGACTACGAAGACAAGCGCCCCCGCGACCGTTACGCCGCGGAATCCCGTCGCCTGCTGGAGGTGCTGGAAAAGCGCCTGCTCGGCCGCACCTGGATCATGGGCGACGACTACAGCATCGCCGACATCGCCACCTTCCCCTGGATTCGCAACCTGATCGGTTTCTATGAATCGGGCGATCTGGTGGGCATTGCCGACTTCCCTAACGTACTGCGCGCGCTGGACGGCTTTGTCGCCCGGCCGGCAGTCATCCGTGGCCTGAATATTCCGAGCTGAAGCATGCCGACTTTCGATTTCAAACAACTGGATGTATTCAGCAGCGTGTCGCTCAAGGGCAATCCGCTGGCCGTCGTGCTGGGTGCCGACAGCCTCAGCGACCAACAGATGGCTGACTTCGCCAAATGGACAAACCTCAGTGAAACCACGTTTTTGCTGACACCGCGCGATGCTCGGGCGGACTACCGGGTGAGGATCTTTACCACCTTGCAGGAGCTGCCGTTCGCCGGGCACCCGACGCTGGGCAGTTGCCATGCGTGGCTCAAGGCGGGTGGGGTGCCCCAAGGCGAGGAGATTATCCAGGAGTGTGAAATCGGCCTGGTGCGTATTCGGCGTCAAGGCGATGAACTGGCGTTTATTGCACCGCCGTTGATGCGCGCCGGCGCTGTGGACTCCGCGTTGCTGGAGCGCGTTCGCCTGGGATTGGGCCTGGCGCCGGGGGCCATTGTGCGCAGCCAGTGGGTCGACAATGGCGCGGGGTGGCTCGCGGTGATGCTGGCTGACCGTGATCAGGTCCTGGCCTTGCAGCCGGACTATTCGCAGCTGCTGGGACTGGCCGTCGGCGTGATTGCGCCTTGCAACCCGGCTGACGACGTGGACGCGCAGTTTGAGGTGCGTGCCTTTGTCGCAGGCGACGGGGCCCAGGAAGACCCGGCCACCGGCAGCCTGAATGCCGGCGTCGCACAATGGCTGCTCGGCGAAGGACTCGCGCCTGAGTGCTACGTGGTCAGCCAGGGCACGGCCATGGGGCGTGCGGGGCGGATTCGGGTCGAACGTCAAGGTGATGAAATCTGGGTCGGTGGCGCTGTCGCGGTGTGCATCGACGGGCGACTACAGCTCTAGATCAATACATTATTACGGCCCCCGCAATACACTGTTGGCCCCTGGGCATTTGTGCTGCCGGGGCCTTGGGGCATAAGCTTTCGCCCCAAAGATTTCCCGCCACTTTTTCAGGACAGCCATGACCAGCCAGTTCCCCCAAGCCCGTCCACGCCGCCTGCGCCGCTCCCCGGAGCTGCGTGGCTTGTTCCAGGAAACCGAGTTCACCCTCAACGACCTGGTGCTGCCGATTTTCGTCGAAGAAGACATCGACGACTTCGTGCCGATCACCAGCATGCCCGGTGTGCAACGCATCCCGGAAAAGAAGCTGGCTGCCGAGATCGAGCGCTATGCCCGTGCCGGTATCAAGTCGGTGATGACCTTCGGCGTGTCCCATCATCTGGACGCCAACGGCAGCGACACCTGGAAGGAACGCGGCCTTGTCTCGCGGATGTCCTCGATCATCAAGGACGCGGTGCCGGACATGATCGTAATGTCCGACACCTGCTTCTGCGAATACACCGACCACGGCCACTGCGGCGTGATGCACGGCGCCCATGTCGACAACGATGCGACCTTGGTCAACCTCGGCAAGCAGGCCGTTGCCGCTGCCCGCGCCGGGGCCGACGTGATCGCCCCCTCGGCCGCCATGGACGGCCAGGTCCAGGCCATCCGCCGTGCGCTGGATGAGGCCGGCTTCACCCATATCCCGATCATGGCCTACTCCACCAAATTCGCCTCGGCCCTCTATGGCCCCTTCCGCGAAGCCGGCGGCAGCGCGCTCAAGGGCGACCGCAAAAGCTACCAGATGAACCCGATGAACCGCCGCGAAGCCGTGCGCGAATCGCTGCTGGACGAACAGGAAGGCGCGGACGCACTGATGGTCAAGCCGGCCGGTGCCTACCTCGACATCATCCGCGACATCCGCGAAGCCTCGCGCCTGCCGGTGGCGGCGTACCAGGTCAGCGGCGAATACGCGATGATCAAGTTCGGCGCCCAGGCGGGAGCGATCGATGAGGATCGGGTTGTGCGGGAAACGTTGGGATCGATCAAGCGTGCGGGGGCGGATTTGATCTTTACTTACTTTGCTATGGACTTGGCGTTGGCTGGGATCTAAGGGCAACGTAACCCCCCCCTGGTGAGCGAACACTTGTGGTGAGCGAGCTTGCTCGCGTTGGGCTGCGTAGCAGCCCTAAACCAGACACCGCCAATCTACCTGAAACACCGTATTGCCTTGACTGGGGCCGCTTCGCGGCCCCACGCGAGCAAGCTCGCTCGCCACAGGGGGCGTTGGGGTGTCAGGGAGAATGGTAGCGCTACCACGTTGACTGGTCTTCGAGGCTGGCTTTTTGCAGGTCGTCTTTCCAGACCTCATTGGCTAAACGGTAGATATCGGCGAAGAAGCCTCTAGGGTCGGCGATTTCTGTTTCGTCCCAAGCCATAGTTATGTATTCGTCGTAATCGCTTTCGAATTCTTTCGAAAAGTCAAAGTCGGGTTTGTCTAGCACATCTCGGAGTGCAGACATCAATACGAAGCGATGTCTGTATGACAAATGCATAAGTTTCTTCAGGACAAAAGAAATAATAATTATCTCTCTGTCTTTCTCATTGTTAGGGTCGTACTTCCATAGTTCTTTGCCAACTGTATCCTCAAGGTCGTATATCGATAAGGCTCCCAATATATGAGAAATGTTAGGAATGTAAGGTGTATTCATGAATGGGCATTTCAGCATTGTCTGCTCACTTAGGGAATGCGGTAAATGGCCGAGTTGGATTGTTTATATCAAATCTGACCTCCGCTCTGTCCATGTTTTCAATGTACTTAGGATCGTTTGCGTCCCGCCGGTTAGGTTTGTAGCCTCGTCCAGCTCCGGGTAGCTCGACTATAACTACTGGGTTACCCGCTCCATCAAGACCTGTAGGAGATGGTGAATTGCTTTGCATCCTACCCATGGCTTTGTTTAGAGCGTGAAGCTGCATTCTCCAGGTTTTAAATTGGGAGCTGGAACTGATAGTTTCCCTCTCCCCTGTGGTTGGATTCGTTCCATCAATAGATCGTTGCCTTAAAGCGTTGTCTGGTATCTCTGGGCCATGCTTTTCAACCGAGTGCATATCGTATTCCTGTTCCCAACCCAGTACTTTTTGTTTTGCATTTACCTCTGTCAGTTCATCTATTCTCGCCTGTCGCTGAGTGCTCGGCAGTTGAGGTAGAGCGGGCGCGCCTTCGTTAACGCTAGGCTTCGGAAAAATAGGAGGAGCGTTAGGCTTGCATTCGTCACCAGGGCAGGTGCTTAAGCCCAGCGGATCAATCCACCCCGTAGGATTGGGCACGTACTGGTACGCGTTGATCCCACCCGCCAACTTCACCGGATCAGGCGTCAGGTAACACCCAATATCCGGATTGTAGTAGCGATGACGGTTGTAGTGCAGCCCGCTTTCCTGATCGAAGTACTGACCCTGAAAACGTAGCGGGTTGTCGATTTTGCCTTTGTCGAGACGGCTGATCTGGCCGTAGGCGCGGTAGTGGGCGGACCAGATGATTTCGCCGTCGGGGGCGGTCAGCTCCTGCGGTGTGCCGAGGTGGTCGAGTTGGTAGTGGTAGGGCTTGGTATCTTTTGGGCCGAATCCTTCCAGCAGGGCGAGTGGCCTAAAACTATCGGGTTCATAGAGATAACTGCGATGGCGATCCGCATGGTGCTCGGCAATCAGCCTGTCGCCTTGCCAGAAAAACTCCGTGGTGATGCCGTCCACGGTTTTGCTGATGCGCCGCCCAAACGGGTCGTAGCGGTAACT